>NZ_AJLJ01000215.1 GCF_000317245.1 Fischerella muscicola SAG 1427-1 = PCC 73103
AGATACAGGTTTTTTTATAACTCTCGGATTACACCGATGAACCCGTTCGGGTAACAATGTATCCAGAATCTCTACAGTCAACCAATCGAAAAAAAGGGGTACTTCACCTCTCCTCATTCCAGGTTTGTAGCTGCAAATACACCAGCACCAGCGTCACCGCAAATAATACCGTTGCTGCGGCTGCTGCATAACCAAAATCAAATTGAGCAAAAGCCTCTTGATAAATGTAGTAAACCATTAAATTAGTAGAATTTAGAGGCCCGCCACCAGTCATCACATAAACTTGCTCAAAACTGCGTAATGTAAAAATCATGGTGGTAACGATCGCAAAAATTAAAGTAGATTGCAATCCAGGTAAGGTGATATACCAAAACTTTTGCCAACTATTAGCGCCATCAAGTTCCGCCGCTTCGTATCGACTTTGAGGAATGGTTTGCAAGCCTGCTAAAAACACCACCATATTGAAGCCGATTTGTTTCCAAATACTCAAGATAATTAGTACTGGCATTGCCCATACAGTACTACTTAACCAGGGAATAGGTTTAATACCAATAACACCCAATAGAGCGTTTATTGTACCATCATTTTGAAACAACCAGCGAAATCCCAAACCCGCAGCAACTAGAGAAATTATCGAGGGTAAAAAATAAAGGCTGCGGATAAATCCCCCTAAAGGCAAAGTCTGGTTTAACAATACCGCTATTCCTAAAGGAATCACCAGACTAGGAATAACAGTAGCAAGGGTGAAATAAATAGTATTAATAATAACTTGCCAAAAATCTGAGTCAGATAAGAGACGCCAGTAATTTTTCAAGCCTACCCAGTGTGTACCATCAGAACTGAAAATACCAGCAGTAAAGCTGAGGTAAAACAAATAGGCAATTGGCCAAAGAATAAAAACCCCTAATAAAATCAGTGCTGGAGTGAGAAAAAACCAAGCAGCAACGCTATCATTATCCAACCACGACTGACTAGATTTACTATATATTTTTGGCATCTATAAAATTAACCTGTCGTTATGACACTCCGCCCTGATTCTATCTTTAGCCTGGTTTCTCCTCAAACTCAAGACGCCTTTAGTCAACACAAGCCTATAAAATTAGGAATCATGGCTTCAGGAAGTGGCACTAACTTTGAAGCGATCGCCCAAGCCATCAAAGATGGACAACTCAACGCCCAAATTCAAGTTTTAATTTACAATAATCCAGATGCCTATGCCGCAGTCCGGGCTGCTAATTGGGGTGTACCTGCTGTACTTCTCAATCACCGTGATCATAGTAGCCGTGAAGAGTTTGATCGGCAAATTGTCCAAGCTCTACAACAGTATGATGTGGAGTGGGTGATTATGGCTGGTTGGATGCGACTAGTAACAAAAGTATTAATTGATGCTTTTCCAGACAAGATTATTAATATTCATCCCAGCTTGTTACCCAGTTTTAAAGGTTCTCGTGCCATAGAACAAGCTATAGCTACTGGTGTCAAAATTACTGGCTGTACAGTGCATTTGGTTTGTCTGGAAATGGACAGCGGGCCGATTTTAATGCAAGCAGCAGTTCCCGTTTTAGCTGATGACACACCTGAAACTCTCCATGCCAGAATTCAGATACAGGAACACAAGATATTACCGCAGGCGATCGCACTAGCAGCACAACAAGCTGGTGCTGGGTAGTCCTGCATTACTTAGTTGATTTTACGCGTTATATCTATGGACGAGTCAGCACTTCTAAATTATGACCGTCAGGATCATAAAAATAGAAACCACGTCCCCCATTGCGATGATTAATTTGGTTTTTATTTTGGTGCATGGGGTCGCTAGTATATTCCAATCCTGCTGCTTTAACTCGCTCAAAAATTGCATCAAAATCCTCATCACTGACATGAAATGCATAGTGATGTGACTCAAATTCCTCTCTATCAGCAAAGTCAAGCGTCAAAGTTTCATTAACATGTACAGCAGCGAAGTGACCAACGGAAGGTTCAACTTTCAGACCAAAAATTTCTGCAAAAAACCTTGCTGCTGCTTCTTTGTTATGTGCAGGTACGATGGTGTGATTCAAAGTAATTGTCATATTACACCTCCAAAGAAAAGTGGGAGAGTGAAGGGGAGATGGAAAACATGGGAGACAAGGAAGACAAGGGGGATATAAAGGAAAAGGAAGAATTTCTCCCTACTCCCTGTTCCCTGCTCCCTGTTAAGAATTCCCTGATCTCTACGAATGAATTTAATTTTGCCTAACCACTTAACAATTACACAGCTTGATCGGAAGGATTTAGAGCAGAACGCCCATTCAACGACAGCATCACACGCGAAACTCCAGTGAACAGAACACTAGCACCAACGAGTGTTCCAAGCAGCCAAGGTGCATTGAAAGGCCACTGGAACCAGATCATTCCACCTAAGATAAGGGTAATAATGCCGTCAGTGAGTACCCAAGTCCAGTTTTGTTGTGGGCGCAACTTGAATGCTAAGATTAACTCGAAAACGCCTTCAGTTAATAAGAAGCTACCCAGTAACAGAGTTAGGGTCAGAATACCTGTGCGCGGATAAATAAACAGCATTACACCTGTAGCGATGTAAAGACCACTCAACAAAATTTTCCAAACAAACCCGCCTTGTTCACGGGTATTATAGGCATAGAATAGCTTGGCAAACCCAGCAGAAATTAGGATGACTGCAACCCAGGTTTCAGCAAAAATAGTCGAGACAACAGGTAGTGCGATCGCAATTATTCCCAAAACAATCAGGATAATACCCATCCATAGCGATCGATTATTATTTTTGTTGATGTTATCAGAAATGTTGGTTGTCATATAAACATTTTTCCTTAGCTGAGAATAAACCTACAATCAGGCTAGAAAATTTCTCAGCAAGTAGGGTATAACCCTAAGATAGACTCCGGGTTATTTTTGGTACTATCTTTAACTCTACTTTTGGAGTATACGACACAGTTTTTTGTTCAAACTGGTGACTACGAGTATTACTGTAGCCAACTACAAGCCCAGCAAACCTCTTACTTGTATCACTACCTGATTGAAAGCTTCAGGTAAATAATTTCTGGCGTCTGTTACTATTTGGTCAAGATTTTGAGGTAAGTAATTTCTGGCGTTTGTTACTAGTTGGTCAAGATTTTGAGGTAAGTAATTTCTGGCGTTTGTTACTAGTTGGCTGAAAGTTTGAGGTAAGTAATTTCTGGCGTTTGTTACTAGTTGGCTGAAAGTTTGAGGTAGGTTAATGACTTCTTGCATAAAGTCTTGGGGAGCATAACCAAACAGCATCAACACAATAAAAACCACCAAAACAATGGCTGTTGTGCTAATAACTATCTTTAATACATTGAACAAGGCTTTCAGAACAAACCATGCGAGAATTAATGCAGCGATGGGAATAATTATACTAGTAGCCATAATCTCGTCTTGCTTATAAAAAAACAAAAATTTTTAGTTTTTAATTTTTAATTTTTAATTGCTAATACCGTCCTACTTTCCACAAATAACTAGAAATAATATTTGTAAACACATGAGCAATAATTGGCACTAACAAATTACCACTGAGGATGGCGCTATATCCTAATATTAATCCAACAATACTTGCCCAGATCACATACGGCCATTGTTGAGAACCACTCAAATGCAAAACCCCGAAACAAAGACTGGATACGATGACAGCAGCATCATCTAATCCAAAAGCTGGCAACATTACACCACGAAATAATAACTCTTCACTCAATCCTGGTAATAATCCCAACCAAATTAAATCCGGTAAAGCTAGGGGTTTGAGAACTATCTCTAAGTAATAATTGGCACTTTTGCGGTAAGGAGGGCAAAGTTGATAAGCCAAACCACTCAAACCAGTAATACTCAAGCCTAAACCAACGCCCAAAAGTAAATCTCTTGAATTCCACGTTAAAGGCATCAAAGTAAAACTGCCAAAATACAACCATAGTTTGGCAATAATCCATAAAACTACAGCAGTTACTCCCATCGCCACCAGGACTTGGGTGCGTGTCAGGTATGGTACTTCTGGCTCTTGTTTTTCTGGTTGAGTCATCCGATTTTGGATTTTAGATTTTGGATTTTGGATTGACCTACGGATAAATCCGAGGGCTTGAGGATTTTGGATTTTGGATTTACTCCACAGATAAATCTGCTTGCTCTGTACCCTGCTTGGAATTATTGGTCACGGAATTAGGGAAGTGTAATTTAGTTATTAGTTATCAGTGATCAGTTATCAAATTTTATTACTCACTGTTAACTGTTTACTGATTCATAGGCAATAACTAATTATTTAAACAACGCAATGGCGAGATATCAAGACTAAGGGCATAGGGGTTAATGCCAGCTTTATGGGCAACTAATGCACCCACTGCTTCTAAATATGAGTTTACCTCTACTGATTTTATCCCTAAAGGTTGGGGAGGAACTTGAAGCAGAGTATGATTTTCTCGAACTGTAACTATCAGGGATTGCGTCTGGCTAAGACTTAGTAAGGCGCTACTGCCACATGCGGTTGCTGGCATAATCACAGCGTCTACTTGATTAGCCCAAATATCTGTTGGTTCAAATATTTGCTCAATCTCCCTCACAATAAATTGAGGTGCGCGGCTTAAACCAACAAGAACGCTTGGTAGAAAAGTATAACCCAATTCTTCAGCCGCTGAACGAGGAGATAAATCGGGATCTAGGGATGGAGGTAAAAAGGCTGGCGCATGAGCGCAAGGAATGTGAAACTGTCGCACTACTAAATGGCTAATCACAGCTTCAGCCCCAGCAATTGGATCTACGCCTTTGCCGTGACGGTAGTTTTGATCTGCTTGTTCATCTATATAATCGGGGAAACGAGCCACAACTGCGATCGCTTCTGCACCAGCTTTGTTAATTAATATTTCTGCTGCCCGCAATAAACTATCTGGATTACCAATAGTTCCCCAACTTGCACCAGATTCAGATGTACGTAGTTCCACGTTTAAAGGTGCATCAGTAACTACATAATCGGTTAAAGACAATCCTAAAGTTGCCCTGGCTGCATCGGCTGCTTGTAGGTGTCGCAGACGCAATTCTGGTTCTATTCCTTGGTCTAAAAGCAAACCAACACGATTTTGATGGACGGGACGTAAACCCCAGCATCCAGCAGCAAACTTGTCAAGCCCATAACCTTCGACGTAGAAAGCATTGGGGAGATTCCAATATAAAATCGCACCATTCATGACATTGGGGTGAGTGATCAAGCGATCGCAAACCTGGGCTATAGTTTTGGCAACGGGTAATGCATCGCCTGCATAACCACCAATTGCTGCTCCAATGCCAGTAGGTACAATTAAAATAGCAGTGTATGGACGCACAAATAATTAAAAAGTAAAAAATAAAAAGAAACAAATGGCTAATTATTATATTGGTAAATCTTAGAGCTTATTTATAAAGTAAATATTAAGTAGGGTGTGTTACGGCTATGCAAGGATTTTGGAGTTTGAGAGAGTTAAGATTAGCCGTAACGCACCATCTTTCTCGGTGCGTTAAGCGTTGCTATAACGCACCCTACAATTTAAGGTTTACTTTATAAATCGTCTCTTAAGTAGGGTGTGTTGTCGCGCAGCGCAACGCACCCTACAGTGACTTTATTTTTACTTTATAAATAACCTATTAGCCATTAACAATTAAGCATCAGTAGTGACGACAGCTTCCACAGTTGCTTTTTGTTGGGGAACATCCACAGAAGTAATTGCCCAACGTAAAGGTTCACCTTGTTTTTTCAGTTCTGCTTCAATTGTTTTTTCTAATTCTGTAGGAGTTTCTTGGAGGTTAATTTCTGCGGTAATAAAATGAGTTGTCATTGTATTTTTTGGTTGTTAGTGGTGAATAGTTAGTGGTTAGTGATTAGTGTAAAACAATTACTAACTACTAACTATTAATATTATTTCCCAAATTGTAATTGATAAACAGTATCTTCTTTTTCTGTGGCAATTTTTAAATCAGAACGAGGATAGGCAACACAAAGTAAGACGTAACCTTGTTTTTGCAGTTCTGGACTAACGCCCATGCCATCACTTTGATCTACTTTACCGGAAATAATTTGACCAGCGCAAGTTGTGCAAACGCCTGCATGACAGGAACTAGGTAATTCTAACCCCTCTGCATCTGCAACTGATAAGATTGTTTGATCTTCGGGAACTTGTAAGGTATGAGTTTTGCCTTGATGTTGAATTTCAACGGTGTAAGTCTTAGACATATACTATAAAGATGCGATACAACAGACAAATTTATTATTTTATCTGAATTAGTTAAAAATATTGCAGACATTAAATAAACTTTGGATTTTGTTTGGGTTGGGGGGTTTTACCAGAGTTTTATAATAAACACAGAGAATTAGTTAAATTTGCTTAGTTATATATGCGCGATCGCGTTGTATTAAAAACTGTATCCGTAAGTCTGCCTTTTGGCATTCTAAAGACTTTGGCGACTATTGCGGGTGTGGGAGAGTAATAAGTGGAACAGTTTGATGTGTTTCTTTGCCACAATAGCAAGGATAAGCCTGCGGTTATCCAAGTTGCCCAGCAGTTACAAGAGAACGGAATTAAACCTTGGCTGGACATTTGGCATTTACGCCCTGGTTTTTCTTGGCAAGATTCTTTAGAAGAACAGATAAACGAGATTCGAGCAGCAGCTGTTTTTGTAGGTAATTCAGGATTCGGCCCCTGGCAAAGTCAAGAAATTAAATCTTTTCTGCGAGCATTTGTCAATAGAAAGTGTCCAGTGATTCCTGTACTTTTACCAGATGCACCACAAGAACCAAAACTACCTGTATTTCTCCAAGGTTTGATGTGGGTTGATTTCCGTTTACAGTATCCTGAACCGATGGAACAGTTGATTTGGGGTATTACTGGGATGAAACCAGGGACACACCCCGTTACAACTAGCCAAAATCAATCCACTAAAACAGATGACCTCTCCTCAGAAAAAGGCATAGACTACAGCAGACTGCGTGATTTATTGAAAGCAGGAAAATGGAAAGAGGCTGACAAAGAAACCTATAGAGTAATGATTCAAGCTGTAGGTAAAAAAGATGGTGATTGGTTTACTTCAGACGAATTGTTAAATTTTCCTTGCACTGATTTATGCACAATTGACCGCTTGTGGGTAAGATACAGCAATGGACACTTTGGCTTCAGCGTCCAGAAAGAAATTTATTTGAGCGTTGGCGGTAAACCTGACGGTAAGTATTACCAGGTAGCATGGAATAGGTTTGGCGATCGCGTGGGATGGAGAGTAAAAAGCAAGTGGATATACTATATAAACGTCACTTTTGATACTTTAGCTCCAAAGGGACACCTCCCAGTGATTTGGTGGGGTGGTTGGTTTAGTGGCAAAGTTTGGGTTTTAGATATGGGTTTATTTAATGGTTGGGTCGTTGGGGGAAGCGGTCGGGTCTCTTCTCTTGCATCGAGACTTGTAAAGTGTAGCATTTAAGGAGCTCATGAGTACCATAATTGCTAAAGTCGTAGAAATAACCCTGCTGTATTCCTGCTGCTTTCGGGTTAGCGTAGATATATCGCAGAGTGTTTAATGCACGGCGTTTATCTGTGTTAGCAAAACCAGAATCCAGATTAATTGAGCCAAAATAGCTCGATAAAGCTTTTAAAAGTGTAAATTTATGCCCCGAAAAAAACGTAGTTCCCGGATTCTAAAAAAAGCTCAGTTTAGAGTTGCTGGATTAAAAGCTATTGATCCAAATCTAAATTTTGATGAAACTTGCAATTTGCAAAACCTGACGCAATTAATAGAGCAGTTTCACAATATGCTTTGACACGTTTGAAATCTAATCCAGATAAAACATCAAATGAAAATACAATAATTGCCTAGTGATTCATCGCCTTAACTATGAAAGGTTGTAGATCCCCGACTTCTCAAAGAAGTCGGGGATCTATTTTCTCAAGAAAGCTCTATAACTGCTATATAATAAAACTTTGCATTAACCCAGAACTTCCGCAATCTTAAAATTGAATGACCCGTTTTATCCATGATCAATTTGCCAAAGACTACCTCGAAGAATTATTAAAAGATTACGGAGAAGTCAAAGCATCAGAAAAAGTATCAGGAGAGATTAAAGAAATAGATGTTTTCTTCACTCCTGCCAAACAGCAAAACTCTAATTTACAAATACTGGGTTTGCTAGGAAGATTTGCAGAAAATCCTGCCATCATCGAACCATTCCGCAATCCAGCTTCTAGCGATGAAATCTGCGATTGTATTCTAAAATTATTAGAAGTCAAAGCTTTATTGCGACGAGAAGCCAAAGCCAATAAAACCAAACTTCAGGACTCAGAAATTCCCAAGTTGTGGGTTCTGACTCCAACGATATCTGAAACTAGATTGTCTAGCTTTGGAACTATCCAAAAGCAAGGTTGGTTATCAGGAGTGCATTTTCTCCCAGAAGCCTTGCGGACAGCAATTGTGGCGGTACATCAACTACCGTCAACACCGGAGACATTATGGTTGAGGCTTTTGGGTAGAGGAAGTGTGCAGTCACAAGCGATTATCGAGTTGCAAGCGTTACCATTAAATCATCCATACCAAAAAGCAACCCTCGAATTAGTTTACAACTTGCGCGAAAATTTGAGAGTAAATCAAGAATTAGAAGCAGATGATCGGGAGTTAATTATGCGATTAGAACCACTTTATCAAAGAGATAGGGAACGAGCCAAAGAAGAAGGAATACAACAAGGAAGGCAAGAAGGAATACAACAAGGCGAACAAGACTTAATCCTACGTTTACTAAATCGCCGTATTGGTGAAATTGATGCGTCATTAATTAAGCAAATTAAAGGATTGTCAATTGAAAAATTAGAGAATCTAGGAGAGGCTTTGTTAGATTTTTCTAGTATTGCTGATTTAGAAAGTTGGTTAAAACAACACTCAGGATGAGTAATCAGTAGATAAATTTATAACCAGTTTTCTATATCATGTAAACAACAATTAATCGCTTAATAATAGAGATTGTGCCAATTAAAGACTTTCAGTTTGAATTGATACTTAAAACTATAATTTAAGTATAAGACAAAATTGCTAATAACCGATTACCAGTAAGACTTTCAGCTATAAAATCAGGTAAGATTTTATAGCCAAGTCTTGCCTAAAAATATTTCATAATTAAGGGGAGAACATCCCAACGGAGAATAGAAAAATGCTAGAACAATACCGTCAACATGTTGCAGAAAGGGCAGCATTAGGAATTCCCCCCTTACCGTTGGATGCGAAGCAAACCTCAGAATTATGTGAATTACTGAAGAATCCGCCCAAGGGTGAAGAAGAAACATTATTACATTTATTGCGCGATCGCGTATCTCCTGGAGTTGATCCCGCAGCTTACGTCAAAGCCGGATTTCTGACTGGAATCGCCAAAGGCGAAATTACTAGCCCCTTGATTTCACCCATCGCAGCAGTGCAAATGCTGGGGACAATGATCGGAGGCTACAACGTCCAATCTTTAATTGAACTCCTGCAAACTTCCACTGTCTCTTTCTCAGATTCTTCTGAAACACCTCTAGTGATGGGGGGAGAAGGTAAAGAACCAATCGCAGCCTACGCCGCCGCTGCCCTCAGCAAAACTCTGCTGGTGTACGATGCTTTCCACGATATCTTAGAATTATCCAAAGTCAACCCCTTTGCTAAACGGGTAATTGATTCTTGGAAAGATGCAGAGTGGTTTACTGTTCGTCCCGAAGTACCCGAAGCGATTACCGTCACCGTCTTTAAAGTTCCCGGCGAAACTAACACCGATGACTTATCCCCCGCTACCGAAGCGATGACTCGCCCGGATATTCCTTTACACGCCTTGGCAATGCTAGCATCACGGATGCCTGGGGCGTTGGATACCATTGCCGAATTGAAGAAAAAAGGATACCCCATCGCCTACGTCGGAGATGTCGTCGGTACTGGTTCCTCTCGCAAATCAGCCATTAACTCGGTACTTTGGCACATTGGTGATGATATTCCTTATGTTCCCAACAAGCGAGCAGGTGGATATGTTTTAGGTGGTGCGATCGCTCCCATTTTCTTCAACACTGCTGAAGATGCTGGTGCTTTTCCCATTCAATGCGATGTCACCAAAATGGAAACCGGGATGGTGATTACTATCTACCCCTACAAAGGTGAAATCACCAACGAAGCAGGCGAAGTAATTTCTACATTTAGCCTCAAACCCGATACCATTTTGGATGAAGTGCGCGCCGGGGGACGTATTCCTTTATTAATTGGACGCACCCTCACCGATAAAATCAGACTTGCATTAGATTTAGAACCCAGTCCCATTTTCACCCGTCCCCAACAACCCACTGACACAGGTAAAGGCTACACCCTCGCCCAAAAAATGGTGGGTAAAGCCTGCGGTTTACCCGGTGTACGTCCCGGTACTTACTGTGAACCGATCATGACTACCGTTGGTTCCCAAGATACCACCGGGCCAATGACGCGGGATGAATTGAAAGAACTCGCCTGTCTTGGTTTCAGTGCAGATTTGGTAATGCAAAGTTTTTGTCATACCGCCGCTTATCCCAAACCAGTTGATATCAAAACTCACCACGAACTACCAGACTTTTTCGCTTCTCGTGGTGGAGTGGCTTTGCGTCCTGGTGATGGAATTATCCACTCTTGGTTAAACCGGATGCTGTTACCAGATACCGTGGGAACAGGTGGCGACTCTCATACTCGTTTCCCCTTGGGTATTTCCTTTCCTGCTGGTTCCGGGTTAGTAGCATTTGCTGGGGCGTTGGGTGTCATGCCTCTGGATATGCCAGAATCAGTTTTGGTACGTTTCAAAGGTGAATTGCAACCAGGTGTGACTTTGCGAGATATCGTTAACGCTATTCCCTACGTTGCGATTCAAAAAGGTTTGCTGACAGTAGAAAAGCAGAACAAGAAAAATGTTTTTGCTGGGCGGATAATGGAAATTGAAGGCTTACCAGATTTGAAAGTTGAGCAAGCTTTTGAATTTACCGACGCAACAGCCGAACGTTCTTGTGCTGGTTCCACAATCAAACTCAGTATAGAAACTGTATCTGAATATCTGCGTTCTAATGTTGCTTTGTTGAAAAACATGGTAGCGCGGGGTTATGGTGATGCGAAGACTATTATGCGTCGCGTCGCCAAAATGGAAGAATGGTTGGCGAACCCGGTATTAATGGAAGCAGATCCGGATGCGGAGTATGCGGAAATTATCGAAATTGATTTGAACGAAATCAAAGAACCAATTGTAGCAGCACCGAATGATCCTGATAATGTGAAGCTATTATCGGAAGTAGCAGGTGACAAAGTTGATGAAGTATTCGTTGGTTCTTGTATGACGAATATTGGTCATTATCGCGCTACTGCCAAAGTATTGGAAGGTGCAGGCGCAGTCAAAACCCGCTTGTGGATCTGTCCACCCACCCGCATGGATGAACACCAATTAAAAGAAGAAGGTGTGTACGGTATTTTTGGTGCTGCGGGTGCGCGTACAGAAATTCCAGGGTGTAGTTTATGTATGGGAAACCAAGCGCGAGTTGAAGATGGTGCAACGGTGTTTTCAACTTCTACCCGCAACTTTAATAATCGCATGGGTAAGGATGCGCGAGTGTATCTTGGTTCCGCAGAATTATCAGCAGTTTGTGCGTTATTAGGGCGTGTTCCCACAGTCCAAGAATATATGGATATTGTGGTGAAGAAGATTCAGCCTTTTGCTGGGGATTTGTATCAGTATTTGAACTTTGATCAAATTGCTGGTTTTGAGGATGAAGGTAGGGTGATTGCGTTGGAAGATATGCCTAAGATTGAGGATATTTTGGGAATTCCTGCTGGTACTTTGCGTACTCCATAGTTAAAGTTAGGGTGGGCTATGCTCACCCTATTTTGTTAGTGGGAGTGAAAGTGTGTTTTTTTGAAACACCAAATAATAAGCAGTCTAAGTTTTTAAATAAAACAGATACCGAAAAGAAATCTATTTTTTTACCAACAGAAAACACAAATGCTATTAATAATGTTTTAACAATACAAGAAAACACGGAAGCAGTAAATTTAGTTAATAAAATAAAGACAGATAATATTGATAAGTTGTTTTTACCATTTACTTATGAAGACATCCTAGATAAAATTGGTAAAAACATGGCTAGGCTTCCTGATTTAATTGTACCTGTCACTGAATTTGAACAATTAATTATTCAAGTTGTGATGGATATTCAAAGTGCTGGTTATTTATTGTTTTTATATGGTATCTCTGGTGTAGGAAAATCAACCTTTATCAGTTCGTTAAAATTACAGAAATATATTCCTATCAAAGAAATAGTATCCATTAATGCTAGTGAATTAGGTTATGGAAGCGAGCAAAATTTAAAACTTAAAACATTACTCAAATCTTTAAAAGAAGCAGCTATTAGCTTCTTCTCAGAAAACAACAAAAACAATAATGATAAATTATGCATTGTTATTGATTACTTAGAAAATTTACAAGATGAAGATGAAAATCAAGTAAGAGCTTTCTTTAGAGACTTAAATGGCTTACTTCGTAAATATGCAATTTTAATTGTTTGGCCAGTAACAGTTCGTCAAGATTTAGAAAACATGCAACATTTTGCTAAAAGTTTTTCTAGCACAATGTTTCATACAAGAATACCAGTTGTAGAGTTTACTGGTCCTCCAATTGACGAATATACTAATATAGCCAAAAAAACAATTATGTTCTTTAATAAAGGAAAAAGTTGTTATGATTTTCAATTAAATGATAATGATTTAGAACAATTAAAGATTACTTATCAACAAAAGCCTAAAGAGAAACATTTAATTAGAGATTACTTAAAAGATGTCAGAGGCTTGTGGGAAGAAAGAACTAATTATATTTCTGGTCTAGTAAAAGATGTTCCTAGAGCAACTGAAGTATGGTTTATATTTTCTTATCCTGAAGCAGAAGGAGTAGTGGCACGCTTTGCAAAACAGACCCCAGATATTATTAATGAAATGTGGAATGCTGATTATAAATCTTTGTTTGCATACATTAATGATAATAATCAGAGGAAAGCGGATTGGAAACCTCAACGTCTAACTCTAGCCCTCAATAGTCGTATGTTAACGACTAAAATTATGTACCTACCCACAAATGCTTTAGTCAGTTGTATTGCTGCTTATGCAAAAGATGCACAAATTCCTATTACAAGAGAATATTTTCTGGATGAAGAGAAGTATAAAGTCCCACAACATTGGTTTGGCAAAAAACTAGCTCAAGATACACTCAAAAGAACTCCTTTATATTTACAGTTATTAGGTGTTCCTATTACAGCAGGAAAACGTAAAAGTGGAGCAGTAGAACACGGTTTAAGTAATGCAAAAAAAGCTTTCCAAAAAATAAATGAAGATATATCTACAAAAAAGATCAGTGATCAGCGTTTTAATAATGCTGTTTGTTTAGCTTTACAAGATGTGTTTATTGAACAACCAAACTTTTCTTTTAGCTGTGAGAAAAAACATCCTCATATAACAAATATGAGACCCGATATATTAGTAGATGTAAATGAAAAACTCATTTGTTTAGAATTTTGCTACACAAATGATAATACACCAGGAAATCTTGCTGATTATGTTTTAAGAAAATTAAATACATATATGAAACAATTAACGCAAAATTTAGGTATACCTCAAGATTTTACTTGGTAATAGTAAAGATTATTGAGTATAATCATCGGAATTTGTATAGTGTCAGAAGTAAGCGATCGCACTCCCAATTCCTCAATCAACACTCAACCCTCTTTTTGCTGAAACTGGCTCAACAACCAACTTCCAACTTCAGATTGACTCATTTCCCGACTACGACGTAAAGCTTCTTCTAAAATGGCGATCGCTAACCCAGGTAATACCTGAGATTCACGTATACGTTTACTACCCTGATCTGCGATCGCATAGGCGATTATTTGGGCATTTTGCACATCCACAACCCAATACTCAGCAATACCCAACTCTTCGTAAAGCGATCGCTTTGTACCCAAGTCATCCAGCAGAGATGTTTTAGCAATCTCAATCACCAAATTCGGTGCAGGATAACGATCAAGATTGACAATTCCTGTACCAGTTGGGATAGTTTGGGTGCGTTCTCTGAGGTAATATGCCACATCTGGCTGACAGTCATGAACACCAGTTTTACGAAAAGTGGTAGTGTCTAAACCTGTGGCTGGAATACTTTTGAGTGTTGTAAACAGGTTAACTGCAAAAATAATTACCACATGGTCTTGACCATGATCAAAACTAACTGGCGTCATCTCCAACCTCATATGCCCCTTATAGTAATAACTTTTTGCCTTCTCGTTAAGCAAGTTAGCGATTGTCTGCTCATACTCATCCCAAGGAGCATAAAACCATGTATCTGTGGGTAACTGGGTTTGTAACTCACTCATTGCCTAACCCTTTTGCCAGTAAGCTATATCTCTTGTAACTTAAATTCTCAGTTTTCAGCGTAACTTGTGACCTTTGGTGGTGAAAATTAATTGTATTGTGGAAGGCGATCGCACTCTTAACTCCACCCTTCAACCTTTGAACTAGAAATTTGCTCTTTAGAACTCAACATTTGCTGTTCTGGACTCGGAACGTCGAGCTTTTTACTTGGAACTTCCACTTCAGAACTCGGAACGCCGAGCTTTTTACTCGGAACTTCCACTTCAGAACTCGGAACGCCGAGCTTTTTACTCGGAACTTCCACTTCAGAATTCGGAACGCCGAGCTTTTTACTCGGAACTTCCACTTCAGAACTCGGAACGTCGAGCTTTTTACTCCAACATCCAAGTTCTGAAGCTCACACTCTACACCACGGAAGGACAAATATCGAGTTATTTTCTACAACGCTGCTTTTTAAGACTTGGACTTGCGAGATTGACGCGCAAATCTTTGTCCCATTTGATCAACCACTGCATTTAACCCCGATCCTTGTCCACTACTTTTGGCATAGTTATACACCTGCAAGGCGGCTGCATATGCTTCACTACCCACTGCCAAGCAAGTATTGTCCACCAACTCTTGCAACTGTGTCAACGATAGCAACAACGGGTACAACGCCTCAAACAATTGCACATCCTTCCGCATTTCTTCCAAGTCAAAAGAACGTGGTAAAAACTCTGGGTTCTGTGTTGCTACCTCTAAGGCTTTGCTGACAAATGCGCGACTCTTATCTCCCATTTTGGGTAAAGCTTTACGCTCTTCGTTACTCAAATCAATTAGAAATGGTAGCTTTTCTTTAATGGTGGCGATCGCTTTGAGCAAAGCATCTCTGTCTGTTTGTGACAGAGTTGAGCTAATAGGGATTCTGGACATAGAAATTTCTCTTCAGTATGTTTCTTCTATTTAGAATGCCCAGATATACATTGAAAAGTTCTGTATTATGTCTTTATCTCGTCATTAATTCCGCTCTGATTTTGGTAAAAAGCGATCGCACTCTTACCTGAACAAGTGCGATCGCTCTTCCACTTTCGATACTTTAAAATAAGCCTTTTGGTCAAAAGCTAATCATAAATTGCCAAAGAATAGTTAATCGCACCTTGATTGTGAGAAGTGCGATCGTTTTTCCATAACCTTAATTCAAACTTTCATCTGTTTGACAATCAAACATAACCATAAAGTTACCTTCAGGTGAGATCTGGCGCAAACGTTGCATGTGTCCGTCGGCGTCAGAGCGACTACGGAAGCGAGCAACAATCTGACGCTGTGTATCAGGGAGTAAGCGGGCAATTACCCAAGAATTTAGGCGATTTTTGTAGGCAACAGTCTGGGTAGCGGTCTTAGGCTCGTTGTATTGTGTATTTTGTGTCATGATTAGGTTATCGATAAAGTGTTTAGCAAAGGGCGTTAATGACTCTCTTGGCGGGGATGTACTAACGCCTTACTTCTTTGAAGAATTTAACCCCATATCACAATAATTGTCAATTGTCAATCAACAACATCAACTTGGGCAGTGCGTACAGTCAGAGAAAACGCGCAGGAGTTGTGAAATATTAAAGTAGCAGTTAGACTAAGTACACCTGGTATTGAAAATAGGGTTTAGGTGATCAAGGCTTACAGACTAAGCATGAGAGATTTCATACAATCTGTTTGTTTTGTTTGTGATGTATCACAATTAGTTATTCGTCTTTAATACATAAGCAAGAATAGCAGGCACACGACAAAAAAGGAATAAAATTCCACCTCTTTCTGTGAGCCTAATTTATGGGCGTCCATTTTTATATTCCTAGTCGGGAAGAAGATTCAGGAACACCCAAGCAGAAAATTTGGTTCGTATTTCCGCTTACGTGATTTGTATCAAAGCACAGAATTTGGACTAGTGCAAGTAGTTCATAAGTCATTATGAACTATAAATATGCCACTTTGTAAACTGCCCTTTTTTGTCTAAATGTATGGGCATCTCTAAAAAACTATCATTAAATCTTCTACGAAAATCGTAGAAAACTTGAGTTAATAACGTGTTTTCATGCTTTTTTGAAAGCATAAGCTCATAAAGTTTCTAATCAAACAAGGTTTGGAAGCTCCTAAAGCAATTCTTACAAATATCTCTACAATCCAAATGATAACCTTCATATCCACAGTTTTGGCAAAATGGCAACTCAAGTAATTTCATGCCACTTATTATGTAATGAAGCTTTCCAGTGAAATGGCAGCGCAGGCTCAAACAAACTTCCACAAGCATGATTTTTCATGCTGTGGAATTTTTCAGAATTTCAAGCAAAAAGATGGGAGAAGAAATAGCAATTTCCCTAAAAAATATCTCAAAGTGCTTTAAATGCTATATTCATCCTGTAGATAGGCTCAAAGAAATTTTTTTACCTGGTAAAAGTAGAGCTAGTGAATTTTGGGCATTACGAGATATTAATTTAGAGATTCCGAAAGGTGAAACAGTAGGAATTGTTGGTAAAAATGGCTCTGGTAAGAGTACCTTACTACAAATTATTGCTGGCACATTGACACCAACTACAGGTGAAGTGATAGTAAATGGCCGTGTATCGGCGTTGTTAGAATTAGGCAGTGGGTTTAACCCAGAATTTACTGGTAGACAAAATGTATTTTTTAATGGCAGGTTATTAGGATTAAATCAAAAAGAAATTGAAGATAAATTTGACGCAATAGCTAGTTTTGCTGATATTGGAGATTTTATTGATCAACCAGTTAAAACCTATTCTAGTGGGATGTTTGTCCGCTTGGCTTTTGCGGTAGCAGTGAATGTCGATCCAGAAATTTTAATTGTTGATGAAGCACTAGCAGTGGGGGATATAGTTTTTCAACATCGCTGTATGCGCCGGATGCGAAGTTTAATGGATTCTGGAGTGACCACATTATTTGTATCTCATGATTCTGGAGCAGTTAAAACATTATGTAATTCAGCAGTAATGATTCATGAAGGGAAACATTACTTTTCAGGAACGCCTAATGCTGTAATTATCAAGTACATGAAGCTGGTTACAGAAACAGAATTAGGAATAGTCACTCAAGAAGAAGAAAATTCATCCCAGCAACCTTTAGTAAAGTCACAGCCTACTCGCAGAGGTAATCGGAAAGCATTAATCAAAAATATTCAATTACTTAACAGAATTGGAGAAGAATTAGGAGAAACACCTACTCTAGGTTTTAATGAACAAGTTAAATTAATTGTTGAAATAGATATTTATGAAGCTTTACAAGGATGTATAGTTGGTTTTTTTATTTGTGACAAAAACGGAAATGAACTAATTGGTAGTAATACATTTGAAGAAAATTATCCAATTGATAAATTAGATCCAGGAGAAGAGTTAAAAATAGAATTTACATTTCATTTACCATTACGTCCAGGCTCTTATAGTTTAACTGTAGCGGGTGCAGAAAACTATACAGCAATGACATTTGACTGGATTGACAATGCAATGGTATTCCAAGTGCTTCCCCCTGATACAGGTAAGCGTATCCATGCTTGGGTAGATCTACCAATAAGTGTTCAGGTGTCACCTCAAAAATTACCAGCGATCAGATCATAAGAGCGTATTTGTATGATTATTACATCAGAAAAAAGATTATCCTTTATTACCAAATATAACTATCGAAGAACTAGATGAAAATAGTAGTTTAAAAAAAATGCTCCATTGGGTAGGAGAAAATAAACGTGTCATTGATTTTGGCTGCGCCACAGGTTATTTTGCTAGGCTACTAAGTAGCAAAGGCTGTCAAGTTACCGGGATTGAAATTAATGCTAAGGCTGCCAAAATTGCTGAAGAATATTGCGAAAAAGTAATTGTTGCTGATTTAGATTTTGTAAATTTAAAAGATATATTATCAGGACAAACTTTCGATGTAGCTGTATTTGGAGATATTTTAGAACATCTGCGAAACCCTTGGAGAATACTAGAAGAAACGAGGCAAATATTACAGCCAGGAGGATACGTAGTAGCTTCTATTCCTAACATTGCTCATGGAGCCATTAGACTAGCTTTATTACAAGGAAAATTTGAATATACAGAACTCGGAATTTTAGACAATACACATTTAAGATTTTTTACTCGTCAAACGGTTACAAAATTATTTGAGCGTTCTGGATATTTTGTAGATACTTATGAACAAATCAAATTACCAATTTTTTCTGGCTCAGACTGGATACCTGATATAGATAAAAACAAAATCGATATTAATATCATTCGTACTATTGAACAAGATGAAGATGCTGATACATTGCAGTTTGTCCTGCGAGCATTTCCATTAAGTTTAGAGGGAAAATATTCATCTTTATATCAACAATATTCTCAACTAATTGAGGATTATAATTATTGCCAAAATCAGCTAAAAGAAATATATGCTGAGTTAAAGCGATCGCAGTTTGATTTAGAAGATAAACAAATTCAGTTAGAAAAAACTCAAACCCAACTAGAACAAGCAAAAAATCAACTGCAACAATCTCAATCTCAGTTACAAGAAATTCAACAGCAATGGCAAAATACACAAACCCAATTACACCAAGCTCATACAGCTTGGGAACATTGTCAAAACATCATCAAAGCAATGGAAAGTAGTAAATTTTGGAAACTTCGTCAAGCTTGGTTTCAACTTAAAAAGCTTTTATTTTGCAAAAGGGAACTCAGCAATGATTAAAGCAAAAGAACAGTCTCAATTAATAGTGAACCAAACAAAACTGAACTCTCGCCACTCAGATTTATTAGCAAATCAAACAGAATTAAATAATGAATATCTACAACCGCAGCTAATTTTAAACTATAATCATGTGAATCATGAAAAAACTTTTTATAAATCCACACAATTAGAACCACAACCCGTCAAAATCAAAGACTCGAATTTAACTATAGATGAAAAAAGACTATTATATATCTCTCGCTTAAAAGCCGCAAAATTATTTGAAGAAATGGGTAATTACCCATGGAATTTGCAATCAAATTCTGCATATGATAGGTGCGACGAACCGTGTATATCAGTGATTATTACACTTTATAACTATTCAGAGTACATTTCTGAATGTTTAGAAAGTGTTGCTCAAACAGACTTAGCTAACATACCAGGAGGTATTGAAGTCTTAGTTATTGACGACTGTTCAACAGATAACTCAGCTAATTTAGTCGCAGAATATTTGCAACAATCTCAATTACCAATTTGTTTAGTTAGTAAGTGGTTTAATACTGGTTTAGCAGATGCTAGAAACGTAGGATTGAGACTTTCTCGTTCTCCTTATGTTTTTATCTTAGACGCTGACAATTGGATTTACCCAAATTGTTTACCTGTTCTTTATGAAACAATTAAATATTCTCGACATGCTGCGGTTTATGGTGAAATACAAAAATTTGATAACCAAACTAGACAAGAAATTAATCGTATTTCTTGCTATGACTGGGATGTACATAAATTAGTGAAACAGCCATATATAGATGCTATGGCTCTGTTTGATAAAAATATATTACTCAAACTAGGTGGATATTCTACAGAATTAATTGAATATGGTTGGTTTGGGTGGGATGACTACGATCTCTGGCTAAAAATTGCTCAGTCAAACTACTCTTGTAAACTTGTCCCGACAGTACTTAGTCACTATAGAGTGCATTCAGAATCCATGATTCATACTACTAACAAATATGCACTTAATATAGCTAAATATTTTTGTCACAAGTTTAATAAATTAGCTAAAAAATATCATAGCTCAGATATGTGG
Organism: Fischerella muscicola SAG 1427-1 = PCC 73103; assembly: GCF_000317245.1. Lineage (GTDB taxonomy): Bacteria > Cyanobacteriota > Cyanobacteriia > Cyanobacteriales > Nostocaceae > Pelatocladus > Pelatocladus muscicola_A. Next base: position 20,171 of record NZ_AJLJ01000215.1, read on the forward strand.
TTTGGATTTCCTAAAAGTGAAATTTATCTCGAACTAAATTTATCTCCTCAACAAAATCAAACTAATTTCATTTTGCAAGAACTGCAATATGCTTATGCTCAAATTGCAGCAATGGAATCAAGTAAGTTTTGGAAAATGAGAAATCAATGGTTGAAAGTGAAAAAGATATTAGGTTTAGCGAAATGAGATTCATTAGTCGTTTCTAGTTAGTGCAAAAGCACTCTAAATTTAAATGAAAAACTATAGAGTAGCAGCTTACATAACAGCTTATCAGGAAATAGAAGCGCTTCAGAAAACTATTACAGCCATTAAAAAACAGTCATACCCCATTGAAAAAATATTTATAGTTGATAATTCTAAAAATCCAATCATCGCCAATAACAGCCAGGAAAATATTATTGTAGATTTCCATCCTGAAAACATTGGCGTTGGTGGAGGGTTAAAAATTGCCGTTAGTTGGGCTATCCAAAAAGGCTATGATTTTCTTTGGCTATTTGATCAAGATAGTGAACCAGCTGCTGATGTTTTAGAAAAACTATTAACTAATTATCAAGATTTGTCCAGAAATCAAAACATAGGAATCATTGCTCCTGCAATATTCGATATTAATACAAAGCAAGAATTCCCCGGTTGTATTTTTACAGATTACAAGCTTGCGTCTATACCTGAAATTGCTACAGTTCAAAATGTTTATCAATGTGATGCTGTTATTACATCGGGTTCTTTAATTAATATCAATGCAGCCAAAGATATCGAACTGCCAAGACTAGATTTATTTTTAGACGCTGTAGATTATGCTTACTGCATGAATTTCCGAAAGCGAGAATATAAAATTATTGTTGTCAAAAATGCGATGATGAAACATCGTATCGGAAATTATTCTCAAGTTAAAGATAGATTGAAAAAATATACAAACCCATTTAGTACTTTTATTTGTTCTCCTTCTCGCTATTACTATGCTTGCAGAAATCATACTTTTTTGGAAACCAGGCTTGCACAAAGACAATTCTTATATCGTTCAATAGTTTACAGAATAACAATTTTGCTGACGATGATGGAGAGAATTATCCGTTACGAACCAGATTCCATATTCATCAAATTATGGGCTTGTATCGTAGGGACTTTTGATGGTTTTCGTGGTAGGCTGGGTAAGACTTGGTAAATAATATTTACAACCAATTCTTTAGACTACAAACTAAATTTACAAGAATGTCTGTAAAATAAATACTGCGATCGCACTTAATCCATCACCAAATTCTGGAATCAAAAATAGCATCATTAAAGCAAATAATCCAAAGTGTGTATATTGTAAATCTCTTAATCTTGGAAATATTTCGCTAAAGATATAAAAACCATCCAAAGGTGGAATAGGTAAGAGATTAAACAAGAACAGCATCAAATTGATATGTGCTGCCATATAAAAGAATTTAAAACTCAAAAACTCTACATATGTAGAATCAGCAAGCAATTTTACTATTGCAATACACAAAAAAGCCAATCCTAAATTGCATAATGGCCCTGCTGCGGATACTAAAATATTACCCAATATTTTTGAGCGAAACTTAGATGAATCTATTGGCATTTTCCCCCAAGCAATACCAGCTACACACAGAAATACAATTGATTCCCAACCCATATGTACTAAAGGATTAAGAGTTATGTGTCCTTGTGTGCGTGGAGTATCATCTCCTTGACTCAAAGCAACTAAACCATGAGAAAGTTCATGTAAACTAATTGAGATGATGACAATAATCATCACTCTTAAAAAGACTATTGGGCTAATAATTAGTGTTTCGATAAACATAGTTGAAAGCAGCTACTGATTAGCTGGTTTTTGAGAATTTAAATTAGCAGGGTTAATATTAATTAATGGCAAGCTACCATTACCACCCATTACTGTGGGAAAATGTCCATCCCATTTTTCGATTGCTTGCTTTTGTAATAACTCTGGAGTTAAAGTCAGTCGTAATAATTTTTGTGCTTCTGCTTGGCCTTTAGCACGGTTAATGTCTGCTTGTGCTTCTTGTGTTGCTCGTTTCGCAATAAATTCTGCTTGTTTAGCTTCTTGTTCAGCTATTTGTTTGGCTTCAATCGCCCGACTAAACTCAGGAGAAAAAGCAAAATCCACTAAAGAAACATCATCAACAATTACACCATAATCAGCAAGACGATTTTTTAAATCATTATCAATTTCTTGTTTTAATTCTGTTCTTTTAGTGATAATTTCTTCGGCTGTTTTTTTAGCAGTAGCTGCTTTCAGAACCTCAGAGACTGCGGGAGTCATAATTCCTACAACAATTTGTTCATTATCTCCAACTTGTTGAAAAACTTTATTTATCCGTGTTGGATCTATATGCCAATTTACAGCAAGTTCAGTTGTAACTTTTTGCAAATCACGAGAAGCAGCATCCGCTTTAAAACTATTTTGAGCAACTCGAACATTCAGTTTTCTCACAGATGTGATTACTGGCACAATTGGGTGGATACCTTCATCTAACACCCTGTCTTGAACTTTGCCAAATTGCATAACAACACCTCTTTCTCCGGCGTTTACTATAGTAAAGGGGCGGAAAAAAAGTGCCAATATTAATACCATCACTCCTCCACCTAAATAAAATGCAAGAGGAGAGTTTTTTTCTATGTTTCTTCTGTTGTTATGCATACCTGTGTTATCCCCAGTAAAGTATATTGGAATAATGGGAAATACTTAGTGAGCGAGTGCGAAATCACTCACCAAAAACATCGCAACTTTATACGTGGCTAACTACTACTCTGCTAAAACTAAAATCTGATATCCAAGGTTTAACAAAAAGTTACAAATTTGTCTAATATTAATGACATGATTTAAATACACAATTACCTGTAATAATTTCGGAACAATTCCTTCCTACCTGGTAGTAGTCATTTGCTATCCATAAAATATTTAGATATGAAGATTAGCCAGCGTCATGCTTGGACTCTGACAATAGAAGAAGCGATCGCTATCCAAGAAGAAATGCAAACTGAGGTGATCACCTCAGATCAACTCCAGGAACCTGTACAATATGTTGCTGGCGTCGATATGGGTTTTGAAGCTGATGGTACTATCAGCAGAGCAGCAGTAGCAGTACTGAGTTTCCCAGATTTGCAATTACAAGAGACGAGTATAGCCCGCCGTCCGACATCTTTTCCCTACATCCCTGGTTTCCTTTCATTTCGGGAAATACCTGCTGTCTTAGATGCCTTGGAAAAGATAAAAATTACACCAGATTTGATTTTATGCGATGGTCAAGGAATAGCCCATCCTCGACGATTTGGCATAGCTTGTCATTTGGGAGTCATCATAAATATACCTACTATCGGTGTAGCAAAATCATTACTCATCGGCAAACATGAAGAACTACCAGATACACGAGGTAGTTGGCAACCCTTAATCCATAAAGATGAAATAATTGGGGCAGTGTTGCGAACACGTATTGGAGTCAAGCCTGTGTATGTTTCTAGCGGACATCGCATTAGTTTATCCACAGCAATTGACTACGTATTACGTTGTACGCCAAAATATCGTTTACCAGAAACTACACGGATTGCTGATAAATTAGCAAGCGATCGCTAAGTCAAAATTTGCACAAATTTGTAACAATTTGAATTTGGAAATACTATCAATATAAGTTAATTTTTAAAGTTTCATCTAAATATGTTCTAATTAGTTGCTTATACCTGCCTCATCGTGTTAGGAATCGCACAGGGAGGAATTGTATTTAAAATATAGGTTTTGGGGGAGAAGTAATGAACGCACTAACTTTACAATGGCACGACGCAGGTCAAACTAAAACTCAGAAAATTCACGAAACACAGCCAAGTAAAAATCCTGGCACTATCCGTATTGGTCGCGATCCAGTCAGGTGTGATATTATTTTGAGCCATCCTACAGTATCAGGCTTACACATAGAAATCTTTTTTAACGCTCAACAGCAGCGTTTTTTGATTAAAAATTTGCGTGAACAAAATCCTCCCCTTGTAGATGGGCAGAAATTGGTACAAGGTGAAATGCCTTTGAGTGAAGGTAGCATTATTTATTTAGGACAACAACAACTCAAAGTCACAGAAGTTTCTGTGCCAGGAGGTAGCACCGTACCACCAACAATTTTGACTCCCCCACAGCCGCAAGCAACTAATCCTCCACCAATTCCTGTAGCACAACCACAGCTACATCCCAATTATTACCAGCCCACACCACAACCACACCAACAACCACACCAACAACCACAACCACAGCTACATCCTAATTATCATCAGCCCGCACCACAACCACAAGTCGTAGCACATCACCATCATCCAGTCACACCCGTTGTACAACAGCAACCACAACCACAAGGGGTTTATGGATTGCAATGCCCCAGATGTAAAAAACTTTCCTCATATAAACATTTGTTATTAGGCTGTCAACACTGTGGTCATTCTTTGCAAGATGCCCTGAGTGTATTAGTCCCACCGACTCGTTAGGGATAAAACAATTAAAAATTAAAAATTAAAAATTGGTAAGAGGAATAAGGAGGACAAGGGAGACAAGGGAGACAAGGGAGACATATCAATTCAAAATTCAAAATTCAAAATTAAGAACTTTTTGACTTTTGACTTTTGACTTGTTTAGCCCAATTCCCAATGACTAATGACCATTGACCATTGACTAGCTAATTTAAATATTTATTTGCGTATAAACAAAAATACTTATGAATAGCGGTTCTTTAGAAATTCAATTACTTTGGCAAGATCCTGTCACAGGAGAAAGACGAGAACCAAAATTGAGGGTACCTGTTGCCTTCGGTAGAGAATTTGCCCGAATGCCTGCCGAACTCAGGGGACAACAAGTCGCCCGGATGGTATTAAATAATGACCAAGTTTCTCGCTTCCATGCCTTGATTGAATGGGAACAAAATCAACTAGTAGTGACAGATCAAGGTAGTGTTAATGGTATCTACGTCAATGGTCAACGCCAGACACAAGCTGTGATCAATAGTGGCGATGTTGTGCAAATTGGGCCTTACGTAATTTCTGTAACTTTTGCTGTCTCATTTCCAGCCAATCCACCTACACTAACTAGTCCACCTATTCCATCTAGTCCTCCCCCAGCAGTTCCCACTGGAAATTCGGTCATTGTCTTTAATCCCAACACCAACATCCCAGATCCTACCTTAGCTCCGCAAGTCGTAACACCACTGGGCAGCAGTTTTCCGCCGCCACTATTTCAGCAAGAAGTTGTCCCTGTCCAGGCGCTTCATGCAACGGGTATGCCAGTAGATGAAACTTATTATTTAGCTGTTGGGGCAGGGTTAGGCAGTTTTTTTTGGGTAGATTTGCTGAGATTGTCCGGTGTTGCAAGTGACAAAATAGTGGCGCTGGGTATAGATAAAGAACCCTATGCCCGTTACAAACTTTTGTGTACGAATTCGCAAATTCCTTTACATGAAAGATTGCGTTCCAATTCTGACTCTTGTCCTGATAATATTTGGGGTTGGCCTAGCTATGCTTTACGAGAAGCTTGGCATGACTTTGGCAAAGGCAGAATCAATGATTCTATGAAACATCTGTGGAAAGTTTTTGCGGAACCTACTTTTGCTGAAACCTATACTCCCCGTTCAGGTAATGTTTTCAACTCTATTGATCGGGAAACAAAACGCATCGGTTGGGACAAAATTTATCAGTTTGGACGAGTCTTGGCAATTCGTAAAACCAATGATGGCAGATATTGCGTAGCTTATTCTCGCGGACGTGGAAACCATGCTTTTTTCATCAGCCGTTATTTACACATAGCAACTGGTTATCCAGCACTGCAATTTCTTCCCCATTTACAAGCTTATCGGGAAAGATATAAAGACTTTAGATCGGTTGTGAATGCTTACGAAGACCACAACCATGTTTATGAACAACTAGAACGTCAAGGCGGTATAGTCTTAATTCAAGGACGAGGAATAGTTGCTTCTCGAATTATGCAACGTATCTATGAGGCACGTAAGAGAAACCCGAATATTTATATTTTGCATTTAATGCGATCGCCAAAACCCCAAGGTAATAAATACGGTACTTCCCAGCGTACCGTCAAACATCATATCGAATTGCAACCATTTAACTGGCCCAAAGCTTGTTGGGGTGGAGAACTACGAGAAACACTAGAAAAAGCCAGTCCAGAACAGCGTAAAGAATTAATCTCTAATCAAGTCTGGGGCGGAACCACCACCGCAGATCGCCTAGACTGGCAGTTGATCACAGAGGTGGGACTTAGAGAAGGTTGGTATAAAATTCAGTTTGCAGTTGTCACCAGAGTAGAACAGGATGGTCAAAACCATCTAATTGCCTATATTCAAGATAAAGATTTTGGCGAAATTCAACTCCCTGCTGTTGATTTTATTATTGATGCCACTGGTCTTGATGCCAAGGTCAAAGAAAGCCCTTTACTTCAAGATTTAGTTGAACACAACCACTTACCCCTTAATCCTGTGGGACGTTTGAGTGTTGCCAACGACTTTGAGCTAGTAGAAATGCGTAATGGACAAGGTAAAGTTTATGCTGCGGGTGCAATTACCTTCGGTGGTCCTCACGCAGCCGTTGACAGTTTCCTTGGCTTGCAATATGCCTGCCTATGTGCTGTTGATGGTCTAGTCGCCGCCCGTGCGCCTGGTATGCATCGTCTCAACTTCATCAGTTCCTTGAGACAGTGGTTAAAGTGGGTGTTTAATCAATCGCCCTAGAATGTTGGGGATCGGGGATTGGGGATTGGGGATTGGGAAGATGGGGAGAATAGCTAATGACCATTGACCATTGACCATTGACCATTGACCATTGACTATTGAGCATTACTAATTTCCGTATCTTCTTCTATGGTTTATGAATTTATTGTAAAGACAATCAGTAGTAGAATGCTGGTGAAGTCAATTTTAAAGTTTAACAATCCAATCTAGAACGGCAAGACAATAGCAATTATCTTGTGTGAAAACTGTGTAAAAAGAACTTATTTGTCTAAAAATCAGATACTCTCAAATGGTGTAGAAATGTATAGAATTCTGTAAGGATATAAAATATAGTTTTTTCAAATGCAGTTATTTTTAACACCTTCTTCAATGCAGCTGTCTACTCGACCAACTAAAAGTCAACCTTTAAAGATCGTCGCACTGGGGGACAGTTTAGTATATGGATTCGGTGATCCAGAAGGAGGTGGGTGGGTTGAACGACTACGGCGACAATGGATGTCACCTGATAGTGCCGGTCATATCATCTATAATCTGGGTGTCCGGGGCGATCGCGTCCAACAAGTAGCCCAAAGACTAGAAGTTGAATTTCGTCATCGCGGTGAACTACGCAATCAAGTTCCAGATTTAATCATTCTCTCAGTCGGTGTTAATGACTCAGCCTGCTTAGGTCGTCCGAATGGGCGCAACTATACAGAATTTGAAACTTTTCAAACACAAATCACTTCCTTATTGGAAATGGCCCAGCAACTGTGTCCTGTATTATTTGTCGGTATGACACCAGTTGATGAGTCAAAAATGCCATTTCTTGACTGCTTGTATTATAAGCACACAGAGCAGCAGCGCTACAAAGAAGCAACTCGAATTGCTTGTCTGCAAAGGGGAATTCCCTATCTTGATATCTTCCGAAAATGGGCTGAACGCGGTGAAAATTGGTGGTCAAAACGCCTGAGTCACGACGGTCTTCATCCCAATAGCTTAGGTTATCAAGCTTTACTAGCAGATGTTACTCATTGGGAAGCGATCGCAACTTATCAACATAAATCCTATTTTTCAGCCTCAAAAAAAGATAACATCTGAAAATAAGATCAAAAATTATTCATTCTGGTTTTTGAATCTTGAATTTTATACGCCCTTGACGTTCCCGTAGGGTATTTTTAATTTTTAATTCTGCAAAGATGACTCCCACTTTATTAGGTCGCTGGCAAACTCGATTATTACTACTAGCAACTGTAGGTATATTCGTATCCATACCCTTTGCGTTGGGTTTAGTTGCTTCTCCCCCTGGCATAGTTTATTTTTGGATCATTATATATGTCGCGATATTTGGAATTATTTGGGATACAGTGTATGACCAAATCCAAAAAAGACGCTGGGATAGAGACTGGCCAGCACTTTATCAAGTATTAGCTGGTATCTGGGAATTTATTTTTATACTTTGTGGCATCAAAGTTTTTGGCTTTTTACCTGTATTAATTCCCAAAGAAGAATTATCTCCTTTTTGGATATTTGCACATTATAGTGTTGTTTGGCTAGCTGTTTTTATTGCTTCGCAATCCTTAATGCGAATCATATTTCCTCGCTGGCGCTTCCGTGGAGGTCAATGGCTTTGATAATGTGGAGGCAGTAGTCAGCCTCACACCAATTTTCTAGCTAAAAGGGAAGCAGATCAACGCACTAGCTTCCCTAAAGTAATTTTATTTTTGCTTTATAAATAACCTCTAATTCCTACACAAAGATTGACATTTTCACCAAACCATGCAAAATCTAATTCAGTTTCGGTGAAGTTGTAACCAATAGAAGCAGCAAAATCAACTATTTTGGTTTTGTCCCAATCCCAGATACCAAAAACACCTTTATTAGAGCATTTGTTATAGTATTGTTCGTAGAGGATTTGATCTGAATTTAAAAGATCATAAAAAGCATTAACTTGTTCTAGTGACATAAAATTTTGTTTCCAATGGTAGGATTCTGTGAGTTTACTAAAAACTACACAGTTTACTAGAGCAAATTCCGTCTAGATACTTTTTATCTTCTATATCTTTGCTTTGTCACAAGGATAAAAATTGAAAATTGTCTTGGCTAACTATTTAGATGTATATAGATGTATATTTTTCAAAAACGCAAAGGAACACAAAGTTTAACGCAGAGGATCGCAAAGAAATACTACTCTGCGTCCCACTGTGTTTTTCTCTGTGATACTCTGCGTTAAAAATTAATGGAAATATTAATCCCAGGATTTGTGAGGGACAAGCGACAGGTGAGATTATGGCGGGAGTTGGTTATGCGTTGATGGAAGAGTTGATGTTTGATAAAAAAGTTAGAATTGCGAACCCAAAGCTACGGGATTATTGCATTCCCACCGCTGTTGATGTGCCACCAGAAAACCTGTTTGCTTAAAAAAGCTGAATCCGACAGGTCTTTTGATGCAAAAGGGGTGGGATAAATTACTAATAATTTTACAGCAGCAGCAGCGATCGCTAATCCTGTTGCTCATGCTATGGGTGTCAGGTTACGTCAATTACCAATGCTACCCGAACGAGTTTGGCGAGCGATCGCTTTTCATTAACCAATCTGGACTAACTGAATATCAAATATCAGTTCTTGTCCTGCTAAGGGATGGTTAGCATCGAGAGTGATTTGAGAGTCTGAAACTTCTGTGACAACGACTGGAATTGCTTGACCATTACTCTGAGAAATTTGTAGCATTTGACCCACCTCTACAGATACATCTGTGGGAATGCGTTCTTTCTCAACTACCATCACCAATTCTGGACGGTAAGGACCATAAGCTTCATCTGCTGGAATATTTGTCCTCTTGGATTCTCCTGGAGTCATACCAACTACAGCCTGTTCAAAGCCAGGAATCACTAATCCTTCACCAATAGAAAACTGCAATGGATCTCGTTCAGCAGAAGAATCAAATACTGTGCCATCATCTAGCTTACCTGTATAGTGAACTTTCACAGTATCACCTAGTTTGGCTTGTCCCATTTTCTTCTCCTTAAAATTTGAGTTCACTACGCCTTCCCACCCTAGTACTTCTACGAGCAAATCTATCCCGATTTTGTTATTTATTAAGATTTTGATTGAGTTTGCGATCTAACCTCACTACTGCAAATTCAAGAAACTTTTTTTGTAGTTAGGGGCGCAAAAATATTGAAGATAGGGAGAAAGGCAGACACGTTGAAACAGAGAGTATTTTTCAAGATTTCCCCGTGTCCTCTTCCTCCTCTACCTTATCTAAAAAAAACATATTAGACTGCTTCTCTAGGTGGATCTTGGTGCATGAGGGGACGCAAACCGTTTAAACCAGATGCGATCGCTGATCCGTTGTGAACTACGGTGGCTGCTAATGGATGTAGTCCTAAAGTTGTAGCTAATCCCAATGCTGCTAAGTTGGGAACGACTGCTAAACCAATATTTTGTCTAATCACTTGTTGAGTTTGACGAGCGATCGCTATAGCTTCAACAAAGCTTGTTAAGTTATTATCCATTAAAACCACATCTGCTGTTTCCCTGGCGACTTCCGAACCATCACCAAAGGAGATGGAAACATCTGCATAAGCCAACGCTACGGAGTCATTCAACCCATCGCCTGTAAAAGCGACTGTTTTTCCTGATACATGCAATCTCTGGATAATTTCGGCTTTTTGTTCAGGAAATGCCTGGGCGTGGACATGAGATAAAGGTATACCCAGTTCTTGGGCGACAGCAGTTGCTCTTTGCTCGCTATCCCCCGTCAACAGATGAATTTCCATGCCATACTGGCTTTGTAATTGTTGGATGACGGCGGGGCTTTCTGGTCGCAGGGGATCAGTGTAATTAATCACACCTTGAAATTCGCCGTTAACTCCTACATACAGCAAAGCATCATGGGCAGAAATCCGACAATTTAAGTTGTAGGGACAATCTACGGGATGACAGTCATGGTGTTCATAAAGACATGTTAGAGGAATGTTACACTGACGCAAAAAGCGATCACTGCCTACTACAACTTGTTCGCCATCAATTTCTGCTTTCACTCCTAAACCAATTTCATAAATCCATTCACTACGCGGTAGAATTTCCACAGCCTGTTTTTCGGCATAACGCACCACTGCGGCGGCGACTGGATGAGTAAGGCGTTGTTCAGCAGCAGCAGCTAGTTCTAGCAGTCTGTGCCCAGACATACGCCCGACTACGGTTTCCACCTCGACAACTTCTATCTCTCCTTTTGTAAGAGTGCCTGTTTTATCAAACACTAAGGTATCTACTTGTGCTAATTTTTCTAAAGCACGACCACTGCGGATCAAAACTCCGTGACGGGTGGCGTGGTGTAATGCTGCTAGGAAGGTTGTGGGTAGGGAAACGCGAATCCCAGTCACAAAGTCGAGGGTGAGAATCGATGCGACTCTGGCAGGGTTGCGAGTTGTAGCTAATACAATTGCCGAAAAAATGAGTGCAGGTAGTATGGCTTTATCAGCAACTTTTGCTGCATAGTTTCCCATCCGGGTATCATGGACAGGAGCCTGTTGGACTAACTGAATGCTAGCACCTGCACGAGTGGCAGTTCCCACCCTTTCAGCCAAGATGTAAATTTCTCCTTCCCGTACCAAGGTGGAAGCGTACACCGCTTGTCCGGCTTTCCGGATGACTGGCATGGATTCACCAGTCAGTTTTTGCTGGTCAATTAATGCTGTACCACGTAATACTTGACCATCTACGGGAATTTGCTCAGCCGGATAGACTATAAGTGTGTCCCCTGGCCGGACTTGGCTAGCCAATATGTGTTTTTTATCACCATCAGGTTGTTCTATCCAGGCGTAATGACCGAGGGAATCTGATAAATCAGCAGCATGATCATGGGTAACTGTGGCTGTGCGATCGCGAATCAGATCGCCAATTTCATGGAGGGTCATCACCAAAGCTGGCGTCAGCAAGTTACCTTGGGCGGAAGTGAAGGCGATCGCCAACAAATCTAGGCAATCTATATTTAATTTCCGTTCTGTGGTGATGCTGTTGTAGGCCCGTTTGGCAACTGGCAAAGCAGCAAGGGCGATGGTTGCAGCGATAATTGCTTTAGGAATAGGAAATCCTAAACCCAGTAAAGCCAACATAGTTGCAAAAGCAGGTAGTTTGACACCAGAGTCATTTGTTTCCTTTATTTTTCTAATTTTGAGTTTTGAGTTTTGAGTTTTGAGTTCCCCTATCGTCGCTTGTTGCAGTAAACGCACCAAATATGCTGTGATTGTGCGATCGCTACTACCCAGTATTTGATAATTGATCGCAATCGAAGCTGCTTGTCGATTGAGGCGCACCCCCGTTACTTGAGGTTCCGACTCCAGCATCGTTTGCAGGCGCAGGGCGTAATTTGCATCATAGGCTAGCAAGGGAACCCGAAATCTCACCCGTCCTGGAATTGCGTGTACCACATGATAAGTGATTCCAGTGCTGATTTCCTTTTCTGGGGACACTTCCCGCTTGCCTGTTTCTAGTTTGGCTGCAAACATCATTACTATTTCCCCTCGATACTTATGGGGTAATTTGATCAATATGGATCTAGGATTAGAAATTAGTACACTTCAACTTATAAGACTATTTAATAACGATGCAGCCGAAGTTCTAGCTTACGCAATCATTTTTTAAAGATGAAAGCTGTATATGTATTTTAATTCCTGAGAATTGTTTCAGTTTGTTAATCTCCTCATGAAAAATTTTTAATCAAAAATTCAGCTTTTTTGTCAATCAACCCCAATATATTAAGAATAATTCTCATATAGCTGGAAAAATTGATGTGATAAATTGAAAGTTATCCAGTTGTAATTTGCCTGAATAAGATAATCAAAGAGGTGTATCCATGACGAATATCGAAAAAATACACATTCAAAATAATTGCTAAAAATTATTAATAAGAAGAATATTTGCTGCCTAGTATTACCAATAAAAAATCCAAAATCGAAAATTGTTTAACTACTTATGCCGTTCATGATTGCTTTCATCAGTAAATATCTAAGGAATACCATGTCTGTGAAAATATCGCTGCTCAAACCTGGTCAAACTGCTACTATTTCCTCAGTCAGTGCAGATGACCCTGGGTTGCTTAGACGACTCGAAGCAATGGGCTTCCAAGTTGGACAAAAGGTAAAACTACTTCGCAAAGCATGGTTAAATGGACCACTACACCTGCGAGTGGGATTGAGTACGGAAGTAGCTATGCGACAACATGAGGCAGATCAGATTCTCGTGGATGTGGAAGACTGAAGATGTTGAGTAATCACAAATAGGGATAGATAGTATTTTCCAATTATTGGAACGTGCAATCCAAAATCTAAAATCCAAAATTGCTACAAGGGGTGTTGAATGGCACATTGTCATAATTCAAACTCAGGAATCACTTCACCTACACCTGAGTCTGGAGTCAAACGAGTTGCTGTCTTGGGAATGCCCAATGTGGGCAAATCCACACTATTTAATCGGATTACAGGGGCGGGTGCTTTTGTCGGTAATTGGCCTGGTGTAACTGTTGACTTGCTCAAAGCAGAAGTCAATTTGGATGGTCAAAAAGTCGAGTTTGTTGACCTACCGGGGATTTACGACTTGGAAGGCTACTCGGAAGATGAACGGGTTGTGCAAGTGTTTTTTGAAACCTATCCCGTGGATCTGGTATTGGTGATTCTGAATGCTGTTCAGATCGATCGCCAGATTCGTCTAGCTTTGCAAGTAAAAGCCTTGGGAATTCCAGCGGTAGTAATTCTCAATATGGCAGATGAAGCCAAGCATTTTGGGATCAAAATAGATGAACACAGACTTGCGGAGAAACTAGAAATCCCTGTGGCGTTAGTCAGTGCTAAGTATGGTAGCGGCTATGCGATCGCTATGCGTAAAATCAGTCAACAATTAGCACAAGATCGAGAATCAGTTACCCCAATAGAAGTAACACACTGGATTGAAGCACACAGACAGATTTTAGACTCACAAATCCAGGAAACCTTAGAAAACACAGTGGAAATGCCTTCGCGCTTGTTCAAGACGGTGACGGAACGGCTAGATGCATTAGTATTACATCCGGTGTGGGGATTACCTCTATTTTTCCTGTCCATCTACTTGATGTTTGAGTTTGTCTGGCAGGTGGGATTACCTTTGCAGGATGTAGCTGATACGATCACAGGATGGTTGCAGCAGGTAGCGATTGTTCCTTTGAATGCTAATCTTCCGGAGTTTTGGCGGGGCTTTCTGGTGGATGGGATTTATGGTGGATTGGCTACAGTCGCATCATTTATTCCCTTAGTCATGACCTTTTTCTTTATGATGGCAATCATAGAAGACAGTGGCTACTTCTCTAGAGCAGCCTACATGATGGATGCTCTCATGTATCGCTTTGGGCTAGATGGTCGCAGCTTTGTATTGTTGATTATGGGGTTTGGCTGTAATATCCCTGCAATTATGGGAACACGAGTGATGCGATCGCGAGCATTACGTTTGTTAACCATTTTGATCATTCCCTTTGCTCTGTGTTCGGCACGCTTAACCGTATTTGTATTTATTATTGATGCTCTTTTTGATCGCGCTTGGGGGCCACTAGTACTGTTCTCGCTTTATCTGTTCAGCTTTCTAGTAGCACTGCTGACTGGATGGATCATGAAAGGACAGTTTCAGAACCAAGAACCATTCGTGGTTGAACTACCTCCCTACCGCTTTCCCACCCTCAAGCAAATCTTTTTACGGGGATGGGGTGAGTTGAGACAGTTTCTAGAACGTGCTACAGGCTTTATTACCGCAGGGGTAGCTGGTGTTTGGCTTTTGAGCAATTTACCTCAAGGTACAGCGAACCCAATTAGTAGTACTGGACAGATGATAGTTACTATACCACTTGTGGTTGGCATGGTTACGGGTTGGGACGCGATGAAAACTTTCTTCCAACGTGCAGGTGGATGGATTGCGATCGCTATTGTAGCAGTTTGGTTATTGAATAATTTACCTGGAAGCGAAAATGCGAGCTATGCGACTCGTATTGGTGAGTTTTTTGCCCCTGTCCTCAATCAGGCTGGTATCCCTAAAGAGTTAACCATTGCTTTAATCTTTGGGTTCATCGCTAAAGAAATTTTGGTAGGGTCTTTAGCAACGATCTATAATCTCACCGATCCCAATGCTGTGCAAGCAACCCTCGCGCAAACAATCTCACCTATTCAAGCTTATAGTTTTATGCTATTTTGTCTGCTTTATACTCCGTGTTTAGCGACAGTTGCCACCATTCGTAGCGAGTCTAAGAGTATCCGGTTTACCCTGCTATCAGTTATCTATGGACTAATTCTGGCGTGGGTTGTAAGTACCCTGTTTTATCAAGTAGCCAGGTTTTTAGGGCATGGTGGTTGAATTTTGACCTTATTTTGCAATTTGTCGGAAGCGCAGTGGTGAATTTTCCTTGCTAGCAACAAGGAAAGTTTGCTATAATCATAAACTAGTAATTTGGGTGACTAGCTCAACGGTAGAGCAGTGGACTCTTAATCCATTGGTTGCGGGTTCAAATCCCTCGTCACCCACTAATTTTAACTAGTGGCATACTCAATAAAAGTTGAGTCAATAGGTGTAAGCAATCACTGAAAATTTTTCTTGAGAGTGACCCATAGACGGCTTTGAAGACCCGCTCTGCACGGCTTCAAGCTAGAGTACGCCACTAGCAATATATAAAAGAAGCATATTTTTCTGGAGTTCTAAAACCCTTGCTGTATCAGCATTATGAAATGTGCATTTTAGGAGTACAGTAAAATAGCCCTGCCCCAGATAGTCATCTAGGAGAAAGTTTTATTGAATGGAAACCACAGTGAAAAAGTCGGATTTTGTCCTGACTCCTTATATGAAGAGTAATGACTTGCGGGCAACTTATCAAATCCTTAATACGGTTGTTCCTTATCTTCTGTTATGGTTTTTAGCAGTGAAAGCAGCTTTTATTTCTTTTTGGTTGCTTCCGCCTATTATAGTTTTGATGACGCTGTTTTCAGCGCGTTGTTTTTCTTTAATGCATGATTGCGGACACTATTCACTCTTTTGTTCAAAAAGGGTTAATCGAATAGTTGGTTTTATTCTGGGTGTGATCAACGCGATACCCCAATATCCATGGTCAAGAGGACATGCTTATCACCACAAAACCAATGGTGATTGGGAACGCTATCGTGGCCCTTCTGCATTAATCTCTACTGAGGAGTTTGCAAAACTCAGTCCATCTGCCCAAAGGCGTTATGAACTACTGAGACACCCATTGATGATCTTTCCGGGAGGTTTTTTCTACCTCGCGATTAAGCCAAGACTCGCCCTGATTGCAGGGACTTATGACTTCATCATTCATCTACTAACTTGCTTGAAGCAAGATCCGGGTATGGGATTAGTGCCAATCATCTCCTGCCATAAGTCTAGGAATTGGTACACGGCGGCTGAGTTTTGGGATCTACTACTCAACAACATTTGTGTAGTCGGCAGCTGGATTGTTCTCGGCTATTTACTTGGATTTGGTTTTTTCCTGAGTGTTTATTCAATCACGCTAACTTGCTCTGCGGCAATCTTCATCTGTGTCTTCTTTGTGCAGCACAACTTTGATGGCTCTTACGCCCACAAAACCGAAGGCTGGGACTATCTGCTAGGAGCAATTGAGGGCAGCAGTTATTTAGAGTTACCCACAATTTTAAAGTGGTTTTCCGCCGATATCGGCTACCATAACATTCATCATCTTTCTGAAAAAATCCCCAATTACCACCTCGAAGCTTGCCACAAAAAAAATATTCACTTGCTTAGTCATGTAAAAACGCTGCGAATGGCAGATATTCCTGATTGCTTCAAGTTCATTCTCTGGGATTCTGCCTCCAATCGTCTCCAGTCGATCGCATCATTTCGTCAAGCTTCCCAATCCATAGACCACAAATTTCCTTAAATAGACTTATCCGAAAATTAGGTTTTGACCTTTGCTATACAAGGCTTTGATGCTCATTTGCGGATATGTCTAATACAAATAACTCTTTGTATTGCTTTAGGTGAGCAATTAGCGACAGCACCAACCAACGGTGAACATCTAAAAGCCTTCCTTGACTGAAGGGGTGCAATGCAAACCAATGTTTTGCAGTCTTAAATCGACCAGCAAGACTGCAAAATGTTTTTCTTTGTGTTCACGGAATTTCTTTGCTCGAATTTGTAGTTAAATTTTGTTAAGATTGGACTCGATGTGAGTTAGCCTTCCCGGCTTGTTGCCTACCTTGGAGACACTCAATGCTGCGACTCGAACATATTAGTAAAATTTATCCGACTGGCGAAGTTCTCAAGGATATCAATTGGGAAGTTAAGATAGGCGATCGCGTTGGTTTAGTCGGTGTTAACGGCGCAGGTAAATCTACCCAACTCAAAATCATTACTGGTAAGATTGAGCCAACCTCTGGTGAAGTGATTCGTCCTGCCAGTTTACACATAGCCTATCTCAATCAAGAATTTGATGTAGATCCCAGCCGTACCATTAGAGAAGAATTGTGGACAGTCTTCAAGGAAGCAAATCAGGTACAGTTATCTTTGCTGGAAGTACAGCACCAGATGGAAAGCGCCTCTCCAGAAGAACTGGATAAACTAATTAACAAGTTAGATAAGCTACAACGAAAATTTGAAGCCCTAGATGGTTATGGCTTAGAAGCACGCATCGGCAAGATATTACCAGAAATGGGCTTTGAACCAGAAGATGGCGATCGCCTCGTCAGCGCCTTTAGTGGCGGTTGGCAAATGCGGATCAGTTTGGGGAAAATCCTCCTGCAAGAGCCTGATTTATTGTTACTAGACGAGCCAACAAACCATTTAGATTTAGAAACAATTGAGTGGCTAGAAAATTACCTCAAAGACTTAAATACACCTATGGTCATAGTTTCCCATGACCGGGAATTTCTAGATCGTCTCTGCACTCAAATTGTAGAAACAGAACGTGGTGTTTCCACTACTTATCTAGGTAATTACTCAACATTTTTACAACAAAAAGCTGAAAACCAAACAGCACAAATTAATGCTTACGAACGTCAGCAAAAAGAATTAGAAAAACAACAAGCTTTTGTTGATAAATTCCGTGCTAGCGCTACCCGTAGCACCCAAGCCAAAAGCCGGGAAAAACAACTAGAAAAAATCGAGCGTATCGAAGCCCCAATAGCTGGAGTTAAAACACTACAATTTCATTTTCCTCCTGCACCCCGGAGTGGTAGAGAAGTTGTAGAAATCAAAAATTTAACTCATATCTACGATGACAAAATCTTATTTTTAGGGGCAAATCTTCTAATTGAGAGGGGCGATCGCATTGCCTTTGTTGCTCCCAACGGTGCTGGTAAATCAACTTTACTACGCCTAATTATGGGTATGGAACAACCTACAGAAGGCATTGTCAAATTAGGCGAACATCATGTGATACCAGGATATTTTGAACAAAACCAGGCGGAAGCTTTAGACTTAGAAAAAACCGTGATGGAAACTATTCATGATGAAGTCCCCGACTGGAAAAACGAAGACGTTCGTACATTGCTAGGACGCTTTTTATTTAGTGGTGATACAGTCTTCAAAAACGTTGCGGCTTTAAGTGGTGGAGAAAAAGCACGTTTAGCATTAGCAAAAATGCTATTGTGTCCAGCCAATTTACTAATCTTAGATGAGCCGACTAATCACTTAGATATTCCAGCTAAAGAAATGTTGGAAGAAGCTTTACAAAATTATGATGGCACAGCGATTATTGTTTCTCACGACCGATATTTTATTTCTCAGGTAGCCAATAAAATTGTAGAAATTCGCGATGGCGAATTCCGAGTTTATTTAGGTGACTATCATTACTACTTAGAGAAAATTGCTGAAGAAAAAGAACAAGCCAGATTAGCTGCGATCGCTGCCGAAAAAGCAGCCAAAAAAGCCGCAAAAGCAGCCAAGGCTACTGGGAAGAAGAAGTAGAAAGGAAATCAGTGATCAGTGTCTTGTTTATTAACCAACTTGTGTAGTTTGAGAAGCGATCGCACAAACTCTTACTGATACCAGAAAGAACTATGGTTATTGTTCAGGAGTGAAGCGATCGTCCACTCATATAGGTTATTAGTCAAGCGGACTACGAACAGCTTTACCACCACGATTGAGTACGTGAGTACAAATCATCGTAGTTTTTACATCCTTGTGTCCTAATAATTCTTGCACTGTGCGGATGTCATAGCCGTTTTGCAGCAAATGGGTAGCAAAACTGTGGCGAAACGTATGACAACCTACCTTTTTTTGAATACCAGCTTGACGAACTGCTTGTTTTAAGACTTTTTGTAAACTACTCTCGTGCAAATGGTGGCGACGTAGACGTGCGTAGCACGGCTTCTCGAAGAGTACTTCTCCACTACGGGGGTCTTTGGAAATGCTACCAGAAGGAAAAACAAACTGCCAAATCCAATCATACTTGGCTCTGGGATATTTTATCTCTAATGCGAAAGGTAAATAAACTGAGCCGTAGCCTTTTTGTAAATCTTGTTGATGTAAAATTTTTACACTTTGTAAATGAATCTTTAATTCTTCAGCGATACTTTCAGGTAGCATTTTCACCCGACTTTTTGATAAGAATAGTGCTTAAGTCGGATAACATCTTGCACTTGTTCGAGTAACTTTTTTGGGCGTTGCTCCATAGGATGTGTTATGCAGAAAAATTCCGTTTAATACTCTAAATAAGGATGTTATACGGAAAAATTCTTGATAACACCAAGGGATATACGGAAAAATTCTTTATAATCCTCCCGTAAAGAGTGGTTATACGGAAAAATTCGGTATAATATCCGAACAAAGATGTAAAAAAGTTTTCCGTATATTAAGACAAGAGTTCGTTGTAATGCTTGATATATTAGGATTGAGAAAAATATTATACGGAAAATTCCCGTATAATAAATAGTTATGCATTCATTTCTTGGGAGGGGATAATTTGAATTTCCAATTCCTGATTTTTGATCGTGTGGAAGAACTTGATCTTGTGGGTTCATGGGAGCTAGTTGGTTTACTGGCTGAACAAAAGAAGTGTAGTGCTCCAAAATTAGTGACTCTCAATACAATGACTCCATCTGGTGAACACGGGATGCGGTTTGTCGCTGATGCACACTTTTCGGAAGCTGAACAGGCAGATGTGATTTTCATCCCAGGTGGTAGTGGCAGCCGAATTGCGATGGAAGATCCAAAAGTCATATCTTATCTACAAGAGCAGAACAATCGCTGTCAGGCTATATTATCTGTGTGTACTGGCAGCTTCTTGATGCAGAAAGCTGGATTGTTTAATGGTCGTCGTGCCACAACACATTGGGCGTTTTTAAGTCATCTGAAAGATGATCCAGAAATTGAAGTTGTTGAGCAGCGGTTTGTTCATGATGGTAATATCTGGTCTTCTGGTGGGGTGTCGGCTGGCATGGATATGATGCTTGCGTTTATCGCACATATGTTTGGTACTGAAGTAGCAGCCGACGTACAACTCTACGCTGAGTACTTTCCAGCTACGACAATCTATGGCCGTCCATTCGAGAGAGAGAACGTTTCAGAATATATTCGTGGGTTGTCGCAACATGCATAACAACCGCAATGCACCGGAACTTTGAAGTACACTGGTTGGTGCCTGGAGTAATCTATGTCCGGTGATTGCGAACGTTAGACAGCGAACTGAGTGGATTTAAAGCGTTAGAGTTACCTTGCCGACTGCATTTCCAGATTCAGCATGTTGATGGGCTTGAGCAATATCAGCAAAGCTAAACATTTTGGGGTCGAGCAGCGGATGCAGTTTTCCTTCATCTACAAGCTGTGTCAAAGCTGCCAAAATTTGTCCATGACGCTCTCTGCCAACCCCAAACAACATTGGAATCAACATATAAACAAGGTGCAACGACAACCCTTTTGTATGGAGAAGCGTTAGATCCTGAGAGGACAAAGAAACCACTGAAACTACCGTGCCATTAAGCTTTGCTGCTTTGAAAGCATTTTGAAGATTGTCATTCCCAACCGTGTCAAAAACAATGTCGAATCCTTCACCATTTGTATATTCTGAAACATACTCTTCAACGGGTTGTGTGTGGTAATTGATTGCAGCATCTGCCCCCAATGTTTTCGCCAATTGAGCTTTTTCGTCAGATGAGACAGTTGCAGCAACCTTTGCTCCAGCTAATTTCGCCAATTGAACTCCAATATGTCCTACACCTCCTGTCCCTCCGTAAACTAAAACGGTCTGTCCTGCTTGAATGTGGGCGCGATCGTATAACCCTTCCCAAGCAGTAATAGAAACCAGTGGCAACGCGGCCGCTTCTTTCATACTCAGCGTTTGTGGCTTCTTAGCAATCAAATCAACATCAGCCAGGATAAATTCAGCCAACGCGCCACCCGTGCCTTTGACCCCACCAGCACAAGCATAGACCTCATCCCCAACTCTAAAATTCTGAACGCCTTCCCCAACTGCTTCGATCACTCCAGCGATGTCCCCATGTAAAATCGCGGGAAATTCAGGTGCAATATCGGGTACAGCACCTTGGCGAATTTTGTAATCGACTGGATTCACACTGGTTGCTTTGACGCGGATTAAAACATGATTTGGCAAAACTTCGGGCGGAGAAATATTGATTTCCTTAAAAATGTTTGGGTGACCAAATTGCTCAATGATCCAAGCTTTCATTCGGGTTGACCTCGCTTATCGTACAGAAATGACATCTTCTTGAGTATCATTTCCGTATTCCGACTCGGAAGGATTTACGGCAAAGTGTAATAGTTACTTTTTGGTAAGCATGGCTCTAGATTCCGGTTCCAACCCTCAACTTAAATATTCGCCGCAGCCAGCCCTTGATCGCATTGCCCAGATGGACGTGTTTGATACTGACTGTGCAGGGCATCAAGTTCTCGAACACATTGCCAACAAGTGGACTATTCTGATTGTGTATGCGCTGACGCAAGGGAAGAAGCGATATAGCGATCTCAAGCAGCAGATTAAGGGCGTGTCTCCAAAGATGTTGATTCAAAATCTTAGAAATTTAGAAAGATGTGGCGTTGTGGCAAGGAGTGTTTACCCAACCGTTCCACCGAGGGTCGAATATTCCTTGACACCATTAGGCGAATCTCTGGTTGAACCATTGGCAATCCTGGGTGAGTGGGCATACAAGCATCTTCAAGATATAAAATATGCCATCGATCGCTACGATAATTCTTCTGAATCGTGCGACTATTGGCAACCTAAGTAATCATCATGCAAATACTGTCTAACAACTGCGCTGCACCGGAACGTACTAACATGGTCGGTTAAGTTGCAAAGGTTGTCTGCGTCCGGTGAGCGCGACCGTTAATTGTTAATGATCGCCGCATAAGTACGGACATGCAACCGACCGTATCAGGCCTTTGATCTGTCACACATCCATCACATATTCGATCTGGTTGAATAGCAACTTCGTTTTTAATGCTCAAGAGTTGGTACATACCACAAAAATAAGAAAAAATTACTAAAGTTTAAGAAATGTCTAAAAAATAGAGAAACTCTTATAAAAGAAGTTAATAAGCACAAATCTACTTGCGACTGTAGTTAGCAGTGGTATCATTCGGGTATTACAAAAAGTAAAGGGCGATTTTATTATGACCAAAGCACCTGTTGCTCCCGTGGTGCTAGTCATTTTAGACGGATGGGGCTACTGCGAACAAACAAAAGGAAATGCTATTGCCGCTGCTAAAACTCCGGTAATGGACAGCTTATGGGCAGCATATCCGCATACCCTTATCCGCACATCAGGAAAAGCGGTTGGCTTGCCAGAAGGTCAAATGGGCAATTCTGAAGTTGGTCATTTGAATATTGGCGCTGGTAGGGTTGTACCCCAAGAGTTGGTACGCATTTCTGATGCGGTAGAAGACGGTTCCATCCTCAAAAACTCAGCACTTGTCAGCATTTGTCAAGAAGTCCGCAGTCGCAATGGTAAATTGCACATGATTGGACTTTGTTCTGAAGGTGGCGTTCACTCACACATTAGTCATCTGTTTGGACTACTTGACTTAGCAAAAACTCAGGAAATATCAGAGATTTGCATACATGCCATTACAGATGGTCGTGATACCACTCCCACAGATGGTGTCAACTCCATCGCGCTGATTCAAGACTACATCGACCGAATAGGAGTAGGACGTATAGTTACCCTCAGTGGTCGCTATTATGCTATGGATCGCGATCGCCGTTGGGATCGGGTTCAACGCGCCTACGATGTGATCACACAAGATAATTCTGGGAATGGACACTCTGCGGTGGAAGTTCTGCAAGCATCCTATGCAGAGGGTGTAACAGACGAGTTCATAGCCCCAGTGAGAATAGCCCCTGGAGCCATAGAACCAGGAGATGGGATCATATTTTTCAACTTCCGTCCAGATCGTGCCAGACAACTCACCCAAGCTTTCGTTAGTCCAGAATTTAATGGTTTTGAAAGAAAGCTAATCACGCCATTGTCCTTTGCCACCTTTACACAGTACGACCCAGAATTATCAGTAAAGGTTGCCTTTGAACCGCAAAACTTGAGTAATATTCTCGGAGAAGTTATTTCTCAGCATCATCTCAAGCAGTTCCGTACCGCCGAAACTGAAAAATATGCCCACGTTACCTACTTCTTCAATGGTGGACTAGAAGAACCCTTCCCAGGAGAAGACAGAGAACTGGTTAATAGCCCAATGGTTGCCACCTACGACAAAGCACCGAAGATGTCAGCCGCAGCAGTTACAGATGTGGCAGTCACAGCGATTGAAAAGGGTATTTACTCGTTAATTGTAATTAATTATGCTAACCCAGACATGGTGGGACACACTGGTCAGATCCCAGCTACAGTAGAAGCCATTGAAGCTGTAGATCAATGTTTGGCTCACCTATTGACAAGCATAAGCAAAGCAGGAGGTACAGCAATAATTACTGCTGACCACGGCAACGCCGAATACATGATAGATGAAAATGGCAACCCCTGGACAGCTCATACTACCAATCCAGTTCCTCTAATTGTAGTGGAAGGAGAACAAGCGAAAATTCCTGGTCATGGCGGCAATGTGATCTTGCGTGAAGATGGTAAACTAGCAGACATAGCTCCCACGATTTTGCAAATTTTAAAGTTGCCTCAGCCAACAGAAATGACTGGGCGATCGCTTGTTCAACCAACAGAGTACGATATAGAACTTTCTCGTAAACCTGTGCAAGTGGGACAGTAAAAAGTTAATAATAGTGAATTATGAATGAGAATTTAAGTATGTCGGCACAATGAAACTACTGACGAGGATTGTCACTTGTCATTGGTAAGGGTTTCAATGATGTTTATGTTTCGTAATATAATTCTGTTTATTTACGCCGATTTACTTAACATAGTTCATAATTCATAATTCACAAACACATTAGCTACTATGACCATTTCTAACGTTGTACAAGGTATTTGGGTTTTTTCTGCTGTTGCTTTGACCGTTCTAGTATTGTTACATAGCCCCAAAGGAGATGGTATCGGAGCCATTGGTGGACAAGCCCAATTATTTAGCAGCACTAAAAGTGCAGAAAAAACATTAAACCAAGTAACATGGGCATTGACAGTCATTTTCCTTGGATTATCTGTTGTTTTGAGCGCTGGTTGGCTCCCTAAATAAACATAGAAAGTGTAAGGAATGGGGAAGAAGACAAGGGAAACAAGAGGAACTAGGGGACAAGGTGGAGAAGGTGGAAAAGGGAGAAATTTCTCCCTTTTCCCGATCCCCGATTCCCAATCACCAACCACCAATATCTCAAAAAGTTTTATTTGGCGGCGTTTACTGATATTTACAGGATTGGCTATTATTACTGAACTGCTCGTAATCTTAACTAACGTACAGTCCTTTGCCATTTCCCCCTCCATTCCAAGCACACCCCAACCCCATCCCCTACCGTCTACACTGGCGCAGTGGCAAGATCAAACAAATAGTGGTGACTACTTTTCTCAAGTTGCACCAACGCAAGTAGGTTATTTAGTTTGGTCACAGTTTCCCGTTAAGGTTTACATAGAAACACCTCAAGCAATAGATGCTAAACAATCCCAAGCATGGGTTAATAATGTCTTGCAGGCTGTACAAGAGTGGAATGCTTATTTAGCTTTACAAGTAGTCGAAAACCAGAAATTAGCTGATATTGCGATTTTTAGGAAAAACCCACCACTCCAAAAATTACCCAATAGCAATATTCCCCGTGCGCGTTCCGCCCAAACTACTTACGAAGTATATAAAAAACAAGATATTTTATACCATAATTTTACGATCCTGCTCAGTCCAAGTCAAACAGGTATATATCTTTTAGCTGCTGCTCGCCACGAACTAGGACATGCTTTGGGTATATGGGGACATAGTCAATTAACAAGTGACGCATTATACTTTTCACAAGTTCGCAACCCGCCACTTATTTCTGCAAGAGATGTGAATACACTGAAGCGGGTTTATGAACAGCCTACAAGTTTAGGGTGGGCTTTACACACAGCAAGTTCAAGAAGTTTCACAAACACAAGAAAAAATCGAGAACTTTATCAAGTTGTTAGTTTTCCTTCCTATCTCAATTACCAGCAACAGTGAGTTCATTTTGCTCTGTGTAAGTGTGTTTGTGGTTAATATCAACATAAGCCGTTCACTCAAATTCATATGAACCCCAAAATTGCCTGTCAACTATGGGAACTTCTTTGGCGAGATTATAGCAGCAGGGTAAGGTATGCCCACACTTATGCACAAATGATTACTAAAGCGGGTGGTACTGTTGCTAATGATCACATTGCTTTTCGAGCTTTACGTATGGTTGTGGATAGTCCACAAGGTAAAGTCAACTTGGGGATTGAGTATTTGGGAAAATTTGCCGAAGTTTTAGGTTATGAGGCTGCTGGAGAGTATACATTTAGTGAAACTCATCTCTATGCCCGTCATTACCGCCATCCTCAACAAGCAGAATTTGATTTACCCAAGTTGTTTATTAGTGAGTTGATTGTGGATGAGTTACCACCACAAACTATTCAACTTATTCAACAAACAGTAAGTGGTGTTAATTTACTAAGTTATTCAGCAATTATTAATAGCTTCAACTATGATAGTGAACGTCTTGCCAAAGAACTCCTGAAAATTTTTACCTGTCCTTGGCAACCTCCGCGACGTTCAGTAGTCGAAGAAGTTAATAAAGTTAGTCAATACGGTGCTTGGGTATTATTACATGGTTATGCAGTCAACCACTTTACAGGCTATGTTAACCGCCAGAATACCCCAGAGTATCCAGATATTGATGCTACAGCCCGTGGTTTAGCAAAGCTAGGCGTACCGATGAAAGCAGAAATTGAAGGGGATGTTAGCTGTGGCTTACGACAAACAGCAACGCAAGCAGTAACAGAGATCGTAACAGTATTAGATGAGTTAACTGATACAGAAATTCAGATTCCCTGGACTTACGCTTACTACGAAATAGCCCAGCGCTATATGGTGGAAGCAGAATCAGGAAAAAGAGTTTTGTTTGATGCTTTCTTAGGAAGAAATGCCCAACAGTTGTTTGAAATGACTCGAATACAGAATTAGTTTGTTAGTTGTTGATTGTTGATTGTTGCTTGTTTGGAAGAACTACAAACTCACAAACATCAACAATTAACGATTCTTATCTGCACTTTCATCTATTGATAATTGATACGACTCTAAAATACCACTGCGAATCATTAATGGGGGCCAGATTAATAAGAAAAAACTCATCCATGTGATTACAGGAATCGCAATCAGGACTGTTAGCCAGACAATTTTAAATATTATCCAACTACCACTAATCAAGGTTACGCCTGTGAGCATTATAGACCAGGGCTGACACCACCAAGGCTTGAATTTCCAAGGACTAATAGGTTTTGTTTGAGACATTTACTTCAGTTATCAGTTAGCTAGAGACGCGATTATACTCTTACCTTGAAGCCGCTCTTACCGCATTTGGCTTGGGAAAAAGAGGGGAGGCTTAAAGCCCCCTGATTAATCTGTGGGCCAATTGGATCTCTAATAGAAGCCTCCCCTCTTTTTCTTTTATTCGCCTCGTTACGAGCGTCTACGCGTCTGTACAATTTATAGAGACGCGATGTTCCTTGGTCTGTACAATTATCAGTTATCATGATTTACTGTTCCCTGTTCCCTGATTTAATTTTGTTTCCATGCTTCTAAAGATAAGTATTCATTTTGGATGATATCTAGAACTTGAATAGCACCACTCGGACTCAAGACACGAAACCAATAAATCGTATCGATGTAATCTATATGATTTTCATAGATTTGTACTGTGTAGTAAGGTGCTTCTGGAGTTGGAGAACTCTCAATCTTCGCTGCAACACGTATTTTTCCCTTTGAAAGTTTTTCGATTTCTCTGGCTTTACGTTGTACTTGTGGTAGTTTCCAAACTAAGTTGAGGGCTGTTTTTTGATCAATTGCTTGGGTAACCTGAGTAATCTTGACACTTTTAGAGGACTTTTGCCCAATCTGCACCTGTTTAGTCTGAAAATATTTACTGTGACTTTGAGCAATAGTTGAGTGACAGGTTAACCCGATGAGTAAGGAAGCTGTGACAGGATAACATAGCGATCGCTTGATGAAGCTACCCATAAGCACAATTGTTTGCTCTTGTTAAAATTTGGTTTTAATTCGTAACATAATTATTTTCCTCTATTTATCTACCATTTCCCGGACTAATTGCGCCAATTTCTCAGCACTGTCAGCAGGTGCAATAGTTTTAGCTTTTTCCCCCATGACTTTTAACTGTTGTGGTGACTGTAACAGGTGCAAAACTTCTGTCTGCAATTTCTCAAGTGTCAATTCTGTTTGCTGAAACATTAATGCTGCACCGACTGAGGTAAATACTTTGGCGTTGTAGGTTTGATGGTCTTCAGCTGCAAACGGATAAGGAATTAAAATTGCAGGCGTACCACACACCGCTAATTCTGTGAGACTACCTGCACCAGAACGACTGATCGCTAAATTTGCGCGTTGTAGTAAGGCTGCCATGTTGCTATAAAAAGGCAGAGAGATATATTGCGGATGTTTTAAACTTTCTGCTTCTGGATCTTTATCGCCTGTCAAATGTACAACCCAAGCACCAACATCAAACCAAGCTGTTGCACACTCACGCACCAACTTGTTAATGGCGACTGCGCCTTGACTACCACCAAAGACGACGATCACAGGTACATTTTCAGGAATATCTAAATCTAGTGATGCGGCGATCCCCGGTTTGAAAAATTCTGAACGTACCGGAGTACTAGTGTAAATCGTTTTGGCACGGGGTAAATACTTGGCAGCAACTTCAAATCCTATTGCTACAGCATTACACCAAGGCCCAAAAAAGCGCGTGACTTTTCCTGGTAAAGCATTTGATTCGTGGAGTACTACGGGTATACCTAGCGATCGCGCTGCAATTACTACTGGCCCAGCAATATATCCTCCTGTGGTAAATACTCCCTGAAATTGACCATTTTGTAAAATTTTCCTAACTTTAAGAATGGAACTGATCAGTTTACTTACAGTCAGTAGCGATGAGATGCCAAAACCTTTTTGAAATCCTTCAACAGAAATAGTATTCAATTTATACTGTTGGGGGACAAGTTGAGTTTCTAGCCGATTGGGTACACCCAACCATTCGATTTGATAATCTGGCAATTCTTGCGCTAATGCGATCGCTGGAAATAAGTGTCCGCCAGTTCCACTTGCTGCTATCAATAATTTTATTGGTGCGTCTGCCATTTACTCACTACCATGTCAACGCTTAGTTTCACTAAGATAAAACAATTTCCTTACCTTGTTGTAAACTGTTTCGGAATTTAATCTACAACAGCTTTACTCTATGGATTTGATTTGAAAACAGAAATCTCTTTTGTAGTCAAACTACCAATTTAATACCAATGCGTAGACTGCTTATCCTACTCTTTAAACGCCAATCACGCTTCTCATCCAGCCGTTGGATACTTTTGTTACTACTCACTGTTGGTTTTACAACTGGTTGGAAATGCGCTCAAGCTAGCACATCACCGAATGCACCCCCTGAACTCAATAACCTATTGACGCAAATTGATACAGCAGCAAACCAACGTAATGTCAAAGGAGTGATGCAGTTTTACAGTCCCAACTTCACGCATGGGGATGGATTAAATTATCAAAGTATGGAACAAGCTTTGAATACATTGTGGAAACAATATCCCCAACTCAAATACAGTACGCAGCTGCAATCTTGGAAACCTCAAGGTAATGTAATCGTCGCTGATACGGTGACGAAAATAACTGGCTTACCTTCCCCGAACAATAATAATATGGCTTTATCAGCCACAATTACATCACGTCAGCAAATTTCTGGGGGAAAAGTCATTCGCCAAGATATCTTGTCAGAACGTACTCAAGTTACTGCTGGTAGTCAACCACCACAAATTGATTTTAAATTGCCACAACAGGTTAAAGTTGGTCAGCAATACAGCTTTGATGCGATCGTCCAAGAACCTCTAGGCGAAGATTATATTTTGGGAACAGCTTTGGAAGAACCAATCAAAGCAAACAAATATCTCAGTCCTACACCCGTAGATTTAGAGTTACTCTCATCTGGTGGTATTTTCAAAGTTGGTAAAGCACCCTTAACTCCTGGTGGTCAATGGGTTTCGGCGGTGATCATGCGTGGAGATGGTATGACAATGATCACTCAACGAATGCAAGTAGTGACAAAATAATTTAGTCATTAGTAGAGACGCGATGTTCCTCGCGTCTATACAATTGTCCTTTGTCCTGATTCAAAACTCCAGAGTAAGTAGTTCTACTCCAACTACATAATGACTAATGACCAATGACCAGTGACCAATGACAAATAACTCAACCATGCTTTCTCTACAAAATCAAATCGTTCTAATTACTGGTGCGAGTAGCGGTATTGGTGCTGCTTGTGCCAAAGTGTTTGCTAGTGCTGGCGCAAAATTGATTTTAGCGGCGCGACGTCAAGAACGTTTACAGAAATTAGCAGATAGTCTTGTAGAGACTTACAATGTCACGTCTGGTCAGATACATTTATTACAGTTAGATGTACGCGATCGCTCTGCTGTTGAATCTGCTATATCCAGTCTTCCTAGCGCTTGGTCAGAAATTGATATTCTGATCAATAATGCCGGTTTAAGTCGTGGTTTAGACAAACTGCATGAGGGTAAATTTGAGGATTGGGAAGAAATGATTGATACCAATATCAAAGGTTTACTTTACCTCAGTCGTTATGTTGTCCCTGGAATGGTAAGTCGCGATCGCGGTCATGTGATCAATATTGGTTCGATCGCTGGCTATCAAACTTATCCTGGTGGTAACGTTTATTGTGGTACAAAAGCAGCAGTCAGAGCGATTTCTGAAGGCTTAAAACAAGATTTGTTGGGAACTTCAGTTAAAGTCACTTCTGTTGACCCTGGTATGGTAGAAACAGAATTTAGCGAAGTGCGGTTTCACGGTGATACAGAACGCGCTGACAAGGTTTACCAAGGAGTCACCCCCCTGACTGGTGAGGATGTCGCTGATGTGGTCTTTTTTTGCGCTACCCGACGAACTCATGTCAATATTAATCAAGTAATATTGATGCCTGTTGATCAAGCTAGCACCACACTTGTAAATCGTCGTAATTAAAATAAATAATTGTTAAGAGTATTCAGTCGTTATCATCATGCAAAACACCACCAACGACGAAAAAACAGGCTTGACGGCACTGACAGCGATTAATATAGCAAAAACTTTGACTATCGTCTTGTTACTAATTTTTAGCTTTATTTTTGGTATCCAAGACTTACGACAAGTAATATATCTGTGTTTGCATGTCAGCTACTGTCTCTGGTGGTTGCTAGAACAGTGGCTTTTTCCCCAACGACAACAGATATTTAGTGAACCTGTGGGATTTGGTGGATTTATCTTGTCATTGTTATTTGTTGGCATTTTATACTCTTTACCCGGATACCTAGCATTTATCAATCCCGTTCCCATATCAGCGCTCGCTACTGCTGTCGCATTACCTTTATACATCTTCGGCACTCTCATCAACGCCACCGCCGATATCCAAAAATTGACAGCCAAGCAATACGGTGCAGAATTAGTGAGTGATAATATTTGGCGCTTTTCCCGTAACATCAATTACTTTGGTGATTTGTTGCGGTATCTGAGTTTTGCAATTGTAGCTGGTTCTGCTTGGGCTTATTTAGTTCCAGTAGTGATATTACTTATTTATGTGCAACGAGTGTTCAAAAAAGAACAGTCAATGTCTGCTAAGTATCAAAACTATGCTGAGTATCAGAAATCTAGTAGTCGCCTAATTCCATTTGTTTGGTAATCAAGACACGCTTGTGTTGGCATTGAAATAATATACTTTTTGCAGAGGTAGATGCGGGGGTGAGTCGCTAATGGATCGAGCTACTAACAGTCGTTTGAGCGCTTAACCTCAGTTTTGCCGTTCTCTTGGCGCACCTCAACACGCGAACACTGCTGCTGTCCTCCACTAGAATTTGACTGCTCAATTTGTGTTTGCTGTACTTGCTCACTCTGTTGAGTAGCACAACCTACTAAGGTCGCGATAAGCATGTAAGCCAAAAGTTTGTTCAATAATGTATGCATGGACTGACACTTCTACGATCAGATAGCTGTAATTCTTCTGTTGCTAGACCAATTCAGCGATTAATAAAATTCACAAATGTTTTTTGTTCACTCCTCACAACGATTTGATTGGTCTATACAAAGATCTACAACCTGAGTGCTTGTCTTTCCAGAAACAAACTATTTTCCTGCTTAAGTGCTATGCTCAAAAGCTTTTCGCAAACTCGCTTAGTCTTTGATAAACGGGGATCAGGCGATCTCCGCGAATTTCAACGGTTGTTCCAGGATAATTACGAATTGCTCCCAATAGCGTTACTTCTCCATTTTGACTAATAGATCCACTCAAAGCTGTTCGCATTGCTTGCTCGTCTAGTTGTTTGTCGGGAGAATGAACTACCTCACCAATTTGATTAACCAAGATTGGCCCCGCCCAACTCGACAGCAAGCTGTTTAAAAAGGCAGGATCGGCTTTTATTCCTGCTGTGAGGGCTTTACGAGCGACAGAAGGCTTTTGTTGAGACGCTTGTAAATAAGCTGTGAGTGTGGGTGTAGTCTTGCCAGTTTCCACGAACTGATTTAACTCTTTCACAGAAACTACGCCTTGGAAGTCACCGTACTTTAAAACAACTTGTTCAGCAGCATGAGCATTAGTGCTGTAGAGTAAAACACTAGCACTTATTCCCAAAAATACTATTGGACTAAGTACAAAGTTGAAGTTCCGGTGTTTGAGTCGGTTGAAAAATTGAAAAATCTGCACAATAACTTACCTGTTTGATCCTGACAACAAACCTAATTATAGAAAATCATCAGTTTTGTCTCCTCTAGCTAATGGTGCTTCTCCTGTAGCGCTTGGTTCTTATCCAATAGCCGAAGAAAGAGCGATCGCCTCACAATCAAGCGTGAACTTATATTTTTTTGTCAAAGTTAATCAGACATTCTCCTATCTAGTCCAAGATTGAAGTATAAGACTTTAGTTAGCAGCGACCTTGGGTGGATTTGGTGAAACCGCAGGAGTTAAATAACTACATTTAAATCTGATATTTCAAATAGGAGATAGACTGTTATGACACAAAATCATGCAGCCCAACTTTTCAAAGCCGTTAAACAAGATCAAGCATTAAAGGAAAGACTCAAAGCAGCAGAAAACCCGGAAACCTTCATCCAGATTGCTCAAGAACGTGGCTATGACTTCACAGTTGAAGAACTACAGACTGAACTGAGCAAATTGTCTTCTGAAGAGTTAGCAGCGATCGTCAATCCAGGGGTAGCACCTAGACTCCATATTTATCCTAGATAATTCCTCATAAGGAAGAGTGAATGCTCCCACACTTGCACTCATTGGTAAGTGTGGGCTTCAAAGGCTAATTCCTCGGACATTTAGTGAGCTTTTCAGCGTTGTTACAAAGATTGTCTTTTGTGCTGAGATAATTGCTCTACTATGTAGTCTGCCAGTTCTTGCTTGAGAGTGCTACTTGCAGTTCTTTGATAAGTTCTTCCTGTTTCTTGCATAAACTTACGCTTCTCGCGTTCAGAAGATTTGAGTTTATTTCCTGGTTGTTTCAGCCCTTTTTGTAATTCCTCCCATGTCTTTTCACCCACAGCTTCACCTAGCTTTATAAGTGCATTCGGCAGTAATTTTTTTGCCTCTGCTTGAAAATCATCTTCTGTTTCCAGGGAAGAAAAATCAACATTACTAAAGTCGATATCGATTTGAAAGTTACTCATTGAATCGCCAAAGCTACATTAACGACTATACAAGAATGCAGATACACTCCTAAAGTTCAGTTAAAGTTTTGAGTTCTTGGAACAAAGGGTGTAAATGCTTCGCTCAATTAAAAACGAAAAATATAAAATGTAAAATTAAAAATCTTTACGTTTCGCACATACTCCAAAAAAAACCTCGGCAAAACCAACCGAGGCGAGAGAGAAGTACGAATAACAACTAGAGAGATTGATACAAGTAGCAAAGAAATTAAAACAAGAGTCTTGGTTTTTATTCGACACTAGATATAAAAAGTGTTGATATTACAGCATAACCAGCCAAAAAAATGACAGCACTAAGCATATGAAGCTCCTATTTTTGCTTTAAAAATTAAGTAATAATTAATGCTTTCAATATATAGCGATTATTTAGTACAAACATCTACTAAAAAGACTATTTTGCGGAATATCTCTTGGATGATCTAGTATACAAAAAGTTTATTTTTAGCAAAAATTAAATATGTCTAGAGAATTAGATCAAACTACGTGATGTTAATATTGTTATCTAGCTTAAATAACCCATTTAAATGATTTACAAGCCCGACAAGTTAATCAGGGTCACGGTTTAAGAGCTTATTTATAAAGTAAATATTAAGTAGGGTGTGTTACGGCTATGCAAGGATTTTGGAGTTTGAGAGAGTTAAGATTAGCCGTAACGCACCATCTTTCTCGGTGCGTTAAGCGTTGCTATAACGCACCCTACAATTTAAGGTTTACTTTATAAATCGTCTCTAAAGAGAATATTTACTCTATTCTTTGTATTTTAAATAACAAGTATCTTTAATCTCTGATTCAATCTGGAGAACTACTCACAAGCCTTCCGTTAGCTAGAGGTAAGGAAAGGTTTAGAAGCTTAGGATTGCGATTGTCAATTTAGTTTTGAGGGATTATTTTTCTCCGCTTCACTGTGTCATAGCATTTCACTTTTTTGATTATACAAATACATGAGTAGAGACGTATGGCTGTATGGATATACACCCCTAAAGTACATCCAAACTATGAGAACATTTACTTTTCTGATACTACCTATTACCTTTATCCTATTCTCCAAGCTTGACGCGCAAGCTCAACAAGTAGAGTCTTTAATTGATCGTCCATACTTAACCCTGGTTAAAGGAGATACAGCTAACAGTTGTAGCTTTATTTCTGCCGATCTCCTACAACGGACAGCGGATATTGTTCAAGCTTTAGTTTTTGTCCGCCCTGGTGACTCCCTAGAGGAAGTTAGGTATAAAATGCGCTTTGTTCCCGACCAGCCTAACGCGAATAATACGTTGCAATGGACAGCACGTGCAGGTGGAAATTACACAGAAGCGATTGTTAATCTCCGCAACAACAGCGTCCAATCCCGCAGTTTCACTATGGCAATTAATTACAACCAGCCAAATGAAAGAAGATGTCAGTGGGTAGTACGAGATCCACAACAGCAAGTTCCATTAAATACTCCAACTTCACCTACCGAGCAGTAATTTTAGGGCTATGAACTTAGTAGAGCTACCGAGAAACGTTGAACGGTAGCCTACTTTTCAGATGTCGTCCTAATTTTTTCGGTTATGCCTGGGCGTATTTATTTATAACCTTGGCTAAATCTGGCACTGCATCTTCTACGTGTTGT
Organism: Fischerella muscicola SAG 1427-1 = PCC 73103; assembly: GCF_000317245.1. GTDB lineage: Bacteria > Cyanobacteriota > Cyanobacteriia > Cyanobacteriales > Nostocaceae > Pelatocladus > Pelatocladus muscicola_A. The sequence continues at coordinate 54,854 of NZ_AJLJ01000215.1, forward strand.
TTGGCTGAACCCCGAAGCTTTTCATAAGTCCCTCGCACGATTGGGCGGTTGACGTTCTTGGCTTTTTCATCGGTGACACTCAACAGTGCGTCTGCTGTGCGATCGCGGCTTGCAACCAAATATCCAACAGGATCGCCTTTGTCTACACCTTCGCTCCAGATAGGATCAAGTGCTTCAAAGCACTGTGGCAAAATCATTTCCACAACATAAGGAATATATCCTGGTTTGACTCCTTTAAGAGCGGCGAAGGCTGTTTTCAAAGCCATACCACTAATACCCGACTTAGAAGCAAGTTGTGCTTCTATCATGTTGCAGCAATCTTCTACAACCATAGCTTTCTTGTCTGAATCCAACAGTCTGTCGCTAAGTTTCATTTCACTCCTCATTTAGTGTCAAACTACTTGATTTCCATTCCACTAATTTCCCTAACTACCAGGAAATTATAAAAAATGATATGTGAAATGGAAAAATTCCATAGATTTTAGTTATATCCTGGCAGATAGCAGAGATCAAACGCTTTTTATGGAGAAATGTTGCAATGATTTCTCAGACAAGGAGAGCGCAAACAAAGAAATTCCTGCTTGTCCTCCTTGTCTTTGCACTATGTATGAATTTCAAATATCTCATGCTTAAAGATAGCTGCTAGCCTAGTCCAAGCGATCGCCACTATGAATACCAGGACTTGCAGCAATTCCATTCACTAGCAGAAATTGTCTATTCTAATATCGCGCCAAATATCAGAAGCTTGCCATCCTGAATTCCCAATTGATTGGACTACAGGATAATCACGTACCGGAATATAATTAGGTTCTTGATAACAGATGTCAAAATTTTCTTCTTCAATATCAACAGAAACCTTGGGAAAGTTTTGCTGCTCTGGTTCTTCTGTTTTCTCTACTTCTTTGAGAATAGGCTTTTCAATGACTTTTATTAGTTGTGTATCCATTTGTTTTTTTGAAGTTTACGGATTGATAAAAGAACAAGGGACTATTAATTCATAACCAGATTAATGTACTCTTTTTGTAAATTTTCAGAATAAACTACAAAAAGTTTTAATAAAGTCTGGTATGAAAAATTGAATTAGCTAGACTAGAATACAATAAATTCACTACTAATACGAGTATTTATTGATAACCGTGTGAGATTAATAATTACAAAGGATTTTGACTGATGTTTGACTCAATCAACTCTCAACATAAGTTGAGTAAGGAATCTTGGCAACCCTCACCACGTCAAACTATCTGTAGTGACTGTGCTTTTCACATTAAGGTAGAAGGAGTAATAGAGTGCATCCACCCAGAAGAATTAGAAATTAATTGTTCTGCTGTCATGTTCTGCAATTCATTCCAAAGCGCAAAGGAAATTGAAAGTCCCTGTGTGTCTTTTGACGATGATGAGGAATAGCAGCTATGGTGTATTGCATCCGCAAGAAGCAAGCTACAGAAAGCGCTTAAGCGTACCCCAGTACTCTACATGCAGGTTAGATACTACTGCGTCTACACTAGCAATTCCTCAAAACTAATGTGATAGCCTGCTATTGCTTCGTCAAATGAAAAATGATGGGATGATAAGATTTAATATCAAGTTCCCATGATTACTGATTAATTTCCACTTAACCGAAATTAATATTAATTACATAAAGTACAGTACATATACGGTTATTCCGTAAAGAAATTATTGGATAAGATAAACAATTATTAAAAAATCAAATATTGTTGCTCACAATATTGAGTGAGTCAGCAAATTTTAGTTAAAAACTATTTTAAAAATGATATTTAACTAATGGATAAAAAAGGATGAATTTTGCAAAAACAAGTAGTTTTTCACGTTTAATTCAGGAATTTAATAATTGTATACAATTACAATACAACGGTGAATTAAAAATCAAAAATATTAATAAAAAACTATATACTTTCTACTATCGTCTAGGTAGGATTGTATGGGCAAAGGGTGGAGAACACCCTTTCCGGCGTTGGCGTCGGCAAATGGAACAATATTGTCCACAAATTGATATTGCACAAGTGCGATCGCAATTCATAGATTTGTCAATAGATTATTGGGATTATCATATTTTAGAAACTTTGCATTCCCAACAAAAAATTAACAGAGAAAAAGTCAACGCTATTACCGAAAATATCATTAACGAATTACTGTTTGACCTCATACAAGAAGCAAAATATGGTGAAATTCATTATGAACGCCAACAGCAAATCATTTTAAATTCGCCAATGAGTTTCACAAATGTGCAGATGGCTTTGCAAGAAATGCAACAATTATGGCAAGCTTGGTCAGCAGCAGGTTTAGCAAAATTTTCTCCTAATTTAGCGCCTGTGGTGTGTCAGCCAGAGGAACTACAACAACAAGTTAATCCCCAAATCTATCAGACATTTACATCCGTTATGAATGGTAAAGACACCTTGCGTGATTTAGCAATCAAACTCAAGCAAAATGTATTACTAGTAACACGTTCTTTACTACCTTTCATCCTCACAGGTGTGATCGAACTTATAGAAATTCCAGATCTACCCATGTTCCATCTAGTTGATAGTAAAAATAATTCATCATCTACACCAAAACGTCCACTCGTAGCTTGCATAGACGATAGTCCACAAGTTTGCCAAATGCTAGAGCAAATTTTAGTAAAAAGTGGATTTAGATGTCTTATAGTTCAAGACTCTATTCAAGCATTACCTAACTTGATTCAAAATAAGCCAGAACTCATATTTTTAGATTTGATGATGCCAGTAATTAATGGTTATGAAATGTGTACACAAATACGTCGCATTTCTGCTTTTACAAATACACCAATTATTATTCTCACCAGCCATGATGGTCTTTTGGATAGAATTCGCACTAAGGTAATTGGCGCAACAGAATTTATGTCTAAACCTATTACTGTTGATAAAATTATGGGTGTCATACGTAAATATGTAGATTCTGCAACTAAATAATCTATCTTATGACTATACAAAAAAGTAGATAGATTTGGAGTAATTTCTAGAACTAAATATTAAAAAATACTGCTAAAAATCAGAATTTACACGGATATATTTTTTAGTTTGTAATTGTAATAATTATATTTATATAACTAATATATTAAGCCTCAAGTATATTGTGGCTTAATTAGCGTAGTTCCGATATATTGTTGCATAGTTAAGTTATGGCTATAAACATATATCCAAATTATTTTATTTTGAAAAACAAATAATATAAAAATAAAAATATTTAAAATTTATGTCTACCTTATCCAATTAGTTTGATTTAAAATCCATAGCATTCTAAAGATCCCCGACTTCTATCCTCCTGGAAGCCAGTCTACGAATGTCTACAAGAAGCCAGGAATCTGGAATCAAATCGGATTACTATATGTTTAGGAGAAAATATAAATGAGCTATTCTAAACAGATGAATTTGAAGAATTTACTATTGGAAATTCTTCAAATTCATCAAACGCAATATAGTGGTGCATTAGATATTACCACTAGTGCTAATCATAAATATCGTATTTACTTTCATCAAGGAAATATTATTTGGGGAACTGGCGGTATTCACCCCCATCGGCGCTTACGCAGACATAAGATTCAATATTTTCCTCAAGTAGATTTCCAAAGTATCCAATGGCGTTGGCAAAATCTATCGATCAATAACTGGGATTATCAGTTACTGAGAACATTGCATCAAAAGCAGAAAATACAATTGTCACAAGTAAATACAATTGTGGAGAATACAGTCTCAGAAATATTATTTGATATTATCCAGCAAGCACATCGCACTGATATATTGTGCGATCGCCGTTCAGATGTTGTTTTAGATGTGCCGATTAGTTTTACAAATACAGAAATTACTTTGCGACAAGTATATCAGTTATGGCAGAACTGGGCAAAAGCTGGTTTAGCAATCATTTCTCCTAATTTAGCACCCAACTTACATCAACCAGAACAGCTACAACACCAAGTCGAACAAAGTATTTATCAAAACTTTATATCTTTGCTGAACGGTAAGTATACTTTCCGCGATATTGCCACAAAAATGAAGCAAGATATTTTACCTATTACTAATTATTTATCACCATATATAAATCAAGGACAAATTCAACTGCAAGAAATAACAGATTGGTATTTAAATTTAAATCAAAATACACTAATAGCTTATGTAGATGATAGTCCACAGCTAGGTTATATTTTGGGAAAAATTGTTACTGATAATGGTTTGAGATTTATCCATATTCAAGATTCGACACAAGCTTTGCTAACTTTGATTGAGAAGCAGCCAGATTTAATTTTTTTAGATTTGATGATGCCACATACTAGTGGGTATGAAATTTGTGCTCAGTTAAGAAAAATTTCTACTTTTGCTAATACACCGATAATTATTTTAACTGGTAGTGATGGTGTTTTTGACAGAGCTCGTGCCAGAGTCGTAGGTTCTACAGATTTTCTCAATAAACCAATTGTTGCTGATCAAGTAATGGGTATGATAAATAAGTATTTACCAGCAAATTATTTTGTAGAGAATAGCAATAATCAACAATTGATACATTGATCATAAAATAGTCAAGATTCTATAAAATATTTTTTACTTATTAAAAATTGTAATGATTTTGGATTTTACGTATTGACACTGAACCTATTTAACAATAGATATTTCAGAATTAAAGACAAGTAGAAATATGATGAAGATATTTGATTGATTCTCTCATTCCGATAAATTAATATCTTGCAGTTCTACTGACTTATGTAATTAATATCTTTGCAAGTAAATTAATTTTTCTATGAATACTGTTTTAGTTGTAGAAGATGGATTAACTGATTTAGAACTGATTAGTGCTTGTTTACAACAAGCTGGATATCGAGTTGTTAGAGCCAAAAATAGTGAAGAAGCAGAAGAAAAATTGATGCAAATTCAACCAGATTTGATATTTCTCGATGTTATCTTACCTGGAAAAAGTGGTTTTGAGATGTGTCGAGAAATCAAAAGCAATCCTGCAACTAATAAAATTCCTATAATTTTTTGCTCTACAAAGAATAGTGATGTCGATAAATTGTGGGGCAATATGTTAGGTGGCGATGCTTATCTTAGCAAACCAATAGATACAGATGAGTTAGTTGTGACTGTCAAACAATTAATTAAGTAATTTTAGACAGATGAAAACAGAAAGCAAACAAGGATTTTTAAGCTTTTCTTTAAGAGATAAATATATTGGCGTCATCACCTTAGAAAACGTCCAGGAAATATTCACAATTGACTTGGCAAATATTTGTCGAGTACCACAAATGCCCAATTGTGTTGTTGGTGTATACAATTGGCGTGGTGAAATGCTATGGCTGGTTGATTTAGATTTGATGTTTGGGTATTCTCCTTTAGAATCACAAGCAGATTTATACGCTAAATCAATGGTAATGAAACTCAGTTATGAAAGTAAGTCTTTAGGAATTTTGGTAAATGAGATTCGAGATATTGAACATCTGGATATCGAGTTTATCAAGTCACCTGATGAACATTTATTTTCTCTAGAAATATCTCCTTTTGTACAAGGATACTTTATCGATTCCAATGAGGAAATATTAATTAACTTGGATACAAAAGCAATATTTCAAACTCCGATGTGGGTGGAAAGCTAGAAAGGATAATAAGGAGACATGGGAAGTCAGAGTTTGACAAGTATATGTTTTTAACAAAGCAATGAATGATGACTGTAAAACTGATGGAAGAATCATTGTTTCATAAATATATACACTCTTACACTCTGAAATCAATATTTCTCCTTTTTGGTTGCTATGTCACTGAAAACTCAAGATTTTTGACAGCAGATATAAATAGATAAATCAAGGATTTACTTATGACGATTACTTATGACAATCATCAAGAAAATAGCTTTGTTGTTAACCAAGAAGAAATATTAGAAACAAGAGATATCTCTCATGAATTTAAAAATTGGCGACAACAATGGCAAGCGATCGCCAAGCATATGCGTCAAGCCACAGATACAGATACATTGTTTCAAGCCACGACTAAAGCAGTACGCGAAATCATCGCAGGCGATCGCGTCTTAATTTACCGTTGGCATAGTTTGGATACAGGTGTGGTGTTAGCTGAGTCCAAAACAATTGGTTGGACACCTGCATTTGGTGAAAACTTATCCAGTATTGTATTTGGTGTTGATATAACTCCAGATTACTTAGAACCGATCAGAATTACAGACATTAACCAGGTAGAACCCACTCCCTATCAACGCCAGTTGTGGGAAAAATTTCAAGTTAAAGCTAGTGTGTCAGTACCGATTCTTGTAGAAAATGAATTGTGGGGTTTATTAACAGTTCATCAATGTGGAATGACACGTCAATGGCAAGAAGCAGAAATTAATTTACTGACACAAGTCGCGACAGAATTGACATACGCCTTGCAGAGGTTTCAATTTCAAAAAGAACAGCAACAACAAGCACAGGCAAAAAAAGCTGTTGGTAAAGTGATTGATAAAATTGTCCGCGTTGCTAACGTCGATCAGTTTTTCCAGACTTCCACTCAAGAAGTGCGTAACTTGCTGCGTTGCGATCGCGTAGCTCTTTATCAATTTAACTCTGACTGGAGTGGTGAATTTATTGCTGAATCAGTAGGTAATGGCTGGGTGCGTTTAGTTGGGCCTGATATTAGAACAGTTTGGGCAGATACTCATCTCCAGGATACCAAAGGTGGACGTTATGCCCGTAGCGAAAGCTTTACAGTCGATGACATTTATAAGGCAGGATTATCCCAGTGTCATGTTGATATTTTAGAACAATTTGAAGCCAAAGCATATATGATCGCCCCTGTATTTTCTGGAGAAAAATTATGGGGATTACTGGCAGCTTATCAAAACTCCGGTGTGCGGAAATGGCAAGAATGGGAAATCAGCTTTTTAGCTCAGATTGGTATGGGATTTGGTGTCGCCATCATTCAGACTCAATATTTGGAAAAGTTACAAGAAAAATCAGACCAATTAACCCACATTGCCGAACAAGAAAAAGCTTTTAGTAAAATTACCAATCGCCTACGGCAATCACCAGACGTAGACACGATTTTCAAAACAACAACTCAAGAACTCCGTCAACAGTTACGTTGCGATCGCGTAGCTATTTACCGATTCTGTGATGATTGGAGTGGTGAATTTATTGCCGAATCTGTCGCCAGTGCTTGGGGACGCTTGGTAGGTAAAGAGATAAAACGTTTTTGGGAAGATACCTACTTACAAGAAACCCAAGGAGGACGACTAGCCAAAGGTGAAAGCTTGGCAATCAGTGATATCCATCAACAAGGATTGTCAGCCTGCTACGTAGAATTGCTAGAACAATTTGAAGCCAAAGCCTATGTAGTTTCACCAATCTTTTTTGGCGAAAAATTGTGGGGTATTCTCGCTGCCTATCAAAATTCTCAACCCCGCCATTGGCAAGAATGGGAAATCAACTTACTCGCTAGAGTCGGTGATCAATTGGGGCTTGCTTTACAACAGGTTGAATATTTGCAACAACTCCAAACACAGTCAACTCAACTTGCACAAGTAGCCGCCAAAGAAAAAGCAGCAAAAGAGTTATTCCAACAGCGTTGTGTTCAAACACTTACAGCCCTTCGCCCAGCCCTGAAAGGAGATTTGACTGTCCGCGCCCCAATCACAGAAGATGAGTTGGGGACAATTGCCGATGTTTACAATAATACCTTGCAAGCTCTGCGACAAATAGTCATTCAGGTACAACAAGCAGCCCAACAAGTTGCCCAAACTTCCCAAGATAGTGACGCATCTCTAATAGATGTGATCAATTTGGCACAGCAACAATCACAGGAAATCTCCCTAGCCTTAACTGAAATTCAACTGATGGGAGACTCCACCCAAGCAGTCACTACCAGTGCTGATTTAGTCCAAGTCGCTGTAGATCAGGCAAATCAGACTTTGACATCAGGCGATCGCGCCATGAACCAAACTGTTGAAGCGATTCAAGGAATTCGTGAAACCGTCGCCCAAACAGGCAGAAAAATCCAGCGTTTAAGCGAATCTTCTCACAATATCTCTAAAGTAGTCAGCTTGATTAGTAACTTTGCTACTCAAACTAACGTCTTAGCATTAAATGCAGCCATAGAAGCTACTCGCGCCGGCGAATACGGCAAAGGTTTCGCAGTCGTTGCTGATGAAGTGCGTTCTCTGTCTCGCCAATCTGCTGCGGCTACTACCGAAATTGAAAAACTCGTGCAAGAAATTCAAACAGAAACCACCGAGGTAGCAATGGTGATGCAAACAGGTATTCAACAAGTACTTGAAGGAACTAACCTAGTCAACGATACCCGCCAAAATCTCAATGAGATAGTCGCAGCCACAACCAATATCACTCAATTAATCGCACAGATTACCGCCGCTACCCAAACTCAAAAAACACGTTCGGTTTCTGTCACCAACTCCATGCAACAAGTTGCTGAAATTTCTCATAACACCGTCGCCCAAGCCCAAGCCTTAGCCACTGTATTTCAACAACTTCTAGCCACAGCCCAAGAATTACTTACAACAGCCAGTCAATTTAAAGTTAATTAATTGTTAGTTGTTAGTGGTTAGTAATTAGTAGTTAGTTATTAACCCCTTATCTTCCTTGTCCCCTTTGTCTCCCTTGTCCCCCTTTCCCCAATCCCCGATCCCCAATCCCCATGATCACTGACTCTGATATCCGCGAACAAGGTTATATCTATTTCCTCGCAGAAGCACCAGAATTACTGCATCAAATTGAACAGGAACTGTTTAGCTTATCGACAGATTTTAGTACCGCCAAAGTACATAATTTGATGCGGGCAACCCATACAATCAAAGGTGGGGCTGCCAATGTTGGATTGGAAGTCATTAGTAAAGTAGCGCATTACCTGGAAGATGTTGTCAAATCTCTTTATAATCCTGATGTAGTTTTAGATACCCAACTGCAAACGCTGCTGGTGGAGGGCTACGAATGTCTGCGTTTGCCACTGACAGCAGAACTGACGGGAACTAAAATCGATGAACAAGATGTTTTACAACGTTCAGCGAATGTGTTTGCTAAGTTACAAGAAAAATTAGGAGATGCATTTACAGATAGTAACCATATCCCTACATCCGCAGAATTGGGATTTGACATTATTCAATCAATTTTTGAAACCGGTGTTAAACAAAGGCTAGAGACAATCGCCACAGCATTGCAATCTACTCAAGATCCCCAGACACTGGCTGAGTTATTACGTTCTCAAGCAGAGGTGTTTACTGGCTTGGGTGAGTCATTAAATTTGCCAGGTTTATGTCAGATTGCTGAAGCTATACTCCAAGCATTGGAAACACATCCCCAGGAGGTTTTTAGAATTGCAGAAGCAGCGTTAGCTAATTTACAACAAGCCCATAAGGATGTTTTAGCAGGCGATCGCTCTCATGGTGGCACACTTTCTCAGGCTTTGCAACAATTCACGACAACAACACAGCCAACCACTCTAACTGATTTAAGTGCAGAGATTCGAGAATTTTATCAATTTTTAACTCAAAATTTTCAAGTCAAAGGTAAATATTTAAAACCTGAAACAGCCAAGTTATATCTACAAATTACTCACTTTATTTTAGCCTGGTTAGAGCAGGAATTTTCAACACCTAATTCTGAAATAAATTTATCATTAATTGTTGCTGATTTTGACAATATTCCTCACCCTGAAAATTTTCCATATTGGTTACAAAAATTTTGGCATTTTATCTCAGAAAAAGAAGATAGTTATAGTTTGATTCTCTATCGCCAAGGTGTGATTTTAACTGTAATTTTAGCAGTGGCACGCTTGCAATCACAAAAAGGTAATAGTCAGACTGCTACATTGGAATTACTCGCTAGCAAAATTAAAGCTATAGCCAATGAATATAAGAAATATCCACCTGTAAATTCCCAAGACAAAAAATGGTTTACTAGCGATAAATTACAGAATTTGATTCACAATTCGCAACTATTAATATCTCTAAAAATACTTGAATGTCATGATAATTTTATCACAGAGATTTGGCAGAATGAGCAAATAGCTGCAATTACTGATAAAGCTAAGAATAATATAGAAGAAGATTTAAATTCAGAAAATTTTGCTATTCAACTACCAGAAAAATCAAAAATCAATCAGCCCAATTCTATAGTTAAATCAGGGTCTCAGATTATTTACAACAATCAAGTTAAACCAAATTTGCTGTCTCAATTACCTGCAAATTGCCGTCAAAGAACTTTTGTAAGAATAGATGTTGAAGATTTACAGCGCCTTGATTATTTAGTTGGAGAATTACTGATATCCGAACAACGCTACAATTTGCAAAATGAAAAACTTAAAGACATCGTTAAAATATTATTGCAGCAACTACATCAACATCAAGATGTATTCCAAGACGTATCAAAGGTAGACCCGCTGACAATCGAAGAAACACTGCAATTACAAAAGACAACGGATGCTTTAAATGCAGTGCTACAACAGTCCCAGCAAATGCAATACAAGCAGCAGTCTTTAGTACTCAATGTTATTGATCAGCTGGTATCATCACGGATGTTACCTCTGGGATATATTGTGGAACGTTTTCCCCAGATGTTGCAACATCTGAGTCAAGTATATGGTAAGCAAGTACAGTTGCAGTTAACTGGAACACAAGTTTTAGTGGATAAGGCGATCGCTGAAAAATTATATGATCCTCTGCTGCACTTATTGCGTAATGCTTTTGATCACGGTGTTGAACCTCCAGAAATCCGGCGTCAACAAGGTAAACCAGAACAAGGTGTGATTGAAATTTGTGCTTATCATCGTGGTAGTCAAACAGTGATTGAAGTCCGGGATGACGGACGGGGATTAAATCTCCAAAAGATTCACACCAAAGCTGTACAACTTGGTTTGTTGAGTGCAGACAATACTTCGATCACATCAAATCAACTCCTCGAATTTTTATTTCAACCAGGATTTTCTACCACTGATCAAGTCAGCGAAATATCTGGACGAGGAATAGGTTTAGATATTGTGCGATCGCAATTACAAGCACTAAATGGTTCAGTGACAGTCCAGTCTCTACCCGGACAGGGAACAACATTTATCCTGAAAATACCTTTTTCTATGACCACAGAAAAATTGATGCTTGTGCAAGCCGGAGGTGTGACTCACGCACTACTATTAGATAGTATCGAGAAAATCCTCATACCAACTCCTGAACAAATCAAAGTATTCGATGGGAAGCAAGTTCTGTACTTGCAGACAGAACAAGATGAGTGCATGGTAACATTACAGCAAATGGCACAGTTGATGCCTTATAGTAACTGTAATTTAGAATTTTCTAGTCCAAATTCGCTTCACTCGCCAGTCTTGTTACTGCGTTGTCAACAAGAAATTTTGGCTTTAGTTGTTGACCAAATTATTGGTGAACAAGAACTAGTGATTAGACCTTTGGGAAGTGCGATCGCACCACCAAAGTATGTTTATGGTTGTACAAACTTGGCAGATGGTACGCTGGTTTTAGTTGTTGATGGCACTTTGTTAACACAAACACAGCAACAGCACATGCAAGTGCAGTTAGAATACATGCAGTTACCACTAGCAGATATTCTCCGCCAAAACAACTGGTTACAGCCCTCAACGGACACTCAATCATCTTTGCCTTTGTTAAATCCAGCACCAGTATCTTCATCTAGAGTTATACTGGTTGTAGATGACACGATGAGTTTCCGAAAAACTCTTTCCCTGACGTTGCAGAAATTCGGTTATCAAGTTTTGCAAGCCCAAGATGGCTTAGAAGCAATAGAAAAACTACAACAACATCCTGAAATTCAGTTGGTGATTTCTGACTTAGAAATGCCACGCATGAATGGACTTGAATTCCTCAGTCGTCTGCAACAGCATCCCTTGGCTGGGCGTAAACCCGTAATTATCTTAACATCAAGAAGTGTGCAAATTTACGGTAAGATGGCGCAACATTTGGGAGCATCTGCCTATCTTACCAAACCTTATATAGAACAGGAGCTTGTTGCTACAGTCGGACGTTTTTTGAATGCTGGTGAGTCAACACATAGCTCTCATTTGATGTCTGTTTAATCCCTATGGTAGATGTAATGAAAGATAATATTTCTCCAATTATAGGGTTGCAATTTGTCACAACAATCTGAGAAAATGAGAAGAATATGAAAAACAATTAGAACAAAATACTGCCTGTGAAACTTGATTCCGTACCTGTAACCGCCGCTAGCACATCTCTATATTCTAAAAGTCAGCAAAAAACTGTAGAAAGCACGACTTCATCGTCACCTGCTGTTACTGATTCTGCTCAAAAGCAAACACCTATAGCTATTTTCGCCACTACTTTCTTAACTATTTTTCTAGCGGAAATTGGTGATAAGACACAACTGTCCACTTTACTAATGAGTGCGGAATCACATTCACCGTGGGTAGTTTTTGTCGGTTCCGCAGCAGCACTGATTACCACTAGCTTGTTAGGTGTACTTTTAGGTAGTTTGATTGCTAGTCGCCTTTCTCCAAAAACTGTAGAAAAAGCAGCTGGAGTAATGCTGCTATTAATTTCCGTAATGCTATTTTGGGATGTAATTCACTAGGTAAGTAGGTTGAGAAACTGATAATGACTGGTAAAGATCGTCATTTGTCATTGGTGATTTGTTAGCTTACTTGAAAACAGATTGAATTGCTCACCAATTAACAACTAACAACTTGTAATCAACTTATAATCAACAAAATATATGAATTGGCACCTTTTAGGATTAAGCTTTATTACTGTTTTTCTCTCTGAGTTAGGGGATAAAAGCCAGCTAGCTGCGATCGCTCTTTCTGGTCGTAGCCAATCTCGTCGTGCTGTTTTCTTGGGAACTGCTGGTGCTTTACTTTTGACTAGTTTGTTAGGAGCATTAGCAGGTGGGGCTGTGGCAGAATTTTTACCTACAAGATTGTTAAAAGCGATCGCTGCTGTGGGATTTGCTGTACTTGCTGTACGCTTGTTGTGGTTTAACAATGAAGCTTCTCAAGATGAGTTGTAGAGACGCACTATACATATGGTGTATGTGGTGCGTTTCTACAAATTTTACTGCTGCCAGCACCAACTTAAAAGTGTACCACCAGCGACTAATTTGCTCACTTCCAACAGCCAATAACTACCATGCAATAAATTCATATTGGCTGGTACCTCTGCTGTTGTCTGAAACAGGTTTAATTGCATTCCGACAGCAGACATTTCTGGTGTTAAGAAATATGTAGTAGTTAGTGAAATTGCTAACAACAATACTGATAAAATCAGACTACCAGAGCGCCACTTAGGCTGGGTTTGATTAAGAGCTAAAACACCAGTTAACACTAAGCCAGCAGCCAATAATTCTATGCGATTGAAATTCCAGAAAATAACATAGCCTGCTGTAGCAAAGCTGGCTTGTGTGATCATGCCAGATACATAAAGACTAGGCATAATAACCCAGTCTAAAAGCAAACTAGCACTGAGCCAGAAGCCTAAAGTCAGCATCACAATAGATTGCCAAATCGGACGTTTAAACCCGAAGCTAGAAACGATATTCATAGTGAATGGATGATTGCTTGTATTTATAGTTCTAGTTTCTAACTTAACAAGGTAATTTGACAACTAATTTCAATTATCTTTTACATTTATTTTTGAAAAAGTATATATACTTACGTACTCATCCCGAAGAAGATATTTGAAAAGTCTTAATTTATTACTGAAATTGGCGACTCTAAATCGCTGCGATACAGAGAAAAACCAACCTCAGCAGGTTGAAAAAATTTGATTTTCCGTTAGTCTGTACAGGCAACTAACCAATAAATACTGTAGGGGCAAACGTCCATTTGTCCCTACTAAATTAAGATTGTTTGCAAAGATATTAACTCATAAAAATATAAATTAATATGGCGTGATAAAATAGAAGAAAGCAACAATAAACATCAAACTTTAGATATAATTTTTATTACCTGACTTGACTATAGTCAGATCAAGCAATGCGCTTTCCATTTTTATTAGGTACAGCACTAACTTTAGTCATAGCGATCGCATTAGATGCTGTCCTCAAAACTCAAGCAGTGCAGCTAAGAGACGGTACAGTATATTTTGTGCAACCTCCTTCGCTCGAAGGAGCAACTACTACTTACAAAACAACATATGCTTGGGGTGCAACGTATTATTTCACAATTGATTTGCCTCAAAATGCTGGAGAACCACTACAAAAAATTACAATTAACCAGCACGAAGGAGTAGATCGTGTTCGCTTTAACTTAGAAGATACTGTCGTCTTTGTTGGTACGCCTGACGATAAAGGGGAAAAACTGCAAATCAAAGATGCGACAAGCGATCGCAAAACGAGAACAGTATCACTGACATTTGATCCACCAATATCACCAGGTAAAACTATTACTATTGGTTTGAAGCCTGTGCAAAATCCAGGAGTGAGTGGGGTTTATCTTTTTGGTGTCAAAGCTTTTCCTGCGGGTGAGAAAAGTTACGGGCAATTTCTTGGTTACGGACGCTTGCAATTTTATAGCCCGAATTTCTTCTAAGATAGTAGAAACCCAAGTGAAAAAAATCGGGTTTCTCATTTTTTATAACTCTACTGAAGCTTTCTAATTTGATTTATTGCATCTTGATAATCGTCATTTTTGCCTTGTTGTTGATAAAGTTCTGCGGCTTTTTGGAAATCTGCGATCGCACCCAACAGCCTCCGCCTTCAGTGGTGACAATGGACGCGGAATCTCTATAATTTGGTTTCCAGCCACCAACCTTTATATACAAACAATGCGATCGCGTCCCTGTTTTTTGGCTTGGTATAGTGCTTCATCTGCGGTTTTAATCAGGGTTTCCCAGTTAAGATCGTGACTAGGAATCAGACTTGACACACCAAAACTTACAGTTATAAAGTCGCTGATCTGAGATTGAATATGCGGTAATCGTAATAGGTTGATTGCTTTTTGAATTTCTTGGGCTACAGCGACAGCACCTTGAATTGCTGTATATGGTAAGATGATAGCAAATTCTTCGCCACCGTAGCGAGCAACTAAATCTGCTGGACGCTTGAGGGTGTTACGCATAGCTGCGGCAATGTTTTTTAAACAAGTATCGCCTGCTTGATGGCCATAATGGTCATTGTAGCTTTTAAAGTAATCTACATCACATAATATTAAAGCTAGATACTGTTGCTCTCGTGCCATCCGTCGCCATTCTTGGGATAGGTATTCATCAAAGCGACGACGGTTTGCAACTTGGGTTAAACCATCCAACGTTACTAGGCGTTCTAATTCCAAGTTTGCTTGGCGCAGTGCAATTTCAGCAGCTTTAGCTGCATCTTCGGCTCGTTTGCGTTCCCAAATTTCTTGTTCTAGGGCGATGGTTCTTTCGCGCACTTGTTGTTCAAGAGTGCGGTTGTAGTTGGCTAAAAGTTGTTCTGTGTGTTTGCGTTCAGTGATGTCAATTACTACTCCATCCCAAACGCTATCTCCGTTTGGCTGCAGTTCAGTTTGAGCAATCACTTGAACCCATTTCACACATCCAGCAGGAGTCACAATTCGGTGTTCAAGATTAATTGATTGTGGCTTGTGTAGAGATTCTGCAACTAAGGCTCGGATGGTTAAAATGTCATCTGGATGTATGAAAGACCATATTTTTTGGCAATCTTGGATGGCTACTTCTGGTTCTATTTCGTAAATTTCCCGACATCTGGGACTTAAATAAGTACATTCTTCACTACCATCATGGTGCAATATATACCGGAAGATCATCCCCGGTAAGTTTTCTGCTAACTTACGAAATTGGGCTTCACTCTTTTTAAGAGCATCTTCTGCGTGTTTGCGAGCAGTAATATCCATAGAAACTCCAATCATTCCCTGGATGTTACCTTGGTGATCGTAGAAAGGATTAGCTATCCCTTCTAATGTGCAACCATTGGTTGTAGCTGTGACGTAGTAGGGAACGCCTGTAGTCAGAGAATTGCGAAACGCTGCTACTACCTCTGGTAAATTGCCATACATGTTGAATACTGAATGACCAACAGCTTCTCCTGCTTTCAACCCTAATCCTTCTAGTCCCTTTCCTTCTGAGAGCGTAAAGACCCCATTTTTATCCATTGCCCAAAGAATTAGGGGAAAATTATTAACTACGGTACGTAAGTATTCTTCACTTTGTTGTAGCACTTCTTCTGCAAGCTTAATATCAGTAATATGTTGTTCTGTTTGTTTGCGTTTTGTGATATCTTGCAATGTTGCGATCGCATAAGCTACTTCACCCCTATCATCAAATACAGGAATGACCTTCATCTGTAATGCGATCGCTTTTCCTTGACGATGAATCTCCAAATCATTAGCATCCGCGGCTTTTCCTGCCAATGCTTGTACTGATGGTAGCTGTTCGCTTGGGTATAATTGCTTTGTGCCAGCCCGATAAATTTGATACCTATTAGCTATATGTTCACTTGGCAAATTTATAATTTGACCTGCACCCAGTAATTTTTGTCCAGTTTGATTTATATAAGAGTAATTGCCATCTTTTTCGATAACAGCCACTCCTAAAGGTAAAACTTCTAATAGCTGATAAAATCGACTTTCA
>NZ_AJLJ01000216.1 GCF_000317245.1 Fischerella muscicola SAG 1427-1 = PCC 73103
TCTCAGCAAAGGGCAATATAGCACTCAAGGCTTTCATCTCATTAAAGAGTAATAATTATTATTTGCTTGCCATCGAATTTATCTCTTTGACAAGCTGTCGAACTTGAATAAAAGTTGGTATTTTATTAATTACCGCCTATATTACTGATTTCAGGATAGTTTTTTATGTGTTACTAAGTATTTCTTAAACAAGCTAGGAATTAGCGATCGCTTTGTTTGAATAAATGTAGTAAAAATAACCAAAATAATAAATTCTCTGAAAAAAACAATGTATAAATTTTTAATTAGTAATTGATAATTACCCTCTGACCAATTTTTAATTGATAAGTCCCCTTTTCCCTTCTTCTACTTATCCCTAAACGTCCACACACCATCATCCCAATCTTTATCAGATGGAGGTTTCTGCAACCAGTATAGACAACGGTTGTAATGCATATTTGCGGCTAAGTCATTTTTATCTAATTCCACAACTCTAGCAAATTCAGCTTTTGCAGATAAGAAATCGCGATTCAGATAAAAATCCCTTCCTTTTTGATAATGTTCAATGATTTGTAATTTTTCACTACTTATGGATTCTGAACGCAAACCGAGTAATTCATATATTGCTACAGGTTCATTTCTACCTTTCACACGAATGTAATCTAGTTCTCTAGCCCAGATGTGATCTTTGCAGGGGTGGTATGTTTTATCACTAATAATAATGTCACAGCCGTACTGTTTGCTGACGCTTTCTAGGCGGGAACCAAGATTGACTCCGTCGCCAATGGCTGTGAATTCCATACGTTTGCTAGAGCCAATATTTCCACTGATCACAACATCAGAATTAATACCAATACCAATATTAATACATGGCTTGTTACGGGCATGACGACGCGCATTAAATTCTTCTAGACGCTGGCGCATTTCTAATGATGTTTGCACAGCCATCCAAGCGTGTTCTTGTAAAGGTAAAGGAGAACCATATACAGCCATGATGGCATCTCCAATGTATTTATCAAGAGTACCTTTATACTTAAATACAGCTTCTACCATAGATTCAAAATATTCGTTGAGCATACTTACCACTTCTTCCGCGTCTAGGTTTTCTGTCAAAGTGGTGTAGCCACGAATATCAGAGAATAAAATTGAAACTTCTTTGCGATCGCCTCCTAATTTAGCATCATCCAATTTCAAAAGTTCTTCTGCTAATTCCTGAGTCATGTAGCGATACATCGTACTCTTGAGACGCTTTTCATCACTAATATCATCCATGACAACTAGCGCCCCTCGTACTTGATTATGATCGCTAGCATCAGCAATTGTGTTAATTGATAAATTTACACTGTGCTGACTTTCTCCATCAGATACTAGAGTACGATCAGGGTAATACTGTTCGCGATATTTGATTTCTGCTGCATTTAAAGCATCATGACACCATTTTTTAAAGTCACCTTCTTTAATTTGAATAATCTCAGTAATTAATTTACCTTCCAGTTTGTCTTCTGTTTTCAAACCCAACAAACGCTTGGCGCTTTCATTAGCGGCGATAATATTACCAGTTTGATCTGTAGAAATCACACCATTAGAAAGACTGCGGAGAATATCTCGCTGCATTTGTTCTTGTTGTTTCACAGTCGCAAATAATTTTGCATTTTGCAGTGCGACTCCCGCTTGAATATTAAAAGCTTCCATAAACTCTTCGTCGTTGCGATCAAAGCTAGCTTGAAAGCATTCGGGAGCTTGAGGCCAATAAATGGGGTTATAGGGAGGAAAATCACCAGTTTTCTTTTTATTGACAAGTTGGGTGACACCAATCAATTCACGATCAGCATTAAATACTGGCATACACAGTAAACTACAAGTACGATAGCCGTTTTGCTGATCAATTTGTTTGGCTGTATCTGAATCTGGATGATTGTATAAATCAAAAGGAATATTTAGTGTTTTACCAGATGCTGCGACTATACCAGCAAATCCTTTTCCAATGGGGACACGCAGTTCTTTGGTATAACCATTATCTTGAGTAATTTTCGTCCATAATTCGTGGCGATCGCAATCCACTAACCATAGAGTACTGCGATCAGCGTTCATTAATTCCTTGGCTTCATCCATGACTCGTTTGAGAGTATCTTCTAAGTCGAGACTGCTTTGAGAAAGAGATTTGATCGCCTTCATCAGTGCTGCTACAGCTCTTTGTTTTTGAGTAGCAACATAAAAAGAGCGCGATGACTCTAAAATCAAGCAAATGGAAGGAGCAAATTCTTGAAATAGCTGTTCATCAATACTGGTGAAACCCCTAATATCAATTCTTTCTGATAGAGGTGCATGAAGGTGATTTGAAGATATTAATTTATTTAGCAATTGCACCACAGCTACTAATTGCCCTTGTTCGTTCAACAGAGGCAAAGCTAGCATTGTATAAGTACGATAGCCTGTGCTTTTTTCCTGTTCTTGAGCAAAACGAGAACGTGGATCGTTGTAAAAATCAAAAGGAATATTGATCACCTGTTTGTGGGTAGCGATTTCCCCAGCAATACCTTTATCAGCAGGAATGCGAATTTCTAAAGAGCGATCGCCTTCTGCTTCAGCTAGAATTGACCACAGTTGTTGTTTTTCTTCATCTAATAAAAATATTGTTGTTCGGTCTGCTCCTAATAATTCTCCTGTTTTTAAAGTTATAGACTGTAACATTTCTTGCAAGATTGTCTCAAAGCCATGAGAGTCCAACATGGATAGAGTTTGATTGACAATCTGTAACTTTTGTTCTACCTCTTTGACAACTTGTTTAAAAGTATCCTGTGTTAAAGGAGCTAGAAACGAAGAGATAGTCCCTTGTCTTTTGGCAAGAGTACCTACAGGAGCAGTATTTTGTGGCGAGTCATGGTTTTCACTGGGAACACCTATAATCAAATCGGCGGCTTCACCGCAACTACGTTGTTGGACTGACATAACTGGCTTTTGATATAGGTAAATGTTTGTGTAAATGTTATTACCAGCTAGGCTAGTTAACATTATCCACAGTTTAATCTTTCTATAGAGCAAGCGTCACCCTAAATACTGAGTAAACGATGGGTGATCAGGAGGTGAGAAGATTAGTTATACCAATTCGCCAAAAGAATGCGACAGATAGGCCATCTTGTAGAGACGCGATGAATCGCGTCTTTATCCAAGGATGTGTTGCAATCATTAATTGAATTGGTATTAATGGGATGACGGGGTGATCGAGGATGTGGTGATGGCAGAAAAACAGTAGATTTTATTACTATATTTTTAATCGTAAATATACTAGCATTAAATAGATATAGCAATCCTAATTGAGTTGTGAGAAAACACGGAATCCGAGATACCCGACTTCTCTAAGAAGTCGGGTATCTCGCCTCTCACGATGATTTAGGATTGCTATACAATAGCTTAGGTTAGACGTAAAGCTAGATTTGTTTTTTACTGGTAATTGTTTGCTCAGACAGATACAAAACAGCACCAGATGTATTGGTTGTATACTGCCCGTGAATACATCTGGTGCTGGAGTCAAGATTTAGACTAAATTGAAATTAGTGATCGCCTTGATTTTGAGAATGGAAAGGACAACCACCAGCAGTTAATTTTTGTAGAAAAGCAGTATTATCGAAATAATGCTCTAAAGACTCGATCTTCAAATCTTCTGTGACACGGGCAATACTTACTCCGATAATTTCAATCGTTTCGCCAGTAGGAGTATAGTCTTTATAACTACCACTGAATGTACCCCAATGCCGCCACTTAAAAGTAACATTAGGAGGCCCCGATAGTACTTCCATTAGTTCCCACAAAAAGCCATTGGGAAAAGCTTGGTGAAATAGCTGGAATGAAGATTCAAAAGTTTCTGATTTGGCACTATATTGTTCAGTTTCACCGATAAATAGGTTATAAGTTCCTTCTTTTGACACTTCTTCAGCTGTATATTGCTGTCCACCATTGCTACTCATTCTAAATTTATCAGTAACAATAGCAAGCCACTGTTGAGGGTTAGTTTTATGAGATGCTTCCATCTCAAAAGTTCGGACTAAATTTTGAGCGATCGCTTCTAAAGAACCTTCTGGATGCTGAAATTTACTTTCTTTGTGCAGAAATTGGTTTGTGTAGGAATAATCGGGACGTTGTCCTTCTCGCCACTCTACTCCTTCATCGTTGGCAAGAACAATTTCTCTATCTTGTACCCAAAGAGGTAGATCTGTAGATTGAGCGTTACTCATTGGTTATTTAGGGAATTACACCTTTATTAGAATAAAGTGTGACATGTAATACACAAGTGCTTAACAAAAAAATTTTACAAATATTTATAGTTACAATTGAAACCAAAATTTAATATTTGAGTATTTTTCTATACTAGAAATATTATATATAATGATTTAAAAAATAGATAGAAAAAATTAAAATATAGTTCTCATAAATATGCAATCTCAGCATTTTTCATCATTCTTGTAGATTATTTATGACCTGATTTTTTATACTTAAAATTAGTATATTTTCAAGCTTTTACACGTAAATAATGTATGATTAATAACAATTGATTCAGTCATACTAATTTGCAAAATATTTGTCACAAATAAACATCAACAACACAAATAGAGTGGAAATTCTAGCATCCAAAATCTCGTCTTCATCTTAAAAAGCTGCAAGCGGAGGTATCCCTTGCTGAAAGCACAATACCCAAAATGATATTATTTATTCGTAGAGGCTAAAGCGGTTGCAAAATGAATGTCACAGAACGTCGCATTGGTCTTGAGCAAGAATTTTTCTTAGTAAACGGAGAAGGCGTGATCAGCGATCGCGCTGATGAATTTTTGCAAGGTTGTCACTTGATGGCAGAAGCCCAAGGTTGCAATCCTGGGTATTTTGTCCCGGAATTCGTTAAGTGCATGGTGGAGATTAACACGCCTCCCGCTTACACTGGTACAGAACTAGCAAAAGAATATCTCAACAATTTAAAATTGGCGATCGCAGTAGGGCGACAGATGAATTTGCGGCTTTATCCTCTGTCTAGCTATCCTTTACACATTATGCCAGTGATGCGAGACAAGCCCAACTACCACATCCAAGCCCGGACTGTTGGTTACGAAAGATTCTTACACGCTGGCAAATGTACAGGTACACATCTACATTTAGAAGTACCACCTGGTGTGATTGATCCTCGTGTTGCCGTATCTTACAACTCTACAGCCGCAGCGCGAGAGGAACTATTAAACATCTACAACCTAGCTACAGCTTTGGATTCGGCGTTGATATCTTTGGTACGCGCCTGTCCTTTTTATGAAGGAATGGCAATTGGACTAGCTTCCCATACAATTCGTTATCGAGGAAGTGAAGTCTTTGGCTGGGAAGGAGTTTACACCCATTTGCAGCCAGTAGGGGGATTAATGCCCTATGCTGATTGTGTTGAAAGCTTAGTAGAACAGCAATTTTCCCGCTATTACGCTTGGCTAGAAGCGATGGACAAAGCTGGGGTTGAACGTCACAAGTTCTGGGAAGCAGGAGGAAGCTTACTTCGATCAGCCTGGAACCCAGTACGACTTAACAGACTGGGAACAGTAGAAATAAGATGTATAGATAGCAACTATCCGTCTGTCATTTTAGCCGCAATTTCACTATTGGAGAAAGCTGCTCACAGAGTCAGACGCGAGCAGTTGACAGTCAGACCAGTAAAAGGATTACACATTTTTGAATGGAGTAGCGATCGCCTTTTAGTTCCAGATTTTGAGTATCTTAACGGTGATCTACTTTATGCGGCTGCTACAGAGGGAGTCAAGCATCCCCAGGTAAAGGCTTACGTTGATTCGATTTTGCAGTTTGCGATCGCCGATGGTGGGGAAGGTGCCAAATACCTAACAAAGCTGAGAAACGAGTTAGATAATTATCAAACTATAGAAGCGGAGATTTTGCAAGAATTTAGCCCAGCAACTGCTCAACTTTCCGTAGAAGAAGGTTTGCGAATTGTGCGTGAGTGCTGTGACAAGTTGGAAGCACAAGTTGCATGGCTAGATAGTGAACATCCTCTAGCAACCTTGGATACAGAGATGATGCTTTCTGATTTTAGTTGCAGTTGATTAGGGACTTCCAAATCTGATCCCTCTTGGAAAAGGGAGATAAGGGAGACAATTTGATGACTTGAACTTATATTCTATTCTTAAACGAGAGTGGCAGGAAATAAGACTAATTTCCCAAATAAAACCACACCGTGTTAACAGTGTGGTGATATTGAGTATAGAGTTTTGGAATTAGGAGATTTACACTAAATAACAGCGATTGTATCGTGTTATTAGAAGCTACAAGGTAAATATCCTGTATTTCGGAATCTAGAGGATTTTATTTTAACGGCAACTTAGATACCACTATGCTGCTTCCGATTAATAATGTGTTCCGTTCAAATTTCGTTTTATCTGAGTAACCTAGTCACTCTAACATCATATTCAGTACCTTTTGGATGGTCAGTCTTAGCCTGCTTAAATGCCATACCATCCGCTTTTTCTCTTGACTCTGCATCAATTTCGTAACGTTCTGTTCCGTGTTGAAAACTAGTGCTTATCTGGTCGCTATATTCCTTAATATCAACAAAGACCTCGTATGTGTGAACCATTGTGGGCCTCCTAGTGCAACATGCACAACATACAAACGATGGTGAATAAAACCAGTATATGAACTGAGAGAGGTAGTAGCCTGTAACAAATACAAATCTTATGAAAATTAAATTTTAATACCTAATTAATTTTAAATTTTGTTTAGCTAATAGTTCATATTTCAATTTTTAAAACTAACCCATAGTTTTTTTATAAAATACGAATACAAATCTTTTTTATTTTTAATAATTACTAAAGTAAATACTACAAAATATTTGTATTTTTAGTTCATCGAAGCCTCAGATCCCCGACTTCTTAGACTCGACTTTAGCCAATCAAAATGAGGAGGCGAGCAGTTGAATCAACTGTTCGCTTTCTGTGTCAAGGAATAAAACCGGAGTGGGGTTGAGAGCAGATCGGGGAAAAAGTCGAGAACGCCAAAGGGAGGTGCGAACGATTGAGAGTAAATCGGCAAACCTCAGTTCGGCTTTTGCATACCAATCGGTAGTACGGGGAAACAGAGGTTGGATGGCAGGCGATAGGCAATTAAGCAGATTAAGGAGAACAATGCCAATAGCACGGGTGTGGTGCGAGTGGTAGTACTTACCGTAGTGTTGGTCTGGATAGAGTACTATATTCCTTGCGAATAATTTTTCTACCTGTTGTCTTTTTCAAAAATTGAGATGTTTTCCCGGTGCACTACTACCCCGCTTCACCAAAAAAGGTGATAAAACTCGGTTTTCTATGTTTTTTTCCTCTAATAAATCAAGTAGCATTTGCATGGCAGAGCGACCAATTTCCAACATAGGTTGGTAGACTGTCGTCAGTGGCGGTGTAACATAACGGGAAAGAGCAATACCATCAAATCCCACCAGACTTAAATCTTGTGGTACGGAAATACCTAGTTCCTGACAAGCCAACAGAGCGCCAATCGCTACCATATCGTTGTAACAAAAAATGCCAGTTACCCCAACCGCTAATAGTTGAGATAACATCTTTTGTCCGGTATCAACATCGCTGATTCTTGTATAATCTTCATCGTTAATTGCCACCCAGTCAGTAATTTGTGGTAAACCAGCCTCACTTAAAGTATTCCGATATCCTTCTAGGCGCAGCTGATTGGAACTGCTGCGATCGCCTACGCCCAAATAACCAATACAAGTGTGTCCAAGACTGATGAGATGTTCTACAGCCAATCTCGCACCTAGATAGTCGTCTATTGATACTGAGTGCAATATTTCGGGTTGATCTTTAGTTTGACTATTAATCAAAACTGTTGGCACAGTAATTTGTGCTACTTGCTTAGTGTTGTGTTTACTAATTCGTGAATCGGTTAGTAAAATACCATCTACTCTGCGGCGATGAAAATTATCAATTGCTGTTATTTCCTGGTCAAAATCTCGGTGTGCAGCACTTAACAAAACACTCAAACCAGCCGTTCTCGCCACCTGTTCAATTCCTTCTACTACCTCAGCGTAAAAGGGATCTGCGATTGAGGTTACTACTACTCCAATGGTATTAGTGCGTGAAGAAAGTAAACTTTGAGCGATCGCATTAGGTACATAATTCATCTCCCGTGCTATTTTCTTAATTTCCTCTCGCACTTTAGAGCTAATTAGCGGGCTATCTCGTAAAGCGCGTGAAACTGTGGAATGAGAAACGCCTGCTTTTCGAGCAATATCTTCAATTGAGATTTTTCGTTTACTCATTTTAAGCACTTCTTTATGTAATGCAAATAAACTTAACACCTGTATTATGCACACCTGTGCAAAAATAAAATCAACAATTTATGCACACCTGTGTATAAATATGAAACTACGATTTCAATTTCACACATCAACATGGAACAGTAAAAAGCTTATAAACATGTGATCAATAAAGACAAACAATAAATCTTCTAATGGGTAGAATTATTCAATTTTTACAATTTGATTTGTATTTCAAAAGTCTATTCCTCGTGATTTGCAAAAATTAAAACCCTACTATAGAAGATAGATTGACTAAATATTTATCTAAAATCTTAAAATTTAAACTCTATAAGTAATAAATACTAAAGATTAAGTCAGACTAACTAGACCTCGTGACTTTGACCAAGTTGACTATTAAAAATCTTGTATGTTTTGCTTTTGTGCTTGTATTTATAATCCAAAAATCACAACAATCTACCTAATAACATCATAAAGCTAAAACAGAATTCTTGTTCTAGTATGCCGTTAAAATTTGTGAACGTAGTTTAATTTTGAACAGTTAAATTTGTAAAATTTAGATCTCAAGCTCAAAGTCACTTGTTTTTTAACTATTTTTAAAATAAAGATTTTGATCTTTATCAAAATGTAACAATCTTGTTTGTTTAGTTAAAGTCTTTTAAATCAAGGTTTCCCTTTTGAAAAAGTTGCAAAAGCAACTAATAGTCCAATAAAACAAAATAATACAAAATTTAATAAAATATGCCCTTAAAAATGTATTTTCATAAAAAAGTATATGACGCATGAATGTAGCATAGTACTCACCCTTTTGATTTAAAACATAAAAATTGAATATCGAAATTTAGCTCTAAAATCTGATAACGATTTGATGGTACAAGCTTCCATATTTCATAAGTGGAACCAATCCAAAATCCAACATCTAAAATCGGATAACTTTCCTCAAATTTAAATACATTGTTTTGATATAGGTGAATGTGAAAAAAATTGCGATCGCAGCTAGTATATTAAGTATTATCAGTGGTGCATTTGCCAGCTGCACAAATAATTCTCCTGATAGCAATACTGCTACTAACACTGATACCAAAACCGCCACCTACACAAGTACACAGACTAAAGCTGCTGATGTCAACTTACAATCAGTTGGTGTCACCGTTGGCGATTTAAGTAACCCTTTCTTCGTTGTGATGGCACAGGGAGCTGAGAAAGAAGCGAAGAAAATCGGGGGTAATGATGTCAGAGTGACTGTAGTTTCTAGTGGCTATGACCTCAACCAGCAATTTAATCAAATCGAAAATTTCGTTGCTGCTAATACTGACATCATTATCCTGAATGCTGCTGACAGTAAAGGAGTTAGACCAGCTGTTGACAAAGCAAGGCAAGCAGGTACAGTCGTGGTTGCAGTAGACACGGCTGTAGAAGCAGATGTAGATGCTACCGTCACCACCAATAATTTGCAAGCCGGAGAAGTTAGTTGTCAATATATTGCCGATCGCCTCAAAGGCAAAGGCAATATGGTAATTGTGAACGGGCCTCCAGTAACTTCAGTCATCCAGCGAGTGGATGGCTGCTTGAAAGTGTTGTCGAAATATCCTGATATCAAAATCCTCTCTAAAGACCAAAACGCAGAAGGAAGTCGGGATGGAGGACTCAGAGTCATGAGTGATTTATTGACAACCTTTCCCAAAATAGATGCTGTGTTTGCGATCAACGATCCGAGTGGTGTAGGAGTAGACCTCGCCGCTAGCCAAGCAAAACGCAAAGATTTTTTCATAGTTGGAGTTGACGGCGCGCCAGAAGCAATCGAAGCGATCGCTTCCAAAGATAGTCAATACGCTGCGACAGCTACTCAAAATCCCAGAGGTATGACTCAAAAAGCAGTTCAAGTGGGCAATGATATTTTACACGGGAAAAAACCTGAGTCACCCAACATTTTGATTCCAGTCAAGCTGATTACAAAAAACAACGTTAGTACATACACAGGTTGGTAGAGCATTAGGGGGACATGGAGGACACGGTGGACATGGAATAATTGTCTCCCTTGTCTCTCCTGTTCCCTGTTCCCCAATTCCCCAATTTTTCCACAGGATTTGCTAATGACAACAAATATTGAAACAGATTTTGCTCATGCATCAACTGTCATCCCTGTATTAGAAATGCGAGGGATTACGAAACGATTTCATGGTGTTCCAGCTCTGCAAAATGTCAATTTGACAATTTATCCTGGAGAGGTTCACGCCCTCATGGGTGAGAATGGGGCAGGTAAAAGCACATTAATGAAGATTCTAGCTGGGGCTTACATTGCCGATGAAGGCGAGATTCGCATCAATGGTCAGCCTGTAAAAATTACCGATCCAGGTTCAGCACGTCAGGCGGGTATTAATCTCATCTATCAAGAACTGAATGTCGCACCCAACTTAACCGTAACCGAAAATATGTTTATGGGTAGCGAGTTGCAGCGAGGTCAGTTTTTAGACCGCAAAGCAATGGAACTCGAAGCCAAGCAAGTACTAGAAAGCTTGGGAGCTAGTTTTGCCCCAAATGATATTGTTGGCACTTTGGCGATCGCTGAACAGCAACAAGTAGAAATTGCGCGGGCGCTGAAGGACAAAAGCCGGATTTTAGTAATGGATGAGCCAACCGCAGCATTGTCTGACCGCGAGACTGAGCGTTTGTTTGAGGTGATTCGTAAACTACGCAATGATGGCATTGCTATTATCTACATCAGTCATCGCATGGAAGAAATATACGCCCTGGCTGACCGAATTAGTGTGCTGCGCGATGGTCAATATATCGGTAGTCTCACTCGTGATGAAATTTCTCCACACCGATTGGTACAGATGATGGTCGGTCGCTCAATGCAGGACTTTTACGAACATCAACGACAAACAAATCCTGGCCCAGTGGTGCTAGAAGTCAGAAATATGAGTGATAGGCGCAAAGTTCAACCAACTAGTTTTCAGCTTCATGCAGGAGAAATTCTCGGACTGGCGGGACTGGTTGGTGCAGGACGCACAGAGGTATCCCGGCTAATTTTTGGTGCTGATCGCAAGGTCAGTGGTGAAGTATTTCTGAATGGTCAAAAACTAGAGATTAATTCGCCCAGTGATGCGATCGCTGCTGGTATTGGCTACGTCCCAGAAGATCGCAAAGACCAGGGTTTATTTCTGGAGATGAGTTCCCGTAAGAATATTGGTATTAATAGACTCAAGCAGGATGCTAAAGCTGGGATCGTTAACTGGGGTGCAGTTAATCAGTTGGCAACGGAAGCGGTGGAAAACTTTAATATCCGGCTGGCTAATTTGGAAATTAGAGCAGTGGATCTTTCCGGTGGAAATCAGCAAAAACTGCTATTAGCACGTTGGCTAGCCATTAAACCCAGAGTATTGATGCTGGATGAACCAACACGCGGCGTAGATATCGGTGCCAAAAGTGAAATTTACCGCATTATCAGCGAGTTAGCAGCCCAAGGTGTAGCAATACTCATGGTTTCCAGCGAATTACCAGAAGTTGTCGGCATGAGCGATCGCGTCTTAGTCATGCGAGAAGGACAACTAGTAGGCGAACTGGATGACAGTCCTGGTCAAGAGATTACCCAAGAAAACATTATGCACTATGCAACTGGAGCAGTGGAGGTACTTGCATCATGAGTCAAACCATCAGACCTGTCAACAATCGACCAGGTGAGCATCCCAAATCACGCCAGCGTCAATCAATCAATAATCTTTTGCAAGTTGCAGGTATATTGCCGATTCTGGTACTAATCTGCATCTTATTTGCCTTCTTAAGTCCCAACTTTCTCACACTAGGCAATGCCGTCAATATCTTACGTCAGGCATCAATCAATATTGTACTAGCAACCGGGATGACCTTTGTAATCCTCACCGGCGGTATTGACCTTTCAGTTGGATCAATCTTGGCTGTTTCAGCTGTAGTTGCGGTCTTAGTATCCCTACTTCCAGCTATAGGTTGGTTTGCAGTACCAGCTGGTTTGCTGACAGGATTACTTTTGGGTTTAGTCAACGGCGCTTTGATCACCTTTTTAGATGTGCCGCCTTTTATTGTCACCTTGGGTTCATTAACAGCCTTGCGGGGTGTTGCCTTTTTAGTTGCCAATGGTACAACAGTTATTAACCGTAACATCAATTATGCTTGGATCGGTAATAGTTACGTCGGTCCCCTTCCCTGGCTAGTAATTATTGCTCTACTGACTGTAGCAGTGAGTTGGTTTGTCCTACGCCAAACTGTTTTGGGTGTACAAATATACGCTGTGGGTGGTAACGAACGAGCAGCACGATTAACTGGGATCAAAGTTGATCGCGTGTTGCTATTTGTCTATGGCGTGAGTGGATTACTAGCAGGTTTGGCAGGAATTATGAGTTCCAGTCGTCTTTATAGTGCAACTGGGATGTTAGGTCAGGGTTACGAATTAGATGCGATCGCAGCTGTCATTCTTGGTGGCACCAGCTTTACAGGTGGTATTGGTACTATTGGCGGCACGCTTCTGGGTGCATTAATCATTGCTGTTCTCAACAATGGTTTGACCTTGTTGAACATGTCTTACTTCTGGCAACTAGTCGTAAAGGGTCTGGTAATTATTGTGGCAGTCATGATTGATCGCCTCCGCAGACGTTCTAGACGGTGACATACTCCCATGTTCCTTTTCCCAATTTTGAATTTTGAATTGATATGTCTACCACTACCACTCGTCGTAAAACCAATACGTATTATGTCATCCTAATTGCTGGTGCTGCTGCCCTCGGTGGTTTTCTGTTCGGTTTTGATACAGCAGTTATCAACGGTGCGGTTTTAGCTCTCTCCAAAGCCTTTAGCGCCAGTAGCTGGTTAACTGGTTTGGCTGTGTCTTTGGCATTGCTAGGATCTGCTGTAGGAGCCTTTTTTGCTGGACAGATTGCAGATCGTTATGGTCGAGTCAAAGCAATGGTGGTTGCCTCAGTGTTATTTACTCTCAGTGCCATTGGTTCCGGGATTGCCTTTGGTATTTGGGATTTTATCTTTTGGCGGGTATTGGGTGGGATTGCAGTTGGCGCTGCTAGTGTGATTGCACCAGCTTATATTGCAGAATGTTCACCCTCTCAGTTACGCGGAAGATTAGGATCTCTGCAACAACTAGCGATTGTAGTCGGAATTTTCATCGCTTTACTAAGCGACTACTTTATCGCTGTGTCAGCAGGTTCAGCAGAGTCACCATTTTTATTTGGCATAGCCGCTTGGCGCTGGATGTTTTGGACAGAAATCCCTCCAGCCGTATTCTACGGCATGGCAGCTTTAGCAATTCCCGAATCTCCTCGTTACTTAGTTGCCAAAGGACGGGAACCAGAAGCTGCTAACGTGTTGACCAAAATTTTAGGTGGTAACGTACTGGCAAAAATCGAAGAAATTCGGCTAACAGTGCTTCGAGAACGTCAGCCTCAGTTTTCTGATCTTCTAGGAAGAAATGGCGGACTCTTACCCATTGTTTGGATCGGAATCGGCTTATCTGTTTTACAGCAACTTGTTGGTATTAATGTAATTTTTTACTACAGTAGCGTTTTGTGGCGGGCAGTCGGTTTTTCAGAAAAAAATTCTCTAACTATCACAGTGATCACAGGGGCTGTAAATATTATTACTACGCTCATTGCGATCGCCTTTGTAGATAAATTTGGTCGCAAGCCCTTGCTGATTCTAGGATCAATCGGCATGACTGTGACATTGGGGACAATGGCTTTTATTTTTGGACATGCTCAACTTGATGCTGCTGGTAATCCTACTCTCAGTGGCAGTGCAGGTGTTATGGCTCTGATTGCAGCCAACCTCTATGTATTTTGCTTTGGATTCTCTTGGGGGCCAGTGGTTTGGGTACTGTTAGGAGAAATGTTTAATAATAAAATCCGCGCTGCTGCACTTTCAGTTGCTGCTGCAATGCAATGGGTGGCAAATTTTGTCGTTTCTACAACATTCCCTCCCATCTTGCAATATTTCGGGCTAGGAACTGCCTATGGTCTCTATACAATTGCAGCAGCTACCTCGTTATTTTTCGTTCTCTTTTTTATAAGAGAAACCAAAGGCATGGAATTAGAACACATGTAAGTATATCGGGAAAATTCATCAGGTCTTTGTGTCTTAGTGTCTTGGTGTTTAAAAATTTAAACCACCAAGACACTAAGACACCAAGAATTTTTCATTTTACAGATTTTAGTTTTGAGAAAAACGGGTGTAGGTGTGTAGGATGTGGCTAAAAATTTTTTCTTTCTTATTATTAGTATGTCCATTACTCTGGGCAACACTTTTAAAAGATCATTCTATTGCAGCGGATATTAATAGCAGCTTGCAGGGACAAGTTACTTCTGTTTCTCAGCTTTCTGATGTCAAACCAACCGATTGGGCTTTTCAATCACTACAAACTCTGGTCGAACGCTATGGCTGTATTGCAGGTTATCCCGATGCAACCTATCGCGGCAACCGTGCTTTGAGTCGTTATGAATTTGCGGCTGGTTTAAATGCTTGTATGAATCGAATTAGTGAGTTAATTGCAACAGGTACTAATGAGCTGGTTAATAGGGAAGACTTGGCTGTGTTGCAAAAGTTACAGACAGAGTTTGTTACAGAACTCGCAACTGTACGTGGGCGGGTAGATGTACTAGAGGCGCGTACAGCCACACTAGAGGCGCAGCAGTTTTCCACAACTACCAAGCTGAATGCTCAAATAATTACTGCTGTGAGTGATTCTTTTGGTAATAGTGTAGGTGATGATCGCGATCGCTCCCGAACCTATTTTGCAGATCGCGGTCGTCTCAATCTGGAGAGCAGCTTTACAGGCAAAGATTTATTGCGAGTCCGTCTAGAGTTCGGCAATTTCTTAGATGCCAATGGTAACAGTCAGATTGCATCGGTGACAGGAACTGGAATGACACGGTTAAACTTTGACACCAATATCAATAATGACCTCAGTATTCCCCACATCCGTTACTATTTTCCGGTCAGTGATTCCCTTGCTTTTATAGTTGGGCCTACAGGTATTGGCTATACCGATATCACAGACACCGTAACTCCTGCCACTATCGCTGATGACGGCAATGGGGTTCCCTCACTATTTGGATCATACAGTCCTCTATTCCGACGAGGCGGTGGTGGTGCAGCGGTGAACTGGAAGCTCAGTGACGACCTGATGCTGACTCTGGGCTATTTGGCAGATAACCCGAATTTCCCATCTTCAAGCAACGGCTTATTTGATGGTGGCTACAACGCCTTAGCCCATTTGGTGTATTACGATAAGCAAGGGGCAGTAGGCGTTGCTTACTCTCACGGCTATGGGCCTGGTGGCAGGGTCAATCTCACTGGTGGAGCGGGTAGTAATTTGGCTATTTCTCCTTTTGGAGATAACATTGCTACTTCCAGCAATATAGTAGGCACGCAAGGATATTACCGCTTTTCACCAAACTTTCAAATCCATGCTTGGGGCGGATATATTTGGGCAAATGCTGAGAGTTCTGGTGTCAGTGCTATTTCTAATGGCAGGGGCGGAACAGATTCACTTTCTGTCAACAATGGTGATCATGCCAATGCTTGGTTTGGGGCGATTGGTGCATCTTTCCCGGATGTTGGGGGTAAAGGCAATTTACCGGGAATTCTGATTGGTATACCACCGCATATATCCAGCAGTGATATCCGTAAAGAGAGTGATAACGCTTACCACATTGAGGCATTCTATCGCTGGCGACTCAACAACAATATATCAGTCACTCCGGGTTTTTGGGTGATTCTTAACCCGGAAAATAACAGTAATAATGATACGCAATATGTAGGTTTAATTCGCACAACCTTTGATTTTTAACTCTCGTCCGTCACTTGCACCGGGATATTTCATTTCAAATGTAGTGCCTTCAAGTTTTGGGTTAGGATATGTTTCAACATAAGTTTTGATGATTTGTTGAAAAGCTTCTGCGTAGCTCAATGCTGCTGCTAACTGCTCCCAGCTGGGAGTACGAGAAAATTTAATTCCTCGGTCTTTAGCTGCTTTACGACAAACACGGTAAGAACCATACTGTTTAAGTAACTGGGCTTTATCAATTATCTTTGGCGTAGAAGGTAAGGCTGCTAGAGGTGGTTCTTCAATTTGTAAGCTCTGCTGTTGCAGTTCATTAACAGCAACCTGTGCAATTGTGTAGATGGCTGCGGAATTGTGCAACTCATGAAGCTGATTTTCTTTTAGATCCTGTAGTAATTGAGTGATTCGTTTTTTACCCATGATTTTTTACTTATCTAAAAGAGAACGTCCTATTGAAGCAGGATCTGTGTGCATTTGTGGCTTGTTTCGGTGATCTTCATCTGTCTCAACTTCACCAGGAAGATAGGATTGGGAGACATTTGTAACTTTCAGTGCTTCTGTTTCCTCACCTTTATCCTCACGCCACCACAGCACAATTGCTTTGATCGCTCGTAGGAACTTGAAGAACCGACTAGGAACAGATAAATAACTCCAGTAAGCTTTCTCTGGATTATCAATATCTGAGACAGAATCAAATGCTGTTGAAATTTGGTCTAAGTATCCAGCCATCGAACCGATTTCACGCTCTAGGTCTGTTACAATTTGTCGATTACTAGAAGCAAGCTGTTCTTTTTCTAGTGTAAGTTTGCTAATCATAGATTGTAGCCGTTCTACGTCTGCTTTTAAGCGCAAGGCAGACTGTTTATGTTCTTCATTTCTGCGGAGTAGTTGTGAACGACTGCGATTTGTGAAAATGAGACAATCTCGCATTTCTTTGTACAGTTGATCTGCCTCTGAGTGACTAAGGCTTTCAATTGTCTTAGGAAACTCTGTAGCGGAGCGAAAACGAGCAGACGATTGATTCTGGCCAGTCATAGTGTATTAAATTCATCCCCGAAATTTGCACCACAATTAAAAATTTGGTTGTAATTATAGATTCACTGTTGAAGGGTAAAGTTTCGGAAAAACTTGCCAAAATGAAAATTTTTAAAATAAAGATAACTATTTATAATGCCGTATTTTCACCGTTCACTCCAGACTACATCCGTTTAAGCAATTCATCGTACTCATCATGTGTACCAATCCAATACCAGTAAATATGATTCGGATTCCAACAGACCTAAAACACGATAGTTAAGACTGACACGAGCAGAGTAAATCGGTTGTCTCTGGCTAACTCGTTTAAATTGAAGGCTAGAGTGATATGGATCTGCTTTCCAGAGGGCATAAGCTTTCGTCGCCTGCTCCTGAATCGATGCAGGAAGATCGCCAAGCTGCTTACGAAACGTTTTGGTTACACTTGATTTCATTTTTAAGATGGAAAAACAGTATCAAGTGAAACTGTTTCCCCACTTGCAATCTCTTGTCTTACCATTGCAGCCATCCGATCCCATTGATCATCCGTTGTCGCTGCAAAACGAGTTTCCCATTTTTGATCATCTTGCAATTCTGCCAGAAACCGAGCCGCGATCGCATCCTGCTGATCGGGTGAGAGTTTTTCTATTTGGGCGATCGCCTGTCGCAGCAGTTCAGTCATAGCTCAGTAGGAGTAAACATCTTAATTTCTTACGGCCTCTTAATTTTAACTGATGGTTATTAGCATTTTTCCATGTAATATCCGATAGAACATTTAAAAACCCCTTTCCCTTTAACCTTTACTCAACTCAAACTCTTGCAAGAGTTCTAATTGTTAGACTCTATCGTTGTTGACCCATCAGCTTTCACCCAAGCAATCTGAGCAATAGAGCGATCGCGTGCATATTGGCGAATTGCTTCGGCGTCTTGTCCCCCTAAATTCATTTCTACACGTACTAACTCAGTAGAATTACGGAGTTTTTCGGCATAAGCAAAAGCCGCATCATATGCATGATTATTTTCTGGGACAACTAACCAATTACTAGCTGGTGTTGTTTGCGGTAATTGCTGAGAATAAGCAAGAGCCTGGTATAAATCTTCAATAAATAAAGCAAAACCAATACCCGGAATATTATTGCCTTGGGGATGATACTGTCCTAATAATTGGTCATAACGACCACCACGCCCTAATACTCTTGTTCCTAGTCCAGTATCACTCACAACTTCAAAAGAAATACCAGTATAGTAGTCAAAAGTTTGAATCAGGCTCAAATCCAATATCAATGGGAATTGTGACCGATTTTCCAGTAAATCGACCAAAGATTTGAGGTTATTCACCGCCTCCTGTTGGGGAGCATCTAGATCCAGACTACTGACTTTTTGTAGAACATCACCACTGTTACCACGCAAATCCAGGATAATTCTGGCGCGGGAGCGTAATTCTTCAGTTAGGGGTAAATTGTCGATCGCAATTCGGTCAAGATGAGCGATCGCATAACGGACTTGGTTACGTAAATGAGCAGGAAATACCTCTAACAGTGATTGAGTAATTCCTGCCTCACCTAAAATTAAATACCAGTGGTTAATAGAAAGTGCTTGCAAACAATCTGCTATTAAAAGCAGCACTTCTGCATCAGCAGGTAAGCCACCAGCGCCTAATAACTCTACTCCAGCTTGATAAAATTCTTGCGGTTGATTGCGCCGATAATCCGAGGAGCGTTGGAAAACATTGGTATTGTAGTACAAACGCTGGGGATAGGTAACACCCGCCATGCGAGTAACTGCTGTACGAGCGATTGAGGCTGTTAGTTCGGGACGTAACCCCAATTCTTCGTCTTCGGCATTTTGCAATTGAATCACAGTTGAGCGTTTAATTGCACCCCCCGCCATGAGCGTATCTATCCGCTCTAGAGTTGAGGTGATAATTCTGTGGTATCCCCAACGGTGAAATACCTGCTGTAGCCGATCTTCTATCCAGCGTTTCTGAGCTACATCAAGGGGTAAGAGATCCCTAGCTCCCGCTGGTGGTTGATACACCATTATTTTTTCTTCCCACCAAACAAACCACCAAAAAGACCGCCACCTCCAGATTTATCTGGTTGTTTAGCCGCAGCAGATGAAGTTGCCGCCGCTTTCGCGCTACCGGGTTTTTGACCCGACATCTGTTCAATTTTGCGTTTTCCCTCCAACGCTGTTTCGTTTTTGGGATCTAATTGCAAGGCGCGGTCAATATGAACTTTTGCCATCGTGGTTCGATTTTGCCTTAAATAGACCATTCCGATCAAGCTATGGCAATGAGTATTATTTGGCTCAAGCTTCAGAGCATCTCGTAATTCTACTTCTGCTTGGGTGAGTTGGTTTTTGACAATTAAGTCTTGGGAACGACGGATATATTGAAGAACTACACCTGAGTCTTCCTTGGGTGGTTCAGGTTGGGGTGAAGGAGGTGCAGTGGCTTTGTTTACTTTCGGTGGTGCAGCTGGTGATGGCGGTGTAGTAATAGATTGACCCGCATTCCGCATTAAATAAACCAAGTTTAACTCGCTGACTAAACCAATGATTTGCAGCACTTGCTCTAAAGAGTCGTATTGAGTTTCAGCAATTTTGGCGATCGCAACTTTATAAGCATGTTCTACATTGGGTGTATGTACTAGCTGTTTTGCTACATCGGTAGTGAGTTCTAAAGTAGCTGATTCTTTTAATAAACGCTTACCCATTTGCGACAGAATTATGACATATTCTGTATAATTTTTTTCTTGAGATAGTTTCTCGTAAGCAGGGTTAACCAACTTTGACAACAAATCACTTGCTAGCTGTTTTTCCGCCTTGCCAGATGCAGAAGAGCTATCCGGGTGTAGACGCCGAGCTATTTTCAGATAGCGTTTGCGTATCCCCTTAATATCTGCATTAAGTGGCACACTTAAAATTGCGTGGTAATCTATGAAATCATATTTAAACAGTCCTTGATCTATTTTGAAAGACATAGAGCAGTTTTATACCAATAATTATGTGATTATTACTAGTTTATCTTCTGAGTTAAGCTTACCTGCAAGAGTTATACCATTTTGGATTTTAAATTACTCTGCCTTGAAGCCGCCCATAGACGCCTTGCGGCTACCTTCGGTAGGCGCGTTAGCGACTTCTGCAAGTAGCCACTCCGTGTCTACCCGTTAGGGTAGGGCGTCATGGATTAGCGATCGCACCAATACCCCCTGTCAGGACAGCAATACTCAAAAATCCCAAAACCAATTTTTGGCTGATTTTCATCCCGATCTCCCATCATCCCTTCACCAAGCGTTCTACAATAGTCCTTTTTGTAAAAGCGCTCATCATCTAGGATTCCCAAATCTCAGCCAAGAAGTTATATTGAGTTGCTTGTTGGTTGTTGGTGGTTGGTTAATTTTTCTCCCTTGTCTTCCTTGTCTTCCTTGTCTCCCTTCCCTTGTCCCCCTTCCCTTGTCCCCGATCACCGATCCCCGATCCCTTGATGTTGAACTTGTTGGAGTTCTTGACTGAGAACGTTGTGAAGATGTCTATTTGTCGCCAAAATTCTACCTGACTCAATTTTGACAGGAGTGCGATCGTAAGCAGTAACTTCCCCTCCAGCTTCGCGCACTATAATTATGCCTGCTGCTATATCCCAAGGAGAAAGACCTCTTTCCCAGTAACCATCCAGACGTCCACAAGCTACATGAGCTAAATCCAGGGATGCTGAACCACTACGTCGTACTCCTTGGGTAAGATGGGTAAGATGACAAAATTCTGCATAGTTGTTATCAGAAGTTTCACGACGATCATAAGCAAATCCCGTCACCAGTAAACTCTTACTTAATTCAGAAGTATCCGAAACTTTGATCAAACGGCGGTTACGGGTTGCACCCATATCTTGAGCTGCACGAAATAATTCATCGTGAAAAGGATCATAAATCACGCCTACTTGGGGAACACCATTGATCAGTAACCCGATAGAAACAGCAAAAAATGGGTATTGATGAGCAAAGTTTGTTGTACCATCTAAAGGATCGATCGCCCACAGAAATTCATTGTCTTGATTTCCCAGTTTTCCAGATTCTTCTGTAAGAATGGCATGGTCAGGAAAGTGACGACCCAAAGCTTGTAAAATGACTTCTTCAGAAGCTTTATCAGCAACAGTAACTAAGTCACCAGGGCGTCCTTTTTCGGTAATTGCGTCTTCTACCTTACCCAAGTAACCTTGC
The DNA here is from genome assembly GCF_000317245.1 of Fischerella muscicola SAG 1427-1 = PCC 73103. GTDB lineage: Bacteria > Cyanobacteriota > Cyanobacteriia > Cyanobacteriales > Nostocaceae > Pelatocladus > Pelatocladus muscicola_A. The sequence goes on from NZ_AJLJ01000216.1 coordinate 21,335, forward strand.
AAAACCGCACCAGCAGCCAGTGCCGTTTCTGTGGCAATATCTAGAAAAATTTGTAAATTAGTCATTGGTCATTAGAGACGCGATTCATCGCGTCTGTACAATTGTCATTGGTCATTTGTCATTAGTCCATAGTCAATGGTTAAGAGTCAACTACTAACAACTAACAACTAATAATTAACAACTAACTAACAATAAAATTATGAATGCTTTTCGAGTCGGAGTTGCTGGGCCTGTGGGGTCAGGAAAAACTGCTTTAGTCGATGCTTTGTGTAAGGCGATGCGTGACAAATATCACATTGCGGTGGTGACTAATGATATTTATACACAGGAAGATGCACAGTTTTTAGTACGTTCTCAAGCTTTAACGAGCGATCGCATTATCGGTGTAGAGACTGGCGGTTGTCCCCATACTGCTATCCGTGAAGATGCTTCGATGAATTTAGCAGCAGTCGAACAGTTAGAAGCACGTTTTTCTAATTTAAACTTAGTCTTTTTAGAAAGCGGTGGCGATAATTTAGCTGCGACTTTTAGCCCCGAATTAGTAGATTTAACAATTTACGTTATCGATGTTGCTGCTGGTGATAAAATTCCCCGCAAAGGTGGCCCTGGTATTACCAAATCTGATTTATTAGTGATTAACAAAACTGATTTAGCTCCCTACGTTGGTGCAGATTTAAGCGTAATGGAACGAGATGCCAAAAAAATGCGCGGCGAGAAACCCTTTATTTTCACAAATTTAAAAACAAAATCCGGTTTAGCAGATGTAATTGAATTTGTGATTAAAAATATTTGTTAATGGTTAGTAGTTAGTAGTTTTTTATTATTTACTCCTCCTTGTCCTCCTTGTCTCCCGTGTCTTTCATCTCTCAATCCGTCCCAGACCAACTCCAAGTCGGATTCCCATTACTCACACCTTTTTTAGTGATACTAGGCGTAAAACTGTTAACATCTCGTTTACCAGTCATATCTAAAATCAAGAATACTTTGCCACCATTAAACCTGATTCGCAAGTGGGAAGGAGAATTGTAGTCTTCGTTGTCATATTTGACAATACCACCGCCTGCGACACATTGCCGATAGGCAGGTTTGAGGTTTGCTACCCAAGTCACACTAAACAAATCTGAAGAGGCGATCGCAAACGGCCCAGCAAAAGCACCTAATTTTGCCTGACCATTAATTGTGTATCCTCCTTCGTAGTAAGGCGCGTTTTGCTCTGTCACAATTACTTTTTGAGGACAGTTTTTTTCGGGTGTATCAACAGATTTAAAAACACCTAATTCTACCTGCCCTGCTTGAGCTGAAATTGTCGGGATGATAGTAATAATAGTTGTCCCCAAAATAATAAAAATAATTTTTTTGTACATTTCTATATTATTAGCAATCATATTGGTTTAGCAATTCATTTAAAATATTTGTAAAATAAAATAATAATAGATTCAAAATTATAAGCAAAACTTTTTATAACTTTGAATCAATTATTTATATACTATTTGCTTAACTTAAGCTTAAACAAGCTTGTAAATTACGGCTCCAGTATCTGAATGATTATTAGCTTCTAACAAACCTTCAGCACATAAATTCTGAATCGTCTCCTTGATTTCTATAATTGGTTTGCCAGTGGCAATAACACAATCAGTAATTGATACACTTCCACCATTGTTTTTAGCTAATTCTAAAATTACTTGAATATCAGATTTAGCAGTCATTGACTGATTATTAGCAGTCGGAGCGATATAATCAGCTACATTAATTACGACTTGTTGTGTATTTGTAACATTATTTTGATTAGGACTACCGTAAAGCATTTTGTATTTAAGATTTTTCTCTTCAACCATTCCTGGTATTAAAGCTAAATCTATGAGCTGACCAAATCCAAATAATCCTAGTGTAAACAACCATATAATTCCACTAACATATTTACCAGCATAAAAGCGATGAATTCCAGCAAATCCAAAAATTACAGTTAGCCAAAGAAGATAAGCAACTCCTGTATTTCTCATATTCAAATTTCCTTCATGGTGTTGACCAGTGCAGTAATACATGTATTGAACATTACATTTATTTTTAGATTAAGTCAGTATATGCATAATCTACATCAGGATTTACTCTGTTTGTTTAAGTTATTTTATACACATTTTAATTATATTCACGAGTTATCGAGTAAGAAAATAATCATAGCTAGAGGATATAAAAGTTAAATTTTTTATATGTATTTAGAAAATTATTATTATTCGATAATATTTATTAATATTGCTAATTTTCAGCTAAGTTACTGAATTAATACTAAAATCGAATGACTCATCATATTCTGAAAGCAACTCCAAATACTGTACATCTGGGTGGTTTTTCGCATGAAATTGCACCAGCATTAATAATCGAATCTGGCGATACAGTAGATGTGGAAACTTACACTGGTTACTATATTTACGAACAAGCACCAGCAGAATTTCTGACGCCAGAATTTGTTGATATTTGCCAAAACTTACGACCAGAACGGAAAATTGCAGGTGGGCCGCATTTGCTTACAGGGCCTATTTATGTACAAGGAGCAGAACCAGGAGATATTTTAGAAGTAAGATTGGAAGCAATTAAACCAAATTTACCTGTTGGTTTTAATGCTATTCGGGCGGGATGGGGAGCTTTACCACATCAATTTAATGAACCTGCTTTGAGATTTATTCATCTAGATTTAGAAAATAATGTTGCAGAATTTCCTGTAAATAGTGGGATTAAAATACCCCTGAAACCTTTTTTTGGTATTCTTGGGGTTGCTACTCCCGAAACACAACGTTCTTCTATTCCTCCTGGTTGTTATGGTGGTAATATAGACAACCGCGAGCTGCAAGCAGGTTCAAGAATATTTTTGCCCGTTTTTGTTCCTGGTGCTTTATTTTCTATCGGTGATGGACATTCAGCCCAGGGTGATGGTGAAGTTAATGTCACCGCCATAGAAACATCTATGAACGGTACAATTCAACTCAAAGTTCGCAAAGATTTGCAAGTAACTGCACCTATCGCTGAAACTGCGACTGATATTATCACAATGGGATTTGGTGAGACTTTGGATGCAGCCTTAGAACAAGCTTTAAATAACATGATTGATTTTTTAGTATGTTTTACAAAAATATCACCAGAAGACGCCTATGTATTATGTAGTTTAGCAGTGAATTTCCGCATTACTCAAGTTGTCAATACTCCCCAAAAAGGTGTGCATGGGATGTTATCAAAAAATGTTTTTGTCAATGGAATAAATTTATAATTTACTAATCCAAATAATTTATGATTTTATGTCTAACATACTCATTCAATTGTTGATCATTGGGCTTGTGGCTGGTGTAGCTGGCGGTATGTTTGGTATTGGTGGTGGTGCAATTATGGTACCAGCTATGGTGCTAATTATGAGCATGGATCAAAAATTTGCTACTGGTACTTCTATTGCTGCTCAAATCTTGCCTATTGGTATTTTAGCCGCGGTTGTTTACTACCGTAACGGTAATCTTAATATCAAATATGCTGTGATTATTGCTGTTGGTTTGATAATTGGTAATTTTTTTGGGGCTTTATTTGCCAACCAGCCATTTATTAGTAGCGAATTAATGAAAAAGCTGTATGGCATATTTTTGTTACTAATTGGTTTACGATATTTGCTATTTAGATAATCAGATATAGCATTATGGCGATGCACTCAAAAGAAAGCGATGCGATTATCGCTATCACACACGATGTGATCTGTTGGTGCGTTAGGCTAAAGCCATAATACAACGGCAATAAAGCGCATTGTAAATGCATCGGGTTGCATTGCGATTGTATCGGATTGCATTACGATCGCATCAGGTCGCATTAAGATCGCATCGGCTTACATTGCGATTGTATCGAGTTGCATTGCGATCGCATCGACTTACATTGCGCTTGTATC
>NZ_AJLJ01000217.1 GCF_000317245.1 Fischerella muscicola SAG 1427-1 = PCC 73103
CTAGCCATGTAACCACCATAAGGTATAAAAATTATTTAATGAGTTTTTCTATCGAGTTTCGCTGTGTAATTTATAAAATTGGATTCAACTTGCATCTACTATTTATGTACTACTACAAAGAGAAATATTTTTAACTCAGTGCGGATCAGCGATAAATATGGATCGTCGTCAGTTTATCAAGTACGCCTCTGTTGCGGGAGCTAGTTTTACATTTGCTGCTTGCTCTAGAGACAAATATAATAATCCAGAGCAGACTTCGCCCTCTGGAACATCACCTGTAGCAGCGAATGAACCTTTGAAGGTAGGATTTGTGTATGTAGGATCTGTGGGCGATTTGGGATGGACTTATGCCCATGACCTTGGTCGAAGAGAAATGGAAGTAAATCTGCAAAGTAAAGTCAGGTCTACTTTTGTGGAAAATGTCAGTGAAGGTGCTGATGCTGAGAGAGTAATTCGTCAACTGGCGTTAGATGGTAACAAGTTGATTTTTACAACTTCTTTTGGTTACATGAATCCAACCATTAAAGTTGCCAAAGATTTTCCTGATGTTTATTTTGAACACTGCACTGGTTATAAACGTGCTGCTAATGTCGGTACTTATTTGGGACGTTTTGAAGAACCGCGTTACCTGACTGGTATGATTGCAGGTAAGATGAGCAAATCTAATATTATCGGTTTTATCGGAGCATACCCAATTCCAAAAGTAATTCGTGGTATCGGTGCTTTTACCCAAGGACTACGGGCGGTAAACCCCAAAGCAAAAGTGAGAGTGGTGTGGGTACAAAGTTGGTACGATCCAGCCAAAGAAAGAGAAGCAGCACAAGCTTTAATCAGTTTAGGTGCAGATGTCTTGACACAGCATACTGATTCTGCTGCTGCTGTGCAATTAGCAGAAGAAAAAGGTATTTTTGCATTCGGTTATAACACTGATATGAGTCGATTTGGCCCGAAAGCACATTTAACATCAGCTATTAATCAATGGGGTAAATTTTACACAGATAAAGCTTTGGCTGTCATGAATGGAACTTGGAAATCTGAAGATGTTTGGTTTGGGATTGGTCAGGGTATGGTAGATATTTCACCCTTGAATTCAATAGTTCCTCAAGATGTACAGCAATTGGTAATGGCGAAGCGAGATGAATTTATTAAAGGTATTGCCCATCCTTTTGATGGTCCGGTAAAAGATCAAAAGGGTAAGATACGAGTGCAGAAGGGTCAAGTTTTGCCAGACAAAGAACAATTGGCAATGGATTGGTATGTAGAGGGAATTGAAGGATCAATTCCGAAAGTGGAATCTTAATCTTGTAACTACCAAGTACGATAATTACGTGCTGTTTTTTCACAAGGCTGAATTTCATCTCCAAATACCCAACCTTTTGTACCATCAGCAAGTTGGACTTTGACAAAATCTCCCCTTGCTTGGAGAAATAAAACTTTTTCACCAAGATTCAGTTGTTTCAATGCACCAATTTCTGTTTGTGGTTCGGGGCGTAAATTTGCCAATAATTTGCCACCAGAGGGAGACACAAGACGACACATTTGTGGTTCTTGTGAGATGAAATTTTGTTGGGAATTACCTCTACTTAAGTTGACAGTATTTAATACTATTACACCTGCGATCGCACTCATGAAAACTGCTGTTCCTGTCTTAAATGGTGGCCGTTGTACTTTTTTGGGTACAAGTGAAATGCTACTAGCATAAGGCTGGGAGACAGGTTTTACGACTTCCTCAGATTTTTTGAATTGAGATACCCTTATTGTTTTGAGTACAGGTTGTGGTGATGCTAATGTAATTGCAAAACGTTTAGCATATTCTATTGGTGTGTAACCCTCACCATACTCTTTACAGGTAATATCTTTTACCCGAAAATCCTGTTTTCCTAAACGTATATGACTACCAACATCAAGAGATATTTCTCCAGCTAAAAGTAACTGTCCATCAACAATTGGAGGGTTTTTTTGACGTAAATTCCGCAAATAAAATTTTTGTTTTTCAGTATGAAAAAATATTTCTGCGTGTAATCCAGATATTGTCGGATCTAGTAAAACAATATCGCACTCTTGAGGATTGCGACCTATACGAATTTTACCTATATTTTTACTGGCTTGATTTTCTATAATAGTGCGATATTTAATTTGCCCGTCTTCTATCCACTCTATTGTTAATTGATGTAGTTTGGTACTATTAATTTCTGGTTCAGTTTCAGATTTATTCTCAACTTCTGTTGTTTCTATCTCAGTAGAATTCGCTAATAATTCTCGCAGTGCTTGCAATGTCTCAGTCGCACTTTGGTAGCGATCTTTAAAATGATAGCGCGTCATTTTGGTGAGGACATCAGCAAATTCTGGAGTCACAGAGGCGAGTTCTTGCCAAAGTATTTCTCCTGTATCCGGGTCATCTTGGAGTGTGTGCGGATGTACTCCTGTTAATGCTTGAATACCCATCATTCCCAAAGCATAAATATCACTGCTGGGACGAGGTACACGCCGGATTTGTTCAGATGGCATATAACCACGCGTACCAACGATCATTGTCATGTTTTGCTTTGGTGATCCAATCATCGTTTGGTTTCGCAATTGTTTAATTGCCCCAAAATCAATTAAAACTAATTGATGATCGCAAGCACGTCTAATAAGATTGTCTGGTTTGATGTCACGATGAATTACTCCTTGACCATGAACAAATTCTAAAATACTCAACACTTCGATGAGCATTTTAATAGTTTGTTTTTGGCTCCATTTTTGTCCAACAAAAAATTCTTTACTCAGGGTATGACCATCAATAAACTCTTGGACTAGGTAAAATTGTTGGTCTTGTTCAAAGTATGCTAAAAGCCTTGGTATTTGGTCATGATTACCCAACTGTTGCAGGGTTTCGGCTTCTTTGAGAAATAGCCTTCTGGCAATTTCTAAAGATTCTGAGTCCGTACTAGTAGTTTTAAGATGTTTGAGGACACACTTAGGTTTTCCAGGGAGGTGTATGTCTTCAACGATATAAGTTTGACCAAAGCCCCCCTCTCCTAATACTTTAAGGACTTGATAATGTCCTGCGAGTAACTGACCAATCATATTGTAAAGATGATGAAAAATTTAATCTACAGTTGCTTCACCATTTAATTTTTAAGTTGTTTTATCCCCCTATTTTTTTACATTATTATGTCAAATGAGTATTGAAAATTGCCAATCCAGATGTAAAAAAATATCTTCATTTTTGTATTTTTCAGATATTTTTAGCTCATACTTATACATAGATAAAAAGCCTGGTCAATTAATGAATAACAAATCCATAGACTTTATGTTGCCAGTTTGGCAAATATGATAAAAACACTTTTTTATTTAAATTTAAGATTCTTTTTTTGCAGTTGTAGTAGATTTTGGGATATTTTTAATTCATCATTTCTGCTGTTTTTGCTACGAAAATTGAGCATGGCAAAGTTTTACTTTCAAGACAGTAAAAAATAATTGCTAGTGTTAAAATTACTAGCGTTTTGGTAAAAGTTTTTGAGTAAAGATTTTGTGTAAATAAAAACATTATAAAGTTTCCTCACAAAACGGAGTCAAAAACTTGTTAAATATAAGAATCTGGTTTGGTTTATGAACTTATTAGTTGAGACAGGGAATAGGGAACATAAACTGTACTGAAGTTATGTAAGCGCAGAGTGCAGGCTACGCCAACAAAAATCAAATAGAATCTTATATTTGGTGTAATTAGCGATCGCTTAAAATTAGGTTATCAAGATAACATATGTTAGTCTCACAAACCCTCTATCAAGTAGTAGAATAATTACTGTTACAATGACTACATTGTGGTAGCGCTAGTTCGTATAACATGATAAAAAAAGCAGTGTCCCTCTAAACTTCAGACACTGCCAACCATGAAAAAAGCATAATAAAAATTGGGCGTTGAGCATTGGGAAAAGACTTGTTAAATAATTCTCCCTTGTCCCCCGTGTTCTCCTTGTCCTCTTTCCCCAATCCCCATTCCCTAAAAATTAAAGATCAAACTCATAGGTCTGATTACGCCATTTCAGCTTAAACTGCAAACGTGTCCAGTTAGCTGGAAGATTAGGACAAGCGATGGGGCCAAATTCAGTCATCCGCACGCCTGCAAACCCAAAGATGACTGCTTGCCAGACTCCTCCTGCACTAGCTGCGTGAATACCTTCATGGGCGTTACGCCGCACGTCTGCTAAGTCTACCATTGCTGCCCGTGTAAAGTGAGTGTAGGCTTCTGCACTTTGATTGAGGTCGCAAGCCAAAATAGCATGAATTGCTGGGCCAAGAGAAGAACCGTAAGTATGATCGGTACGGGGGCTGTAGTAGTCCCAGTTGGTTTGTAATGTTTGGCGATCAAAGCGATCGCGCAACAGATACATTAGCATTAACACATCTGGCTGCTTGAGAATTTGCTTTTGGCTGGTCGCTTCTACACCCAACAATCCTTGCATAGATTTGGTACGTGGTTCGTAGTCAGCCAAGTTGACAGACTCTAAGTTATAGAAGCCTTCAAATTGTTCGATCAAGCCAGTTTCTAAATCCTGGTTAATGTAGATATGTTTGGCAATCTTCGCCCAAAGTTGTCTTTGTTCTGGCTGCAAATCAAGTTTTTCTGCTAGTTGTGCTGCGGTGTCGGGATAAGATTTCAGCAGCCAATCCCACAGTTCCAAGGCTGTCTGCAAGTGCCACTGTACTAATAGATTAGTGAAAGCATTATTATCGATGCGATCGTGATTTTCATCTGGGCCTATGACATCACGTAGATCGTAACTGTAACGTTCTTGATTCCACTCTACCCGGCTTTCCCAGAAAACTGCTGTATCTAAAATCATTTCTGCGCCATAATCGCGCATCCATTGATCATCACCTGTGGTTTGCCAGTATTGCCAAGCACCGTAAGCGACATCAGTATTGATATGCACTTCAATATCACCGCACCAGATCCGGACTTGTTCGCCATTGGGAGTTGGAACCCAACGCGGGGTGACTTCATCGCCTGTGCTGGCACTTTCCCAAGCATAAAAAGCCCCGCTATATCCCATTTCTTGGGCTTTGCGTCGCGCTCCACGTAAGGTATGGTAGCGGTAGTTGAGCAAGTTCCGCGCCAATTCTGGCTGGGTGTGAATCAGTAAGGGGAGAATAAAGATTTCTGTATCCCAAAAGATATGTCCACTATAAGCAAAGCCAGAAAGGGTTTTGGGGGGAATACTAACTCTGTCGTCATGACGAGGGGCGACGGCGAGTAACTGAAACAGATTGTAACGAACACTCAACTGAGCTAGGCGATCGCCTTCAATGATTACATCACTATCTTGCCACACTTGATCCCAAGCAGTAATGTGAGCTGCTAGCAAAGTTGAATAGCTGGGTGTAGCAACTAGCCGAATGATTGCAGCTTCCGCCGGAGTTGCTATTTCTCGTGAGGTATAGACGGTGATAATTTTTTCGAGGGTGACAGTTTTATCTGGTACAACTGCTAATTTAGTTACAAGTGTGTGATTCTGCTGATCAAGCTGATGCACATTCACTGTGGCAGTTTCTTCACCTTCTACCACAAGTTTTGCTGCCATTCCTAGTTCAATCGCGGAATGTAAAGTCTGACTGTGTAGCCAGATCATATTATCTAGACCGCCTTGTTTCAAGGTTTGCCAGTGTTTGACACCTTGGGTGTGGGGTTCTGGGTGAAATCCAACCTCTACCTCAACTTCACCTTCAAAGTCTACAGATGTAATCTGACATCTGATTGCTAAAAAGTGTTGAGTTGCTAGACTTGTAAACCTTTCAAAATGAAATTCTAAGGTATGTCCCGCCGGACTGCGCCAGCGTACATCCCGACTTACTATACCCAAACGTAAATCAAGACGACGTTCGTAGCTGAGAATTTCACCACAATCCAGGCGGAATCTTTCTCCACCTACTTTAATAGTTAAGGGTAGCCAGTTAGGACAGTTTACCAACTCTGTGGAGGTGATTGCCACGTCATCATACACCCCATGAATTAAGGTTGCTGGACAATCTTGGGGATACCCTTCCTCAAATGTACCCCGCGTTCCTAAATATCCGTTGCTGAGGGTGAAGACTGTTTCTTGATGATGTAGTTGAGTGGTGTTAAACTCTGTCTCAACTACATTCCAATCGCTAGATTCAATTAGTTGCTGATTTAGTTGGGAATTTTCAATGGTCAAGTCTAGCATGACAAATAAAGCCTATATTTAGAGTTTTGTGTTGCTTGTAATGCAATAAAATTGTGAGAGTATTGGGGGTTAAACAATTTTGGATTTTGGATTGACCTCAACCTAAAATCCCAAGTTGACATGCTCAAATCAGTTCTTCAGTTTTCCCCAACGTCTAGACTATTCTAAAAACTAAACAGAGAAAAATGACGTGCAACTGAAAAATCGCGTTCCCTTTTTCATCTCCCCATAGAGAGATTTTCGTACTTTTTCACTTCACAAAAATCTAAACAGAGAAAAATAATACTAATTTATACAATCAGTAAATAAGTACAAGTAACTATATATTTATTAATCAAATTCTGTAACTAATTTTTCGTACTTAAATTCAGTCAAAATCTTTGTTTATCTATTGATATCTCTTTTAGAGATAGCAATATTTATCTATTAAGTTGGATTTAACCAATTAAAATATTTGCTCATTACAAGTAAAGTTTTTTATTTTCCTGATTTGCTTGTGATACAAGTTGTAACTAGCTTGATTGTAACTGTTGTGTAGCGATCGCAGGAACTGGTTGTGTTAATGCTTCTGTCACTGCTGACAAACTTCTGACATCGGAGAGCATCCACGCATGGCTCATCACTGGTACAATCACCTCTCGACCCACTGGCATTTGTGAACTATTGCTTGGGATGATCATCAAATCATAGGGCGTCCAAATTGAGGTAAAATTGATCTGTGAAAGCATATCAACGTCCTGATTCAAATCTTGTAACAAAGCACTATCGGGACGCATCTGTACACAGCCTAGACCTAGATTACAGTAGGCAACCCAAGTGCCATTATGTGGTGAGGAAATAGTAACAAACCTCTGTACTCTATGAATTCCCCCTAGTCGTTGGACATAATAACGACTCACAATTCCACCCATACTAAAGCCTACTAAGTCTATTGGTTGCTCTGGCGCAAAGGTAGCATCAACAAAGTCAGCAACTTGCTGTGCTAGACGGTCAAGACTACCATGGCCAGTATTAGGAAGCAAATCTAGGTCATATACATTCCAACCCCTTTGTCTGAGGTAAAAAATCATTTTGTCAAACACTCGACCTGTGTCAAAAATGCCATGCACTAATACTACAGGGTTTCGTCTGTGAGTTAATTTGTCCATTTGCAAAATCAGGGTTATACCATTTTGGATTTTGGATTTTGGATTGGGAAACTCTTTGGTGCATAAGAGTTCTGCTAGTCTATCTATCACCTTCTTTTTTCAAATTGGTATTACATAGAATCTAAAAAAAATCTAACTGAACATGATTTGTATCCCCATGCTAACTATGACACTCCCTCGACTGGTTTAAGGGACTTCTAAATAAAAGTAGATATGGGAGAAACGGGGGATACGGAGACACGGAGGACATACTTGTATTCAGTGTAGGAGTTGGATAATTTATTTTTTAGAATTTCCTATGAGCAAGTTAAATTTAAAACCTCATATTTAGGTATCATGAAAGTAAATGTTAAGTTTTGTTAAACTGGCTTTCAGAATGTTGCTCTCATATCCAGAAAAATTTAATAATTGAATTTGAGTATCAGTATCAACTATTCCAAACACTTGAGATAAAAATTTATAGGGTTCGCTAGAGTACCATTTCTTGTTCTTGAGCATTTGTAATAACAAATGAAAACGGTGCTGTGCTTGTTGTTCGGTCTAAGAAGAGCTTAATCAAATTATTGATTACTACAAAGAATGAGGTAAAGCTAGCAACAACTCTAAGAAATGTAATAATTTTCTCTAATTTTTAATAAAAGTACTCAAATTTCAGGTATAAAAGACAGGAGTAATTGTAATGTTCGGTTTTATCAAAAATTTAATTAGTGGAATTATGAAATTCATCACTGGCCTTTTTCCTGGCAAGAAGAAAGATAATGGTTTTTATCTGGAATTGAAGGAAGAAGCAGAAAATACACCACCAGTCGCAGCGGCTAAAGCTGCTGCTGACAAAGTTGCTACTGCTGCTAAGAGTGCAGTCAGTAAAGTTGCTGAGTTGACTGAGAGTGAAGCAGATAAAGCCGTTGCTGAAACTAACGGTGCTAAACAATCACCAGCACCAGTTGCAGCTGCTCCAGAAACATCTAATGGATCACCTAACGGAGCAAAAGAAGTTAAGAAGCCTTCTCGTAAAACCTCAGTTAAGTCAGCGAAAAAAGCTAAAGCAGAAGCTAAACCTGAGCCTGCTAAGATTGAGCTAGTACAAACCGCAGAGGGTGTGACAGTCGAACCAAAAGAAGACAAAGCACCTGCACTAAAAGCACAGCCAGCAGAAACAACCTTCGCACCCAAGTACTTGATACCTACTAATACAAATGGTCGTCGTCGTCCTGGAGCGAATATGAATTCCTTCCTAGAGATGGCGCGTCAGGTAAAAACACCTCCTAGCAAATCAAAATAAGTAGGTTGTCATTGGTCATTGGTCATTGGTAAGAGTTTAAAGCCTGTTTACTTTTCATAACTCAGTTGTGCTTATTTACACTGACCTGACTTAAAAAAGAGGTGTAGGCGTCTAAGAAGAGTCATATTTTTATTCACCCTGGTGTATGCACCTCATGATAGCTACTTAATAATATAGACAAAATGAGACTTTAAAAATAGTAGGTGTTTTTTACCTACTATTTTTTATTTTTATACTATGCCAGTTTATAATTCATGAGCAGCTGCTACTAGGGATAAAGCTACAATTGGCGCAGTTACAGATCTGAGAATACGCTTTCCTAGAGAAACAGGTTGGAATCCAGCCTTAATAGCGCTCTCAACTTCTGTTTCCGTCCATCCTCCTTCAGGGCCAGTGGCAATTACAATTGTCTTTTGGGAACTCAAATCACTCAAATCACTCTCCCCGTGTTCTTGGTTTTGCAAGCAACTGAGCAAATGCGGATAATCGCCACGCGCTTCGCAGATATATTTCTGGTTGGTGACAAAAGACAAACTACTAGTAAAAGATACTGGCTCTAGAATTGTAGGTACTGTGGTACGCTCTGATTGTTCAGCAGCTTCTTTCGCTATCCGTCGCCACCGTTCTAATTTTTGGGGACTAGGATTTAGCAAAGTGCGATCGCTCACGACTGGAGCAAAACAAGTTACACCCAACTCAGTACAACACCGGACAACTTCATCAAATCCATTTCCTTTCGGTAAAGCAATGATCAGGGTTACAGCTACAGGTAGCTCGTTTTCTACGGTGAGTGATTGTAAAATATTTGCTTGCGTATCTGCTAGCTGTGCTAACCACGATTTACCCATTCCATTCATAACGATAAAGCGATCGCCAGACTGAAGACGCAACACGCGACAAAGATAATGCTGTTGTTCAGCAGTCAGAGTGATGTGTTCATTATGGAATTGAGAAGAGGCGATCGTGATTCGTTGTAATTGTGCCATTGCAAAACAGACTTTTGCATCCAGTATAGTTTTTTAAGAAATCAAAATTGCCTAAATTCAAATAATGTCTAAAAAATCCTCCTGTGTTTTTCTACTGTTGTTTTTTGGTATCCACATCAGTATCAACCAGCAACTAGCACAAGCACAAACACCTACACCAACAATACCAACAACTCCTCCTCAAACAATTTGTCCAGCCCAGCTGAAAACCACTATCGATGCTGTCACGAACCGTCCCCTCTTCAGTCGAGTACGCTGGGGAATTTTAATTCAAAATCTTGGCTCAAACCAAATACTCTACAGTCAAGATGCCGAGAAATATTTTACCCCTGCTTCTAACACCAAGCTCCTTACCACCGCCACCGCATTGCAACAACTGGGTGAAAATTATCGCTTTCGCACATCTATATATAGAGGTAGCAATAATTTTTTGTATGTTGTGGGTAGAGGAGATCCAAGTCTCACTGACACCCAATTAACAATATTGGCAAAGCAGTTAAAACAAAAAGGTATTAACCAAATTCAGCAGTTAGTTGTAGACGATCGCTATATTCGCGGTGATCTTGTTCCTTCAAGCTGGCAATGGGAAGACATATACTCAGATTACGGCGCACCAGTCGGCAGTTTTATTCTGAATCAAAATACTTTTAACTTCAAGTTGTTACCACAAACATTAGGTAAACCTGCACTCATCTCATGGACAGATGCAAACGAACCCAGACAGTGGCGGGTAATTAATCAATCTGTGACAACTGCACAAAATCAACCAACCTCCATTAATGTTACCCGCGAATTATCGGGAAACGTACTGCGAATTCAAGGACAACTCCCAGCCAATTCTCAACCTTATTTAGTAACCTTACCAGTAGTTGACCCCAATTATTACTTTTTACGCCGCTTTCGCAGTGCATTAGCAGCAGAGAAAATCACTTTGGGAAAAACATCTGTAGGAATTAATACTAGTACTCAACAGGAAGTAGCAGCTGTCCAGTCCCCGCCTTTATCTCAATTGTTAATAGAGACGAATCAGAATAGTAATAATCTCTATGCTGAAGCATTATTGAGAGCATTAGCCAGCAAAAAACCCGTGCTTCCCAATCAAACCACAGCAGATGCAGCATTAGAAGTTTTGAAAACAACTTTAACTCAGATGGGAGCCAATTCTACTGGTTATGCTTTAGTAGATGGTTCCGGTTTATCTCGCAAAAACTTAATTAGTCCAGAAGCATTGGTACAAACTTTGCAAGCAATCGCAAAATCACCTCAAGCATTTGTTTTTCGTGCTTCCTTACCTGTTGCAAGTGTGAGTGGAACTTTAAAAAATCGTTTTCAGAATACACCAGCAGCAGGAATTGTCCAAGCGAAAACAGGAACTCTTACTGGTGCGATTTCCCTTTCTGGCTATATAAATCCACCAAAGTACGACCCTTTAGTTTTTAGTATTATTGTCAATCAAACTGAACAACCTGCCAGCATTGTACGCAAAGCCATGGATGAAATAGTTGTGTCATTAGCACAATTACAACGCTGTCAATGACACAAGTTCGTAGTAAGGACTTTAGTCCTGGTTTAACAGGAAGAGGACTAAAGTCCTTACTACAAACATTCGGAAATTAACGTATAAGTTAAGTATAAATAATAGTTTGATTTCACCATACAGGAAGCACAATAAATAGGATGGCAAAATGGCAAAACTTGCATTGTTAATAGGGGTTAGCGAATACGAATCAAATGTATTACCTCCATTACCTGGTGTTGTGAAAGACATCGAAGCAATGCAGCGTGTTTTGCAACATCCAGAAATAGGCAAGTTTGATCAAGTCACGCAACTGATTAACAAAGATGCTGCGACGATACAGTATGAAATTGAACGAGTCTTTACCGAAAATCGTCAAAAAGATGACTTAGTATTACTGTATTTATCTGGGCATGGGTTTCGAGATGAAAACGGATTTCTATACTATGTAAGCCACAACACCAAAGTCAACGAACACAAACATGTATTTACTGGCACTGCGGTAGCTGCTAGGTTTATTCAAGAACAGTGTATGAACCGCAGTCAATCCCAGCGCCAAGTAGTGATTCTCGACTGTTGCTTTAGTGGTGCATTTGCTGAGGGGATGAGTGCAAAAAATGCGGTGCGAATCATTAATATTGATATTGCTGCTCAATTGGGTGGTGAAGGTAGAGCGGTGTTAACTTCTTCAACAGCTACACAAGTTTCTTTTGAAGATCAAGGAGGCGGGGTTTACACTCAATATTTAATCGAGGGAATGGAAAAAGGAGCAGCTGACACTGATGACGATGGTGTGATTACAGTTGCAGAATTACATGAGTATGCTAAACGCAAAGTGCAGGAAGCCAAACCGGCGATGAAACCAGAAATCTATGCAGTTCGCGAAGGTTATACAATTCGTTTAGCTAAGGCGCCATTAGGTGATCCGAGATTAGAATACCGCAAGGAAGTTGAGAAATGTGTCAGGAAGGATGGTACTTTCTCGGTAGTGGGACGTAGGATTCTAGATCGTAGGCAAAAAGAATTAAAATTAACACTAGAAGAAGCAACTGCGATCAAAGAAGAAGTTCTCAAACCGTTTCGTGAATTTCAGCAAAGTTTGCAGGAATATGAGCAGGTTTTGGTTGAGGTATTACAGGATGAACCTGTTTTAAGTGATGAGACTCGTGAGGAGTTGAGACGGTTACAGCAAATTCTCAAATTGCGAGATGAGGATATTGCAGCGATACATCAAAGTTTGGATATTAAACAAACATTACCTGATGAAGATGACCTCAGTTCCGAAAAAGGTATAGACTACACCAAACTGCGCGACTTACTCAAAGTAAAAAAGTGGAAAGAAGCTGACTATGAAACCTACTTGCTAATGATTCAAGCTGTAGGAAAGAAGGAAAATGAATGGTTTGAACCGGATGAACTGTTGAACTTTCCTTGCACAGACCTCCGCACCATTGATCAACTGTGGGTAAAATACAGCGATGGGCGCTTTGGCTTCAGCGTTCAAAAGCAAATTTACGTGGAAGTCGGTGGTAAACTTGATGGAAAATATTATAAAGAAACTTGGGAAAAATTTGGCGATCGCGTTGGATGGAGAATCCAAGGAAAGTGGGTCTCCTACTCAAACGTTACTTTTGATATTTCAGCACATAAAGGATACCTCCCACTGAGTATATCGGTTTTCGTGAATGGTTGGGCATGGGGATTAGGTTTAGGTGGCGGTGGAAGTATTGGTCTGTTTTCTTGCATTGATTCTTGTCAGTCGCCAATTAGTTTAAATGTTCACCAACAGAAGAATTCAGTTCATCATAGCTACTCTCCTGCCGAAGATGATCTTAGTTCAGAAAAAGGTATAGACTACACCAAACTGCGCGACTTACTCAAAGCAAAAAAGTGGAAAGAAGCTGACTATGAAACTTACTTGCTAATGATTCAAGCTGTAGGAAAGAAGGAAAATGAATGGTTTGAACCGGATGAACTGTTGAACTTTCCTTGCACAGACCTCCGCACCATTGATCAACTGTGGGTAAAATACAGCGATGGGCGCTTTGGCTTCAGCGTTCAAAAGCAAATTTACGTGGAAGTCGGTGGTAAGCTCGATGGTAAGTATTATAAAGAAGCTTGGGAAAAATTTGGCGATCGCGTTGGATGGAGAATCAAAGGAAAGTGGATATCCTACTCATACGTTACTTTTGATATTTCAGCACATAAAGGATACCTCCCACGGAGTATATCGGTTTTCGTGAATGGTTGTACACGGGGATTTGGTTTAGGTGAGGGTGGAAGTATTGGTCTGTTTTCTTGCATTGAGTCTTGTCAGTCGCCAATTAGTTTAAATGTTCACCAACAGAAGAATTCAGTTCATCATAGCTACTCTCCTGCCGAAGATGATCTTAGTTCAGAAAAAGGTATAGACTACACCAAACTACGCGATTTGCTCAAAGCACAAAAATGGAAAGAAGCTGACTATGAAACCTATCTGGTAATGATTCAGGCTGTAGGGAAGAAGGAAAATGATTGGTTTCTAGCTGATGAATTGTTGAATTTTTCCTGCACAGACCTGCGTACAATTGACCAACTCTGGCTAAAATATAGCAATGGACATTTTGGCTTTAGCGTTCAGAAGAGAATTTACTTGGAAGTCGATGGTATTCCCGACGATAACTATTACGAAGAAGCCTGGAAAAAATTTGGCGATCGCATAGGATGGAGAGTAAAAGGAAACTGGATATCCTACTCACAAATCACTTTTAACACCTCAGCACCAGAGGGACATCTCCCTCGACACCTTCCTTTTTCCTGGTTTTCTTCAGACTGGAGTCGAAGCTTATTTTCTCGCATCGAAACTTGTAAAATTTAGTATTTAAGATTTTCAGTAGACAAGGTAATTGCCATAAAAAATCCTCCTGCACTAACAGGAGGGAGCAATCTCACGCTAAGAATATCAGGATAGGCATTAGATACCTTGATAAAACATACTGAATACAAGTAAGGAAACTATAAGTATTTTCTCTCAATAAAAAATATCCCTCCCAAACCGATAGAAGGGATACTGTCCAGTCTTGCTTGTAACAGGCAAAACGAGGTCAAGGAATAACTAAAATCTAATTAAGCAACAAGTCAGGATATCAAGTCAATAACATGATTCGATTATCCTTCATTAACGTAGTGGAGCAAAATAAGAAAGTTGTAAGATTTTTATAAAAAGTGGGAGAGGGCTAGTTGATACAGCAAGGATTTTTTTAGATTTGAAATATTTTGCAATATATTCTTAATCTTTCTTAAAATATTTTTAGGTGTATGAATCAATTAAAAGATGACTATGCGATCGCCAAACACTGAGTCTCACAAATCCCTTGAAGCTACGCCGTCATGGCAAATCAAGCTACTGTACGACGGTCAATGTCCGCTATGTTTGCGAGAGGTCAACTTCTTGCAAAAACGGGATGCAGGTCGAGGTTTAGTAGCATTTGTGGATATTGCAGATGATGATTACAACCCCAGCGCACATGGCGGTATTGATTTTGAAACAGCGATGGGACGAATTCATGCTGTGCTTCCTGACGGTACTGTGATCAAAAACGTGGAGGTTTTTCGGCGAGTGTACGAAACTCTGGGAATGGGTTGGGTTTATGCTGCAACAAAATGGCCTGTTATTGGCCCCATAGTTGATAAATTATATGGAATTTGGGCTGATTGGCGGCTTGCTTTAACTGGAAGACCTGATTTAGCAACTATTATTGCTGAACGCAACCAACGGATTGAGTGTAAATCCGAGGAACGTTGTCAAATGACTCAAAGCTAGTTGTAGAGTCCATGTAAAAATATCAGTTTTTAATTTTCCGAAATTCACAAAACAGGTTTGGTAGTTATATACAGCGCTTAACGATCTATAACTAACTCCTTATAAATAACCTATGGGCAATATAGCCCGACTCCTTCTCAGCAAAAAACCCAGTTACGATGACTGGGTTTTTTGCTAAAGAAGAATCAGAAAATTATGCAGGGTTTGTTTGCATTCTGTTTTGTAGCAAGTTGATGATTGCAGCTTTCTCTAAGATTCCGACTAGTACGCCATTTTCACGAATCACAGCTAGTGTAGATAATCTTTGTTGTTCGAGTCGCTGCATTACTTCTAATAGAGGTTGGTCAGATTGTACAGTGCTAGACGCCTCGATTGGTTGCATGATTTCTCTAACTTGAGTTACTGACCACAATCCCACAGGAACCGATCGCAGATTATCAACATTGATTGTTCCTTGTAATTGTCCGTTGTCATCTATAACTAAGAAGCGACGCCAGTTTTGCCATTTAAAGAATCGTTCATCAACAAATTCTCTGAGGGTAAGATGAGCAGATACAATTGGACTATCGAAAGTGACTGCATCTGCGGCTGTTAATCCTGTCAGTTGTTCTTGCACCCTAGCAAATTGAGCAGCGTTACCAGCATTTTGCAGTAAGAAGAAACCGATTAATAAGTTCCAGAAGTTAGCAAAACTACCAAATAAGATTAGCGGTAATAAACCAGAGGCGATCGCTATCCAACCAAAGATTTGTCCAACTCGGCTGGCAAAAACCACACCTTTGTAAGGATTGCCCGTTATTTTCCATACAATAGCTTTTAGTATATTGCCCCCGTCCAAAGGCAAGCCAGGAATGAGGTTAAATAGCGCTAATGCTAAATTTACAGTTGCAACTACAGCCAGAATGGCTGCTACTGGCCCAGATACCGCAGTCCCAAAACCAATAGCTGTAAAGATACCGAACAGAACTAAGCTAACTAGAGGGCCAGCGATCGCTACCCAAAAAGCTTCAGCCGGAGTTTCCGATTCTTTTTCTAAGCTTGCTAACCCACCAAATATAAATAATGTGATTGATTTGACATCAATTCCTTGACGGATAGCAACAAAGCTATGTCCCAGTTCATGAGCAACTACAGAGCTAAATAATAGTAGCGCTGTCATCAACCCTAGTAGCAAAGCTAACCCCCCGCCTAACTGGGGAAATTGTGCTGCTAGTCCACCGCTATAGCTCCAAGTTACCAAACCCAACACTAAAAACCAGGATGG
This sequence comes from Fischerella muscicola SAG 1427-1 = PCC 73103, assembly GCF_000317245.1. Classification (GTDB taxonomy): domain Bacteria; phylum Cyanobacteriota; class Cyanobacteriia; order Cyanobacteriales; family Nostocaceae; genus Pelatocladus; species Pelatocladus muscicola_A. Next base: position 16,190 of record NZ_AJLJ01000217.1, read on the forward strand.
ATGGATGTAAAAGGGAATCCCAAAGAGGTTGCCAACGCGAATTGTGTTATTCATGCTGTTTACCTTTGATTTCATTCACCAGAGGTTTTTATTCCTCTTTATGGTTTTATCGTAACGAAATATTAAGTAATTTTAATCTTGTTGACTGTAGTGGTGTCCGTCCTTTTTGGTGAGGTTTTGCGACTTCTGAAGAGAGAAGGGGATGTGGAGGACAGGAGGACATGGAAGACTAGGAGGATAAGAGGTGTTTTACAAGTTATTGGGGAATGTTATATGTCTAATTTTTTACCTATAGTATTCCTAAATCATTCGTAAAAG
>NZ_AJLJ01000218.1 GCF_000317245.1 Fischerella muscicola SAG 1427-1 = PCC 73103
TAAAAGACAAGATCCCCGACTTTTTCAACTCGACTTTAGCCATTTGGGCATAGAGGTAGGAGTAACAAAACAAAAGGTAAAGAAAATGGAGTTAAGCCGAGTATTAGCATTAAATACGGTTTGACTTGCTCAGAGGTACATAAAACTTTTCTAACGATAATATTGACCAAAAGAATTTGGTTCTGACTAGCAATACACTCAAAGTAATTATTCCCAATAGTATTGTTGTGAATTTATTGTCCAAGTAATGGGAACCAATCATGACGGTATGAATAGTACTTAATAATAAAGCTGGTAAACTTAACAAATGAATCTGTCGCCAGCGTTTACCTAAAGACTTTTGCAGTGAATCGAAACTCGTCAAAGCAGCAGGAGTCATCAAGACTAACGCTACAGCACCCGCAGTCATCCCCCATTGAAAATCCGGCGGTAAAAACCAAAAAGCATCAATATTCCATTGCAGCGAGTGTTCCATCATGTGGACGGCGTGGACGACAGCAAGTACAAAAGCACCTACCCCCAAAGCACGACGGTAACGCAAAGGTGTTGACCACAATTCACTAATCGGACGAGCAACCAGTGCTAGCATCAACAATATCAGTGCCGCATGTCCGGTGTAATCTGCCATTGTGTCACCAGTCCGCAGCAGTGTCAGCACACCAATGGTGAGAGTTACCCAGCCACCCAAACGAAACAATTGACTGCGTCTGTCTTTACTTAATACAGATGTAGACACACCTACACCCAACATCATCGGGAAAGTTCCCAAGCTAAAAGCCAGCATCGTTGCTGCACCCATCCACAAATTACCAGTTTCCGCAGCTTTAATTTGGGCAACATACAAAAAACCACACGGCATTAAACCCCAAGTCATACCCAAAACTGCTGGTGTCCACCATCTATTTTGTAGGGAAAGTTTGACCATTGCACTACTCAAACGGTTGTGCAAATTTTTTTGTAATAGAGGATGTAACACTGGTATGCGCGGTAGTAAATCGGGTTTGATGTGTCCTAACCCAAACCAAATCAACATGACACCAGTCAAGATTGCAACCCACTGGCGTAATTGACTACCAACTCCTGCCATTTGACCACTGGCAAGTAATACAGAACCTAATACCCCAATTCCCCCACCAACTAGGGTATAACTCAGCATTCGTCCTAAATTTAGCAGGGTGTGAAATTTGATTTGCTGTCGCCAGTTACCAGTTTCTTGTTGATGAGACAGAGAAAAAGCCACAGCCAAAGGGCCACACATTCCTAAGCAATGTCCAAAACTTCCCAAGAATCCTAAAGTTATGAGTAGCCACAAATCGAGCATGTTAACTTAGCTGTGTTTCATAGGGGACTTTAAGCTAAGTTTGTACGTCTGTCAAAAGACGAACTGTCAAATTTAAGGTCGAAGCTTGAAGAAAAAACTTCAACTTTTAGACTTTGAAAGGTGTTTAATCAAAAAAGCACGGATGCATCGCATGAAAAAATGGATTTGGTTGCTGTTGGCGGTACTAGTAGCATTTGCGGCGGTAGGTATTAGTGGTTTTTGGCGACAGCAGCAACAACCAGTTGTGATAGAAACAGTAAAAGCCAACAATATAAAGCCAGCGAATCAGGATACTGAAAAGCCCATCGTGTCCCCGCGTCTGAATGTCTCCGCGTCTTCTCCCCCACCAGTGTCAAGACAAAAACTATTTACCCACGTTCAAAACTTGAATTTTAAACGCTACACAAATGTAGAGCGATCGCGTACCCGCAATTATATAATTTCTGAACTGAAAAAATTTGGCTGGAAACCCCAGCGACAAAGTTTCTCTGAAGGTATTAACATCTTTGCCCAACGTCAAGGAACTGACAAAACAGCAGGAGCAATTTTAGTAGGGGCGCATTACGATACTGTTGCTGTTTCCCCTGGTGCTGATGACAATGCTAGTGGTGTGGCTGTAGCGCTGGAAATTGCTCGGTTATTTGGTTCTCGTCCCACACCCCGGACTTTGCAACTAGCATTCTTTGACAAAGAAGAAGCCGGATTATTAGGAAGTCAAGCTTTTACAGCAAAACCAGCCAATCTCAAAAACTTGGAAGGTGTAATTATCATGGATATGGTTGGTTACGCTTGCTACGTTGCTGGTTGTCAACAATACCCTGCGAATTTACCCATCACCCCACCCAGTGATAAAGGAAATTTTTTGGCGGTAGTAGGCGATACGGAACATTTACCGTTGTTGAAAGCTTTTGAACATTCTAATTCCGACACGGAGACACGGGGAAACGGTGACGCGGAGATTTCCTCTCTCAATCTCTCCACGTCTTTGCGTCTCAACGCCTCTGTGCCAACTCCTCTACCACCTATATTTACTTTGCCAGTTCCTCTCAAAGGCTTACTCACTCCAGACACCCTACGCAGTGATCATGCTCCTTTCTGGTTGCAAGGGGTGGGTGCTGTACTGGTGACAGATACGGCAAATCTCCGTAGTTCCCACTACCATCAAGCAAGTGATGTTGCTTCTACTATTGAACGCTCGTTTTTTACATCAGCCGCGCAAGCTATTGTAAATGCGACTAATTTTTTGTTATACGAATTATCTATGTAGATGCATTAGACATCTGGTGAAAAAGAATGTAGAGACGCGTTCGCTTTTAGCGTTCCCGCAGGGTAATTTCGCGTCTCTACAAGGATTTCAGGTAAGGCATAATTAATTTCTGGAGATGTCTATTTAATCTCTAGAGGGTGGGGTTTCCAACTTTTTTTAGTTTTTTAAACGCAGAGGGACGCGGAGTCAGCAAGAGAGGGGCGCAGAGTTTTTCCGAATTTTATTCGCTATGAATTTGTGGAATGTTTTACTTAGCCAGCTGCTAATGTGCTTTGATTTATATTTCAAGTGTCAGGCAACACAAATACTATACGTAGGTAATAATTCGTGGACTATGTAAAAATGATGGGCTTGTAAAGCATCGTGAAATAGTTTCCAATCACTGCCTAAAAAGGTGGTGTGATAGGAAAAAATTTGGTTTTCTCGGTCTGTATATTCTTCTGTCCCAAGGGCTTGGTATTTCCAAGAATTTTTGCCTTTGGGGATATAGGTGACATATTCTTTACCAAAACTAAATTTACCTTGAGCGATCGCCTGTAACCATTCTTTGTGTCTAAAATGACTTTTATTAACCGTAATATTTTTGAGCATAGAAGCTATTGTATCCCGATCAGATTCTGGCAGACCTGGTACATCTGCATCTGGATTACCTGCTAGATAACGTTGCATAGCTTTACACATATGCTCTGCTGCTTCCAGAAAATCTTTAGGATTGTCTCTGGTAATTTTCTCGCCTCGTCCATTGGTGTAACCCCAACGTAAGTAAGGCTTGTCTGGATGACTCAGAACTGCTCCGTGTCCGAGGGGTAAAGCTTCACTGACACAGTAGTTTTTGAGACGATCCATCAGACTGCGATCGGGATTACCATATTCATCAACTAGCTTTTTAGCTTCATTTACTCGATGATTGACACCTGCAAAACCTTGGTGCGCCCAAGTATCTACATATACATGCATTGTGATCCCCAGGCGATGCAGTCCATAGATAGAATCACGGCGACGAATGCATTCGCTCACCATATCCTGAGCTATGTAACTGTTGGGACGACAAATGAGCTTGTCAATAAAGTTACCTGTAAGATTTTCTCCTGCTTTTTTTCCGCCATTTCCAGGTAGAAAATGAAAGGGAATCCAAACTCGATGATTTGCTAGTTCCTTAAAGTTACGGTAGTCAAGCATTTTGTGTGCCGAACTCATGCGGCTAAACAGCGCACCGTTATCAAAGCGGATAAGTCCGGCATTCGTGGCATCATCTACATATTGAGCGCAATATGCAACGATACTAGCGGCTTGATGTTCAAATCCGGCTAGTCGTGCGACTACGTAAGTAACGCCATGATGGAAGTCGATTTGCATATATAGTTAGTTGTTAATGGTTAGTTGTTTAGTTAGTAGTTAATTGTCAAACACCAATATTCAACAGAAAGGTAGAGCCACACGCAGAGAAGTAGAAGATCATGCAACAGATTAAATGATTGATATGTATATGAAATAAAAAGCTGTTTTCTGGAATTTTTTCACCAAAAAACAGCAATTACAAGCGATTATTTACATAATTTTACTTTTTCCAATAAATTTCGCTTTTTTTATTTCAAAATTTGGTAGTGAAGCAATGAGCGATTCATTTCCATTCTATATACTAATACTTGCCTATATATCTTTGCATCCTTATTATTTACGTCGCTCTGTCTTGATAGAGTTGTAACCTCAAGAAAATTCATTGATAAACGGTGAAATTGCCTTCACAAATTCAGCCGTGGATTCGTATGGTAAAACATTGCGCCCAGGGATTTTTATTCCATGGCCTTGAGGTAAAGCTGTAAGATAATCAGATAACCATGCATCTGGTTCGAGTTTTTTACCTTCTTTAGCAATACTCGATATATTTTCACCCAAAACTACTAATGTAGGTTGATTGATCGTAGCGATCGCACTACTATAATCGTTTAACCAGAATCCCGCTAAAAATGAAAAAACAGCATAGCGACTAGTAGTATTTTCTGCACCTAATCGCAAAGAATTTAACCATTCTGAATCAACATCTTCTTGGGAATCAAAAAGTTGTTTTGTTGAGAAATCACGCAAAAATTTTTCTCTACGGGCGTAGCGATAAAAAACATTACCTAAAGGTGAATCTAACAGATTCCAAATAAATCTTGCTTGCCATTTTGGTAATTTTTTTGTAATCAATGGCCAAGCAGGAGGAGATGCTAATATTAATCCTGCTACTAAATTTGGTTCTTTGTTAACTAATTCGATGGCAACTGCAAATAAAGCTCCTTGGACTACAACAATTACAGGTTTTTGGACAACTGTTTTCAAAAAGTGTTGTAATTGTTCTGCCCAATCACTAGGATTATAAGCAATATGAGGCTGGTCACTTTCACCACAACCTAATAAATCAGGATTATAAATTAAATTAGGCTGTTGTTGATTTTCCCATTCATGACAAAATCTTTGCCAAAATTGTCGAGATAAACCTACACCAATAGGATGAATTAATAACAAGGGTGTACCAATCGGTGTGGAATTATTTGGTTGATGGACTGTATAAGCACAACGGTAATTTTTCCAAGTGTAAAACTGTGTAGTAAATTCTGTTTGCTGTTGAGTAATCATAAGATTTTATTGCTTGAATGATCAGCTAAAAATCATCTGAGGATGAATCAAATCGTATCCTGCTGCTTTGATTTTTTGATTTGATATCTTGGCATTATATGGACGCTTGCTATTTAAGGAAGAATCCCATGTAACTTTGGGTAGATTATGTATTTCACACACCCGACCAGATATTTCTCTAGTTGTCAGATCGTCATTATCAACAAGATTGTAAATCCCTTGCAAACGATGACGACGGGCAAACTCTATAGCAGCAGCAATATCATCAAGATGAATCCAATTTGCCGGTTCTTCACCATTTCCAGGACGAGTTGTACCAGCAATTCGGCTATATATTTTGACTAGTTCTCGACCAGGGCCATAAATTCCTCCTAACCGCAAGATACACACGCGCAGATGCTCACTAGAGCCTGAAAGTAATTCTTGTTCAGCTTTATGGAGAATTTCACTACTAGGAGTTGTAGGTGCAACCTGTGTTTCTTCATCTACTAATGCACCATTTTGTTCACCATATACAGAACAACTACTGGTATATATTAGATGTTGAATACTAGGAGTTTGCTTTAAAACTGAAACTAAAGTCCGAGCTGTTTCTAAATAACTTTCTTCATAAGTATTAGGGCCTTTTGCACCAACACTCAAAAGGACAACATCTTGATTTTTTAAAACTGATTTCAGCTTCTCAGAATCATTGCCGTTTACTACTATAACTCGTTGGGCAATAGTTTCTAATTCTGCAACTCGTTCAGGAGTAGTTGTGGTTGCGGTGACAATAAAACCCCGTTCTTGCTGCCAAAATGTAGCAACTTTAGAACCTACATAACCACAACCAATGATTGTTATATTCATGATATTTTCGTTTTGTTGTTTGTTGGTTGTTGATTGTTGTTTGTTGCTTATTCAAGCAATCACCAAAAACCCACCAACAACAATATTATCAGTCATGAACATTGCCATCGGGCATGATCGCACCACTGAGGTTAGCACCAATCAATTTTACAAGTAAGCGATCGCCAGAACGAACACGCGCCCCTGTCAAGTCCGCACCGCGCAAATCAGCACCACTCAAGTCAGCACCAATCAAGTTAGCATTCCGGAGATTGGCTTCTCGCAAATCTGCCAAAAGTAAGTTGGCTCTAAATAAATTGGCTTCAGATAAATCCGCACCTCTGAGGATGACTTTATGCATAAAAGTATCACTGAGATTAGCACCACTTAAATTGGCGTAACTCATGTTTCTGCTAGATAAGTCTTTATTGCTTAAATTGGCGCTGCTGAAATCTTGGCCACTCAAGTCTGGGTTTTGCTTGGGTGGTTCGTAGTTTGGTGATTGAGGATTTGTCGAAGTATAAGTAGTTTTTGTTTCTGGCTTTTTCGGTGGTGGTGATTGATGGGGTTGATTAGGTTGATGGGGTTGATGAGATTGATGGGGTTGATAGGGTTGATTAGGTTGATGGGATTGATGGGATTGATGGGGTTGATGGGATTGATGGGGTTGATGGGGTTGATGGGGTTGATGGGATTGATGAGATTGATGAGATTGACGGGATTGATGAGATTGATAGGATTGATTAGGTTGACGGGATTGATGGGAGTAATGAGAATGATGGGGAATTTGATGCTTGGTTTTGAGAGAGCGTAATTGTTCTCTAGCCTCGTTAATGTCTTGTAACTTTTTTAGCGCCTTTTCTCTTAGACGCTGGTTATCTAAGGGGATGCGATCGGGATGCCAAATAAAAGCCAAATCTTTGTAAGCCTGGTTCACTTCCTCTAAAGTTGCTCCAGGCTCCAACTCTAATACCCGATAATACCGCTCCAGCTCTCTCATAAGACGTATTGGTGATAATCAACTTAATTATGAGTTATGCAACCAACTATCAGCTAAATTCTTTATCTATTGTTTCTACTATTGGGAATATTTCAGCTAAAGTTCGCACTTTTTCCGTTGCTTTTGCTACGGTTAGAGCAATAACTTATTGCTCTGTTCTGATAGGATTGTCTAAAAATTGTAACAATTGTTTTAGCTGCTCAACTTGATAATAAATTTTTTGTAATGCCTGATTTAGCTGCATCACACGCTCAATAGTTGGATTTTTACGTAAGCTTACTTATTTAAAATCATAAAACAGTAATTTTTGACACAATAGTTCAAACTATTAATTTTTTGTTAGTTGA
>NZ_AJLJ01000219.1 GCF_000317245.1 Fischerella muscicola SAG 1427-1 = PCC 73103
TTATAGATCCCCGACTTCTTAAAGAAGTCGGGGATCTGAACACCCACAACTTATTAAAATCAATGTGGTGGAGTACCAGTTGCAGTTTCGGGAGAGGGAATCTTCAAACGCTCGTTATCGGGTTGAATCTGGTAACGACAATAAGAGCCAGAAGCTCTTGTTGAGAATGACAAATCTATGATTTAACGACCAATCAAACGTTGTCGCATAGCTCGTAAATATGCCCTGACTGGAATCTGATAAATTTCAATTAAAAGCCAAACAATAATTGTGAAATGTGAGATAAAAGTTAATACTGTCCAGATATATGGAACCCAAGATAAAGGGGCATATGGATGTGGCGGAAAAATGTAAGCAACTGTTCCAATTAAAGCAGTAGGCAGTAGTATAAAAGCGATTGCTGCCACCACATAACTCCAGCCAAATTCTACCCCTTCTAAATGAGCTTCTGTCCAGTTAAAGCCATTCCAACGCCAAATTAAAGGAGGTTGTCTAGAAGGTAAAATTAGTTGCTGTTGTTCTAAATTAACAGTGAAAATCTGATGGCAAAAATCACAAGACATTGCTTCCATCAATGGCATATTACTAATCTTGCCAACATGGCAAACTGGACATGAATAAACTCCTTTATAGTCAAATGATGTGGCTAAAATGTTAGTTTTGGAGCTAGGCATAATACAATCACTAGAATTCAGCCGAAAATCAATCAAAATTGTAATTTATTGGTTGTTTGTTGGTTCTTGTTTGTTGTTGGGTATTAATTACTTTGCTCTACCAGCTACTGTATAAACGAAAAGCCTTGCAATCCTACTCATAATTAACTACCAATCACTAACCACTAATTATTAACCATTGAATATAGCTACTTGCTGTTAAATTATATTGGCACACTAACACAGGCATCTGAATTTATCTGAGAGAAATATTAAGCAACTTATTGCTTAATATTTGCACAAAAGTACAGTCTTAAACCCCAGCTTTGTAATGAGTCTATCGTTTTTTTGAGAGTTGTGGGGTCTTCTACTTTATTCTCTACATTTGACTTACGTAGCTAAAAAATAGATATTCTATACTTCTCTATTCTTACTCTCGCTCTCAATATTTGCATTTTCTTATCCTTCTTAACTTTCTCCGGAAAGGTATTGACTATACTCAAATCGTCTGTTATGGTTCTTGGATATAGGTCTAAATAAATTTTTTCAAGAAAGCACCTCGCGTTATGTTTAGCAGTAACTTCTACTTTTACTATTGGTTTAGGGTGGTTCACCGGGAGTGAATTCAGTTTCCTAATGGAAACCCCCCGGTGAACCGCAGAGCGAACTCTGCGGTTTTTGTTTTTTAAGGAGAATTCCATCGTCATGATTTACTTCGGTAGCTGGTTTTACTTTTATTTTTGGCCCAGAATAAGTTCCGGGTAAAGTGTCATGTCGATGAAACGTCAGCACCCGGAACTTAATCAAGGTTCCGGGTTTTTTGTTTTCTGTTGTTTGTTGTTTACAACAAGCATCAACTATTAACTACAACCATTATTCTATTTTTAAGGAGAACAAGAAGATGATTAATGCCAAATTAGCCGCCAAACCTCATCCCCACCACCAGAGCATTGTGAAAATTTCCGAAACAGTTGCTTTTGGTGGCCAAGAAGTAGTGGTGATTGGGGGGCCTTGCACGGTTGAAAGTATAGAACAGATGGAGGCTGTTGCTCACAAGCTATCTACTGCGTCTGTACAAGCATTACGTGGTGGTGTCTACAAACCTCGTACTTCTCCCTATGCTTTTCAGGGGATGGGAGAAGAGGGACTAAGAATTTTAGCAGGATTGCGATCGCGTTACAATCTCCCAGTTGTCACTGAAGTCATGTCAATTTCTCAAATCGAAGTCGTCGCTGCCTACGCTGATATGCTGCAAGTAGGTAGCCGCAATATGCAAAACTTCGATTTACTCAAAGCTTTAGGAAAAGCAGGTAAACCCATTCTCCTCAAACGTGGTTTAGCAGCAACAATTGAAGAATTCGTCATGGCAGCCGAATATATTTTAAGCCACGGCAACCCAGATGTTGTGTTGTGTGAACGCGGTATCCGCAGTTTCGATAACTATACCCGCAACGTCTTGGATTTAGGAGCAGTAGCAGCACTCAAGCAAATCACCCACTTACCCGTGATTGTAGATCCTTCCCATGCAGTCGGTAAGCGGGAATTAGTAGCACCTGTTGCGAAGGCTGCTGTTGCTTGTGGTGCAGATGGTTTAATTATTGAATGTCATCCAGAACCAGAAAAATCTGTTTCTGACGCCCGTCAAGCTTTGTCTTTAGAAGCTATGGCTGATTTAGTTGAAAGTTTAAAACCAGTAGCAGCAGCAGTTGGTAGAAAAATATCAGAAGAATTAGGGGTAGGTTTAGCACCTACCCCTCTTTCTTTATCTGCGGCTTAGATTCAACTAATTTTGATTCAAATCCCCGACTTCTTTGTTGAAGTCGTGGATCTACTTTTGGCAGTTTTTGATCCCTATAGCAATCCTAAATCATTCGTGAGAGGCAAGATCCCCGACTTCTCAAAGAAGTCGGGGATCTGGGATTCCGTATTTTCTCATAACTCAATTAGGATTGCTATATTTCTCAGGGTTTGCAAGAAATTCGGGTTAAACTTATCATCATAATAACCCAAGTTGCGGGTTATCAAAATTCGGGTACTTTTCATCCAGAAATAAATGCGATCAGCAATGACAAATTGGCGGTGGCGCTAGGCGGGACTACGATTTCGACCCAATCACCAGTTTCAGTGTATTGAGGCGCTTTTAAGGTATTAATAATTGCTAGCTAAAAAAATGCTTTTTTCAGGGTAAATGCAAAAATAAATGCTTGTAGTTTCAGTAGAAACCCCTCATACGTGACTGCGTGAATTGATTTGGGAAAATGAGATGCTTTAAGCGATCGCTCTGCCATACCTGCACAACCCACTTTCCACAATTGTAACCACAATGTTCAGCTTGCTGTTTCCGAAATCACGCAACTCATACACAACTCTGACATAAGTCATACTTTCTACATCCCTTGCTCAGACTGGATTTGCGCGGCTTTATAAGAGTCGTAATTGGATATTGGTTATGGAATCGATTTTAATGGTGGTACTTGGTGCTTTAATTGCTTGGGCTGTGGAAAAGTCTGCTGATGCAATTCTTGTTTGGCTGATGCAGCAACTACAGCCAAAAGAGCAACATCATAATCAT
>NZ_AJLJ01000220.1 GCF_000317245.1 Fischerella muscicola SAG 1427-1 = PCC 73103
TATTGTGAAGAGAAAAGCGATCGCAAGCAACTAACTCCGCCAAAGACTTAAGTCCCGACTTACATTATTAATGCATCGACTTACATTGTTGATACATTGACTTGCATTATTAATGTATCGACCTACATTGTTGATACATTGACTTGCATTATTGACAGACCCAGCTCCCCGACTTCTTTAAGAAGTCGGGGAGCTTTAGCACTCCTCCTACACCACGGACTTCCTTAGCCGGAGGTTTCCTCCGGCTCCAGTCCTCCCCATACCCTTACACCCCCACACCCTTTTTCATATCACTTGTAACAAAATTAAAATAGTCTGAATGTTACCATGTGTAGATTTTTTCTTGCTCAAAGTAAAACTGCGATCGCTCGCTCTCACTTACCAGTTCTAACCAAGAAATTCTTAAACTACCCCTTTTGATTCCTCTTACTCTTCATTTGTCAACTCAACAAGTTCTCATATAAGCAACAAATCCCACAGCTAGCTTCCTGCTTGCGAAGCAAAAGATATGGTAAATAAATGAAGACTATCTTCTGTTAACCGGGATTTAATTTTTATCTGCCAGAAGCAAAATGATTAACCTAACAGAAAAAAATCCCTCAAAGTATTGTTAACAATTGTAAAAATCATGTCTTTAAGACTAGAAACATGATTTTTATCTAGCTAAACTAACAAAAAGAGTGGTGTGCTGCTACTAATTAAAAAAAGGTATGGTTCTCTAGTCTAGATGATCCCTGTTCAACTAACTCTGAAAAATTTCCTCAGTTACCGTGATGCGACTTTGGATTTTCGCGGTTTGCATACGGCTTGTATTTGTGGGGCTAATGGTGCTGGTAAATCTTCTTTGTTGGAAGCGATCACCTGGGCAATTTGGGGAGAAAGCAGAGCCAATACAGAAGATGATGTTGTCCACACTGGCGAAAAAGAAGTTCAAGTAGATTTCGTTTTTAGAACTAGCCAACAGCAAACCTATCGAGTGATTCGTACTCGCGCTCGTGGTGGTAGTAGTGTTTTGGAATTTCAAATCGAAACACCGAAAGGGTTTAGCTCATTGAGTGGTAAAGGAGTTAGAGCAACTCAAGATACGATTTTGCAGCATATTAAGCTAGATTACGATACTTTTATTAACTCTGCATACCTGCGTCAAGGTCGAGCAGATGAATTCATGCTCAAGCGTCCGAGCGAACGCAAGGAAATATTAGCGGAATTATTAAAGCTTAATCAATATGATGAATTAGAAGAACGCTCAAAAGATTTATCGCGTCAGTTTAAAGCCAAAGCCGAAGAGTTAGAACGCTCTTTGGAGTCGATGAAAATTCAACTCCGAGAACGAGAGGCGATCGCAACTCAACGAGTTACCTTAGAAAACGAACACAATCAACTCCAGCAAGTACAAGCTTTTGAAAATATCAAATTACAAAGTTTGCAAGTTGTGCAGCACCAACGGCAAAGTTGGGAAGAACAACTAAATTTTGTTAGACAGCAATATCAAAATTTAACTCAAGATTGCGATCGCCTCGAACATGAACGGGAACGAATTGCAACTCAGTTATCTTCATTAGAAGAATTATTAGCTCAAGAAGCAGAAATCACCGCCGGATACAGTCGCTATCAAAATCTGCAAGCTCAAGAAGAAGCCACAAGTACCAAATTTGCACAATACACCCGCGCTCAAACCACCCGTCAACACAAGCAACAGCAGCTTACCAGACAAATTAATGAAATAGAACGGCAACTGCAACAAGTGCAAGCGCAATTAGAAGCATTACGTCAACAAGAGGTAGAAATTCAACATACTCTCAATAAATCGGGTGAAGTTGAAGCAGCTTTGTCTAAATTGGCGACAGCGCGTCAACGTCTAGCTCAATTAGATGAATTGCAACTCCAAGTTTCTCCCTTGCTGCAACAACGAGTAACTTTACAAAGTCAAATCCTGCGGGTACAAGCGGGATTGGTAGCGCGATTAGAACAAATAGAAACCACAGAAAATCAATTACAATCTCAGCAACGACGCCAACCGCAACTGCAACAAGCGGTGATGGAAGTCGCAATCCAAATTGAAGAATTGGAAAAAAAGCGAGTCTATCTGCAACGAGTTCAAGAAAAAGGACAAGAACGACGGAATTTTATTGAACGGTTGCAAGCTCATCAACGGGATTATGAAAGATTATTGGGAGAACTAGAGCAAAAAATCCAGATGCTGCAAACTCCCAACGCCATTTGTCCTTTGTGCGAAAGGAGTTTGGATGAGCATCACTGGAATCGAGTTGTAGATAAAACCAAATCTGAGTATAAAGATACAGAAGGGCAATTGTGGGTAGTCCGAGAACAGATGGCTGTTTCAGACAGAGAAATTCAGGTACTCAGACAAGAATATCGAGATATCTCTCAACAATTGTCCCCCTATGACACATTACGGGAACAAAGAGGACAATTAGCAGCTAAGTTACAGGCAACAAGTGATGTTGAGCAACAATTACAAGATATAGCAGCTCACAAACAACAACTAGAGCGATCGCTCCAACTAGGCGAATATGCACCCGACAAACAAGCCGAACTCCAAGAATTAGAGAATTATCTGCAACAACTCAACTATAATGAGCAAGACCACGCCCTAGCTCGCAGTGAAGTAGAACGCTGGCGTTGGGCAGAAATTAAACAAGGACAAATTAAAGACGCTACCAAGCGTCAAGCTCAAATCGAAGCAAGAAAACCAGAACTGCAAGCCCAAATTGCTCAGTTACAAACAAGAATTCAGCAAGAGGCGATTGATTCGGAATTTGCTACACAAATCGCCGCTTTAGATAAGTTTATCGCCGAACTTGGTTATGACACTGAACAGCATAATCATCTCCGTGTTGCAGTACGCAAAGCTCAAGGTTGGCAATTGCGCCACCAACAACTACAAGCAGCACAACAGCAGTATCCGCAATTAAAAATTAGAGCGCAAGAATTAGAAGTTGCTTTGCAAGCAAGATGGACAGAAAGGCAAAAACTCAAAAGCCAAATTGAAAGTATTGTTAGTCAACTTGAAGAAACAGGCAATCCTCTAGCCCAAATTCAAGACTTAGAACAGCAGTTAGCAATTCGACGTCGCCAACTCGACGAACAAATCAGCCAGTTGGGGCGCTTAGAGCAAATGGCGCACCAGCTTGATATGCTGCAAACTCAATATGAGCAACAGCAGGAACAACAGCAACAAGCCAAAGAACAATACCGTGTTTACCATGAACTTGCTCAAGCTTTTGGTAAAAATGGTATCCAAACACTGATGATTGAAAACGTCTTGCCGCAACTAGAAGCAGAGACAAATCAACTGCTTTCCCGTCTGAGTGCAAATCAATTACATGTACAATTTGTGACACAAAAAGCTGGACGTAACGGTAAAGCTACGAAGAAAAATAGCAAGTTAATTGATACTTTAGATATCTTGATTGCCGATGCTAGAGGTACAAGAGCCTATGAAACTTACTCTGGTGGGGAAGCATTTAGAATTAACTTTGCGATTCGTTTAGCTTTGGCAAAATTACTTGCACAACGGGCTGGCGCTGCTTTGCAAATGTTGATTGTCGATGAAGGTTTTGGTACACAGGATACAGAAGGATGCGATCGCCTGATTGCAGCCATTAATGCGATCGCCCCGGATTTTGCTTGTATTCTCACAGTGACACACATGCCACACCTCAAGGAAGCATTTCAAGCCCGGATTGAGGTGAATAAGAGTCAGCAAGGTTCACAGTTGCGTTTGATGGTTTAACTTTTTAACGATCAATGGCGAATCTGCTTTGTTTGGACGGATGAGAACAATGCTTCGGACGTTGAAATAGTAGATTACCACGCTCCGCAGGTCAATAGTTATGAATAACACCCGTCTGTCAAATATTCACCCTGGGGAAATCCTACAACTAGAATTTTTAGAGCCACTAAATATCACCCCTTATCGATTAAGCAAAGATATAGGTGTAACTCAGACACGAATTAGCGAAATTTTATCTGGAAAGCGCAGTATTACAGCAGATACAGCGTTGCGTTTATCTCGCTATTTTGGTAACAGCGCTCAGTTTTGGTTGAATTTAGGACTTACGCACTGTACAAACGAACTATGTTGTGTATCAACGTAAATACGTCGTTTCAGCCTTTGAGCAATCACCCTTTCTTGGTTGCGATCGCAAAAAAGCAGCCTAAAAGTGTAGCTAGAAGCCTTGAAAAGCATACCCCCTATTTTTACTTTTCTGTCAATGCGTAAGTCCTAGAATTTACAAACCCAATACGATATAT
>NZ_AJLJ01000221.1 GCF_000317245.1 Fischerella muscicola SAG 1427-1 = PCC 73103
ACGTCAAGCTCTTGAAGAAAATGCAGAAGTTTACAATCAAATACCTAAACTTCCGTTGAATGATGTAGCCTGAGTTTGTCAACAAATTCTCAGTAAGATAAAAACTGAGACACAATAATTCAAACAAATTATGGCTAGGCTCATGGAGGCACAGCAAAAAACTCGCAATGGCAATCATGCGATTGTCATTGGCTGTGGTATGGCTGGACTGTTGAGTGCAAGAATATTAACTGAACACTTTGAACGTGTCACGATAATAGAGCGCGATCGCTTACCACAACAGCCAGAAATACGTCAGGGAGTTCCCCAAGCAAATCACGTCCATGCCTTGTTGACTCAAGGTTATCGTATTCTCGAACAATGGTTTCCTGGGATTGAGGAAAAACTCATTGCAGCAGGCGCGCCTTCTGTAAACTGGGCAATGGAATCATGTTTTTTTCATGCGTGGGGTTGTGCAAAGCGTAATTCTTCAAACTTAATTACTCGTACTTGCAGTCGTCCTTTTTTGGAGTGGGTAGTTCGTGGTTATCTCAGTAGCGATCGCCAAGTCGAATTTTTATCAGCTACTCAGGTAAAGGGTTTACTAACTGATACGAGTAATTCCAGAATCACAGGAGTAAAATTACGTTGTCTTGATCATGCACAACCACAAGAACTAACATCTGATTTAGTTGTTGATGCTAGTGGACGTAACTCTCAGTTACCCAAGTGGTTGGAGGAAATTGGCTACCAATCTCCTAGCGAAACTGTAATTAATTCATTTTTAGGTTACAGCACCCGTTGGTACGAATTGCCAGAGAATTTACAGGCAGATTGGAAAGTGTTATATGTGACTTCTCAACCACCGTATGACAAACGGGGTGGAGTAATATTTCCAGTGGAAGGTAATCGTTGGGGTGTAATTTTGATTGGTATCAGTCGAGACTATCCACCAACTGATGACACTGGGTTTATGGAATTTGCTCGCAGTCTCCGTACTCCAGAAATTTATGAATTCCTCAAAGACGCTAAACCTGTTTCTCCAATCTATGGTTATCGACGTACAGAAAATTCCTGGCGTCATTACGAAAAGCTTGCTCGCATACCAGATGGTTTGGTAGCAATTGGTGATGCTGTGTGTAGTTTCAATCCTGTTTATGGTCAAGGAATGACAACTGCTGCTTTAAGTGCGCTAACCTTGCAAGACTGCTTAC
This sequence comes from Fischerella muscicola SAG 1427-1 = PCC 73103, assembly GCF_000317245.1. Taxonomy (GTDB): domain Bacteria; phylum Cyanobacteriota; class Cyanobacteriia; order Cyanobacteriales; family Nostocaceae; genus Pelatocladus; species Pelatocladus muscicola_A. The sequence goes on from NZ_AJLJ01000221.1 coordinate 1,194, forward strand.
AAAAACATTATCAAAAAAATCAACACAGCCTCACAGGTTTAACAAAACGTTTCCAAAAGCAACTTGTGAAAGTTTTAGAAACTCCTTGGTTGATGGCGATAGGTGAAGATTTTCGTTGGGAAACTACCGAAGGTGGAAAACCAAATCGCATTACTCGACTGATGCATCAATATATGGATAGATTATTACAAATTTCGGTCAATGACCCTAATATTTACCCGAATTTTTTGGCAGTCATGCATATGACTAAGCAGCCAGCATCACTGTTTGCGCCAAATCTTTTGTTACGAGTTTTAAAAGCACAAGTTCATCATCGAACCTCAAAACTTCGTTGACGAGTATTTGAGATGCAGCGACGAGTATCAGAACTTCGTTGACGAGTATTTGAGATGCAGCGACGAGTATCAGAACTTCGTTGACGAGTATTTGAAATTCAGCGATGAGTATCAGAACTTCGTGAACGAGTATTTGAAATTCAGCGATGAGTATCAGAACTTCGTGAACGAGTATTTGAAATTCAGCGATGAGTATCAGAACTTCGTGAACGAGTATTTGAAATTCAGCGACGAGTATCAGAACTTCGTTGACGAGTGTTTGAAATTCAGCGGCGAGTATCAGAACTTCGTTGACGAGTATTTGAAATTTAGCGATGAGTATCAGAACTTCGTTGACGAGTATGTCACGTAGCTAACCGAACATGATATTACTTAACCTCGAAACTGCGATCGCTTTCTTCAAATGTCAGTAATTCTCGAATCAACCTAGCGGCTGCTTTTTGCAACAACTGACCAGCTATTTGCTGTCCCAAACGTTGTACGCCTGGATTAAACGCAATTTGCACAACTTGGGGTGCAAGCTGGGTTGGATCAAAGCCACGGGTTTCGCGGAGAATATTTAATATTCGTTTAATATGCTCCAAAGTTTGTTGTTGTTCGTCTGTAGCTGCGGGAGTTTCGTTGATAGTTGTCACACCAACCCTTTCCCGCAGTAGATAGGTGAAGTTATGCAGAATATTTTTACTTAAAGCATCTGCACTTTTAATTAATTCATCAATCAGGCGATCGCGAATAAAACTACCACGTTCGGAACTCAGAAAATCAACTCCCTGATTCAACACCAAATTCAAATCATAATCTTGGTTGTTACGAGCATTGCGTAACAAGTTTTCCAAGCGGTTCCAGCGAAATCGATTTTCTTTAAATAATAAGTCTCTTAAGGATGCTCTTAATTCTGGTGCAGGATCGGTGAGTAATCGTTTAGCAACATAGGGATAAGCTTCACTCAATACCTTAAAGTTGGGATCGATATAAATAGCAATCCCTTCCAATGTCACCAAAGAACGAATAATTAAAGCGTAATAGGGAGGAACGCGGAAAGGATACTCATACATCAAAGCTGAGAGTTCATCAGTGATACTTTTGATGTTTAATTCCGCAACGCTAGCACCTTGAGCATCAGCAAATACTCGCGCAAATGCAGGAATAATTGGTGTTAAATCTGTCTCTGGTGAGAGAAAATCTAACTTCACATAGTCGTTAGCTAAACCTTCAAAGTCACGGTTAACAACGTGGACAATCGCTTCAATTAAGCCATAACGCTGGGGTGGCTGAATTTCGCTCATCATCCCAAAGTCTAGATATGCTAATTTACCATCACGGGTAGCGAGCAAATTACCAGGATGAGGATCGGCGTGGAAAAATCCGTGTTCTAGTAACTGTCGTAATGAACACTGTACCCCGACTTCAATTAAGTAGCGAGCGTCTATACCTTTGGCGTTAATCTCTTGTGTATTAGTTAATTTCGTACCTTCAATCCACTCCATCGTCAACACACGACGATTGGTGTATTCCCAGTAAATCTTCGGTACATAAACGTCTTTTAAATGACCATACAACTGATAAAAGCGCTCGGCATTTTCTCCTTCGTGAATATAATCCATCTCTTCAAAGATGCGATCGCCCAATTCATCGAGGATACCCACCAAGTCACTGCGGATACGTTTAAATTGCTTCTGCGCCCATCCCGCTAATCTGCGGAGGATATATAAGTCAATAGTAATGCGCTCGCGCAAGTCAGGACGTTGGACTTTAACGGCGACTTCTTCACCTGTATTGAGCTTACCTTTATAAACTTGTCCTAAAGAAGCAGCTGCGATCGGTTCTGGCGAAAGTTCGGTGTAAATTTCGTGAGGTGGTGCGCCTAGTTCTTCTTGGATAAACTGGTAGGCTATTTCATTCGCAAAAGCAGGTAATTTGTCTTGTAACTGTGTTAGTTCCTCTAAAAACATCGGAGGAACCAAATCGGGTCGAGTAGATAAAGCTTGCCCAATTTTAATGTAAGCAGGCCCCAACTTCGTCAGCATTTCTCGCAACTGAATTGCCCGACGCCGATCATTTTTAACGACAATTCCCCGTTTACTATCCCACCATATACCCAAAGCAAACCTAATTGCTGGCGTGAGTACTGTAATGATGCGTCGTAAAACTTGTAGGGGACGACTTCCATAATATGTGGCTATCCTCTGAGGATTGTATTGTAAAGCCTCAGATTCAATTGTTGAAATCACCAGCGCCTTACTTGTTTGGTTTTCCTCCGGTACTGATAAACTCACAATCGACGTTTTTGTAGCATCTTCTGAAACTACTTCATAATCTATTTGCAGGGAAGTAGGGGAAACAGTCTTTGCATTCATGAACTTACCACCGCATCGGAGTTAACTTGTTAAGTATTGTAACAATTTGTCAGAAGGTTAAGTGCGCCAACATAAGAAAAATCAAACTAAACTAGTTTTGGTATCCCCAAAAAAGCTAGCTTGTAAAAAAGTAGTGAACATTGCAAGGTATAAACACACAATCTTTAGTATCCTTTAAGTAAAAATGATTTGGCGTCTACCCTGACGGATAATTTGATCGATATTTTGGGGAAACCCCCATAGACAAAGCAAGCAGCTACCTACGGAACCCACTGCGTGTGGAAGCGCAGGGTAGACCCCGCTGTCTCACCGCAAAGTGTCCACAAACTTTTGGCAAAATCCAAAATCCATAGACGCGTAAGCGGCTTCTCGTAGAGTAATCTAAAATCTAAAATCGAATGACTCAATGTTATCTCTATTGCGAATAGAAAATTTTGCCCTGATTGACCAATTAGAACTAGAATTTGGCGCAGGATTAAATGTATTGACAGGCGAAACCGGCGCGGGAAAGTCGATTATCTTGGATGCGATTGATGCAGTGTTGGGCGGAAAGGTTTCTAGTCGCGTGATTCGCACTGGTACAAATCGGGCAATGGTAGAAGCAACTTTTACTTCTAATTCTGCTTTAATAGCCTGGTTAACTGAACAAGAAATAGAATTAATTGAAGAAAATTATATATTTATTAGTCGAGAAATTACAGCTACTTCAGGAAAAATACGGAGTAAATCGCGGGTAAATGGAGTGTTGGTAAATCAGCAGTTGATGTCAGAACTGCGCGATCGCCTAGTAGAAATCACTGCTCAAGGGCAAACAGTTTTATTCGGACAATCTGCCCAAATTCGCGATTGGTTGGATGCCTACGGTGGTGAATCTATTTTGCAACAACGTCAAGAAGTTGCCACTGCTTTTAGTGCCTACCAACAAGCCCACCAAGCCTTAGAAAAACGCCGGACGTCAGAACGGGAACGCTTACAACAACTGGATTTATTAACTTACCAAGTCAAGGAACTAGGAGAAGTTAACCTCAGTGAACCCGATGAACTCGAACAACTCCAACAAGAACACCAACGCCTAAATCATGTTGTCGAACTCCAGCAGATGAGTTATAAAGTATACCAAGCTTTATACCAAAACGACGGAGAAGCCCCAACCGCTACAGATTTGCTGGGAGATAGCGAAGTAACGTTAACTGACATGGTTGAATATGACTCCCAGATGCAACCACTGTTGGATATGGTGAGGGATGCTCAAGCTACAGTGACGGAGGTATCCAGGCAAATTAATGCTTATGGGGAAAGTTTAGAGGCAGATCCGCAGCGTTTGGAAGAGGTGGAAGCCAGAATTCGTGAATTAAAGCAAGTTTGTCGCAAGTACGGCCCGACACTTGCGGAAGCGATCGCCTATTACCAACGCATCCAAGCCGAGTTAGCCGAACTCAATGATAGTGAACAATCAATAGAAAGTTTAGAAATCCAACAAGCAGAGTGTTTAGCAAAACTGACACAAGTCTGTCAAAAGTTAACACAATTACGTTGTACCGCCGCAGCCAAATTAGAAGCCAAACTGATCAAGGAACTGAAACCTTTGGCGATGGAAAAGGTGCAGTTTCAAGTCGAGATTGCACTCATTGCTCCCACAATTATGGGTGCAGACAAAATCACATTTATGTTTAGCCCCAACCCAGGAGAACCACTACAACCTCTATCAGAAACAGCCTCTGGTGGAGAAATGAGTAGATTTCTGCTGGCGCTGAAAGCTTGTTTTTCCCAAGCACAAACGACGGAAACAATGGTATTTGATGAAATTGATGTTGGTGTATCGGGAAGAGTAGCGCAGGCGATCGCCGAAAAATTACACCATTTGAGCCAGTTTCATCAGGTATTATGTGTAACACACCAACCTTTAGTTGCTGCTATGGCAGATCGGCATTTTCGCGTCGATAAGCAGGTGATCAATCAAGTTAAAGGTAAGAAAGAACACAATGGTTCAAGTGAAGAACGTACAGTTGTACGTATTACTAGCTTAGATAACTTAAACAAACGTCGGGAAGAATTAGCTCAGTTAGCAGGTGGTAAATCAGCTCAAGAAGCGATCGCTTTTGCGGAATCTTTGCTAACACAGGCTGCAAATCACCGTCAACGTAAACGCTAAAATCCAAAGTTTCAAATCGATGACCTGTTTCCCTAGATGGTACTTTGATGAATGGAAAATGGCTGGTGTTGACTTTGAGGATACTGCTCAAGTTGCAGCCTTTGACCGTAACCAATTATCCAGTACTCCAGAAAAGGAACAGGCTTTAGTTCAACGATTAGGAATTTCTTCTGGACATACTGTCATTGATTTGGGAGCAGGTACAGGAACCTTTGCAATTCAGGCTGCGCTCAATGGAGCTTTTGTAGATGCTGTCGATATTTCGCAAAATATGCTAGCTTACGCTCGCTCCAAAGCTCAAAAATTAGGTGCTGTCAATATCAAGTTTCACCAGGCTGGTTTCTTAACTTATGAGCATAATGATAATTTGGCTGATTTCGTGATTACGAAAGCTGCGCTTCATATTTTGCCAGACTTTTGGAAAATGGTAGCTTTGATGCGAATAGCTGCAATGTTAAAACCTGGCGGTATTTTTTACCTACGTGATGTTATCTTCTCATTCCCAGCTCATGAGTATCAAACCTCGATCAACAATTGGATTGAGGATTCAGCTAAACCAGAAGGTGAGGGTTGGACAGCCAAAGATTTTGAAATGCATGTGCAAGAGGAATACAGCACCTTTGCATGGATTATTGAAGGTATGCTGACACGAGCAGGGTTTGAAATAACAGAAGTAAGTTATCCTACGCCTACTTTTGCTGAGTATTTATGTGTTAAGAAGAGTTAGACAAAATTTAAGTGATAACCAAACCAGAGAATCAAACCAGTTAGCAATAAACACCCTATCCCTGCTAATCCGGCTAGGGGTTTTTTGTTCTTACCTGTCACCCAGTCTGAGATTTTATCAGTGTAATTAATCAGTTGGGCTGTATCTATACAAGCGATCGCCCATATCCAACCGGCGTGTAGTCCCCAAGCTAAACCCAAGTTACCACGATCAGCAAACCGTGCCAACACTAACACCATCCCCATCAGCCATAGTCCGGGAAGTTGAGGTTTTGTTTCTTGTTGCTCCCAAACTAAGTGTAATACAGCAAATACCAAGCTAGATGTTATTGCTGCTAGCCAGACTGGATAATTTTGCTCTAGTTCTGTAAATAAAAATCCCCGAAAAACTAATTCTTCAATACCACCTACAAATAAAGCTATCAATAAAATAGGTAGCAAAATAGATGCTAGTTGATTGATATTATTATTTTCAAACTTACACCATCCTAGCCAAAATTGACATGCAAAAACCACAGCTAAACTAAATATACCTAAACTAAAACCAAGGGCGACGGAATTAAGGATAGAAATATTGGCTATTAAGCCGTAATCTGAGATCGGTGTTTTCGTCAGCCAAGTTATGAGCCAAAAAATAAAAGGTATTAATAAATAAAGTGACAATAATAGAGGTAACTTTTGATCTGATTTTAAGGGTTGGTTGGGTTTCCAATTTAGGAACACAGATAACAAAGCTGCGATGGGGAACCAACATCCACCCCAAGCAATAAAAAAAGCCATCACTACAATCAAGCTTGGTGCTTTTTCCAAAAATGATTGCAAATTATAGAGTGATGACTTTAAGGAGGCTATCAAAATTGGATAAAAAAACACGACAGACTTCTCGCAATCCTAAATTTATCACTTGTGGAGAGAAAAGCTTTCATGATTTCGAGCAATTTGTAACCAGGAGTAGCGATGCGATCGCCTTTTCTTTAACCCTTAGTACTAGTTGCTTTTTTACTTTTCTCTCTACTTAATTAAGCTTCTACCAAATTCGGTAATTTCTTGCAAGAAGTCCAATCGTTGGTTTTTTATCTAAAAATTATCTAAACGGTAGCAAACTTTTTTTGGCTTGCCAAGGGGAAAAGTTATTAAGTATTCACTCTTCACTCTATCCCTACCATTAGGAAAATTTACTCTTCTTCTTCAATCTCATCTTCCTCTACATCAATGTCTTCATCCGACTGGAGTTCTTTTTTGTCACTATCTACTTGAATGAGGTGAATGTGCTTGTATCCTAGCTTAATTTCAAATTCGTCACCTGGCTTTAAGCCCATTGCTTTGGTGTATGTTGCACCGATGACAATTTGACCATTTTGATGAACACTAACTCGATATGTCGGTTCACGACCACGTCCATCTTTTGGTGCTTCTGGACTTAAGGGAATTCCCCTAGCGGATAGCAAAGCGTCATAAAAATCAGTCAGATTTACACGAACCTGATTATTTTTCGTAACAGTATAATAGCCACACTGTTTTGCTCTTTCTCGACGTGGTAGATTGGAAAGCTCTTTGACTTTTGCAAGCAGTGCTTTTCCGGTTAATGGTGCGGTTGCAGTTTCAGTCATTACGCTCAAAATTTCCTTACTCTCTCCAAACTATTCAAAGGTGTAGTTCTCTATGTCAGCATTTGACTTTTGGTGATTTCCACTAAAGTTGCTGACAAACCCAGAAAAATGTCAAACTCCTACTTCAAATCAGCCAAGATCATCTTTTATGGTTGCCCATAATTTATTAGAGTCCCAGTTGTCGCAGGTATTTATTTGGGTAATTTTACGGCACATTTAACCATCATTTGCCATTGAAAACGAAATATTTTCTTTGCTGATGCTATGGCGACGGTGTAATTTTAAGCCATCTTTACAAACGAACCGAGTTCCACTACTTAATCAGCCGTAGACTCAATAATTAGCAAGAATTTCCTTATGCTTACCTCAAGCTTAGAACAGCATAGTATTGTCATAAGGTTGTTGAGCATACACTCTTTGATCCTGCCAATAGAGACGAATCAATTTCATCTCTGACCATCACGAATAAACAAAGCAGTATTGGCCGCACTTGATCGGCTATTTAGACTGGTTTTGTTACTTCGTAATTTTATATTAAATACTAACATGCGATCATAATAGCAAAATAATTGTTTAAGTTTGAATTAAACTTATTGCTAGACTTTAAATCTTATATCCTTTATCTTGGGAATGCAAAAAGCGGCGAGGATTTTCCTCCCGCTTTATTGCCGTTGTGAGTATTGATGTATGGATTTTATAAAAATTCATCTAATATAGACAAGGAGTTTTGACTAGAGAGTTAGATGATCGAGTTGTTGATTGAGACCAGACAAAATCTTTCAGAGTATTATGCTGCTTATTAATTAGGTCACCATGTTCATCCGCAGCTATAACAATTCTATATAACCAAAAAAACAGCACTTTGCGACTAAAGGAGGAATTTGTACAACTGTTTATTAGACTTCTTGTAGAAGTAGGGTAAAAGGGTCAAGGAAAATAAAATTCCTTTAACCTTTTAGTTTTCGCCTTTACCAACTCTTGCAAAAGTTGCTTTTGCAAGAGTTTGATTGATTTATGTTAACGTCAACATAAAGTTATATTCTATAGGTAATGGGGTGTAGCAGTTTACAAAACTGTCTATAGTCGGATGCAGAGCTTCTACAACTAAGATTTTTATGCTTATCCTAAGACTATATATGAGAACAATTTAATGAGCAGTATGTTAACAGCTAGCTTTAAAATAGGAGTAGTTAGACCATCGCTCGTTGGATCAACATGGTTTGATTAGGGGTAAAAAGTTAAGAACTATAAGGTAAAAGGCTCAAGATTAAATAGTAAAGAGATTAGATTGATTCATTCTTACCCCCTTTTGCTTTCTACTGTTTCCTACTGTAGATACAAATTGGTGTAGCCTATACCCTTTTTTGACTTCTGTAAAAGTCTCTTTCCTATGTAAATGTGATAATTTCAGGATTTAGGTTGGTAAGATATGGAAGTAATTTTTAAGGTAATTCGACAGCAACATAATTATTCTGCTAACGTACAAACTTACTCTTTAGAGGTAGAACCAGGTAATACAATCCTTGATTGCCTCAATCGAATTAAGTGGGAACAAGACGGAACTTTAGCATTTCGCAAAAATTGTCGCAATACAATTTGTGGTAGCTGTGCTATGCGAATCAACGGACGTTCTGCTCTTGCTTGTAAAGAAAATGTTGGCAGTGAAATTTCTAGATTGCAAGAGTTAGCAGCACACACAAGTAAGGCAAATGCTATTCCAGAAATTACGATCGCTCCACTTGGCAATATGCCTGTAATTAAAGATTTAGTAGTGGATATGAGCGATTTTTGGAATAACCTAGAGGCGATCGCACCCTATGTGAGTACAGCTAGTAGACAAGTACCAGAAAGAGAGTTTTTACAAACACCAGAAGAGCGATCGCGCCTTGATCAAACTGGTAATTGTATTATGTGTGGAGCTTGCTTCTCTGAATGCAATGCCTTTGAAGTCAATTCTAAATTCGTTGGCCCCCACGCCCTTGCCAAAGCTTATCGAATGGTAGCCGATAACCGCGATACTGAAACAGAAAACCGCTTAGAAAAATACAACGAAGATACCAAAGGTGTTTGGGGTTGTACTCGTTGCTTTTACTGCAACAGCGTTTGTCCTATGGATGTTGCTCCATTAGATCAAATCACCAAGATTAAACAAGAAATTCTCACCCACAAACAAAAAAGCGACAGCCGTTCAATTCGCCATCGCAAAGTGTTAGTAGAGTTAGTCAAAGCAGGTGGTTGGATTGACGAGAGAAAGTTTAGTTTACAAGTAGTCGGTAATTATTTTCGGGATTTGAGAGGATTGCTTGGTATTGTACCCCTGGGTTTACGGATGCTTGCTAAGGGTAAATTTCCCCTTTCCTTTGAACCTTCTCAAGGAACTCAACAGGTGCGATCGCTGATTGAGGCGATACAACAACTAGAAGAGACTGGTGA
>NZ_AJLJ01000222.1 GCF_000317245.1 Fischerella muscicola SAG 1427-1 = PCC 73103
AAGAGGACACGGAGACACGGAGATATTATTAACAATTTCTCCGCGTCACCGCGTCTCAAATTATCCCCGCGTCTTCTCCCGATCCCTTCTACCTTGGGTCTTGGGATATATTTAAAGGCTGCCCAGAACGGTTATAGACTAAAATATCCCACTGTCCATTGTTACTATACTCAAAGGCAATTCTGGTACCATCAGCACTGATTGTCGGGTTGCGGACTTCTGCTTGCAAGTTAGCAGTCAAATTGCGTGATTGTCTTGTTTCTCTGTCATATAAAAAGATGGCTGTTCGACCTTGACGAGAAGCAGCAAAAACAACACTACGACCATCATCAGAAACACTGGGATGAGAGGCGATCGCATCAAAAGCATTTAAACCAGGTACATCAATCAAATTGCGAGTTACCATATCAAACATATATATATCTTGGCTACCCCGCCGATCAGAAGTATAGACAATATATCTGCCAGAAATTTGTGGATTTAATTCTGAAGCAGGACTATTGAGACTCCTACCACCAGGATCGAAAGGGTAACTCAAAAGTCGGGGATAGCCAACACAGCCAGTTAATAAAGTTGTTAATGTAACTATAGGAATAAATATATATTTGGTCATTTGTCATTTGCTGATTATTTCCAATCCCGATGCCCGATGCCCAATATGCCCACGCCCTCTAAGGTAGAGGAGCCACAGCCGCACCATTAGGAATATCCAACTCAATTTCTGGACCTCTGTCCAGTACTTCCACGTCCCACTGACCACGGCTAGCTGTCTCAAAAACTACATAACGTCCATCCGGGCTAATGTTGGGATTTCTTACCCAACCCCTATATGTAGGGGTGAGGATTTGCGACTGTTGCGTAGCGCGATCATAAAGTGCCACAACAGGCCTACCCTGGTCACTGGTTATGTAGGCTATGTAGCGTCCGTTATAGCTGAGACTAGGACTTTCAACTATTGTCCCTGGTCGATTTAGGCGCGATGTACTTAAAAAAGTTTGCTGCTGTAAGTCGTACAGCAATATCTGATGAGTGCCATTACGGGTTGATACAAAGGCTAAAATACGACCATTTCCACTCAAGCTCGGTTGCTCTTCAGTGTAGCGACTGTTGAGAGAGGTCGAGCCAATGGGAATATTGTCAGGACTACAGGCTACAAGCAAACCTGTTAAACCAAAAATCAGACTCCAAACACAATTTCGTTGGAGCCAAAATCTAGGTGTAAATTTTTTCACCTTAACTATTTTTCGTGATCTTTTTTGCAACCTCCACTTTAGTTTATAAGAGGAGAGTGTCAATTAAACATCATCGAAATCCACTGAGTTATCTGATTCGTCTTCTGAACGATTCATCGGCTTGTATTCTACATAATCAGTAGAGATGACATCATCCTCTTGACGCTCAGGTCGAGATTCTGTGTTGGTGGGCGGACGGCGTCTTCTGGGTGGTTTGGGTGTGTTATCTGTAATGTCATCACTACGGTTTTCAGTCCGGGAGGAACCATTAGTTCCACGCCGAGAAGGTCTTCTTTCTCTGGTTGTTGGCGTATCCCAATCATCAACTATTTTAGAAGTAGTATTACCCCAATCATCGTCTGGGCGATCGCTAGTCCGACTAGTTGGACGCGAACTGCTACGCCGACGGGTACTTCTATCGCTGGGTTCCGATCTCTCACTAGTATTGCGGCGTTCTAAACGACGAGGTTCATCTTCATAGTAATCACCGTAATCCCCACGTGATGAACGGTTTTCTCTACTACCTGGAATCCGGGGACGTGGGCGTTCATCTTCATACTCTTCATCGTAAGGTAGGGAATCTAATTCTGCGTCCACCTCAGCTTTGTAGGGAGATTTCTTGCGATACTGATATCGACTACTAACTTCTCGCTCATCATCCACTATGGGAGTATTACGTTTAGCTTGCTGAGTTGCAATACCCCGCAGCCGAATGCTTTCTACCGCAAAAAATACTGTCGAGCCTACCAAAAGTAACTGACCAAATTGTAGAATCGGGTCTAGACGCCATCCTTGGAAAATCAAAATAAAGCCGCAGAGCAAACCTACAGCAGCAAAAAAGATATCTTGATCTCGCGAGAGTTCTGGACGTACTGTGCGGAGAAAATACAAAGCAGCCCCAGCGATCGCCAAGAAAATTCCTAGAAGACTGGCTGAGTTAGCCCCAAAATTGACTTGAGCCAGAACACTGGCTGAGTTCAGCCAAAAAGTTACCATTGTTGTTTTCCTAATATCAAATCTATGTTAGCGAGTTGGTATTTAAATCTCTACTTTAACAAGTCACTAAATATATTGTAGAGACGCGACATTAAAGGCTGCGCCGTGCTTTACAACCGTACGCTTTGCCAATCGCGTCTCTACAAATTACCCAAAGCTAAAACGCTACTGGTTTTGAGAGTCAAACTAAATCCCGTAGGAAATTATTAAGAACGTTGGATTTTATCTTTTTGGCTAATAAAAATCAATCCCACCGTAATAGGGACAACGACAATCACACTACCCCAAAGCAGGCTCCAAAGAAAATTTGCTAAAGAAGGCGTCATACTTTTCAACCTTTTTTTACACACTTTACCTTAATTTTAATAGTCTATTACACCCTTGGGTTAATAGGACATAGACTAGCTTGGAAATAGGGATCGGGGATCGGGGATCAAGGATTGGGGGTTGGGGAAGAGATTTTCATGGATTCGTTGTCTTACTTGTCACATAAAATCTACGTGTAAATCTGTCTTTTCCCTGTACTCCTATACCCCTACTACTGTATCAATTTTATTTTGAGGCATAGTTTTCCCTTCTGCCTCTTACCTTATTTCTTGGGAGTTCGCTTTCCTTCACCCATAACTTTAAATTTCGCCT
>NZ_AJLJ01000223.1 GCF_000317245.1 Fischerella muscicola SAG 1427-1 = PCC 73103
GATAACTGATAACTGAATTAACTTCTAGCCTTGCATATCTTGTATAAAACTGGTGTAAACATTACCCTGCAAGAATTGTGGGTTTTCCATAATTTTTTGATGAAAACCGATAGTAGTTGGTAGTCCTGTGATTGCACACTCTTGTAGCGCTCGTTTCATACGGTTAATGGCTGTAGGACGATCTTGTCCCCAAACAATTAGTTTACCGATCAAGGAGTCATAATAAGGGGGAATTTGATAATCGGTGTAGACGTGAGAATCTATGCGGACACCAGGCCCTCCGGGTGGGAGATAGCCACTAATTCTACCAGGAGCAGGACGAAAATCGTGGTCGGGGTCTTCGGCGTTGATCCGACATTCGATCGCATGACCCCGTAAAACCACTTGGTCTTGGGTAAGTTTTAGTCTTTCCCCTTGAGCAACACGAATTTGTTCCACAAGCAAATCTACCCCTGTAATCATTTCTGTCACAGGATGTTCCACTTGAATGCGGGTATTCATTTCCATAAAGTAAAAATCACCGGATCTATCTAAGAGAAATTCGATAGTTCCGGCACCAGTATAGTTGATAAATTGGGCTGCTTTCAGGGCTGCTTGCCCCATTTTTTCCCGTAGTTCTGGATCAAGAGCAGGACTAGGAGCTTCTTCCAGTAATTTTTGATTGCGACGTTGAATAGAGCAATCCCGTTCACCTAAATGGATCACGTTGCCGTAATTATCCGCCAAAATTTGAAATTCAATATGACGCGGACGTTCAATAAATTTTTCTAAATAAACTCCAGAGTTCCCAAATGCTGCTCCTGCTTCGCCTTGGGCTGCTTGAAAAGATTTGATAAATTCGCTTTCTGAACGCACTAAACGCATACCCCGGCCACCACCACCAGCTGTGGCTTTAATCATCACGGGGTAGCCAATTTTTTGAGCGATCGCCAATCCTTCTTTGTCTGACTCTATCAAACCATCGCTACCTGGGACTGTTGGAACTCCTGCTTTTTGCATGGTTTCTTTGGCTGTGGATTTATCTCCCATCAGCCGAATTGCTTCTGGAGAAGGGCCAATAAAAGCAATATGGTGATCTGCACAAATTTCTGCAAACCGGGCATTTTCTGCTAAAAAACCATAGCCAGGATGAATAGCAGTAGCATTGCGTGTCAAGGCTGCGGCAATAATATTAGGAATATTTAGATAACTTTTACTGCTAGCAGCTTCACCAATGCAAACAGCTTCATCAGCTAGTTGGACATGAAGTGCATTTCGGTCTACGGTAGAGTGTACCGCCACAGTTGCTATTCCCATTTCCTCACAAGCCCGGAGAATGCGAAGCGCGATTTCTCCCCGATTAGCAATTAATATTTTGTCAAACTTCATCTTTTAGTGTCGATATAAGTTAAGTAAATTGACTAAAGAAGTCACCAAGTGTAAAAGATAGGCGGTGATAATTCAGCCCTTGGTTGACATTTTCTCCCAGCTAGTTTAAAACAACGCTTTCGCCTGATTTAAAATTATGACAGGAGTTAACAGTTATCAATTATCAGTTATCTGTTATCTGTTTCATTGATTGAGTTTAAGTCTCTCAGTATACGCCTGATAACTGTTTACTTTATCTGCGAGCAGCCACCCGCCGGACGTTTATACCCTACGATCAGCTTTGTCACACGAATACTCTCCCTTGAAATCCTATATTTCTGCCAGTCTAATGGGTCAAGGGTCAAAAGTTTGTACATACAGAGTCTTGAATTTGTGAAAAATTTAATTATGACTCCACTATAGTGATTTTGTTGTGCTATATTTAATCATTAGTGCAACCTTGCGGATGTGGCGGAATTGGTATACGCGCACGTTTGAGGGGCGTGTGGCTTTGCCTTGCGAGTTCGAGTCTCGCCATCCGCATATTGTTTTGCTTAAAAATTCTGCCTGCGACTCAAGTGTGGGCTTAATAGTTAAAACCCACTTGCTTTAAGTGGGTTTTAATGTTTATAAGGACGCGGAGAGATGGAGACGCGGTGACGAGGAGAAATAGTTAATAATATCTCCGTGTCCCCGTGTCTCCTATATCCTCCTTGTCCTAAATTATTGATTTCCCCCTGGTCCAGCAGTCACAATCACAAGATTTTCTGGATGAATCAAATCCTTAATTACCTGCTGTACTTGAGCCATATCCACTGCGTCAATTTGCTTAGGAAATTCTTTGATTTCTGCTAAGGAAAGTCCATAGACAGAATTTTTCAAAATTAAATCCGCTACGTCACTAGGATTTGCTAAATCTACAGGATAACTGTTGGTAATTGAGCGTTTTGCTGTGTTTAATTCCGCTTGAGTTATACCTTGTTCTCGCACCTGCTTAAGTGAACTACCTACACGCTCTCCGTCAGGTCAGTGTAGGCTTCCCAATTCATTGGGGATTGCCTCGACCTTCGTAGATTTTTTACGTCCCGAAGATTTCGGTCTTACATTCCCTCGGTGGGCAGAAGTGCTAGTTCCTAACGCCCATAATCGCAATCCTACCCTTCGGGAACGCTTCGCGAACATTTCTAATATTAATTGCAGACCTGAGTACAGGTACAGTGTGAGCCTTCTTGCTGTTACAGGTAAAGCGATAGTACTAGCGATCGCTTTTTGGGTATCGTTGGGATCTGTCTGCATTTGAATTAAAAATGGCCCTGGTTGACTACCCGCAGCAAAAGCACTGTAAATACCGTAGGTAAAACCTTGGCGATCGCGCAACAACAAAACTCGTAAGCCATTCTTGAGGGTAAATTCCTCTG
>NZ_AJLJ01000224.1 GCF_000317245.1 Fischerella muscicola SAG 1427-1 = PCC 73103
AGGCTGATTTTCAGAAGTCGTAGTTGATGTCGTTGGAGGCAAATATTGAGCCAATTCTGCTGGATCTACAGGTTTTCCAGGACTGAAGTTTTCCACCGTCTTACCAGAACAGCAAAGTTTGAGTTTACTTTAATCAGGCTAACAAATCAGCACAAAAGCATGGTGGCAATTGTATGAAAAAGTTGCGATGCTAAAGGCAAGGGCTATGCCCTACGCTCTTGTTGACAAGTAACTAAACTTTAAAAAACATAAAATTATAGAGACGCGAAATTTTGCGTCTCTATAAATTAAAAATCATTCAGGTGAGTTCAGAAGTTTATAGTTAGTCGGCTTTATTTGTTTTTGTGGCTTTGCTTTCCGGCTTTTACATGTTGTTCATGGCTACCGCCCTGAGTGCCTTTTCCTTCTTCCTCCTCCTTATCTTCGTTATCTTCGTTATCTTCGTTATCACTGCGATCGCTTCTGTGAGAGTGCTTACCACCTTCTCGACCAATCTCTGCCATAAATTCTCGGTCTTGGCTTGTAGTTTCTCCACCTTTACGACCAGCTTCTCTAGCCTCTTCAGATGTAAATTCGTGTGCAGTTCCTTTTTCGTGAGCAGCTTTTCCGCCTTTGCTAGCAATTTCACGCTGCTTATCTTCATCCATGGATGCAAATCCACGTTTGCTTGTATCTGACATAATAATTCTCCGTTTTTCTTCGTTTTTATTTTTGTCAAAAAAGGCAGTTTTAAAGAATCTAAAGAGTCTGTCAATTGCTCTTGATTCTGTGTCTAATTTACAAATTCAAAGTTATCTAAACCTCTTTCTAATAGAGTAGTTTCTTGTCCAAAAAACATGTTTTTTATTACAAAAAATAATTCTAGAGTTAGAGTAATTAATTAAAAAAAATATTCTATTTGGCAAAGAAAATATTTATAAATAAAGGAAAATTGATAGTTATGGGTTTTACTTTCACCCTGATAACATCTACCAATGGGGAGATCAATTGCCTTGATATTTGCGGATAAAAGCAATCTCATCTATTTTAATATTTACTCTTTCCGTGCTAATCATGGAACAAATCCACAACGAGTTGATAAAATCTCTTCCCTAGTCCGCAATTGGTATTACTTATTTTCAATACAGCACAGCTAAAAGATTTCCATAATCTCACATTAAGTAGCTGGAGAAAATTAAATTCATTTGTGGAGAGAGGGAACTATTAACAGAAAAACAATGTGTGTAATTAATTCTGTCTAATTACTTAGCAATTAGATAAATCGAAACCCCCCCAAAGCATTGGGAAGGGTTAATGTAAGTATCTAAGGCTCCATACAAGAAGTATATAGAAAAATAGATATTTTCTATTTTAAATTGACCTCAGATATCACTTAGAGGTAAATTTAAAAACTATCTTTGCAGATTTTGCTTAATATATTTGCTGTTTATTTGCAACGATCAAAAACTAGCAATAATTAAAGCAAAAACTAATTACTGTTGTGTAGCTGAACGTCCTTGCTTGCCTAGCTTGACTAAAACAAAATAGCTCAGGTAAACTACATAAATTATCAAACCAATAATGCCAAGAAAACCTAGAAAGCCAGCATTAGTTTTGGGATGGAACCATTCTTTGAATACTAAGGGTGCTTCAAACCAGACATAACAATTGGGATTATTGCTAATATTTTCAGAAAAAGCACAACCCAAAAAAGGTATAAAGGCAAGTGAACCTAGAATACAATAAATAGTTGTTGCCCAGCGCCAAGAAGTAAAAGTCAGCTTTAACAGACCACTAGATTGATACTCAATTTCATCATTAAGATCCACCCAGAACCATAGCGAAATTGGTATTAAGATACGAGCCAAAAATCCAGAAATAAAACTGACTGGATATTGAGCAATCATTAAATAAATAGTAAGAACCAAAAGACTAGATACTCGCCAGTAAATAACTAACAAGCGTTGCATTCCCTCTGCTTTTTGCACAAATGCCCAAATCAGCAGAATTAGGGGAATGATGACTGTAAATAATACAGCTAGTCTGTAATCCATCCAGACAAAAGGACGAAACCAAATTTCTTTTCCCATAGTATTTCCACACAGTGATCAATAATTTTACTTAGAGAATATACAGCTAACAGTTAACCAATAATCTTATAAATAATAGCTGATAGCTTAATTAAAAAACTAAGGTTATAATCTAAATGCTACACCTTAATGCTCTTAGTATGAGCTAATGTCCATCTAATATATCTGTCTTTATTTGCCTTATCTTAACAATTACCGATAAAAAGTAATTTCGAGAAAATATTGCCAATCAATAATTCCGCCGCTAACTCCGCCCATGACAATCATGGAAGAAGAATGCACGGCGGAACTATTGTTCAATTTTTTTCCAGAAAAGGCCAATCTTTAAGTATTTTCCTGAAAATAGGAAAATACTACTCGCGCCTAGTGTTTACACACCTGTTTTTTAAGATAAGACACAAGGAACTTATAAGATTATGCGAGAAAAAAATTGAAAGTACAAAATATTAGCGAATAGATCTTTTGTTGTTTGTTGGTCAATATTTTCAGACCAACTCACTGAATTGATTGTTAGTCCTCATAAATACGACACTCATCTGCTTCGGGATTATCATCACAGTACTTCTCAAAAGCAGTTTTCGGCTTAGATTGCTTTTGGTGAGAAGCTTCAGCTTGTAATTCTTCTACTGCATCCCAAGCAGCGGCACATTCTGCGGAATTGCTACCTGAAAGATCACAGACAGCACGAGCTTCTTCAACTTCTTGTTGGATTCTGTTTTGGATGTCTGTCATAGTTCTAATTTGCTGTGTGTTATTAATACCAGTATAGAAAAAGTACGGAAAGAGCTTTTTTGCACTATTCCACACTATTCTAGCCATATAGCTACCACTTTAGTACTTTTGATTGTTACTTTATAACAAAGTACAGCAGTTAACAGTACATGTTGTCTTAGAACCTGTTTCTCTTAATATTTTACTAAGCATACTCCTACAAGATTATACAATTATCTTTAGATAGATGTAATGGTAATAGCAATTCTAAGTTTATAGAATTTAAGAAAAAGCTAAATTCACCTGATTTTGGGATGCAATTTCATGTTTTCCAAGATAAAAAATAAAAAACTACTAGCCGGATTGTAGAAAAGCGTAAAATTCAT
Source organism: Fischerella muscicola SAG 1427-1 = PCC 73103 (assembly GCF_000317245.1). Classification (GTDB taxonomy): domain Bacteria; phylum Cyanobacteriota; class Cyanobacteriia; order Cyanobacteriales; family Nostocaceae; genus Pelatocladus; species Pelatocladus muscicola_A. The sequence continues at coordinate 3,167 of NZ_AJLJ01000224.1, forward strand.
GGCAGACCAAATGCAGTGGGCAAACGCCCAGTCAACCCGTCCCTCTTTAGAAGCAGCTGTTGCAGAGGTGGTACAACGCACAACTTCTTCCTTATCAGCACCTGCGAATTTAGGGCTGGTATTCATTTCGTCTGCTTTTACTAGTGAGTATTCCCGACTGCTACCTCTTTTAGCAGAACAACTTTCAGTCTCTGTGCTGATTGGCTGTAGTGGTGGTGGTGTCATTGGCACCAGTTTGACTGGAGACACCCAAGAATTGGAAGCAGAACCAGCCTTGAGTCTGAGTTTAGCTTATCTGCCTGGAGTGGACGTCAAAGCTTTTCATATTGTTGCCGAACAATTACCCGACTTGGATGAACCACCAAACTCTTGGATCGATTTGATTGGTGTACCATCTTCACCAACATCTCATTTTATTTTGCTGTCTGCTTCCTTCTCCTCTGGGATCAACGATTTATTACAGGGATTGGATTATGCGTACCCAGGCTCTATGAAAGTTGGAGGTCAAGCAAGTAGTGGTGTAATGGGTGGTCGGATTGCGCTTTTTTGTAATGGTCGTTTGTATGAAGAAGGAACGGTTGGGGTGGCGTTAAGTGGCAATATTGTTTTAGAAACAATAGTGGCTCAAGGATGCCGACCTATTGGCCAGCCATACCAAATTACAAAAGGCGATCGCAACATCATTTTAGAGTTAGACGAACAAGCACCACTTTCGATACTGCGAGATTTAATTGCTAGTTTGAGCGAAGAAGACCGAACACTGGCGCAAAATTCCTTATTTGTCGGTCTAGCAATGGATGAATTTAAGCCTTGTTTGCAACAAGGAGACTTTTTAATTCGTGAGATTTTGGGGGTAGATCCTTCAGGAGGAGCGATCGCGATCGGTGATTATGTTCGTCCCGGCCAACGTCTACAATTCCATCTCCGGGACGCTGAAGCTTCGGCGGAGGACTTGGAATTTTTGCTGGAACGTTATCAAAAAGAACAACAATCTCAGCCTGCTGCTGGTGCATTAATGTTTTCCTGTCTGGGGCGAGGCGAAGGGCTATATGGCAAACCCAATTTTGATTCCCAGTTATTTCAGCGTTACCTCAATAATATTCCTCTAGGGGGTTTTTTCTGCGCTGGCGAAATTGGCCCTGTTGGTGATCGGACGTTTTTGCATGGTTATACTTCTGTATTTGGGATTTGCCGATCTTTAGAGAATAGGTGATCGGGGATTCTCCTGACGGAGACGCTACGCGAACGGGGAAAGGGGACAAGGGGGACACGGGGGACAAGGGAGAGAATCAACACCAATGACAAATGACTGATTTCTTGTACAGACGCGATGTTCCTCGCGTCTGTACTAATCCCTGACCAACAAAGTGCTGTGATTATCAATGAGTGTAGGTGTGCCACAAGTGGCGATCGCACCGTATTTTTCAAAATAACGGCCTACCTCTGGTGGAAAGTGGGAACCATCAAATAATGCGTCTCCATTGGCAACATTAGCCCAAAAGTCTCGCAGAGTAGGAGCTAGTTCTTTGGCTTGCTCTAATGGTAGGCTCAAAGGAGGCAGAGTCAAAAACTTCACTAAAAAGGGAAAACTGCGATCGCCCATCCATTTGCGTGAACTATGTTGCAAATTTGGGAAATTTGGGACTGACTCGACTCGATACGACAACATCTGCAACCATTGCCTGCCGTAGCGATCGTGACGAAACTCTAATACCCTGTAAGGATGGGGATAGCTGACTAAAGAACCAGTAGTAATGTCATATATACCCTGAGAGTATGCCACATCTTGAACATGCAAATGCCCTGTAAATACTAACCTGACTCCGTAGCGTCTCAACAGAGATAATAAATCTCCAGCATTTTCTAACATATAGCGATTTGCCATTGGATGGCGTGATTGATTAGGCAAGTGTTCCACAACATTGTGGTGTATCATCACCAGTACTAATTCATCACTAGTTGCAGCTAGAACTTCTTCTAACCATCGCAGTTGTTCAATATCCAAACGTCCTATTTGTTCTTCTTTGTCATTGAACAAGTTAGAATTTAGACCAATGAGTCTGACTCCTGGCAAGACTTGACAAGTATAGTAAGGTTGTTTGGAATCTGTGTAACCAAATTTACGATAGTAATAAGGAAAATCCGCAAATGCAATTGATTGCTCATTAGCCTTGAAAACAGGAACATCGTGATTACCAGGAACAACGTAGGCAGGAAAAGGTAATTTTGCCAAGCGTTGTGCTAACCAAGCATGGTTCTCTGGCTCACCATGCTGAGTTAAATCTCCAGGTAGTAAAATAAAATCTAAATCTAACTGTGTGAGATGTTCTAATACACTTTCAAATCCTGAAACACTGACTTCCACCAAATGAAAACGACTGGGATGATTCCAGATTGTGTGGGGAAGAGCAATATGTAAATCGCTGACTATGGCAAAGCGAAAATTGGGAATCATTGAAGTAAAGACTATTGTAAAAACAACTTTAAAAATCCTTTTAAAATAAAGTATAACCTCTGCTTCCTAGACTTGCGTAGCAATGATCCCACTTAATATTTATACATATTGAAAATTTATTGTTTATTGGTTGTTGTTTGAAAAAGATGATCAAGATAATGAGGATTCACTCAAGAAAGCAAATTATTTATAAAAGCTTAGATTATTAGGAGGATTTCAAGCTCATGCATCCTTCAAAAGGGATAATGTATGTAAACATAAGAATTAATAATGATTAACATGACATAATATTGATACAAATCGAAAACAGATAAAAAAACAAATAATTTTATTAAAAACTACCAACAACCAACAAATAATAAGGAGATTTATTTTTGGTACGCGTTCGAGTCCGTCAGCACGTCAATCCACTGGCACAAAAGTATAAAACACCAGCGAATCCTTTAGACTGGGGAAAAGTCTATTTCCAGCCAAATCAACCACTCCATTTAGATATTGGCTGTGCTAGAGGACGATTTTTATTACAATTAGCGCAGATAGAACCAAATTGGAACTTTTTGGGTTTAGAAATTCGTGAACCTTTGGTAGATGAAGCCAATAGACTGCGCGATGAGGTAGAACTGCAAAATTTGCACTATTTATTTTGTAACGTCAATAATTCTTTGCGATCGCTTTTATCAACTCTCCCCACAGGAACCTTACAGCGTGTTAGTATTCAATTTCCTGATCCTTGGTTTAAAAATCGTCATGCGAAACGGCGAGTAGTACAACCGGAACTCGTTGCGGAACTCTCAGATTATCTGATCCCAGGGGGAATAGTATTTTTACAATCAGATGTAGAATTTGTAGCGACAGAAATGTGCGATCGCTTTGCTGCTCATCCTAGTTTTCAAAGACAAGGTTCGGGAGAATGGTTAACAGAAAATCCCCTCCCAGTTTCTACAGAGAGGGAAATAGCTACCCAAAAAAAAGGTGAACCTGTATATCGTGCTGTGTTTGAAAGAGTTAGGATTTAAGAATTTTAGTTCTAATCTTAATCTGAAAATATAAAAATTAATTCACGTTTGGGAGGCGTAGCAAATGCAGATTCAGCAACGTTATTACACCCCAGAAGAATATGTAGCATTAGAAGAAGTAGCAGAATTTAAGAGTGAATATTGGGATGGGAAAATAGTATCAATGGCAGGAGGTTCAATCAACCATAACCGTATTGTTGGGAAGGAATCTGATTAACCTTTAACCAACGGTAGCATCACTGTAAACGTCGTACCCACTCCCACTTCACTATTAACTGTAATATCGCCTCCATGAGCCTCCAAGCACTTTTTCACAATCGCTAACCCCAAACCAGTACCAGGAATTGAGCCAACATTGTTAGCACGATAGAAAGCCTGAAAAAGTTGTTTTTGGTCTTCTAAAGGAATACCAATTCCTTCATCTTTGATTTTGAAGATGGCAGTTTGATCTTTAAATCTCAACTCAAAATAAATAATACTATCTGGATGGGAATATTTAATAGCATTACTAAGTAAATTTCCTAAAATATGCCGTAATAAATTTTCATCGCTTAATGCTTCGGTTGGTTTTCCAGTAGTCGTAAATACAATCGTAATATGTTTATCGGCTGCAATTAATTGCGCTTCTTCAACTATTTGCCAACATAAATCTTGTAAATTGATCAAAGTAAATTCTCGCTCAAGTCTACCAGAATCAGCTTTACCCAATAGGGAAACTTCATCCAATAGCTGTGACATATTTTTAATAGCAGAACGAATTAATTTATAATGAGTTAATTTTTTGTCTTGAGATAGTTTGTCACCACTGTTTTGTAACAACCCTGCTGCCAGCAAGATTGTATTTAAGGGATTACGGATATCGTGAGACAGCATAGAAACAAACTCAGATTTAAACTGATTGATTTCTTGGGCTTTGACTAACTCTGCTGTTCTTTCTTCTACCCGAATTTCCAAAGCATGATTGACTGCGCGTAATGATTCTAAAGTTTGCTTACGCTCGATCGCATATTTTAAAGCACGAATCAATACTTCTACATTCACCTGTCGCTTGACAAGATAATCTTGCGCTCCTTTGCGTACCGCTTCTAAAGCAAGTTTATCGTCATTAGTATTTGTTAATACCACAATTGGTACAGTAGGAGCTTGACTCATCAAAGGCGCAAGCGAAGTCAATCCTTCACTATCTGGTAAAGTCAAATCCAACAGAATTACATCAAAATCACAGCTGATCTCATTACAATTACTGAGTAAGGACAACGCATCACCTAACCTCTTGACATTTAGCAAAGTAAACTCATGAGACTGGGCTTGCTTCAGAAACTCTTGTAACAATCTAGCTTCCGCCAAATTGTCCTCAATCAATAAAATTTTGATTGAGTTTGCAATCATAGTAGGAATAGGGATTGGGGAATGGGGATCGGGGATTGGGGATTGGGGATTGGGTAATGAGGAAGGGAAGGGACATGGAAGAGATGGGAAGGGAAAATTATTTAACAAGTCTCTTCCTGATCCCCGATCCCTGATCCCCGATCCCCTTACTCCGCTGGTAAAGTGACAGTAGACAACCAAAAATCTTCTATACCTTTGACGATTTGGAATAGTTGAGTGAGGTTGCGGGATTTGGTGATGTAGCAGTTTACATGTAAGTCATAGCTATGAAAAATATCTTCCTCGTTGTGGGAAGTTGTCAGCACGACTACAGGTATGCGTTTTAGCTTGGGATCGGTTTTAATCTCCGCCAGAACTTCTCTACCGTCTTTTTTGGGTAGGTTCAAATCTAGGAGGATCAAGTCAGGGCGGGGTGCATCTGCATACTCGCCCTCTTGGCGCAAATAAGCCATAGCATCCATACCATCCCTGACAGTAATTACCTGGTGCGGTATCATGCTATGTTTCAAAGCTTCTTGAATCAGACGGATGTCGGCTTTATTATCTTCGACCAAAAATATGGTTTTGTGCTTTTCGTCCGTTTCTCCGCTCACGATCGCGTCCTCCCACCGGAATAGTAAAGTAGAATGTTGCACCCTCACCAAGTTGTGATTCTACCCAGATTCGTCCCCGATGGCACTCGATAATTTTCTTACAGATGGCTAGACCCATACCGGTACCTGGGTACTCATCGCGTGTGTGCAAGCGTTGAAAGATGACGAAAATGCGATCGCTAAACTGTGGATCAAGACCGATACCATTATCTCGGACAGAAAATAACCATTCTTCCTCTAAGCGAGAAGCACCGATATGAATTTCTGGTGCTTTATCGCTGCGGAACTTGATCGCGTTTCCAATCAAGTTTAGGAACAATTGCATCAACTGAGTACCATCAGCCATGACAGTTGGTAAATCATCATGGGTAATAACAGCGCCTGTTTCGCTGATGCGTTTCCGCAAATTAGTTAGGGCGCGTCCTAAAGCTGTTTCGACGTCCGTCAGTTCAAAGTCGATCGCTTGCATATCTACTTTCGAGTATGCTAGCACATCATCAATTAACGTCTGCATCAAGCTGACTCCCTCAACGGCAAAAGTAATAAATTCTTTTGCATCTTCGTCGAGTAATTGTTCATAGCGCATCTCTAGTAGTTGCACATAGTTTGCTACCTGATTTAGCGGTTCTTGTAAATCGTGAGAAGCGACGTAGGCAAACTTTTTCAATTCTGCGTTAGAAAGTTCTAAATCATGAGCTAACTGTGCTAATTCATCTGCTTGGCGCAATACAATATTGACTATTGCTTTTCGCAATTCTAATGCAGCTTTCACTTCCACAGATTGCCAATGTAGAGAAGTTAAGCGAACCGTTTCTTTCCACAATTCAAAAGATTTACGCGGACACAAACGCGTATTTCCATCTGAAGTATTCACCTCAAATGCCCGATTTGGATCGCCACCCCAATTCACAGTTTGAATTACTTCTGGGCGGAACCATAACACATAATTCTGTTTAGAAATAGGAATTGCTAATAATCCACTGGCAACATTTTTAAAGTTTTGGGCATCTGGATAAAGACGTGGCAAAGAATCAGTATAGAAGACTTCTTCTTCAACATTATTCTTGAGCCATTGGACTAAGAAACTCAATTCTTCTTCTTTGGGAGTTTCGCCAATTAAAGTGTAATTACCACCAAAACAGATTGCTGCACCTTGAGCATTAGCTAAATCTAGTATATTTGGTTGATGTTTAACTAATCCATCAATAAAGTTTTCTTCTTGGGACATATGTTCAACCAATGCTGATTGAATATATGTCAGTCGCATCCGATAGTCATAATCTTCAGTTTCTTCCCGATCTGCAAGCTCGGAAAAAATCACTCTTCCCAAGAATTCGCAAGCTTTCCGCATCTCATAAGAGACATATTTAGGCGTCTGATGGTGACAAGCAATTAATCCCCAAAGTTGTCCTTCTTTAATCAAAGAAATCGTCAAAGAAGCACCAACACCCATGTTATGTAAATATTCAATATGGCATGAATAGGGACTTCTGAGAATCGAATTCGTTAAATCTGGGCGACGCTGGCTGATTGGATGAATTGCAGGGAAAATTTCTACAGGTTCAGCATGAGTGTCTGGGATTATTCTAATCCAGTTAGAAGCAAATAATTTTCTGGCTGGTCTAGGGATATCTGACTCTGGATAATGTAAACCCAGGTAAGATTCCATGCTTGCTAATTTTTCTTCAGCAATTACAGAGCCATGCCCATCATCATCAAATTTATATAACATGACTCGGTCAAATCCTGTGACTTTTCGCACTTCTTGCACAAGAATTTGACAGAAGTCGTGGAGATTTCCCGTTTCTTCTAATTTATTAATAGATGCTCTGGCTAAATGATAGAAACTTAAAAACGGAATATTTTCTTGAGAAAAAGCTATTTCCAATTCCAAAATCAAAAATCCGTCTACATTGCGGTGAAAAATGCCATCAAATACTACATACTCATCACCCTTAACCCTTGCCCAAATTTTTGTGGGATTGATCATATCTAGACTTTCTTGTAAAAGTCCAGCTTTGATTTTCTCTATTTGGAAAGGATCAAGTAAATCTTCTAATTTTTTTTGCAGCATATTTTCAGGAGTAATCCCAAAAATCTCATAGGTATTACTGCTGACTTGCACAATGTTTAACTCTGGTTCTTCTAGAACCAAAAGCACTCCGTGGGGTTGAATTTGACTAATTGTATGAATTGATGGTTCTTTTAAACTTGTCAAGTTTAAACTTTGCAATTCAAATTCCATTACCATCACAATTCTCCTCTTTTCTTGCAGTTATCAGTGAATAGTTATCAGTTATCAGTTCACTGATTTGATTTCCTAACCCTAGCTTTTGGACTCTTGACTCTACGAAGGGATCTAATAAATTAATTTTTGTAACTTATCTTTTAATCGCAGTATAGTGAGAGCCGGACATACAGTATGACAATCTTCTTAAATTTATCAAGACAGAAGCTTTTGCCTTAACGATGGACTTTTGAATCCCTTAGTCACTTTCTAGAACACTTCCCAATCAACATTGCGTTCTCAGTCTAACAAGCTAAACAAAAGTCATAGGCTAAAAAATATTAAAACTAGTTTATTCTTACCCCTATACAATGTGTATCTTGATTAAGATTTAGGAAGTTTTATTTGCATGATTGATTATTTGTTACTTGTCAAAGCATTAACTATTGTTATATAACAATCCTAAATCATTCGTGAGAGGCGAGCTCCCCGACTTCTTAGAGAAGTCGGGGAGCTGGGATTCCGTGTTTTCTCACAACTCAATTAGGATTGCTATAGACGCGTAGACGCTCATAAGAGCGGCTTCAAGGTAAGAGTATAATCGCGTCTATACTAAATTAAGCATCTATATGCATCTGTGATAGTTATTTTAGTAAGCTGAGATTTTGTAAGAAAACTCCCATCAAACGTGCGATCGCTTAATTTTCAATCACTTAAATCCAAGAATGAAACCACATCCGCAATTTATAAGCTTGAGGTGAGAGGGGTAAAGCTAAATAAAGCGGTAGCCAGAAAACAAAAGCTGTCAAAATTGTAAACGTAATCGTAACGCCAACAGCGCGGAGTACCTTGGAATAACTGCGAAGACATTGATCTACTAACCAAGCGATCGCCATAAAAGCGAACACAACAGCTGTCATGTAGTGATAGATAAAAAGACAGCGATTTACTCTTACCCAAGGTAGCAAATTGGCAGCATAATTTAAAATCAAATATAAAGTAATCCAAGTATCAACTCTAAAGCTTGGTGCGATCGCAAAACGCTTTTTCTTAATCAAAAACTTTATTGCTTGCCAGCCCAACATTACTAATAAAAATATCAGAGCAATGACACCAAACCACCACAAAAACGGATTCCCCATTGCATGAACATCATAGATGACTTTGCCAGTACCGCTAGGTAAAGGTGGGCCAAAAACAGGAAGGGGTTCTTTGAGACTTGTTGCTGTTTCGTATAAATAGGCCATTGGCCGAGTCAGCAAGGGCCATTTATACCATCCAGCACAGTAAGGGTGGACTGTGGGAGTATTACCCCCTAAACGCTCATGAAACAGCAAAATTTGTTTATGAACTTCAATAAAATTATATTTTTTATTTATTAATAAATGAGGAATCCAAACCAGACTGTAGACTAATGCTGGGATAATTCCTAAATAAAAGAAAAAGCTCACCAAATTTAACTGCGTCAAATGTTGTAATGGGGATATTTCTTTTTCATGCTCCCATAAATTACGACTTTCTCTAGAAATGTTTGCCTGACTTATTCGTCCTAGAAATTTCCATCCCCAAGCGAAAATCCAAATCAGATAAGCACCCAACAAAAACCACAAACCGTTCCATTTCGTAGCAGCAGAAGCACCAAAAGCAACGCCAGCCAGTATGAGATAAAGTCTACGCTGTTGTCTGTGATTTGCCAAAGCTAATAAGAACAATAACTGTCCTAATAATCCAAAGATAACTATATATATATTGATCAAAGCGTAGCGAGACTCGACGATAAATATACCGTCACAAGCCGTGAATAAACCCGCCAATAAAGCAAAACTACGACGATAACTTAATTGATAAGCAATTCCTGCAATAATTAAGGGAATAAATGAGCCAAATAGAGCATTAATCCAACGATAACTCCAAGCTGGCCGCAATTTACCTGTTAAGCCATTGACATGATCATGCCAAAAGGGAATGCGATCGCTAATCCACATTCCCAATGCAATTATCAGTTTACCAAGCGGTGGATGACCATCAAAAAATGGAGTTTGAGTGAGATAGTTATTGCCAAATTTTGCATAGTAAACTTCATCAAATACTAAAGTGTTAAATCTCCCTAATCCCCAAAATCGTAGGAAAAGTGATAGGAGAAATATACTTACAATGCCTATCCAAAACCATTTTTTAGTCATTGGTCAATAGTTATTTGTCAATGGTCAATGGTCAATAGTCAATGGTGTTTATTCTCCCCCTTGTCCACCTTGTCCTCCTTGTCCCTGATCCCCTATCCCCGACCCCTTCCCTCTACTTTCGCCACTTCTAGCATGGTTTTTAAAACAGAATCGGGGTTTAGACTAATTGAATCAATTCCTTGTTCTACTAAAAACTGAGCAAATTCTGGGTAATCACTGGGTGCTTGTCCGCAAATACCAATTTTGCGATGATGCTTTTTCGCCGCAGCGATCGCCATTTTCACCATTTGCTTTACCCCCTGACTGCGTTCGTCAAACAACCCTGCTACTAAAGCTGAATCTCTGTCTATGCCTAGTGTTAGCTGAGTTAAATCATTAGAACCAATTGAAAATCCATCAAATACCTCAGCAAACTCCTCAGCCATTATGACATTATTAGGCAATTCGCACATCACATAAACTTGCAAATCATTCTCACCTTGATGTAGACCATTTTTTGCCATTTCTGCCAACACTAACCGCCCTTCATCTGGAGTGCGACAAAAAGGAATCATCGGGATAATGTTAACTAAACCCATTTCTTCGCGGACTCGTTTCATAGCCTGACATTCTAAAGCAAAACCTTCGCGATAGCCTTGGTCATAATAACGTGCAGCGCCCCGCCAACCCAGCATGGGGTTTTCTTCTTTGGGTTCAAATTGTCTCCCACCGAGTAAATTTGCATACTCATTACTCTTAAAGTCTGACATTCTCACAATTACTGGTTTAGGATAAAACGCTGCTGCAATTCTGCCAATGCCTTGGGCTAATTTATCAACAAAATACTGTGGTTTATCATTATAAAGAGCAGTAATTTCTGCTATTTTATCTTTGACAAATTGATCTTCTAATTGGTCATATTTAATTAATGCCATGGGATGGGTTTGAATATGATTGGCGATAATAAATTCAGTCCGCGCCAAACCCACTCCATCGTTAGGAATTGCAGATAAACTAAAAGCTTCTTGGGGATTACCCACATTCATGAAAATTTGGGTGCGGGTACGAGGTAAATCTTCTAAAGCAACTTCTTGCACATCAAAAGGTAGTAATCCTGGGTAAACTTTTCCTTCTTCTCCTTCAGCACAAGAAACAGTTACTTCCTGACCACTTTTGAGTACTTCTGTCGCATTCCCACATCCCACAATAGCAGGTACACCAAGTTCTCTGGCAATAATTGCGGCGTGACAGGTGCGTCCCCCAGAATTAGTAATAATCGCACTAGCGCGCTTCATAATTGGTTCCCAGTCGGGATCAGTTCTATCTGTCACCAAAACTTCCCCTGGTTGGAATTGGTCAATTTTGCTGACTTCGGAAATTACTCGTGCTTTCCCTTGACTAATTGCAGAACCGACAGCGCGTCCCGTCACTAGGGAATCGGGGAGATTAGGGGACTGAGAAGACAACGAAGCAAATTTTCCCCCTTGTCCCCCCTGTCCCATTGCAAGTCTATAAGTCCGCAACACATTCTGGCTTTTCTGAGATTGGACTGTTTCTGGACGTGCTTGGACGACAAATAATTCATTAGTAATACCATCTTTTGCCCACTCAATGTCCATCGGAGTGTAGACGCCATTAACTTGGGAATAATGATCTTCAATCAAACAAGCCCAATGCCCTAGTTGTAAAATTTCATCATCTGTAATGGCAAATTTATTTTTTTCTGGACTGGAAACTAGAACATTTTTAGTAAATTTAGATCCGTCATCATAAACCATTTTTAATTCTTTGCTACCCAATTTTTTATCAATTATTGAGCGAAATCCGGCTTTTAATGTCGGTTTAAAAACATAATATTCATCAGGATTTACAGCACCCTGAACAACATTTTCTCCTAGACCATAAGCAGCTGTAATCAGTGCTGCATCTTTGAAACCTGTTTCAGTTTCTATGGAGAACATGACCCCAGCAGATGCTAAGTCAGAACGCACCATTTTCTGCACACCGACAGCAAGAGCGATGTTAAAGTGATCAAAGCCTTTAATATGACGATAAGAAATAGCGCGATCAGTGAATAAAGAAGCAAAACATTTATGACAAGCTGCTAAAACCCCCGCAGTTGTAGTCACATTGAGGTAGGTTTCTTGCTGTCCTGCAAAACTTGCATCAGGTAAATCTTCAGCAGTGGCGCTAGAACGAACTGCTACATCCGTATCCAGATAATACTGTTCACATAAAGTTTGATATGCATGAGCGATCGCACCGCGCAATTCTGGTGGAAATGGTGTATGTATCAGTAGCGATCGCGCTTTTTTACCTCGTTCGCGTAAATTGTTGACATTATCAACATCCAAGTCAGTAAACAATTCACGCAGTTGTACTTCTAATCCAGCAGATTCAATGAAGTAGCGATAAGCGTAAGCAGTAGTAGCAAAACCCATTGGTACATTTACACCTTTGGGTGTTAACTGTTGAATCATCTCACCCAAAGATGCATTTTTCCCACCCACTAGCGGTATATCGCCAATACCAACTTCATTGAACCAGAGAATGAGCGATTGATGTTTGGAAGTTGGTTGAGCAGTCTCTTTGATAACTGTAGTCACCCGTATTTTCTCCTGATAATATTTTTTCTTGTTTAGCAAAGATAAGCTATTGAGTTTATTATTCTGAAATAGTTCGTCTCTTTATTGACTAACTTCAATATATCTATATGTTAGTAATCTACTTTATATTTTATTTGGGATCACTATGTCCAAAGTTATAGAGAAAATTTTATTTAATTTTAGAGTTGATCTGAAAAGTGATGCAGAGCGAATAAATCTGCATTTTATATTTCCGAAATTATATCTGTTAATCCTGAATCTATATAGATGCCTTTTTTGATTTCACTCAAGGGGTAGAGTATGTTTGAGCGCTTCACAGAAAAATCTGTCAAAGTCGTTATGCTAGCACAGGAAGAAGCACGTCGGTTGGGGCATAATTTTGTCGGAACTATTTGCAGCCATTTCAACGAATTCGGAATTAAATAATGAAGATAGAACAGAAGCCTTAGAGCAGGTATTGATATTCGCAGCAGCAGGACAAAACCCTACAATAACGAACATGCGAAAATCTGCAAAAACAGCACTCAAAATTTTAAAAGCAACGATTGCTGAATTACCTGGTACCAATCAATTAGTTACAGATTGTAACCAGTTATTACCAAAAATAGCTAATTTTTTTGATTTGTGATAATCCTTTAGTTTGTTAGTGGTTCTTGCTTGGTAGTTGATTGTTAGGACTAGGGCAAACAACTACTAATCAAGAACTAACAACAATTCCGAAATTGTTAAATAATTATGAATACTCAAGAGATTAGGATTAATTTTCCCCAAGGACGTACGGCATTTATTATTATCCACGGTATAGGTGAACAAATACCTTATGAAACAGTAGATTATTTTGCCCAAAATTTGGTTAAACACTTTGAAGTGCAGAGTTTACCTATAATGTTAGAACACTTAATTGCTAAACGCAGACTACCGAGTGGAAGTCCCTGGATAGAAAGCTTTGTGCGTCTTACGCCGCCTGAATTTCCAGCAGATGATTTTATAGATATTCACGAATATTATTGGGCAGCTGATACGGAAAATAAAATTAGTGTATCAGAAGTATTGCAATGGGCAGAGCAAACACTAGAAGGGACAATTGTATTTTATAGCCGCAAGGAAAATCAATCTAAATTAGATGATATTTTGAAAGAAAAAAATTGGAATAGTTTTTTTAAATATCGCTTACGCTGGCTAACTATATTTTTAAGATTATTTAAAATAATATATCCTTGGTTACGACTAATTGTTTGTGCATTTCTACTGTTATTAAGTCCATTTCTTCAAGGTAAGTTTTTACAACCAGCTTGGGAATTAAGCAGAAAACTAATAACTCCTTTGCTAGTAAATTTAGTAGGCGACGTTGCTATATATACCACCACTGCGGTAAAATCCCCTTACCATAAAATTCGTAAACAAATACTAGCAGAATCATTAACATTGCTCAAAGCTATTCTCAAGGATAAATCCGCAAATTATGACCAAGTAATCATAGCTGGACATTCTCTCGGTAGCTGTATTGCTTACGACACCTTGAATCTTTTATGCATAGAAGCAAGTCTATCTAAAGATCAGGGCAAAAGCTTACTTGTTGATAAAATTACAGGATTAATCACTTTCGGCTCGCCATTAGATAAGATCGCTTTTTTCTTTAGAGAAATGGCAGAACAGCATCAGTATATTAGACAGAGAATATTAGAACATTTGAATTCTTTTCGTGTAAAGCCTTTATATATTCGATTAACTCCATACTTGACTAAAAACCCAGTAGAATGCCAACTAGAAAAAATTCGCTGGGTAAATTATTATCATCTACAAGATCCAATTAGTGGTCACTTAGATTATTACGACAGCTTAGATAATATGCGGATGGAATATGAAACTTCTTGGGGGGAAAAGGCGCATTTAGGTTACTGGACAGATCCAAATTTCTATAAGGATATTGCTCAACGCTTTCTTTCAAAAAAAACATGAGTAGTACACTCCGTAGAGCAGTATATCCCATAAGGGAGATAACATATGTAAAATGGTTTTTCAATTTGATGCAAAAATATATGCTCAAATCCTAACTGAACACAAATCCAAAAAATGAAGATTACAGATGAAATATCAAGATATTTAATACATCAAGCTTCGACAATCCGACATCTCAAATCTGAAATGGTATAACCTATGAAAATACTTTGCCTCACATAAGATGTCCATATAGTATATAGTGCTTGGTGGTTCGGAAGAAGATTAAGAACAGGTTATTAAATCACAAATTCAATCATAACTACTTAGTAAGTCTTGGTTATTTAAGCCTAAAAATTGCAAACTAATGACTTCAGCCATTGGTAAACTACCCAATTACACCAGACAAGGGAGGAAAAATCATGGGTAAGTACGACAAATTTTTTGAGTCGGAAGAGGTGTTGGAAGAATCACTCAATCCAAATGAAGCGATCGCAGCAGTTGCTGTTGTGACTGCAATTGCTGACTCTTCCATAGAAGATGTAGACGCGGAACTATTGACGGATATTCTTTGGGGATTTGAGATTTTTGACGAGTATTCCGACGATGAATTATTAGAAATGATTGATAAACTTTTAGCCTTGGCTGAAGATGAAGGAGTCGGAACACTTTTTAACACCGCTTATGAATCATTGGATGATGAATTAATCCCAGATGCTTTTGCTGCGGGGGTGAGTATGTTGGTAGATGAAGAAGATCTGCGTATTCCCAGAGGAAAAGCAACTCTACTCAAGAAGCTCCAACAAGCCTTGGAACTAGAAGATGACGAAGCAAAGGAAATTGTAGAGGAAGTGATTACCGCTTTTGAAGAAGCAGAAGATGAAGACTTGCTAGACGAAGAAAATGAAGACTTACTAGAATCAATGTCTAGCCAGCCAATATATGAGTCACCTGCTGGTAATTTTACAGTCCCTGTTCCATCCAGCCT
The DNA here is from genome assembly GCF_000317245.1 of Fischerella muscicola SAG 1427-1 = PCC 73103. Classification (GTDB taxonomy): domain Bacteria; phylum Cyanobacteriota; class Cyanobacteriia; order Cyanobacteriales; family Nostocaceae; genus Pelatocladus; species Pelatocladus muscicola_A. Next base: position 18,541 of record NZ_AJLJ01000224.1, read on the forward strand.
GCAACAGGGCGCGATGATTGATAGTCAAGAAGGAATAGTGACTTTTTCTGATGACGTTGGTTCCTTGTTCAGAATCGATTATAGTTCCCTGCCTCCTCAACAAATGGATGACATGGAATCTGTAGGACAGGAGGAATATTTAAGATCTATTCTTTTGAATAAGTATGTACCTAGTGCGATCGCATCTAATGTACCAGATGCTTCCGTAGATTACACTGAATATCTACCAGATGTATTAGAAGGTGCTTACTTTGCATTAGTAAATATGCCTGAAGGTTCAACAGTTCCTAAAACAGGGAACAACGGTACTGCTGTCAAATGTGATGCCTATCGAGGATTGTTCGCATTTATTGATGGAGACTTTTTGTATATAGTCAGTAGCCAGCGCAGCTTTTGTGATGGTGAAATTCCGGCTGGTGTGAAACAAGAAGCCCAAAATCTGAAGCAGAGTATTATCAGCTTCGTCGATACTATTGAGTTCACTTAGCTAAAGAAACGCGATCGCACTCATATATTCCCATTCAGAAGGTGTTTTTTGGGAAAATCGCCTTCTGTTTTGCTTAAGAACATGAAGATCAGGGGACAAGGGATCGGGTAAAAAATTAAAAATTAAAAATTGGAAAGAAGGGTAAGGGGACAAGACAACCAACCATTAACAAATGACCAATGATTATTGTAAAGACGCGATTCATCACGTCTCTAATAACTAATGACTAAAAAATTAACAAATAATTAACAAAAAGTCCTAAACTGAAGATTGCATTGTGTATAGTTTTGAGCTTGACGAAATCACCTGTGCGGAAAATAGTAATTGCCGGAAACTGGAAAATGTACAAAACTCAGGCAGAGTCCCAAGAGTTTTTACAAGGATTTTTGCCTGCCTTAGAAGAGACTCCCCAAGGGAGAGAAGTGGTATTGTGCGTTCCTTTCACTGATTTAAATCTTTTATCTAAGAGTTTGCATGGTAGCCGTGTACAACTGGGGGCGCAAAATGTCCATTGGGAAGAAAGTGGTGCCTATACGGGTGAAATTTCCGGATCGATGTTACAAGAAATAGGATTACGCTATGTAATTGTCGGTCATAGTGAACGACGGCAGTATTTTGGGGAAACGGATGAAACCGCCAATTTACGCCTCAAAGCTGCTCAAAGGAATGGTTTGACCCCGATTTTATGTGTAGGCGAAACAAAGCAACAACGAGATGCGGGAGAAACAGAATCGCTAATTATCAGTCAGCTAGAAAAAGGTCTAGTGAATGTTGATCAGAGTAATTTAGTGATTGCTTACGAACCGATTTGGGCGATTGGTACTGGTGATACCTGTGAAACCAATGAAGCTAATCGTGTCATCGGTGTCATTCGCAAGCAATTAAAAAATCCTGATGTCCCGATTCAATATGGCGGTTCAGTCAAACCGAATAATATTGATGAAATTATGGCCCAGCCAGAAATTGATGGCGTGTTGGTGGGAGGAGCAAGTTTAGAACCTGCAAGTTTTGCTCGGATTGTGAATTATAAGTGAATTACAACTAGTTTGGTGGGCAATGCCCACCTACCCTGTAGAAATGACAAGCAACTTGATGATTCGCGATCGCACCTTTGAATGGGGACGGCGGACTTATTTGATGGGCGTTTTAAATGTCACCCCTGACAGTTTTAGTGATGGTGGCGAATTTAATGCGATCGCTACTGCTTTGACACAGGCACAAGCACTCCAAGCCGCCGGAGCAGATATTATTGATATTGGTGGTCAATCCACCCGACCAGGAGCAGAGCAAATTACAACTGCTGAGGAACTTGACCGTGTTTTACCTGTATTGCAGGTACTACGCTCAGAGATTTCGGTACCTATTTCTGTAGATACAACGCGCTCTGAAGTGGTGATCGCAGCGGTAAAAGCAGGCGCAGATATAGTCAATGATATTTCTGGAGGCACGTTTGACCCAGAAATGTTACCCTCTGTAGCAAAATTAGATGTGCCTATAATTTTAATGCATATCCGTGGAAACCCACAAAATATGCAAAAAATGACTAATTATCAAGATTTGATGGCTGAAATTTGCAATTTCTTCTCAGAACAAATTGCAGCAGCAATAGTTGCGGGTATTAATCAAACACAAATTATTATTGATCCTGGTATCGGTTTTGCCAAGAACTACGAGCAAAATTTAGAAATTTTTCGCCGCTTGTCAGAATTAAGAAAACTCAATTGCCCTATTTTAGTAGGGCCATCGCGCAAAAGTTTTCTTGGTCGCATTTTAGACCAACCAGATCCGAAAGCCCGTATTTGGGGAACGGCTGCGGCGTGTTGCGCTGCAATCTTCACAGGAGCTGATATCCTGCGAGTTCACGATGTCAAAGAAATGCATGATGTTTGCTTAGTTACAGATGCAATTTTTCGACAGTCAAACAATTTTGGATTTTAGATTACTCTTTGAGAAGCCGCACTTCGTGCGTCTATGGATTTTGGATTGACCCTACCGATAAATCCCATTTTATAAAGACCCATTTTCTGATTTCTTATTATTACCTTCTTGAGATACTGTCTCCGAGATCAAATCCATCATATCAGCAGATTTACCAGGGTCTACAAACACGACTTTGGCGTTTTCACTTTCACCTAGTCTGTAACTAGCATTGATATAATCCTGTGCTACAAGATACCGTAGAATATCCTTACTTTCCGAACTAGTACGTAAGGCTTCTGAAATGATTTCCATCGATCTCTTAGTTCCTTCTGCTTTTTTAACTGCGGCTTGTCGTTCCCCTTCTGCTTCTAAAATAGCAGCACGACTTTTAATTTCAGCAGCTCGCTGCTCTTCCATCGACTTCCGTACACTTTCGGGTAAGGTAATACTTTGAATATCTACCCGAATAACTTCTACTCCCCACTTTGGTGTGATTGCATTTAAAGCATCTAGTATGGCTCTATCCATATCACTACGGGAGACATTAGTTTCTTCCAAAGTGTGTTGAGCCAGGATTTCTCTAATTGTGGTTGTAGACAATTGTGTCAGGGCGCCTTGCAAGTCTTCTATCTCGTAATAACTTCTTCTGATATCTTGAATATGCCAGAACACTACTGCATCAATTTCTACATAGATATTATCTTTAGTGATAATGTTTTGAGGTTTGATGTCTAAGATTTGTTCTCTTTTCGTATCTTCCATCACTATTTGATCTAGCAAGGGAATAATAAAGTTTAACCCTGGATTAAGTTTGCGATGGTACTTACCTAAACGCTCTACTAGAGCTTCATTTCCTTCATTAATTAGTTTGGCAGAGCCTAAAGCATAGCCTATAAGGACTAAAACTATAGCAATAATTGGTTCCATACATGCTCCTGATTAAGCTTTGAGGGAATTTACTTTTTTTTACTTTAAGGACTTAATTCTACTCTGTCCTAATTTTTTGTCTTTATAGTTTGAATATAGTTGAATGTGTAAGTAAATATCACAAGTAGTGTCTACAGACAAGACCTTTAGGAAGAAGCAAGGCTATTAAAGCACTTTCGCAGCCATAGTTGCAAGCGCTAATTTTGTGATAAAATTTACCGAGTAGTAGAGCGTACTTCCCCTACACCCCTAAACCCTTAGACCCTTATTCCCGCTCCCCTTTTACCCAAGGTTGCAGATTTGCTGGTAATTCTGAAACAAGACTCAAGGGTAGATTGGATGTGGAAAAAGATTGAGCATAAGCAGGTGTCAGAAACGGTTGATAAGCTTTGGCTTCTGATGTCTGTTGTTTGATAAATGCCAAACTTACACCTTGTAGCAACTGACGTAAGGCTTTAGTTTGTTCACCCCGTCGTTCTTTGACGATAGTAGTAGTATCACTAGACTGATAGGTAGGATCGCTAATACTCAAGTGCGTACCACCAACAGCACTGAGTAAATATTTCTCACCTCCTAATTGGCTAAAGGGTGTAATTTGATGCTTGAGGGCGGGAGTTAGAGGATCTTCGGTTCCAGTTAAAATTAGAACTGGTTTTTTGACTCTAGATAACCCGTTTTTACCAAACAGATCACCAATCAGAGGATTAAGAGCGATCGCACTTTTAACCCTTTCATCTTTGAGTTGAAGTTTTTGTTCTGGTAAAGAAGTTGCTGCACACTGTAACCAATCACCAGGAGCTTGAACAATACCTAAAGAATTTTTGCAGAATTGCCGCAATTGTTGCAAGTCAATCTCTGCTCCTAGTAGAGTTAAGGCAGTATAACCACCTAAAGAATGTCCGATTACAGTAACTTGATTTGTATTGAGTTTTCCTTGTAGTTGTCCTGGTTGGTTATTTAATTTTGCTAGTTCGTTGAGTGCAAAGCTGATATCCTGGGGTCGGTTAATAAATTCAGTTGCAGGTAATAATCTCTTGAGGTTAGCTTGATTTGAGGCTCTACTAATAGCAGTGACGTTGCTACCTGGATGTTCAATTGCAGCGACAGTAATCCCGTAGGAAGCAAGATGATGAGCTAAGTACCTCAAAAATTGACGATTTGCCCCAAATCCGTGAGAAATTACAACCATTGGATTTTGGGCATTACCATTACTCCAATAAATATCTACGGGTATACTACGATTCCGTTGTCGATCTTGGAGAGTGAATGTCTGTTGCTGGACTGTTTGCTTACCAGGAGTTGCAGGATTAAACTTAGTTGGTAATAATGTGCTATTTTTAGCAGTTAATTCCTGTGATAACACGGCTCCAAAAAGTTGACTTTGCCAGTAGTTTGGGTTTAATTCCAGCGCCACAGAAACTGCTTGAGAGGCGTCTACTGTGACATTTTGTTGTGGGTATGCTCGTAAAAAACCTAATGCACTCAAACCATTGACTTGCCGCAGTGCTAAATTGAGGGTTGCTTGGAGACTTTCAGCACTACTACCTGGTATGATTGCTGACAAAGATGAGAGAAATTGTTTACCTGCTGGGTTTTGCTTTAATTCTTCTACAAATTTGTCGGCAACGGCTGGATTTATTTCTAAACGCTTTGTTAGTAATTCTCTAATTTGGGGTGTGAGTATTGATGAAAATATTTGCAGATTGTCTGGTAGATTTCCAGTTTTGGCAAATTTTTCTAAATCGGCGATCGCTACTGACTGTTGAAATGGCCCCAAGCGAATAGTAACTGTTTCTGCTGCAAAAGTTGCAGGAATAGCTGCACCCCAACTCAAAGCCAGAGTCAGGGTACAAAGTAATGAATGTCTCCAGGATTTATGACGTTGCTGTCTGCCAAGCTGAAATTGCATACTAGCCACTAGTTATTGGTAATTCACATAACTGATGACATTATCAGCCTTCAAACAGTTTCGTATCAGTTATCAGTTATCAGGCTTATGGTAACGAATTTGGACTTGCCACCACAACTTTCCAGCAATTGATGTGGGATTTAGATCCCAGTAATAGACCTGATAACTGTTTACTGTTAAAACCCAGTGAATATGGATCTGATAATACCGAAGACAGTACCTATAGGATTGAAGATCGCGCCGACAGTATCACCAGTTAGAGCTGCATTAGAACGGTTAACAACCACAACATCATTATTGCGAAGTATGGGGTTGGTTTTCTCGTTAATTCCTGCGGAGAAATCCATTTTAACTCTACGCTTGGTGACAGAACCATCAGGATTGAGACGAATCAAATCCACGGTGGAACTTCTGGCTCTAGCATCATTAAACCCACCTGCTGCGAGTATAGCTTGATTCAGTGAGCTATTAGGCAGAACTTCAACTCTTCCTGGATTTTTGACTTCCCCTACTACACCCACTTGCATACGCGATGGAGAGAGAGTAGTGTTTGCTAGTTGCGTAGCTTCTGCTGGGTTTACTTCGGTGGCAGTGGGGATGACGATTGTATCACCATCTTGAACAACGATATCTTGATTGATATCACCGCCTTGCAGTAATTGCCAGAAATTGACACTAATTTGTTGTTCTGTACCAGTTCTTGTCGGTCGGCGAATAATTATATTGCGAATATTAGCTTGGGTTGTGATACCACCAGCAAGTTGAATTGCTCGTGATACAGTTGGTTGACCAGAAATAGCCGGCGCACCAGTTCCAGTTGTTGTTCCAGCGCCTGCACCCTCAGCCTGTCCTTGAGTGACAAGATAGGTTCCTGGACGGTTTACTTCACCAGTTACCGCTACTGAGCGGGGTCTGGTGATATCAGCAGCAAAGCTAGCAGCCGCTAAGTTACGTGCATCTGCTAAATTCAAGGTACTTGCCGTTGGCACAAAAACGGTATCGCCATCCCGCAGAGTCACGTCTTGAGGTAAAGTACCTGTTTGGATGTATTTCTGTAAATCCAGGGTAATAATTTGTTCTGGTCCGTATCCTAACTTACGTCTTAATTGTACTTTGGTGACGTCTGCGGCTTGAGTTACGCCTTGAGCTGTTGTCAGTGCTGACATCACAGTTGGGTATTGTACGCCAGGATCTTGACCCGCACCTCCTGCTAAACTCAGACTGTAAGCCCCTGGGCGTGACACTTCTCCAGCCACAGTCACATTAATCGGACGAGGCGATAACAAATTCACTGAAATGATCGGACGCTTCAAATAAGTTTTATAAGCACATTCAATAACGTTAGCAGACTGCTCTGTTGATAAACCTTGAAGAGGTACAGTGCCAATTAGAGCTAAATTGATTGCTCCACCAGGAGGAATGGTGTACTCACCAGTGTACTCCTCAACTTCAAAGACATTGACACGGATGCGATCGCCTCCTCCTAATGTATACCCTGAGTATGCAGCTTGTGTATTTCTACTGTCAGCCAACTCTTGGTCTAGGCACTGTTTCACAGTTGGTGTCTGTGTTTGAGCCATGACCGCAGGTAACAAATTTGTCAACGCTAGGGTGAAAAACAGCAACCCTGCTACTGGCTGACTAAAAATTTTCCACAAACTTGTGTTAAGCATATTTACCTGAAATACCATGAGTAAAGCACTGTCTTATCAGTTTATCGTTGACTATACTTAAATATTCGGGTTCCCCAATAATATTATTTTCAGAAAAAACCCTATTCTTCAGAAAAGAGATCGTATGTAGAATTTGAATTTTCAATGAAGCTTATTGAAATTAGCTTTTTGATATACTTTGTTGTTATGAAAATAATTGTGGCAATAATTACAATCAATTTAGTTAACAGTTAGTTGTCTTTTTGCGTAATGTAATCATCAACTTAATGATTTTTGATATTTTAACGATAATTATTTAATCGTACAAGCCCCCAAAATTTAGAATTTGAGATAATTCAAAAACCAAAATCAGATAACTCTTGACTTTTAAACTATATTTTATACTTTTGAATTTGTTGCATGAAAAACTCTTCTAAAGATAGACGAGACAAATTCATACTAATTATTTGCCCACCCATGAGATTTAGACTTGCAAAAAAATCATAGGCGTCACCTTGCAATTCACCTTGCCAATAACCATGAGACACAAATTCTAGATTAGGAATCCATTTTTGCAGAATTTCCCAATCACCACCTTGACCTTTGACATGATATGTATTGTATGTTCCCAAAAGTTCATTGAGGGAACCAGAACAAATCAATTCACCTTGAGCAAGAATGGCAATGCGATCGCAAATTTGTTCTACTTCACTTAAAATATGACTATTGAAAAAAATTGTTTTACCTGCGGCTTTGAGTGAGAGAATCGCCTCTCGCATTTGCAAGCGTCCTACAGGATCTAATCCAGACATCGGTTCATCTAGAAACACTACTTCTGGGTCGTTAATTAGTGCTTGTGCCATACCCACACGCTGAAGCATACCTTTAGAGTAGCGACGCATTTGTTTGTGACGAGCATCAGCTTGTGATAAACCCACTAATTCTAGCAATTGGGGAATACGTTGACATTGTACCTTTGCAGGAATTTGAAATAACCCAGCTGCTAGCTGTATAAATTCCCAACCAGTAAGATAATCGTAAAAATAAGGATTTTCTGGTAAGTAACCGATACGTTCTTTGACTGTGCGATCGCCTAATGGTTTACCTAAAACCAATCCCCGTCCAGAGGTGGGACGAATAATACTTAGTAATAATTTTAATAGCGTGGTTTTCCCAGCACCATTTTGTCCTAGTAACCCAAAGGTTTCTCCCTTGTAAACAGTTAAAGAACAGCTTTTGAGGGATATAATTTTTTGATTTAAAAAGAAGCCAGTACGGTACACCTTTCGCAACTCAGAAGTGAGAACCACTGGCGGCTGTTCTTGTGTATGTGCTTGAAAATTAGTAGTATCTGCAACGGGCTTCATTTCGCTTAGATGGTGCTAAAAATTACACGAAAATAATTACCATTCTAAAGCATCCAGTTGCACAAGAACTATATTCTAACTGTGTAATACTTGCTTCTAAAAAATTTATCAATCACAAGACACTGTCAACTAATAGTAAATTTAGATTATGAGCCGCGCAGTTTATTATGAGCGAGTCAACAGCATAGTCTGATAAAATTTATCGAACTGACGCTACTATGCAAGATATAAACTAAGCAAATATTGATAAATCCAGCGTATAATTCGTATGAAGCGATCGCAATGGAAATTTTTGTGAAATTGCAAGTACTTTACTAATATCAATCCCAATCAACTCTTTATTTGATCCAGAGGTTTTGCCAAACTAATTTAGCTATTCTTACTGACAAAAACCTCTAGAGCTTGATTGGAAGGTGATGCTCATTAAATATATTCTCAAAGCTGATAGTGAAGAATCTTAATTAAATTAACTACATTGCTATAAAACTCAGTTTGTCATTACACCTAGACATGAATTCTTAGCAATAGGCTGTAATATCTTCACCACATTCATCTGCTAGATAGCAAAGTGCTTTGAAACGTAAACCAACAACTTCCTCATAAAGAGGATTGAGTTTACACATTGGCGGAATGTGGAAAACTTTCCGACCAAATACTACAACATCACGTTCAAAAGGACATTGTGCAGGAATAAATTTGCACAGAAAATGAGCTAATTTAGCGTTATGAACATTGATAGATTCTAACCATTCGCGTACAGGAGAGAGTACATCGTTTCTTCTTTGGATTTGAGTAAAGCTAGTCATGATTTTTTCCTTTAAGTTTAGAACTCTATATTTTTTCGGTTTGGAGTTTGAACCTTTTCCTATACATATATACAGTTGGGTTCTTGAGTTTTATGCAAAATTCTTGCAAGTTTCTTTTCGCGATTTGAGATATCGCTTTTTGCGTATATCTCGTCTTTAGGAACATACATAACTACAAACTCTAATGGCAGGCTTCCGGATAAACTCACGCATCAATGAAAATTTTGCACTACACTGAGTAAACTCGGTCTCATCATCAACTTATATTGTATAAATCTAGACTGCGATCGCCTTCATCCAACGGAGTCACCCAATAGGGTGATTTCATTGAATGAGTAATAAAGTAAATACCGAACAGTAAACATACTGTAAATTACCCGATAACTGATAACCAAGGTTGGAACGTATCGATTCTATTAAGTACTCGCTGCAACCTTACAACAAACTTCCGTTGTCTTAGCTATTGTCGTCAGCAATCAAGGTTTTGTTCCCAGAGAAGGTGGTGCTATAAGCTCATCAGTAGTGACGGTATTAATTCAAATTCTTGATGAACTGAAGTATTATTCAGATGCTGAAATCGTCAATTTCTGAAAATCCATAGCCATTGGTCATTCATCTGGATTTGCAAATTTTAGTATTATTTTTATTTCAGTCTTTATATTTAAAAGTAATCTGATTTCATTCTTCAATCAATTGAAAAATAATGAGCAAATATAAGCTTAAATTACTAAATTAAGGAATATTCAGGAACAAAATAACATTGTTTAGCATCATAAATACTGTAAGGTATTAATCATCACTTCTATTGAAATTAGCTGAACTCTATAT
>NZ_AJLJ01000225.1 GCF_000317245.1 Fischerella muscicola SAG 1427-1 = PCC 73103
AAAATGATATGGAATAAAATTTAGATAAAAGAACTCTCAGTGCATAATGTCACCCATTGGTATAGACCGATAGACAGGTTGAACATAACTCAGAAACAATATTCAGTAATATCACGTCATTACACTTTACTAAGACAAAAAAGGAATACATATGAATAAGTTACTTAATTGGAAATCTGGAACAACAGCATTCATGGCAATGGTAATGTCAACAACTGCCACAGTGCCTTTGTTTACTCCTGCTGCAACTGCACAACAACCAGCCATTTTCACTAGACCAACTCAACCACTTAGTCAATCAAGCACAGTTTCAATTCCTCCGGGAGTGACAATTCCTGTTACTTTCGAGAAGGATAGAATTATCGTCACTCCCGATGAAACAACATCTGTAACCTTGGAAGTTGCACAGAACGTTGTAGACGGAAATCGAAATGTTCTAATACCTGCGGGAACGAAAATTGAAGGACAATTACAACCTCGAACTATCGATGGAGTAAAAGGTTCTCAGTTTGTCGCCCAAGAATTAGTGTTTAGTAATGGTAAAAGACAGTCTATTGATGCAACTTCTCGTGTGGTAACAAGAAAAGAAACCATCAAGAAAGGAGCTAAGACTGGTACGGTACTAACAGATGCAGCTATTGGCGCAGGTGCTGCTACTGTGATTTCTCTGCTTACAGGTAACAAAAAAATTGAAGTTCTAGAACCTGTAGCTGGTGGTGCTGCTGGTGCTTTAGCAAGTGTTTTACTACGTAAAAGAGAAGTAGAGGTTGTTGTCATTAACCCACAACAAGATTTAGATGTGACTCTCAACTCTAATTTGGTTGTTTCCCGCTTCTAAAATGAACAAAATTTAAATTGTGACTTTCATCGTTCTAAAAACTGATGGCTTTAATTTGGGGGGTTTCCTATGTGGAAATCCCTCTATTATTGATAAATAATAATCTATTGCAAAAGGTACTTTTACAAGAGTTGGGATGTATGTTAAAAGGTATCCTTTATCACTATAAGTCTGATACATCTGCAATGTCATGATTAACACAGGTAAAGCATAAAGTTGATTACAGATAGACGCTCTTAAATCTTAATATGAGGCTGAAAAATACTGAGAAATATCAGGATAGTTTCAATACTCTTTTTTGCAATAAAACAGTAGTTTTTTGGTTTTGATTGCAACATTGATTCTGATATTACGTCTACATAAACTAAAGAATAAAATTTATGAATTGACTGCAAAATCATCAGTAAATTCAGAACATATTGCCTATTAATAAAAAATTGTCTTTACTAATTTATGACTAAAATTAGGAACATTCTAACAACATAATCATCCTATTAAGTAATAGAAAAAACAACATTTTAGGAGAGGAAAATAAATGTTTAATCAACTGCGTTGGCAGTCAGGATGTGCTGCTTTCATGGCATTGGGTATTACAACAGCTGCGATCGCGCCTTTAGTGACAGCTGCACCTTCTTTCGCTCAAACAAGTTTTTCTGATGTTTCTTCCAACTATTGGGCAGGACAATTTATTCAAGAATTAGCACAAAGAGGTGTAATCGCTGGATTTCCTGATGGTAGTTTCCGTCCAGAAGAACCAGTTACACGCGCTCAATTTGCTGCTATGCTCAACAAAGCTTTCCAAAAACCTACTGAAAGGCAAGCAGTCAATTTTGTTGATGTTGCTAGCAACTACTGGGCATACAGTGCTGTTCAGCAAGCATATACTACTGGATTTTTGTCAGGATATCCTGGAAATCGGTTTGAGCCTGGTCAAAATATTCCCCGTGAACAAGTTTTAGTATCTCTCGCTAACGGACTTGACTATGTTGCTAACGGTGATGTCAACAGCAGCCTAGAATTTTACAGTGATGCTAATAACATCTCTAGCTACGCCCGTACGCCTATAGCAGCTGCTACTCAAAAGCAAATAGTCGTCAACTATCCAAGTCTGAGATTTTTGCAACCACAAGATACCGCCACACGCGCCCAAGTCGCAGCTTTTATCTATCAAGCTTTGGTTAGTACTGGTCAAGTTGCAGCTATTAATTCGCCCTACATTGTAGCTATTAACCAACCGACTCCACAAAATCCACCTCTAGCTATAACTATTCCCCAAGGAACTGTTATCCCTGTGAAGTACGATAAAGCAGAAAAAATTCTCGTCACCAAAGATGAAACAGCACCTTTAACACTTACTGTTTCGCAAAATGTCGTCACAGATACAGGAACAGTAATCATTCCTGCTAACAGTCAAGTTGTTGGTCAACTCAAACCAGCTAAAGGCGGTTCCCAATTCGTGGCGGAAAAATTAGTTTTAACCAATGGTCAGGATTATCAAATCAACGCTG
>NZ_AJLJ01000226.1 GCF_000317245.1 Fischerella muscicola SAG 1427-1 = PCC 73103
CCGTCAAAAAAGGTATTAGTACTGGTGCAATATTAAAGAATACAGTTTTAGGTGCAGGTGCAGCAGCAGCCGTCTCTGCGGTTACAGGCGATCGCGCTATTGCGACAGAAGAGGTCTTGGGCGGTGCTGGTATCGGTGCTTTAATTGGTCTATTCTTCGGTAGAAATAGTGTTGACCTCATCGCCATTGATCCAGACACTGATCTGCAAATGACCATTAGTCAAAACTTCCAAGTATCACTTAGATAGTTCATTGTAGGTTGCTGTTTGTTAGTTATTTACCACTATCCGTTAGCAATTGGCAACCACACAATAAAAGTAGTTCCTGGTGCTTGAGGTGATGTAATAGCTGAGTTTAAAGCAGGGCTTTTGACTTCAATTTTTCCCTGCATTTGTTCTATGAGTTGTTTAGCAATAGCTATTCCTAATCCTGTCCCAGGAATTTTAGTTTGAGCTTGTACACCTCGGTAATGGCGTTCACCCAGATGTTCCAAATCTTGAACTGGAATACCAGGACCTGTGTCTGTAATTGCAACTCCTTGCAAATTATCTTTTTGCTGTCCCGCTTCTATTAATATTTTGCCGCCCGCAGGAGTGTATTTTAAAGCATTATCGATGATGTTACTAAATACTTCTGTTAATGCCTTATGGTTAGCGTGTACTAACGGTAAATCAGATGGAATATTTGCTGTAAGCTGTAGGTTACGTTCTTGGGCTATTGCTTGCGCTGACACTAACAAAGGTTGCAATATCTCAGATATATAGCAATCTGCTTCTTTTTCTCCCGTTCCTGGTAGTAATAATGCTGGTTTGTATTCTTTTTCTACAGTTGCTTCTACAAATATTTCTTGTTGTTCTGGTAGTTTCAAAGGTGCTAAATTTTCTATCCCCAAATCAATCACTTCATCAAATTTCTTCAATAATTCTTGTAGGCGATCGCTTTCCCGCACAATACTTTCTGCTACTTCTCGATTAGCATCTCCTGGTCGCAGTCTTTTGAGAAGCAGCTTTCCAAAGGTTCGCAATGCTGTCAGAGGATTACGAAATTGATGCAAGAGATTATCTAGTAAATCCTGCTGTTTTTCTTGCAGGATTTGTTGTTGATGCAACTGCATCTCTAACCATGTGCGTCGCTGGTCTAGAATACAGGCGATCGCCAATGTTCTAGCTATACTTCCTATGCGATCGCGCTCCTGTTCATTCCATGTCCTGTCTTCTCTGGCTGTCACTAGTAACCCCATGACTACATCTTCATAGACCAGAGGTAAAACGATTTTGTCGCCGCTTAATAGATACTCCTCTTGTACATTTTGTGAAGTTCTATCTTCGGTCTCACCATTTAATGGGGTAGGAAAATCTTTTGCTGCTGTCAATAACTTGTGATTCAGTTTTGGCAATCCTAAAGCATTTGCAAGTTGCACTCCAACCGCCGTTTCCGGATAAACCACCAGTGGAATCAATTTCGCTTCATTTGTTGGAGCTTCTACCAATTCTTGCGTTAAATATACAACACTCAAAGACGCTCCTAGCCCTTGGACTAATAACGCCATTTGCTCTCGACACAGAGCAATAAACTCTGAACTGGCAGACATTAACATTTTTTAGCTCTTGCTCACAATTGGGACAAAAATAAATTACGAGGACAAAGTGTGAGTTCTATATGTAACAAAGCTTAACTATATTTTGCAACTAATGCCATTGATCTCAAGGCAGAAGGCGAGTCATTCGATTTTGGATTTTGGATTTGGATTTTGGATTTTGGATTGGCTCCACTAAATAAATCTGCTTGTTTTGTACTATTTGGAGAAGTATACGTCAGTGTCAATCAACAATACAGTTTATAAAAACTTACTAAATAATTTATCTACTTTAAAATAAATTATGTTTTTTGTATCAAAAGTTTAAAAACTGTTGATCTTTTGAACTAGAACTTTTATAATTACGACGGATTTTGTAGCTATAACTACAATCTGTAGCTTTGAAGAGGAGGAAAAAAGGTTGGCAAGGAGACGAAAGCGGAAAAGCCGTCGTCGGCAGGAAGGACGGCGTATATTAGAGCATGTGCCTCAATATAGCATTGAAAGTGGCGAAGAAAAACCTGTGACAGCAGCCAGAAAATTTATTCAAGCTGAAGGGATCTTGCCACCCGCTTTGCTGCTCGTAAAACGCAACGAACATACAACAGACCGATATTTTTGGGCTGAAAAGGGTTTATTTGGCGCTCAGTATGTAGAAGAGAATCATTTTTTATTCCCAAGTCTGAGAACCTTAGAACCTTCTCCAGTTCCAGAGTCGGTAGCATTGGTTAGTCGCTAAAAGATTCAAGGCGATTTGTAGATTGTGATTGTGGCTTTTGACAATTATTAACTGGCAAAATGCTCAAGATATCTAAAAATTTAATTTTTTTTTAATTTTCGGCTAATTTGCCAGTCAACTTTAGCGGTCTGAATAAGATTAATCGAATCCTGTCAGATCTTTGTATTTGTAGGATCAGGTTTGGACTACATAATGATGTCAAAAAAGCGGTAATTTAGTAACTTTTCCGCGAGCAAAGATTTACATCATGTTAGTGGTCATGCTTAGAAGCTAGTTCTCTACTGTAAGACGAACCAATACGGTTTGGTTAAGGGGGAAAGTGTAAGAGAAATTTATGTCTTTCTCTGTTCCTTTAACCTTTAACATTTTGCTAGTACTGCTCTTAGACAAGAGTATGATTATGCAAACGTCTTAGAAGACGAACCAGCAATTAATCTTTGTGAAATCACCAAGCCGCTTTGTCAAAAAAAATATAGCTTGCTTTCCACGAGGATGTAAATCCTCGTGGAAATAATGCATAGTGAGGATATTTTATCTTTTTTAGTGCTATTTCCCATCAATGCTGCTTACAAATCTGGATTTTGTGATTTGGACTTGTAGACTGCAAATAGCGTTTATTAGCTAGATTTTAGCTTTAATACCCTTTTTAACTCAATCAGTTCATCTCGATGGGCAGTAACAGTAATAGCGCTTGAGGATGGTGATTCGCTCTGGTTTGTTTCTATTTTCAGCGACACCTTCTCAAGTTTTTCAGCTTTTTTCCAGTAGAAAATTCCGCTCAAGGGCGATAGTAATACCATCCCTAGAAAAAAAACACTCAGGCTAGGAAAAAGTTGTGACAAAACTAGTGATAGACAAAGGATACCAGTAGCAGCTAGCACAGTCAAAAATATGGCTAAAAACCAACTAGGACGAACATTGCCTTCAAAAATCACTTGGTTTTGTTCTGGGTCTACCGCTGCCACCCGGTAAGACCTAGCTCGAAAATACTCCCTTAATTGAGACATTAAAGTAGCTTCGTCTTGTTCAGATACCAGTTGTGCTACTTCTGTACGGTCTTTAGTAGAGGCACGAATAAAGAAAAATAATCCGACCGATAATAACAAAGTGAGCATCAACGTGGATGGCAGAATGGCGGTATCCATAATAGTGAGTTTTTACTGCTTGATAGGAGGGGACTTATTCATTATTCATTATCAATGTATTCGTTAATTTGTCCTCCCATTTATATACTGTTGCCAAAGACGAGCTAAATCTTGCGCTTGTGGAGTCCACTCGGAAGAAACTTGGTACATCCGTCGAGGACGTCCGCGTCCTTCGAGTTTTTCCAATACCCTGTGATTGCCTTGTTATCTTCGAGAAACTTAATCGCACTGTAAAGTACTGTATCCGAAAGGCGATAGTTGGGATATTCAGTTTCTAAGCGTTGGATTAACTCGGTTCCGTAAGACTCCCCTTGTAATAAAACGTACAAGATATAACAAACTGCTAGTTCTTGACAAAGGTAAGTTGGCGGAGGATTCTCAAAGAATTGATATATATCCTCAAGTTTCATGGTTAGTGAAGAATTGCTAAAACAATGCCCAAGGGTTGAGCCTACAATCTCTTTTGTGAGTATATAGTGCTACTTCCCCATTTGGGTAAGTATATAACGCTACTTAGGCTAATTTGGCAAGGCGCACACAATAAAATCATTAACCCAAGTTTGTAAGCGTGGGAACGGCACTTTCAGCACCAGAAATAATTCCAGTGACAGCACCTGATTGATGCGCCAGCTTTGGAAGTGCAAATAATGCACTCTTTTCTGCCTCAAGCTCTAGGCAGTGTGATGAGGAGCAAACAGACAACGGTGTGACCATTATCTTTGTGTTAAGTGATGCCGAGCGTGTGAGGACTGTTTAAGCATAAATTGTTGCCTTAGCAATTTTAAAGGTTAATTGCAAATTTTTCTGTAAAACTTAATAAACACTTTTTTTACAGCGATCGCACCAGTATAAATCTTTAAATATCAAGCATAAGGTAATATCCATGATTTTCAACCCTGACACCTCTTGACACATTCAAGGCTGCATAGTCTACTGAATTTTTAGACTGGGCATACTTAAAGGTTATTGGTTATCTCCCCGTTGGAACAATGATTGCGACAGATGGATCACCAAAAAGCTTCTCCAGTCAACATTTACCAATCAAAATGGTATTAAGTGTCATAGTTAATTTATCAATTAATCAAACCCTCCAGCACATAGGTAATCACTATGTCAGTAGACTCTCAATCATCTTCCTCTCGCCGTCAGGAAATTGCCAAAATTTTTCGCCTCGTTGGTTGGATTAGCTTTTGGATTCAGCTAGTACTAGGCGTAGTTTCTACAATTATTGTGCTGTTATATGGTGTTTTTAGCCAAAGACCTGGTAGTCCGAGTAATAATCCAGGTAATGGATTTGGTGTATTTTTGGCAGTTTGTGGACTAGTTACCTTGGGTATAGGTGTATATTTAGCTTTCCGCTACACCCGCATTGGCAGACAACTATTATCTTCTAATCCTAGTAATCACCCTAGCAAACTAGAAACAGTCCAAGTCTTACGGTTAGGACTATTAGTGAATTTAGTCGGAATACTGTTGACTCTGTTAGGAGCACAGGCGATTGTTGGTACTCTGGTAGCAAGGTCTATATCTCCACAAGCAATTACTACACAATTGTTTGACCCCAACCGCATTATTAGTGGTCTAGATATGCTTGTGGTGCAAGCAAACACTAATACTGTCTCTGCTCACTTCGCTGGACTCGTAGGGTCAATTTGGCTACTCAATCGGATTACTCGCTAGGTGAGGAGTAGAACATGCAGGGAGAAAAAAATTAAAATTTGGACTGGGGACAAGGAGGACAAGGGAGTCAATTCCATTTTCCAAAATCTAAAATCGAATAACTCATTTCCGGAATCATCTCTGTGGAGTGTGGAGACTAATACATGTTCCTGACACAAACATCCAACTAGGGACTGATACAAGTTAAATCAATGAGGTGATTTTAGAAATTGGAGGTCTAACACGATGAGAGAATTACAAACTTGGAGATTTGGGATACAGTTCCTTTTCAGTACAGTAATGATTAGTCTTTGTACTTTCCAGCTTGTCAACGATAAAACCAAAGAAAATCAGACACTGTATTGGAGTGGTTTAAGCACTGTGCTAGCTTATTGGCTACCTTCTCCTTCTAGCGCTCAAGAAGAGCGTTTCAGCCAACCCAAAGCAAACCAAGAAGAAAGGCAATCTTAAGAAATATATAATTTTCATAATTCAGCGATAGTTGAGCAATCATTAAGCGATCGCAGTATTAAAATAATCAAAATATTGGTAAGACCGATATAATAAAAGATTAGGAAATAAGCCTGAAAATGCCTAAAATGAATTGCAGTGTGATAGCCCTGGCGATAATGCTGGGGCAAAATTTTGGCAAATAAGTTTCACACATGGGTGCAGGAATTTATTGTAAGTTAGGAATTTGCATGTTTCAATTCTAATTCCTAATAGTTGCTTCCAGGTTGGTCTGTGCTTTCTGACTTGAAAGTTGGGAACAGGGAACTCTTAACAGGGAACGGGAAAAAATCCACTTTTATGCTTGGTGATGAAAAAAGTTTCATCGGAACTGTATTCTTATACTAAAAACTGAGAAAAATCTGTGCTGGATATTAAGCAAATACGGGAAAATCCACAATTTGTACAACAGAGGTTGAATACTCGTGGTGGTAACTATGATATTCAGCCGATAGTAAATTTAAATAAACAACAACGTGAATTGGAGGGTAAGCGTAGTCAACTCCAAGCACGTAGTAACGAAATTGGTAAGCTGGTTGGGCAAAAAATTAAATCTGGGACAAATCCTCAAGATCCAGAAATTCAAGCCTTGCGGGATGAAGGTAACTCTGTTAAAGCCACATTAAGCGAACTCGAACCGCAGGAAAAAGAAATCATTGCCAAAATCCAAGAACTAATACTTGCACTCCCTAATTTACCCAGTGACACTACACCCATAGGCAAGAATGAAGAAGAAAACGTCGAAGTGCGACGCTGGGGTGATGAGTACATTCCGCAAAACGCGAATATTATCCCGCACTGGGAAATTGGGGAAAAGTTGGGTATTCTCAACGTCGAACGGGCTGTGAAAATTGCCCAAAGTCGCTTTGTGGCATTGATTGGTGCTGGTGCAGCCCTAGAGAGGGCATTAATTCAGTTTATGCTGAATCGCCAAACAGCAGCAGGATATGTAGAAGTTATTCCTCCGTTTTTAGTTAATAGTGCTTCACTGACAGCCACCGGACAACTACCCAAGTTTGCGGAAGAAAGTTTTAAATGTGCTGATGACGATTTGTGGCTTATCCCCACAGCAGAAGTACCCGTCACCAACCTTTATCGGGGTGAAATTCTGGCTGGAGAAGATTTACCTATTTATCACTGTGCTTACACTCCCTGTTTTCGCCGTGAAGCTGGGAGTTATGGGCGGGATATGCGGGGATTAATTCGGCTGCACCAATTTAATAAAGTAGAATTGGTGAAATTTGTCCATCCCAACACTTCTTTTGAGGAATTAGAAAAATTAGTAGGTGATGCAGAAGCTATTTTACAAGCTTTAAAGTTGCCTTACCGAGTCATTAATTTATGCACTGGGGATATAGGATTCCATTCTGCCAAAACCTATGATTTAGAAGTTTGGCTTCCTTCTTCTGGGAAATATCGGGAAATTTCCAGCTGTTCTAATTTTGTGGATTTCCAAGCGCGACGGGCTGATATTCGCTTTAAGGAAGCTGGTAAGAAAGGAACACAGTTAGTACATACCCTCAATGGTTCTGGGTTAGCTGTGGGACGAACAATGGCAGCTATTTTGGAAAATTATCAACAGGAAGATGGTACGGTACGAATACCGGAAGTCCTACAGCCTTATTTGGGACGGGAAGTTTTGTAATTTTGGTTGTTGGTTGGTAGTGGCGTGTTAGCGACAGCGTAATGTACCGTAAATCATGGTGGGTTACGACGTTAATTGATTTAGTGGTCAAAAATTAGATTATTGTTACCCGCCTAACTTACTCATCGACGAGAATCAAAGACTCGTCGGCGACAGGACTTACGCAAAACATAACGAAAGTAGCGGTAATTCATGAATTACCGCTAGCAAGAATAAGGTTTTCGGTCACATCTTGCGTAAGTCCTGGGCGAGAATCAAAGACTCATCAACGAGTATCAAAGACTCATCGGCGAGTATCAAAAACTCGTACGCGAGAATCAAAGACTCATCGACGAGAATTTTATACATACCCTGGAGACTAGAAGTCGTGGCTACACAGCCAAAACCCGCCTGTGCGGGTTGAAAATCTTGAGTCTGCATCCCTAAGTACAGGACAAAAAGAAGTCAAAACGAGTCGAGAAAAGGGTTTCATGTAAATAGAACAAAAATTGAATTGAAACCCTATGTCTGAGTTTAGTAGACTGCGGCCAATATTGGGAAAGCACTTTGACTGGCATGGTGCGCGATTAACACTTTTGGCACAATTTTTAGTAGCAGTGATAAGAGTACGTAGCGTCAATTTGTCTGAATTGTCAACAGCCTTTGTGGGACAAGCACTAGTGGCATCAAACTACAAACGATTACAAAGGTTTTTTCGAGAATTTCGCATCGATTATGTAGAATTTGCACGCAGTATTGCGGATTGGCTGGGAATAAAGGAAGACTGGGTACTTACCCTTGACAGAACACAATGGGAGTTTGGTAGCCAAATGCACAATATCCTTATGCTTGGTATTGCTTACAAGGGAGTAGCAATTCCTATTTTATGGACATTGTTACCGAATCGTTCAAATAGTTATGCCTATCAACGTAAAGGATTGCTGCACCGTTTTCAACGTATTTTTCCAACCCAGAAGATTGCTTATTTAACCGCAGATCGAGAATTTATTGGTAAAGATTGGCTAAGTTATTTAGATGACAAATCTATTCCTTTTTGTATTCGCATTCGTGAATGTGACTATTTATATGATGGAAAACGTTCCCTTTCTTCTCGTGTGATTTTTAGCAACTTACAAGTCGGTGAAATTCAAGTCTTATCAAAACGTAGACGTGTAGGTGGAATTTGGGTATTTGTAGTTGCGACTCGTTTAAAAGATGACAAGCTGTTGGTTCTCATTACCTCCAAACAACCAAAAGCAACTTTAGCTGACTATGCCGTGGAAAAAATCTGCACAAAACGAGCAAACCTTTTGGTTCCTCGGCTTTGCGAATCAACTTTTCGCGGTGGGTTCTCAAAACGAACGGGTTTATTGCGACTATTCTCAGTATTGTTGCGAAAACCCGTTCGTTTTGAGAAGGTTTGCTCGTTTTGTGTGGTTTTATGCGTCCCCCAAAGATGGCAGATTGAAACTTTGTTCGGTTGCTTGAAGTCCCGTGGTTTCAATCTTAAGGCGACTCATATTTCTCGTCGAGACCGTCTCAGCAAGATGCTTGCCTTGTTGACGATCGCCCTAGTTTGGTCACTAAATACTGGTGAATGGCAACACCAGCAAAAAAATTTACCTCTCAAAAAACATGCTCGTCCTGCCTGTAGTCTTTTTAGACTCGGATTAGATTTTTTGCGTCATGCCTTATTTAATCTTGATGCTAAACCTACACTGTTTCGACAATCTTTGAGTTTTTTGTCCTGTACTTAGGCTGAAGCAGACTTTGTTTATTTAGTCCCGAATTATATTCGCCAAATACTTAAGAGATATCCTCTTAGCTCGACTTTATCCAAAATTAAGAACTTGGTTCTCCTTATAGGACAAAAACCCCAAGATTCCATAAGCGGGGTCAATCTAAAATCTAAAATCCAATATTGTTTGACCCTTCTTTGAGCTACCTCAAAGACAGCATTATAAATTTTTGGCAAATTGAGGGTATGACGAGTTCAGAGGGTGACAGAGATGACCAACACAACTCCTCAAGTTCCAAAGTAATTCCAGACAAAAAGTTATAGCTAGCAGCAGCAGTCACAAAATATTTGTGTTCCTGTGGACGAATAGCCACAGAAAAATTATGAAAGTGGGTGATTTTTTGAGCTTGTAGAAATAGTTTGAGACAGCTTTCGATTTAGCTTATAACTCGTTGATAGGTGCATATCTAAGGCTGATTAAAATTTAACTTTTATACTCACCCTTTCCGAAAATCAACAGATAAATAATCAATAATATTTTTGGGAGTTTTGCCATATGCTATCCTTATTTTCAACCTTCAACCAACACTTAAATTTTTCCCCTACTCAATTAGAAGTTATTCTCTCGAAATCTCTACCTGAGATTCTCAATTCACCTGAATTACAACAAGAATTAGATAGCTTAGATATCAATTTGCTAAAAGAAACCTTACCAACAGCCGGAGAAGTTTTAGCTAAGGAACTACCGCCTTTTTACAACTGGTTGAAAAGTGAGTTAGGACTCAAGCGAGTACCTGATAGTCCAGACCATACAACAAAATGGGTGATTGGTTTTGTAAATAATCAGGAAAATCTAATTCGTTTGGTTGAGTTACACCGTCCAGTTCCTCGCCCAGCTTTAGAATCTGCTGTTCCTCGTTTAGTTGGAGCGTTTGCAGGTGTCGAAGATCAGCAAATCAGGCGAGAATGGCAAAAAGTTGTTGCAGCACTTTGTTTAGTTCTAGTTGTCGCATCTCGTGAGCAAGATAGGTTAAATTTAGTAGCCTGCTGAAGTAGAATACCAGTTAGTTTTGATGTTCCGGCGCATCAAAACTAGACTAAATTCAAGGTGAATAATTATGACTGCTAGTAACAGCCTGGAATGTAGATATTTAGGTTGGGGTAAATTTGAGCAGTTTCGTCAAATGCCTTTAGCTAATAATGAAGTTTTAATTTACACTACTGCCATTGGTCATGAGCCTGTTTTAATTCGAGGTTTCTTGAATTGTATTCGCTCTGAAGAGGTAACAGAGAAATTACCGCAACAATTTTCTGAAAATGATTTGGCAGCAGTTATGGTAGAGATGGTGAGAACTTTACCTGAAAGTTTGCTACAAGAATTTAATAAATGGTCTGAAGATCAGCAGAATGTTTCATCACAGATGATTGCTGTTTGTGCTGTTATTAGTTGGTAAAGATAAGAATAATATATAGGACTCCGATTTGATTTTTGAAAAAGAATACGAGAAAATACTGATGGATAAATCTGTCTAACAGCGAACAATGACTAATCAGGATCAGCAAGAAGCGATCGCCGAACTGCAAGAATTTATAGCTCTAGGTTCAAATGTGCGTGAGGTAAGGAAAGCACTAGCAGTCAAGCTGATTTATCAAGGCTACCGATATGAAGAAATTCAAACAATTTTAGATGTGTCTGTGGGTTCGATAACCGCCTGGAAGCAAG
>NZ_AJLJ01000227.1 GCF_000317245.1 Fischerella muscicola SAG 1427-1 = PCC 73103
CCAAATGATTTAATAAAAACACTCCGAGGCTACTGTCATCTGCCAAAAATCAAATAGTAGTCCTATATCTCTATATTTCCAGACGCGATCGCATCTAATTTTTCACTATCCAATATCATAATTTTGCCACCTCGGCTATAAGTAACTACTGAATTAAGCCTTTTAATTAATCGCACGCATTCTTCGTAAGTAATACCAATACTGCGAGCCATACGATAGTAAGATAACTTGATTTTTAAAGTCTGACCTTGTGAACTGGGTTCAGTTCCAGATTCAGCAGCAAAATATTGAATTAACCTAGCAAGGCGAACAATTGCTCTTTCAGAAACTAATCCATGAACTGTTTCATGCAATTGCTGAATCCGAGTGTTGAAAATCATCAACATTCGTAAAGCAATTTCAGGATTATTTTGGATGGCTTTTAGTAAAGCATCACGTTGAAGAGTGAGAATTACACAATCAGATTCAGCAGTCACAGTTGCAGGTGAAATACCATTTCCTAGTAATGCAGGGGCTGCGAAAATTTCCCCAGTCTTCAGTTCCCGCAAGATGGTTTCTTTTCCTGTAGTTGCTGTTTTAGTAATTTTAATTGAGCCACTGACTACAGCATACAACTTGGCGGGCAGGCGATCGCCTTCATGCAGAATAATCTCTCCTTGACTGTAGGCTTGTACCTCGCTGTGAGGTTGCAAACTAACCTTGTCTGTGTTTTCTAAATCCAAAAACACAATGATCTGTGAAAGCTGTTCCAGGGAGGCCTGCATAATTAGCTTAAGAGACTCACGTTAATTTATTGATTGTGGATAAGTGCGATCGCTTTTTTCTTTAATCTTCTGTGTGCGAAACTCAAGATAAAAATTACCTTGCTTTTTTGCCTAGAGACAGTTCAAATTTGACTATATATAATACCTTTGAGAAGTTCTCAAATCATCACTCTTCCTAAAGAATTAAGGAAAACAGCCCGAAAATATACAGTGTTGTAGACCAATGCTAGAGTGGTTGTCATTCTAGAATAAAGAAAAGTATAGCTAAGTTAAGTTCAAAAAAATTCTCTATGTCAGTTTTAGCGGCGATCGCAGTCTTGGCTGTTCTGATCCTGGTACACGAACTAGGACATTTCATTGCAGCAAGATCTCAAGGAATTCATGTCAACCGCTTTTCTTTGGGCTTTGGGCCAGTTATTTGGAAATACCAAGGCCCGGAAACGGAATACGCTGTTCGGGCGTTTCCATTAGGTGGCTTTGTTGGTTTTCCTGACGATGATCCAGATAGTGAGATTCCACCTAATGACCCCAACCTGCTGCGTAACCGTCCAATTTTAGATCGGGCGATCGTCATTAGCGCAGGAGTGATAGCAAATTTAATTTTTGCCTATTTTCTGCTTGTGGCGCAGGTAAATTTAGTCGGTATTTCACAAGCAACCCAGCCTGGAGTTTTAATCCAACAATTAGCCCCAGAAGTTAGTAATGTAGCGACTGAAGCTGGTATCAAAGCAGGAGATGTCATCTTAGCTGCTAATAACAAAGAGTTTGGCACTTCACTGCAACAGATAGAGGCTTTAAGAGAAATCATTAAAACGAATGCAGGTAAGCCAGTTCAACTAGAAATTGCTCGTGGTGAGCAAAAGCTTTCTTTGAGTGTTACTCCTGAAGCCAAGCCAGCTGGGGGTAGTATTGGCGTTGGACTTGGCCCCAACGGTAAAGTTGTACGTCGCCGTGCTAATTTACTAGAAGCTTTTAATCTTGGTGCTGCTGAATTTCAGCGAATTATGAAATTGACATTTCAAGGTTTTAAGCAATTAATTACTAACTTTGGCGAAACAGCTAGTCAAGTAGCAGGGCCAGTTAAAATTGTGGAAATTGGTGCTAGCATTGCCCAAAATGATACAGGTAGTTTGTTTTATTTTGGAGCTTTAATTAGCATCAACTTGGCAATTATCAATATTCTGCCTTTACCAGCTTTGGATGGAGGACAACTCGCTTTTCTGCTGATTGAAGGATTGCGAGGTAAACCTTTACCTTCTCGTGTTCAAGAAGGTGTGATGCAAACTGGTTTAATGCTACTTCTGGGATTGGGCATTTTTCTCATTGTCAAAGAAACTTCTCAACTGGAGTGGGTGCAAAAACTATTCCAGTAATTGAGTCGCCTGTAACTCTATAAGCCTGTAGCCCGCAAGTAAACTGCGGGCTATATATTGACACTTCTAGCCCAATTACCAATCCCCAATCCCTGATCCCTATTTCCAATCCAGTGAGCAATACACGTAAATGGTCATCTAAAAAGCAGCGATCGCTAGAAATATTGGTTCGCCTCAAGCGTCTTTATCCTGATGCTACTTGTTCTCTAAACTATTCCACCCCAGTTCAACTGCTGGTTGCAACAATTCTTTCCGCCCAGTGTACAGATGAGCGAGTAAATTTAGTGACGCCAGCACTATTTGGTCGTTTTCCAGATGCACCTAGTTTGGCTAATGCTGACTTAAGTGAATTAGAAAATTTAGTCCGTTCTACGGGATTTTACCGTAACAAAGCCAAGAATATTCAAGCCGCCTGTCGCATGATTGTTAACGAATTTGGCGGTGAAGTACCAAAGCAGATGGAGCAATTGTTGCTGCTTCCAGGGGTAGCACGTAAAACAGCAAATGTAGTCCTCGCTCATGCTTTTGGAATTAATGCTGGTGTCACAGTTGATACCCACGTCAAACGCCTCAGCCAACGTCTAGGCTTGACTGAACACACGGAACCTATTCATATTGAACGAGATTTAATTCGTCTTTTGCCTCAAGCAGACTGGGAAAATTGGTCAATCCGATTGATTTATCATGGTCGTGCTGTGTGTAAAGCCCGTAATCCCGCATGTGAGATTTGCGAGTTGGCAGATTTATGCTCTTCCGCTCCAGTTATCAGGGAACAGCTATCACTCATAAGTAAACAGCCAAACCAGAAACCTAACTACTAACCAAGAACTAATTCCATCAGATAGAATGGGAAATGCTGTCTTTTAATTCAAAAAGTAAGTAACAGAATTCAATGGCAAAAAAGAGCATGATTGAGCGCGAGAAAAAGCGCGCTAAACTAGTGGTCAAGTACGCGGCCAAACGGGAAGCTTTGTTAGAAGAGTTTAGAACTACAGAAGATCCTATGGAGAAGCTGGAGATTCACAGACAAATTCAACGGCTACCCCGCAACAGCGCACCCTCTCGCCGTCGTAACCGTTGCTGGGCTACTGGTCGTTCCAGAGGTGTGTACCGCGATTTTGGACTATCTCGGAACGTTTTGCGGGAATGGGCGCACGAGGGCCTTTTGCCTGGAGTAGTTAAGTCAAGTTGGTAGTCATTAGTAGAGACGCGATTCATCGCGTCTGTACAATAGTCGTTAGGTAAAAGATCATTGGTGATTTGTTATAAAGTCATTATTCAAAGGATAAATGACAAAAGACAAAGGACAATTGACCATTGACTACTGTCCACAACACTTATCAATTCCTAAACTTTCTAAGAGTAGATCACTGACGGCGTTGGCGATCGCAAACTCTCCATAGAAGCTTTTAGAAAAATCAAAGGCCTGCATCTCTGTAACAATAGCAATTACTAGAGAACCAAGGTCATTTTCTCCTTCCATCCGTTGGCGAACAAATATTTGGGCTGCACGTTCGGCAATATTTTGGTTAACTGCTTCTGGGATAAATTCTGTGTCTAGCCATCCATGCAAGCGTTGCTTTAACCATTTGCCTTCAAGCTCCGGATTTTGGGATGGTGGTAGGGTGATAGGTGGAATAGGTTCTGTCATATTTTTGCTCTATCTTAAAACGCACCAAGTGTTAAAACGAATCGCTAAGGAACGCACAGGATGATTGTTAACATCTAATAGCGTGACTAAGCGATGTTTTTATTTTTAATGTTATTTATGCAATATGATACTGCTGCTATCATTCAAGGCTACGCCCAAGGCTATTTTCTCATGGCTGATGAAGATAATGGCTTAGGCTGGTATGGAAGTCGCGATCGCACTCTCATTCCTTTGGATGATCAATTTCGCTACCCTAAGTCCCTACGGCGTGTCCTGAATCAAAATCGCTTTACTGTAGCGGTGAACCGCGACTTTGAATCAGTAGTTGAAGGTTGTGCTAACCGAGAAGTAACTTGGATCTCATCAGAATTAAAAGATATATATCGGCAACTTTATCAAGCAGGTTGGGCGTATAGTTTTGAAACTTGGCAAGAAGATGAACTTGCTGGAGGAATTTTAGGAATTGTTATTGGTGGTGCTTTTATCGGCGAATCAATGTTTTATCGCATTCCCGATGGTTCTAAAGTGGCAATGGTGAAGTTAGTAGAAAGGTTGCGAGAAAGGCAGTTTGTGTTATTTGATGCTCAAATGATGAATCCCCATTTAGAAAGATTTGGGGCTTATAGAGTCGGTGATAAAGAGTATCAAGAGTTACTTTATAAAGCATTATATCGCAAGTGTTCTATTATTTAGAGATTTTATTTTGTCATCTTTTTGTCATAACTATAATCAATAATTTTAATAAAAAAAAGTGCTTAATATAAATATTTATCACTAGCAAATTATGTCTGTAATTTCTGACAAACTCAATTTTTTATTTCTTTAGATAGATGATGAATATGTATTTACTATTGATACTTTTTTGAAAGTACTTGCTTTCTATACCCTTCTGTAAACACATGTCAATGCAAGTATATCTTTACTCCATTACCATTAATTCACAGTGGAAACGCTTGTAATTAATTATTTTGTGAGTTGTTAATTCTACTTTAAATTCATCTCCTCAACAATGTTATTTGTAGATTCAGGGTCTATTGTTTATGCTTGCAAATATTTGTACTTTATTTGAACGAGATTATCACTACGGCGTAGGGGTATTAGTTAATTCTCTTTATAATCATGGCTTTCGCGGTGTACTGTGGGTAGGGTATCGTGGAACTTTACCACCTTGGGCAAATTCTCTGAAAGAAGGTGAAGGTTATCAAGAGTTTTCTGTCGCCGAAGATTGTGTAATTAGATTTATCAAGCTCACCACTTCAACATTTTTTTCTAATTACAAACCTGATTTCATGCTGCAACTTTGGGAAAATTATTGTCCAGAAGTTAAAGCATTATTTTATTTTGATCCTGATATTGTCAATAAACGTGACTGGAATTTCTACATTGATTGGGTTGATCGTGGTATTGCCTTATGTGAGGATGCTTACGATTATATGCCTGCTAATCATCCCTATAGATTGGCTTGGAAAGAACTTGCTGAAAGCTACGGTTTCCCTTGTCAACGTGAACTAAACCGTTACTATAATGCTGGCTTTATTGGTGTAAAGCAGAGTCAGAAATCTATACTTTTGTTATGGCAAAAACTATTACATACTTTTGAGGAAGCCGATTATATCAATCTCAAGGATTTTTGTTTGGCTTTTAATCGTTATCCTTATTTCCAAACCGATCAATGTGTTTTGAACTTAGCATTAATGTTAAGTTCTGAACCACTTAGCACTGTTGGTGCGATGGGAATGGATTTTGGTGGTGTGAGTGTAGATATCATGTCACATGCATCGGGAAGCCAGATCAAACCTTGGCGAAAACCACTGATTTTTAATGCTTTGAATGGATCACCTCCAACATTGACAGATAAGGCTTATTGGCAAAACACACAAACACCGATGCAAATTTACTCACCTTGGGAATACAATCAGAAAAAAATTGCTCTACGGTGTGCTGCTGGTATTGGGCGCTTTATCCGTCGCTCTTGATTTATACTGAATTCAGCCGATGTTCTGTCACCAAAGTCAGACTCACCCATTCTCCTTTATCGTTGTAACTACGAATCATGCGTTGACGATGATTTGGTGTAATTAACCAACCCACTTCTAAAAATAAGGGTTGGCGGAATTGCACTTTTAACGGTGACGTGGCGGAAGCACCATCAGGTAGTAGCAAAACCTGTACCTGCTTTTGTGAGTCTTGAGCAAATATGAGAATAGAACCATTGATTGTAGCAGTTGAGGTAATTGTGCGATCGCCAAATGAAAGACTTTGCACTAAACGTCCAGAATGATCCAGTTGTAATTGCATTTTGGTAGAGTAACGATCAGGCGATCGCCAATCTGGATAAATTGTCACTGCTTCACCTTGCCATTCTCCTAACAATGCTTCTACTGTTAAATTATTGCTTTGTGTGACTGGGGTTTCGGCTAAATGTTCGCGAATCAGAGTAAATTGATCCAGCTGACCATTTTTATCAAACAATTGCACAAGGCGCAAACGGCGATTTTCATGAACTAACCCTAATTCTGCTCCAAATTCCGAAAATGGCCCTAGCTGAATCGTACCTTGAGAAAAAGCACCATTTTCAAAGAACAACACACCTCGTCCTAAAGAACTGTATTCTAGGACTTTTTCATCTCCACCCAGGCGAATAATTTGACGAATTGTCTGATTATGATTTAACCCTTCTAGAGACACAACACTGGGTGTATCACTGATGATTTCACCTTGGGGAGACACATGAGTGAATGAACCTTGCCATTCACCGAGATTTTTTAATAAAGATTCCCATTGATTCATTTGTTGATTGTTGGTTGTTGGTTAATGACCAATGACAATTGTACAGACGCGATTAATCGCGTCTGTACTAATGGCTAACTTTTTGCACAGCAAATAAACTTCCGATAAATCCTACAGTTGCACCAAAGTTGAGGAGAATCAAGGGCAATAATAAAGTTTGTAATGGAGTCAGTTGTAAACCGTTGGTGAGAAATTTGATAAATTCCGGTTGGTTAGCCAGTAAATGTCCGAGAAATTGTTGAGTAATACTAATGAAACTCCAAGCGATCGCACCACCAACCAAACCAAAAGCAATTCCCTGCAATATAAACGGTAGATAAATCCAAGCGGAAGTTGCTCCCACTAGTTGCATAATTTCAATTTCTCGGCGTCGCGCCATGACTATTAATCTGATGGTGGTGGTAGTCACAGCGATCGCTGTTAAGGTCAAAATTATAGTAATTGTTAGTGTTACCCAGTTTAAACCTCGATGCAACTGAGCAATGCGTCTGACTGCTTCATCCACATACTGAACTGCATCTACTCCATGTACTTTCGCTAGCTGTGTTGCTAAGTTTGGTACTACTTCAGAGTTACGCGCTTTCACCTTCAATTCATCCACAAGCGGATTTTCACCCAACTGCTGAGTAGCACTTTCGATATCAGAAATTCCTAGTTCTTGAACTAGCTTATGCCAAGCCTTTTCTTTGGTAATAACTTTTATATCTGCAACCTCTGGTATTCTTGACACCAATGGTTCAATCCTGTCTGCACGCACACCTGGATCAAGATAAACAGATACTTCCAATTGACTACCGAATTGATAAAGTAATTTTTCTACTTGCCAGGAAGTCTGTAAACTCAAACCAAATAGGAATAGTAACACAGTAACAGTACTGATAGCTGCCCAGTTCATCCAGCCACCACGTTGTAAACCAATCCAGGTTTCTTTAAGCAGATAATCAAGTTTAGTCAGTATTTTCAACATTATACAATTTATTCTTTATACAAAAAAATCTAATTATTATTATTTGTCATTTGTTAGTAGTTAGTGGTTAGTTGTTTACTTCCCACACTCCCCACACTCCCCATTCCCCACAGATTGCTAAGATTAAATAAAGCGGAATCATTCCCAATCCATAATAGGTGAGTTAGAAAAGAATGCCATCGGAAGTCGCTGTTGAGAAGAAAAAGTTAGAAAATCCGCCCTTGGAACTACATTTCCTTGGCGATCGCGTTCTGCGCCAAGGAGCCAAGCGCGTTGCTAAAGTAGATGAAGAAATCCGCAAACTAGCACGGGAAATGCTACAAACCATGTATAGTCAAGATGGTATTGGTTTGGCTGCACCCCAAGTCGGAATTCACAAACAAATTATAGTCATTGATCTGGAACCAGATAACGCGGCTAACTCCCCACTGGTGTTGATTAATCCTACTATTAAAAAGTTAAGCGGGGACATCTGCGTTGCTCAAGAAGGATGTTTGAGCATTCCAGGAGTTTACATGGATGTGAAGCGTCCCGAAGTTATCGAAATCTCCTACAAAGATGAGTATGGACGCCCTAAGACACTGAAGGCTTCAGATTTACTAGGACGCTGTATTCAGCACGAGATCGACCACCTCAATGGTGTAGTATTTGTAGATCGTGTAGAAAACTCTTTAGCTTTAGCGCAGGAGCTATCCAAGCATGGCTTCTCCTATCAAGCTGTCAAATCAGTTGTCTAGGAGGATATGCTTGTGAACGTAATGACTCCCAAGAGTGGTTTATTTTTAGCCTGTTCTTGTATTACTGCGATCGCAGCAGTAGGTTCTGTGTTTGAACTTACCTCTGGACAGCCTGATCTTGGTAATCAAACTACGGCGATTATTTTAGGGTTAAGTATTCCCCTAACAGGACTATTTTTCTTAGCCGCAGTCAAAGATGCTAAAGCTAATATAAACAAATAGGCATTGAATCTAAATTCACAAGGAAAAGGAAAAGGTAAAATTTTACCTTTTATTTTTTCAAGTTTTTCTCTATGGGAATCCTTAATAAATTGTGAAATTTGAGAGACAAGATCCCCGACTTCTTCTACGAAGTCGGGGATCTTGTTGTTCACGAATGATTTAGGAGTACTCTATATTTACTGTCGCTTCATTTAAATAAATTTAAGATTTTATTCATTTTTTACGGAAATTTTTTGCGAAATTAGGCACAAAGGTATTGTATCCAGAGATTATGAATGATGAATTATGAGTTCTGAAGTTTTGTAGATAATAGTTGATTGTTAATTAATAATTATTCATTGCAATAAGGCAGTAAATACTTACTAATTAATCATTAACCCACAAAAAAGACTCATACTTCGTAATTCATCATTGCTGAGTCCGAATACTTGATACTGTTTTTATATCTAACACTAGTCAACTATATTGACATGCAAAAATTATAGCTAAAATAATCACTTGCCGAAAATTGATGCCAAAGCTAGAATTTTGCAGCAATTAAACTGGATTTGAGGAAAATATGAGACACGAAAAACTTTCTCCCGGATTGCTATTAGCCTACGAAGACTATCAAAGAGAAGGACAAGAAGCTTTAACCACACACAAGCGATCGCTTGGTATAATTGCTCCAAAAAGCAGTATTAAGCCTACTCGTAGTATCGTTTTTATCTACTGTGATGAACAAGCTGACCTGAGTCATCTATCACAATACGGTATTGAAATCAACCAAAACACAGGTACTGTTAGGACAGCTTATTTACCCATAGATAGTTTAGACGCTTTATCTGAAGAATCTGCTGTCCAACGGATCAAACCATCCCGTAAATTAAAGTTGCGGCTGGATAAAGCAGCAGAAAAAGTCAAACTACCAGAGTTTAAGAATAAAACAGAATTGACTGGTAAAGGAGTTGTCATTGGTGTAGTAGACAGTGGTATTGATCCAAAACACCCCGCTTTTGCAGGGCGTATCTTAAGAATTTGGGATCAAACATTACCAGGTCCAGGAGTGGAAGAAGGTGGCTATGGATCAGAATTAACTGGAACACAGCTGACTATTTCCCAAGATATAGATGGTCATGGTACTCACGTTGCAGGTATCGCCTCTGGATTAGATAATACCTATGGTGGTGTTGCACCAGAAGCAGAATTAGTAATTGTTAAAACTGACTTGCAAGACGCTCACATTGCTGATGGTGTTCGCTATATTTTCCGAGTAGCAAGTGAAATGGGACGTCCAGCAGTCGTTAATCTCAGCTTGGGTGGACATGCTGACGCTCACGATGGTAGCGACTCTTTATCCAAAATTATTGATGCTGAATCTGGACCAGGAAGAATTGTTTGCTGTGCTGCGGGTAATGAAGGTAATGACAACATTCACGGTCAAACAATTGTCAACAGCAAGCAATTAGCAACCATGCGTTTTAGTGTTCCCTACAATCAAGTGGGGATTGTCTGGTTAAACGGTTGGTATTCCCGCGATAGTCAGTTGGAAATCTCTCTACGCAGTCCCAATGGATTTGTTACTCCTTTTCAACCAATTATTACTGATGGTAATCCTTCGAAACAGTATAACTTACTAGATGCACGAGTTGAGATTGTTACCCCAGGACCAGATCCAGCCAACGGAGACTATAACTTCTTTGTGCAAATTCGGGGCGGAGGTAACAGCAGGTTTAATCAACCTGTTCCTGGTGGAGTTTGGCAGTTACGGGTACGTAACACCTCTAGTAAAGAAGTACGCCTAGACGTGTGGACTTTAGATGACGCTGCGTCAGTATTCTTTACAGGTAAAAGCATCTCTGACACTATGAAAATTGGCGCTCCTGGGGCTGCTAGTAGTGCAGTTACAGTAGCTTCCTATACTACTAAAGTTCAGTACAAAGACATTGATAACAATGAGCGGCAAGTAGGGTTAGAGTTGGATGATATTTCTGACTTTAGCAGCGAAGGCCCACTGCGAAATGATGCCCAAAAGCCCGATGTTGCAGCCCCCGGAGCCATGATTGTTTCGGCTCTTTCATCCAATGCAAACTTTGATCGCGCAATGATGGTGAATTCCAAGTTTGTGGTTTCAGGTGGTACAAGTATGGCGACACCATTTGTTAGTGGCTTGGTTGCACTGCTGTTGCAACGTGATCCGAATCTGACTCCAGAGGCTGTAAAAGATTTGCTACGTCAAAATAGTTCTATTCCCGGTGAAAGTGTAGGAACTTTTGATCCCAAATGGGGTTATGGACTAATTGATGCGGAAAATCTATAGTTCCTAAATCAATTTATATTGCGTTTGCAAAAGGTAGATAATTCACCTTTGACTAATAATGAGTAATCAAAAAATTACCGAATAGACCTCTTGCAAAAATAATAGGAACCCTCCCCAATCTTCTCCTTTTCAGGAGGAGTGAGGGGATTAATTCGACTTATGCAAGAGACTCCATGAGCTGCGCTCACAAGGAACAATGAAAATGATGGTGGAACGACTTTGCGTGGTTTCAGCCTCTATTTTCAAGGCAGGTCTCTTTAATTGCTAGGTCTGTAATTGGTCATAGACAAGCTTATGTCAAGTCTACACAAGGATAGGCGACTCAAACTGATAAATCTGATAGGTTGTTTTTAGGAAAGGTTATTTTTAACCTGCTCTTGGTCTAAATAAATAAGCCTATTGTAAAAGAATCAATACACTAAGAAAGGTGCAAGATATTCAGTTAACTCTTCCCTTTTTCTTCAAGATAGTGTTGACGGGAGATTTTTAGATGAACTATAAAAAGCTAGATGCCGCCCTTGCGATGACGCTCAATCAAGTCCAAGATCCAGATGAACATAGTTTAGTGGTTTTTGTCCACACCCAACCAGGAACAGATACTTCTAATGCAACAACTATCTTAAAAAATTTAGGAGTAAGTGGAATTACTGAAATCAAGGACGTATTTTCTGCTACTTTGTCTCTAAATGAAATTGCCAAACTCTCAGAGCAACCTTGGGTGCAGTATCTGAAACTATCGCAAAAATTACGTTTGGTAGATGGACAGATGGGAGCGAAGAGTATCAGTGTTAACAAATATTAATATTAATTGATACATCTAGTTTCCTGTTGTAACAGATGGTAACACCATTTTTCTTTGGCAGCATTCCGAAAACTTAACTAAACTTTGTTTTCGATCCCCCCTTACCAGCTGCCGCATACAGTCCTAAACTGTAGTTGAGAGTTGAAAGGCAGTCGGGAGCAAACTTGTGAAAAAAGTTTTAGCAATCATTCTCGGTGGCGGTGCAGGAACCCGCCTTTATCCGCTCACCAAACTACGTGCTAAACCAGCGGTGCCACTGGCAGGTAAGTATCGGTTGATAGATATCCCTGTCAGTAATTGTATAAATTCTGAAATTTTCAAAATATACGTCCTGACACAATTCAACTCGGCTTCTCTGAATCGTCATATTGCTCGTACCTACAGCTTTGCTGGTTTTACTGAAGGATTTGTTGAAGTCTTAGCTGCACAACAAACACCAGAAAACCTCAGTTGGTTCCAAGGTACAGCCGATGCGGTTCGTCAATATCTATGGCTGTTTGAAGAGTGGGATGTAGATGAATATTTGATACTATCAGGCGATCATTTGTATCGCATGGATTACCGTCAGTTTGTCCAGCGTCATCGGGAAACTGGGGCTGATATTACCCTTTCAGTTATACCAATCGATGAACGTCGCGCCTCAGACTTTGGTTTGATGAAAATCGACCAATCTGGCAGGGTTGTTGACTTCAGCGAAAAGCCCAAAGGTGAGGCTTTAAAGAAAATGCAGGTTGATACTACTGTTTTAGGCTTAAACAAAGAAGAAGCCGAACAGCAACCATATATCGCCTCGATGGGAATCTATATCTTTAAAAAAGATGTTTTGATCAAGTTGTTGAAAGAAGCTTCCGAAAGGACTGATTTTGGTAAAGAGATTATTCCTGACGCTAGCAGTGACTACAACGTTCAAGCTTACCTCTTCAATGATTACTGGGAAGACATTGGAACAATTGAAGCATTTTATAATGCGAATCTGGCTTTAACTCAGCAACCCCGTCCGCCATTTAGTTTCTACGATGAGCAAGCGCCGATTTACACTCGCGCTCGTTATTTACCTCCCAGTAAATTGTTAGATTGTCACGTCACCCAATCAATCATCAGCGAAGGTAGTATTCTCAAAAATTGCCGCGTTGAAAACTCGGTTTTAGGAGTGCGATCGCGGATTGAATCTGGCTGCATCATTCAAGATTCCATGATTATGGGTGCAGACATGTATCAGCCATTTGCCGAACGCCAGTCCGATTGTGAACACCGTAGTGTACCTTTAGGTATCGGTTCTAACACAATCATTCGTCGGGCTATCATTGACAAAAATGCTCACATCGGTTGTGATGTACAAATCATTAACAAAGATAATGTCCAAGAAGCCGAGCGTGAAAGTCAAGGTTTCTACATCCGTAGTGGCATTGTTGTTGTGCTGAAAAATGCTGTTATTCCTGATGGAACGATAATTTAGTTATTAGTACAGACGCGATGTTCCTCGCGTCTGTACACATAGTCATTGGTCATTACTTAAAAGACAAATGACTAATGACTAGGGGCAAAAAACTAATGACTAAATTTTTCTTGCTAATTGGTCTTCCTGGTAGCGGTAAGTCAACTTTGGCAAAACAATTAGTGACAGAATGTCCCCAGAGGCAACTGGTTTCCACCGATGCCATCCGGGGGCAACTATTTGGCAATGAATCTATTCAAGGATCTTGGCTGCTGATTTGGCAAGAAACTAAGCGGCAATTTCAAAGGGCGATCGCTACGGATAGTACAGTAATTTATGATGCTACTAACGCTCAACGACGCCATCGCCGTGAAGTCATTACCTTAGCCCGCGATATTGGTTTTACTCACATTACCGCGATTTGGGTAAAAACCCCTATTTGGGTATGTTTAGCACGCAATCAAAGACGGAAACGTCAAGTACCAGAAGAGGTGATATTTCGCATGTATCGTCAATTGCGCGATGCTCCTCCCAGTTTAGAAGAAGGATTAGATTACTTGATTTGCTACTGATTGAGCATTGGGCATTGGGCATTGGGCAAAAATCAAAAGTTCTTAATTTTGACTTTTGACTTTTGACTTGTTTTGTCCCCCTTGTCCCCGATCCCCAATTCCCTATTCCCTATTCCCTATTCCCTAAAAAGTACGGAAATTGCCCTCACATTTTCAGCAACAACCGAGCTCGAATATATTTAAGGTTTGTTAATTTAAAATCAGAGTCATTATATTTAAAGTTCTACCTAGTGTAGGATACCGAACCTTTTATTTTACAAAAAACATAAAGTTAAATACTAGAGGAGTATTACGTAGATGGCTACAACCGATTTTAAAGATTATTATGCAGTTTTGGGAGTTAATAAAACTGCCAGTGCAGATGAAATTAAACAAGCTTTTCGGAAATTAGCCCGCAAATATCATCCTGATGTTAACCCTAGTAATAAACAGGCAGAAGCACGCTTCAAAGAAATTAATGAAGCATACGAGGTTTTGTCAGATCCAGAGAAACGGCAAAAATATGATCAATTTGGTCAATATTGGAAACAAGTTGGTCAAGGTTTCCCTGGTGGTGGTGCTGGCGTTGATATGGGTGGCTTTGACTTTAGCCAATATGGCAGTTTTGATGATTTCATTAACGAATTATTAGGACGCTTCGGTGGAGGTGGCACTCGCGGCGCTAGACAATCCTATAGCTACCGCACTTCTACTGGTGCCGGATCTGGTGGTTATGCTGGTTATAGTGGTTACGGTGATTTTGGTTTCCAAGATGTTGGTGGAGCTACACCTCAAGACAGCGAAGCCATCATTTCTTTGACTTTTTCCGAAGCCTTTCATGGTGTACAAAAACGCTTTAATCTTGGTAACGAAACTATTGATGTCCGCATTCCTGCTGGTGCAAAACCTGGTAGTCGCCTCCGGGTACGTGGTAAAGGTCAAATCAGTCCTCTGACCCAACAAAGAGGTGATTTGTACCTAAAAGTTGAGCTTCAGTCTCACCCCTTCTTTCAGTTTGAGGGTGATAACTTGGTGTGCGAAGTGCCAATTACCCCAGATGAAGCGGTTTTGGGAGCTTCTATAGAAGTACCTACTCCTGATGGTAGTGTGAATGTCAAGTTACCTGCGGGAGTACGTTCTGGTCAATCCCTGCGTCTACGTGGTAAAGGCTGGCCGCAACCCAAGAGTGGACGTAGTGACCAGTTAGTGAAAATTGCGATCGCCACTCCTAGAGACATCAGTCAACAAGAGCGGGAGTATTATGAAAAAATCCGTACTATTCGTACTTATAACCCCCGTAGTAATTTGCAAAATATAAGGCTGTAACAATTTTGGATTTTGGATTTTGGATTGGGCATTGTTAGTGATTAGTTGTTCATAGTAAACAACTAACTACTAACAACCAACTATTAACTATTATTATTATTTAA
>NZ_AJLJ01000228.1 GCF_000317245.1 Fischerella muscicola SAG 1427-1 = PCC 73103
TTATTTAATTGTATTTTTACTATTAGCCATTACATTATATTGCTCTAGCAATGTCTCTATACTCGCATTGTGGTCTAAGAAAGAAAACAAATGCTTATAACGAAGTCTACCTTCTTGATCTAAAACAAATTGTGCTGGTAAAGGTGCTCCCAAAGCTTGCCCAACATTATAAGTACGAAATACTCGACAGGTAGGATCACTCAGTAACGGCATCTTTAAGCCTAAATCTTTCACAACTATTTGACTTTGCCGTTCGTCGGTACTAGTAATCATCAAAACTTCTATGCCCCGATTTTGAAACTGTTCATAGTTTTCATTCAAGGCTTTGATGTGTGGATAGCAAAAAGGACAATATTGTTTTTCTGTAAAAATCCGAGTAAAAGCAAGTAATACTGATTGCTGATTTCTGTAATTTGATAATTTAATTAAAGTGTTATTGGTGATATCTGGCAGTTGAAAATCCGGTGTTAAAAATCCTAATGGTATTTCATTAGCTGCTGGGATTGGTAAAAAATTACGGAAAAAGCGCTCATTAAATAAACCGCTAAAATCAGTTGAAACTAACATAATTTATCCTCAATAAAAATATCAAAGCTATTACATAAACAAACCACAGACAAAATACAAAATGCCACCGATTAATTTATATCTGTGTGCATATTATGTATATCTGTGGTCACTTTAACTTATTAGATATATCTGACATCTTGCGTCAGATAGATTGGCTAGGCAATCAGCCTAACGCCAATCTAAGCCGGAATACACCAAGCCCTCTGAGCAAGGTAGAAATTAAACAGCAGAGAAGTAAACTTTAGACTTGACAGGGTCAGGAACCATGGTTTTGTCACCAGGCTGCCAACCAGCAGGACAAACTTCATCGGGGTGAGACTGCACGTACTGAATAGCTTGCAGTGTCCGCAGAGTTTCATCTACGTTACGACCAAAGGCGAGGTTGTTGATAGTCGCATGTTGGATAACACCATCTTTGTCGATGATGAACAAACCACGCAAAGCTATGCCAGCTGCTGGATCAAGGACGTTGTAAGCGCTGCTAATCTCTTTCTTGATGTCAGACACAAGGGGATAGTTGAGATCACCAACACCCCCAGACTTGCGATCAGTCTGAATCCACGCTAGGTGTGAAAATTCGCTATCAACAGACACACCTAGTATTTCTGTGTTAATCTTTTTAAATTCTTCGTAGCGATCGCTAAAAGCGATGATTTCTGTAGGACAGACAAAGGTAAAGTCTAAGGGATAGAAAAACAGAACAACATACTTACCGCGATAATCGGAAAGTTTTATTGTTTTGAATTCTTGATCTACCACAGCAGTTGCTGTAAAGTCGGGAGCTGATTGACCAACACGGAGGCATCCTTCTGTAGACATATACTAATTCTCCTTGGAAATTATTTTCGTCTAGTAGTCCGCCAAAGTTTCTTTGGCGGTTTGGAAAAGAACTCATAGTATCAGGGGCATAATTTACCCTCTAACCTTGCAATTCTTTCCCAACCAATACCCTGAATTTTGGGTTGGCTAAGTACTAGCTGCCCGCTCATCTTGGGTGTATCGGTAACACTTACCTGTTTACGCCCTGACAGCTTAATTACGAACTGTTACAACTATATCATACTCATAACGATTTTGAGTAGCAAATGGTCGATTTAGATACAAGAGAATGGTTGCTCACGAATGGCTTGGGAAGTTTTGCCAGTGGTACGGTTTCTGATGTCCGCACTCGCACTTATCATGGTTGGTTATTTGCCGCGACTAATTCGCCTTCTGGACGTACCCTACTGTTTTCGCACCTGGAAGCTAGTTTGGAACTACCAAAGCAAGTTATAGCATTGGGGACAAATTTTTGGGGTAGTGGTCAGATAGATCCGACAGGTTACGAGTTGTTACGTCATTTTGAGATTAACCCAGCTCCCAAATGGGTTTGGGGTCAAGATGACTGGCAGCTAACTAGGCAGTTGGTGATGCCCCATGATTGGGGAGAGGGGGAGGAGGAAGGACAAGGAGGACAAGGGAGGAGAATAAACACTAATGCCCAATGCTCAATGCCCAATGCCCAATCCCAATTGTGTCATCGCCTTTTAATTCAATATCGCTATGAGGGTAGGGATGAGGCCATTTTGAGGTTACGAGTGCTAATCAGCGATCGCGATTTTCACAACCAGCAAAAAGCCACTCCACAGTTACAGTTTTCACAACTGCTAGGACAAAGACAAGTCTGTTTTCAAGGAATTAATTCAGGAGAGTTTGGCACACCTTGGCACTTGCGCTGGACACAAGGTAGTTACCAACCAGATGGATTTTGGTATTGGAATTACCATTTACCAGAGGAGACAAGGCGAGGATTGAGCGATCGCGAAGATCTCTATAGTCCTGGTTATTTAACAGTTACGCTGGTTCCAGGGGAGGTAGTAACTCTAGAAGCAAAGGTAGGTTTTCCCGACCTTTTACAAAGTTCTCTTACTGACGATTGCTTTGGAGAAGTTGTTGAGGCAGAACAAGAACGGCTGTCTTTGATATTTAGATGGAATGAAAAAGGGACTGGTGATTGGGGATTAGGAACTAAGGACTTGGTGAACTTGAAAAATTATTTCCCTAGTAATCAATACCCAGTACCCAGTACTCAGTACCCTATTTGGCAGCAATTACTAAAAGCAAGCGATCAGTTTGTCGTTTTGCGCTCTAATCGTGAACCTACTTTCATAGCTGGTTATCATTGGTTCAATGATCGCGGACGTGATACCTTGATTGCTTTACCAGGTATAGCGTTGCTGACTGAGCGATTTGACTTGGCAAAAGCACTTATACAGAGTCTTGGGCGTTACTGTCGCCATGGTCTGATCCCCAATATGTTTCCTAGTCTGGAAAGTGAACCTGTTTACAATAGTATTGATACGGCTTTGTGGTGGATTGAAAGCTTAGGACTATATTTAGAATTAACACAGGACTGGCTGTTTCTAGCAGAACAATATTCAGTAGTACAGCAAATATATAAAGCTTTTATTGGTGGTACACGCTACAACATTCAAGTTGATTCTACAGATGGATTAGTTGGTTGGGATGCCCGTGGTGTAGCTTTAACTTGGATGGATGCAATAGTTGACACACAACCAGTCACACCCCGTTGTGGTAAGCCAGTAGAAGTCAACGCTTTGTGGTACTCAGCTTTATGTTGGGCTTCTCGGTGGGCAGAAATTTTGAGTGAGCAAGAATTTGTCGTCGAAACAAGTCGTTTTGCAAAACAGGCTCGACGTTATAGTCAGCAAGCCCAACAAGTAAAAGAATCACTACAACAGTTCTGGAATTCCCAGTTGGGCTACTTATACGACACTATAGAACCAGATGATCGCCGTAATTCTCAGATTCGCCCTAATGCTGTGATTGCGCTTTCTCTTGCCCACTGTGCGTTTTCTATTCAACAGGGGCGTCAGATATTGCAGGTGGCTACTGAATGTTTACTCACACCCTATGGTCTTCGTACTCTTGACCCTGGTGATCGAGAATTTGTCGGCAAATACACGGGTCATCTACAACAGCGCGATCGCTCTTATCATCAAGGTACTGTTTGGTGCTGGCTCATTGGCCCGTTTATTCGAGCTTGGAAACGTTTTTATGGCACAGAACCGTTACCTTTTGAGTGGGAACCTCTATTAGAACATTTTGTTGCTGACGGCTGTCTTGGCTCAATTTCGGAAATTTTTGATGGTGATGAGCCACACACACCTAGAGGAGCGATCGCTCAAGCTTGGTCAGTTGCCGAGGTACTCCGTCACCTTCGGAATTAAAAATTAAAAATTACGACTGATGAAAATTGAAATTACAACAAAATTTATGTTTTATAAATCAACCACCAATGCACAAATATAAAAACAGATAGACTATTTATTATGTTTAGTGGCTCAGGTGTGATTCGAACACACGACCTAGGGCTTATGAGTCCCCCGCTCTAACCTACTGAGCTACTGAGCCAAACTTTTCTCACCGATTTCTAAATATAGCATACTAGTTTTGTAATGGCTAGTCTCATATATCTAGAAATTCTGAAATCTTTTTATTGATTATGGGTGAACTTTGGAATTCCACACTGTACTTGCTACTTCAAGCCAGTGTGGGTGATCTACTTGCAGACAGAAACTATATACGTTGTTGTGGTGGCAGGAAGGCCATGGGATTGACTGCACCTTTACCAGATGCATGGATTTCAAAGTGGCTATGTGGGCCTGTGCTAAAGCCAGTACTACCCATTTCAGCAATCATTTCACCTTGGTTTACTTGTTGACCTACCCGCACCAAAACTTTGCTGTTGTGACCGTAA
The DNA here is from genome assembly GCF_000317245.1 of Fischerella muscicola SAG 1427-1 = PCC 73103. Taxonomy (GTDB): domain Bacteria; phylum Cyanobacteriota; class Cyanobacteriia; order Cyanobacteriales; family Nostocaceae; genus Pelatocladus; species Pelatocladus muscicola_A. Next base: position 4,331 of record NZ_AJLJ01000228.1, read on the forward strand.
CGAGTCAAACTGCCATCAGTATGGCGGATATCCACAACGTTACCATAACCACCGTTATTCCAACCGGCTTTTTCTACAACACCACCAGAGGAAGCATAAATCGGTGTACCAGTACCGTTAGCGATGTCAATTCCTTTGTGCATCCGTCCCCAACGCCAACCATAACCAGAGGTGAGGACTCCTTTAGCGGGCCAAATATAGCCCTTAGATGTAGGCGTGATTTCTTCGATTGGTTTGGGAAGATATGTATCGACTGCCGCTAAGGGTGGTAATTCTGGAGAAACTTGAGTTCCTCGTTTTGCATTAAAAGACTGAGGCACATCTCCACCCATACCAGGTGTTGCGATCTTTTTAGCTTGATTGGCAACAAATTCTGGATTGATCGGCTCATTATTCTGTCTAGTAGCGCGGAATGAAGGGTTAGTCGGCTGCACACTGTAGCTTGATCCCTTCGGTTTAGGAACAGGGATTGATACTGGTAGCGCATTAGCCTTAATAGCTGAGGTAGGTACTACTACATTGCTAGTAGGTCTGGAAACTTTAATTGGTATAGCAGTATTATTTGGTTGAGCAACTGGAATTTCTACAGCATTACTATTATTGCTAACTTCCTCTGCCACAATTGTGCTACCAGACTGTTGAGCGCGGTATTTTGCTCGTAATCTCTCAATTTCTGCTTTTAAGCTGTTTAGACGTGGATTTGTATTTTTGGCATTCTTTGATTTGGTAGTATCTTGTCTTCTAGCCAACTGCATTTCGGTAAAAGCAGTAGGTATAGGAGTATCACCACCCATACCAGAAGCATTTTCTGTGGTAGCTGTATTTGCTGTTTTAACAGTATTTGCTGTCGAATCAGCAGAATTATACTCTGTGTTAATTGTATTGGCTGAAATTTGATTGTTTAAAGGTGATGATTCAATTGTAGAAGTGCTGGAATCAGCAATTTCTGAATTAGGGCTTATATTGGTAACTTTGGAATTCTGACTCAATGCAAAAGCACTGAAGTTAATCGCTACTGGTGTTGCGGTGGTAGCTTTGCTTGCTTCAGTGGAAGGAATATTGAGCTTTTGATTAATTTGTAGCTGATTGGGATTATTAAGACGATTTGCCTTAACTAATTCTGATATTGATGTACCATGGGCGCGTGCGATCGCTGCTAATGTATCTCCTGGCTTGACTTCATAGCCAGCGCTAGTCGATGGAGTAACAACTTTCGCTGCTGTAACAGTAGGTGTGAGAACTGGAGTGCTTGCTGTGGGTGTAACAGCTGGTATGGCTGTATTCACCGCATTTTTGTGCTGCTTCAATCTAGACGCGAGGCTTGCTTGGCTTGCATCACTTCTTGTTTGGGACTGTAGTGCAAAAGTGTTGCTTGTCTCTTGTGAAATTGGTTGAGTAACTGCTGTCGTTGATTGAGCTTGAGTTACAACAACTTTGGGTAATTCTGTATTTCCTTCAGATCTTATTTGTGCCAGACTGGCTCTTAAGCGGTCTGATTTCTCCTGTAAGCGGTAGAGTGCAAATTCTTGCTGCGCTTTCAGTTGGGCATTCACTTCACTGCTAACTGCATTGTTTTCTACCACTGTTTGCGGTTGAGCAGCAAAGGATAAGGGTGTAGTTTGATTTTGAATTACTACATAACCATTAGATGATGTTCTAACAGTGTCAAGTTGTTTTGTGGTTGTTTGTGTATGATTTTTGGCACTAGGAATAACCAGACTGTTTACCTTGGTTGGTACTAAAACTGGCGTATGAGCTGGCACAGATATTCCGGTTGTGACAACCTGCCATTTTGCTCCAAGCCCAGGCACCTGTGAAATTGCTGTTGGTTCAACTAAAACAGGATTTTCAGGCTGGCTCACTAATGATCCGGTTTCGGATTTTAAATAATTTGTACGAGCAATTTTTAATTCCGCATTGGCCGCAGCAGGAAGGGTTGAGGCTGTATTTTGATTGCCTACTGGTTCCGCTGCCAGGGCTTGATCGCTTTGTCGAGTCACCAAGAGGCTAGTCGCTCCCATTGAGATTGCCAAGCCAATCATGGCGGCTTTTGTTGGTACTAGACGGTGAATACGTGAGTTAACTGGGTTCTGCTGTTCCACCGGTACTTCCTCGCTTTGGGTGTTTTCTAACACAGCCTTCTCTCTCTTTTTCAATGCTCGTTTCAAAGACGACCTCCTATGAACACTAGCGCTTAACTGACCTCGATATTTAGAGTCGGGTACTAGTCAATGATTTAGATCACATTAAACAACATATCAAGATCACACTGAACAGAGATACTTAGGCAAGATTAACTTGCTTCTTTAATTTAGACAAGTTCACATTTTTAAAATTTAGTAAAAAATTTATTTTTTGTTTACTTGTCTGATCACTGCTCATAATTTACAACGTCTTGCTCTTTATAGTTGTCTCAAAACTTACTGTCAGGAATACTTGGGAGAGCCAATTACCACTGTAGATATTTAAAATCTTCAAAGGTTTTTTGCTTCATCTGTAATCCCAACATGAGACTGTAAGTTGATTATTCCCCAAAACACAACCGTATTAACTCATAAGTATCTTTACGCTCCTCTACGCTCCTACAACCAGTCAATGGTTTGCAAACTCGCTCAAATGGTTAATCTGACATAGTTTCGTAATTTTTGTTCCTCAGATCAAAAAAAACTAGTTCATAAAAATCTATCGTTCGGTTCACTAATTCTGTCTTTTGCCATATACAAATTTCTTATAGATGATTATGGGTTTTTCTAAGTATTATTCTCTAGAGTTTGTGAGGTTTTTACTATATTAGTATAATTTATTGCCTCTTTGTACTCAAATACAGGAGAATTCTGTCTATAAATATTACTAGATACATTAAGATCTTATTAACTTGAAAGTATATTCACTTAAATTGAAAATTTATATACTCCTTGTATTCTGTGATTCATTCTAAATAACCCAACTGGCGATACGCTTCAAACAAGCCCACAGCGACACTGACAGAAAGATTCAAACTGCGAACATGAGATTGCCTCATGGGAATGTAGAGGGTGGAATCACACATCTCAATCACTTCTGGTGGTAAACCTGTAGTTTCACTACCAAACAGCAGCCAGTCATCGGCTTGAAATTGAAATTTGGCATAGTTATAACTACCGCGTACACTGAACCCTAGCCATCTTCCTCCCCTTTGCTGATGTAAGGTTTTCAAGGCTTCTAAAGACTCGTGATAATGCAGCTTGACATGTGGCCAGTAATCTAAACCGGCTCTTTTAAGATAGCGATCGCTAATTTCAAATCCTAAAGGACCAACCAAGTGTAGTTCTGTACCTGTGGCAGCACAAGTACGAGCAATATTACCTGTATTCGGCGGTATAAGGGGATTTACTAGAACTACCTGAGGCATTTTTTCCCAACTTCACAGTGTCTTTAAACGTAAAGTATAAAAATTTTCAAATCTATCTGTTGATATAGGGTTCTTATAGCTTTTGTTAATAAATATCAACCTATCACAATTGATTAGAAATTTAAAACAAAACAAAGAAATCCCTCAGAATTTTCTCTGAGAGGGGTGAAAATGCGATTTTCCTAGAATATGATTTTTTATACCCCAAGGTAGATGACTACATCTCTGGAGAGTTTATCAATTTCCTGAAGATTGGGGGTGGGGTGTTAACCCCCCTCTTAGGACTGTGGGTTTTTCCGAGAAGTTGTGGAGGATAGAGGGGAGACGCGGGGACGTGGGCGCGTAGTGACTTGTGGAAGTAGCCGCTACCTACACCAAGCCGCTACGCGTTTATGTGTCTACAAAATAAAGAATCTTTTTGGCTCATCAATCCAAAATCCATAGACGCTTCTGCGGCTACCTTTGGAAGCCACTCCGTGTCTACCCGCGGTAATCCAAAATCCAAAATCGAATAGCTTGTTACGCCACTGAGGAGACACATAATTTATCTTCTAGTTCTACTTCACGTTCTCGTGTAGCGCGAATAGCTTGAATAATTGTGGTTTTAGCGTTAAAACCAACGGCATGAAGCTGCAACCACTGTTGGGCTTCGTTACCTTCGCGCAGAATTTTCTGTAAAGGTGAAAGGAAACAACCGAAGCCATGTTGTTTAGCTACTGGCCATACTTGTTGATAAAGTTCAGCAATCCAATTTCTAGCGGTGATAGTTCTGCCATCTTGCCAATGTAGCAGTTGGGCATCAAGACTAGAAGTCGCTGCCACTATTTCGTTGGTAGTAGTTAAAGAGATAAGTTCCTCTGGAGAAAAAGTGCTTTGAGTTAAAGGATCTAGGTGGGGATTTTCGATTAGTTGTAACAGACGTGCTTCTAGCAAAGCAGTAATTGCTAATAAGGAAATAGGATCTGTAACTAAATCGCAAATTCGCAATTCTAACCGATTTAAATCATAAGGACGGCGATCACCATTTGGTCGTACCGAAACCCACAAGTGACGAACATTTTGCATTGTTCCAGCTGCTAGTTGCTGTTCTACCCACTGAATATGATCGGTATGACTACTAAATAACGGTACATGGGCGGGCGTTTGTGGAAATACACCCCAACGAGTAGAATGATAGCCGGTTGCTTTGCCATCTAGGAAAGGAGAAGAAGCGCTCAAAGCCAAAAATAACGGTGCTTCTAGCCGAATCAACCGACAAGCACGCATAAGTAGTTCTGGGTTATCGATGCCAATATTAATATGAACGCTAGCCGTAACTACTTTTGTGCCGTAGGTTTGCTCGATAAAAGTATGATAAGGATTTTGAGGGTCAGAACGGAAAAAGCGATCGCTACTACCCAAAGACAAAGTGCTACCTGGAATCAGAGTATAATCGCCCAACTGCTGGAGATACTCTCGCAGTTTCAACCGAGGATGTAAGATGGCGCACAATAACTGGTCATAATTATGGTTGGGTGCAGTAATATACTCTACATTTCTGCTATCTGGCTCTCTTACATATCCATCTAAAGACGCAGTAATCTTGTCAGAGAGGCCGACGATTTCACCACTAGCCGTGCCAGTGTACATCTCTATCTCAAAGCCTTTTAATAGCACCTTAATCTTTCTCCTCGGCTCTCCTTACTTCTAAATTGTATCCAAGGAGACGATTTTCTGCATTGTTCTTTGGGGAGAGTTGGTTATTGGTCATTTCCAAAATCTAAAATCTAAAATTTCTTGTCTCCTATTCTCCGAATCTTAAAGATGAAAATGGCGATAGACTTCACTTGCAGCACGATGCACAAGGGAATGACGATAGACAAGAGATTTGAGATCATCGGCGTAACCACCGCCAATGACGCAAGCGACAGGATAGCCAGCAGCAATACAAGTACTTAAAACTTGCATTTCCCGACGATAAATACCAGTGTCAGTGAGAGCTAATTTTCCTAAGCGATCGCCTACATGAGGATCTACACCTGCATCATAGAAAATCAAGTCTGGCTTGACTTGAGACAACAAATCTGGCAAATATGCTGCTAAAGTTTGCAGGTAGGCATCATCTTCCATGCCAATGGGAAGCGGGACATCCAAATCACTTTTTTGCTTGGCACCAGGAAAATTGAGTTCGCAGTGCATGGAAAAGGTAAAAACACTGTCATCATCTTGGAAAACAAATGCTGTTCCATCTCCTTGATGCACATCCAAATCTACAATCAAAATTTTTTGGACTAGTCCTAGTTTTTGTAAGACACGAGAGGCGATCGCTAAATCATTGAAAATACAAAAACCAGAACCATAACCAGGAAAAGCATGATGAGTACCGCCAGCAGTATTGCAAGCTAAACCGTGACTTAGTGCTAACTTAGCGGTCAGTATCGTACCACCTACCGCCACACAGGTGCGATTGACTAGCGCTGGACTCCAAGGTAATCCAATCCGCCGTTGGGCTTTTGAGTCTAGGGTTCCTTCACAATAAGCTTGAACGTATTCTGGCGTGTGGACTAACTCTATTAATTCCTGGGGAGGACGTTCGGGGATATAAAATTGGGAGGGGTACGCCACACCATCAGCCAGCAATAGTTCGTAGAGTTGCTGAAATTTAGGCATGGGAAAACGATGTCCTTCAGGTAATGGCGCAACGTAATCTGAGTGATAAACCAACGGTAAGTCCATTTTTAGCTATTAGCTATTTCTCAAGTTCGGTATGTATCAAACAGTTAAAATTTAGCGTTTATGATCAAAAGTCTAAACCGTAGTGCGTTCGCCTCCGGTGGGCGCTGTTGCAGCATCACTACCTCTGAAAAATTCCAGATCTAGCTAGCTAGCACATTGCATAAATTTAAAAGCTCAGAACAAATTATTATATAAAGAAAAGCTTTACTAATCTTAATAATGACTGTAAATATCCAGCAGCTACCGACAACAGCCACTTTTGATAAACACTTTTGGACTTGGCAAGGCTATAAGATTCAATACACCGTCGTCGGAACAGGTAAACCCTTGGTTTTGGTTCACGGCTTTGGTGCTTGTATTGGCCATTGGCGAAAAAATATCCCTGTTTTAGCTGATGCTGGCTATCAAGTATTTGCCATTGATTTATTGGGATTTGGTGGTTCTGAAAAAGCAGCCATTGATTACACGGTAGAAGTCTGGGTGGAACTACTTAAAGATTTTTGGACAGCCCATATTAACGAACCAGCCGTATTTATTGGGAACTCTATCGGCGCACTTTTAAGTTTGATGGTATTAGCCGAACATCCAGAAATTGTTGCGGGTGGGGTGTTGATTAACTCTGCGGGGGGTTTGAGTCATCGTCCTCACGAATTGAACCCACCACTACGAGTTGTGATGGCTGCTTTTAATAAACTGGTTGGTCATCCGATTACGGGAACATTTGTATTTAACCGTATTCGGCAAAAACATCAAATTCGCCGTACTCTCTATCAAGTTTATCGCGATCGCCAAGCCGTCACTGATGACTTGGTAGATATGCTTTATACACCATCTTGTGATCCAGGAGCGCAAAAAGTTTTTGCATCTATCCTTACCGCGCCTCCCGGTCCCAGACCAGAAGAACTATTGCCGAAAGTCGAACATCCTCTGTTGGTAATTTGGGGTGCTGACGATCCTTGGACACCGATCACTGGTGCCAAAATTTACGAGCAAGCGCGGGAGAATGGTAAAAATATCAAAATTGTCCCCATTCCTGGTGCTGGTCATTGTCCCCATGATGAAATACCGGATGTGGTAAATTCACAGATTGTTGAATGGTTGCACGATTGTGTATGAGCCGATTATTTTCAATTTTAAAACCACTTAAGCAGGTATAAGCTATAAACCGGAACTTTCGTTCACGGCTGATTGACCTGGTTTCTTGAAGAAATCGGGTTTTTTAAACTATCATTTTATTTATTAATGTAAAACACCAGTAGAAGAAACTTCTCTGGTGATAAATCAAGCAAAAGCAAATATTTAGTATGCTTAAATAGTTGAAAGATTTAAGCATGGTTATTGTATATATCCAGTAATTATTTTAGACTTTTAAAGTGAGGAATTCTGCCGTAACCTCAACCTTGGCAAGTTTGAAATCAGTTTTAAATTCTTCAAATTCTAATTTCGTAACACCACCACATACTTTCTCTATCTCCTCATTTGTTAAGTCTTCAAAAAGTTTAGGTTCATGGGTAAACTCTTGTGTGGCTTGAACATGTTTTTTTGGCTTTTTATCAGACATATTTTGTTTCTCCAATTCAAATCAGCTTCTAACTAATAATTATATAAAATCATTATTTTTGAAATTAACATACCACTTTCATGCAATCGTAAATTATCAGTATTTTAATATAAAATCGATAAGATACATTGATGATCAAACGATAGTCTATGTCAGTGATGACAGAAACATCAAACTTTGGAAGCATGACAGTAATTTGATTAAAACCTTGATTGGATATGGTCATACAGTTAAAAGCATCAGTTTTCTTTGTGTCTATACTTTGCAAGTTAAAAAATAGACAACAGAACAGGGATATTTTCATAAATAAATGATGCTGTAGGCGAATTAATTCGGGTATATGACCTATCACAGAAAAAAGTAGCCAATATCAGGCTTGACGGAAAGCCCAAAACTCTGTCTATAAGCCAGCAGCAGATGTAGGGCGAACGGCAATTTTAATTGGCGTCAACATGGTACAATTACTTAGCAAGAATTTAATTTGATTAATATAGATAAAAAAAATTAGATTATAGGAGAAAATATCTGTCTTTAGAATTTATTCAGGTTCTCCCAACAACAGGAAAATCACCTAAAGGATTAATCGTCGCTTTGCATGGTTGGGGTGCAAATGCTGAGGATTTAGCATCTTTAGCACCATACTTAAATTTGCCTGATTATCAATTTCTGTTTCCTAATGCACCTTTTCCTCATCCTCATTCGCCTATAGGAAGAGCTTGGTATGATCTGAATGCGGAGAAAATGTATGAGGGATTAACACAAAGCCGGGAATTGCTAACAAATTGGTTGCTTAGTTTAGAAAGTAGCACTGGTGTACCGCTATCGCAAACAATTTTAAGCGGTTTTTCCCAAGGGGGGGCAATGACTTTGGATATAGGATTAAAGTTGCCCTTAGCAGGTTTAATTGTCATGAGTGGTTATTTACATCCTGGTGCTGTAGATACGTTGCTTGCAACATCTCTACCGCCGGTTTTAATCATGCATGGCAGATATGATCAAGTAGTACCACTACGAGCCGCAGTCAGCGCCAAAGAAACTTTAGAGTCGCGCTTAATTACAGTGCAGTACTATGAATTTAACATGGGTCATGAAATCCAACTACCAATGCTAGAGTTAATACGTAATTTTGTGATTAATACTCAAGCAGCTACAGAGTAGCTTGTTGCTAGATTTTGTCTCATCCCAGTTACAAAAGTTTTACAAAATCCGGTATAAATCCGGAAAAATTTCACGTAATTAATGCTCTCAAATGAGTAATATATATTGGGTGGCTGCGTCGGGCGCAAACAAACCCAAGCTGGATGCAAATGCTGCTAACGGGAGGGGCGAGCATTATGAAAACTCTAAGCATTTCCAAAAAAGAAATTGCTACGATGACTCCACAAGATGTAGAAAAATTAGCTACACGCTTGGAGCAGGATAACTATAGCAATGCTTTTGAAGGTTTGGATGATTGGCACATGCTACGTGCGATCGCATTTCAACGCCCAGAGTTAATTGAACCATATATTCACCTTTTAGATTTAGAACCCTACGATGAAGCCTGACAAAAGGGTTCTAATTGGTATTGGCGGCGGGATCGCCGCCTACAAAATTTGTGAAGTTGTTTCCACATTATTTAAAAGTGGTGTGGAAGTCAGAACTATTCTGACTAATTCCGCCCAAAAATTCGTCACACCTCTAACTTTTTCTACTCTCTCGCGCTATACCGCCTTTACAGATGAAAATTTTTGGCAACCAATTTATTCTCGTCCTTTACATATAGAATTGGGCGAGTGGGCAGAAGTATTTTTAATCGCACCTTTGACAGCTAATACATTAGCAAAATTGGCTCATGGGATGGCTGATAATTTGCTTACAAATACCGTCTTAGCTTCCACTTGTCCTGTTGTTTTAGCACCAGCGATGAACACCGATATGTGGGAACAGCAGACGGTGCAGCAGAATTGGCAAAATATCTTAAAAAATAATCGTTTTCACAGTTTGCAACCAGGATCGGGATTACTAGCGTGCGATCGCGTCGGTGCTGGGAGAATGGCAGAACCGCCAGAAATCATTGCTTATATTCAATCTTTACTGCACACCAGAGGCAAGCGGGATTTAGCAGGAAAGCGAGTCCTAATCAGTGCTGGGGGAACACGGGAACATTTTGATCCGGTGAGATTTATTGGCAATCCTGCTACTGGGAAAATGGGGTTAGGTTTAGCACAAGCAGCACTGCATCGAGGCGCAAACGTAACCTTAGTACACAGTCCCATGAATACTGATATACCTTTGGGAGTAGAAGCAATTACTGTGCTAAGTGCTGAAGAAATGTACTCTGCTATGGTAAGTAATTATTCTAAGTACGACGTCATAATTATGTCAGCCGCAGTTGCAGATGTAAAACCACGAGAGTATAATTCCGAGAAATTACCCAAGCGATCGCTACCAGAATCTTTAGCTTTAGAACCTGTACCCGATATAATTGCAGAATTGTCACAGCGCAAACAACCTCATCAATTATTAATCGGATTTGCTGCTCAGACAGGAGATATTATCACTCCCGCTTGGGAAAAACTGCACAGAAAAAATTTAGACGCTATTGTTGCTAATCCAGTGGATAAACCTGATAGTGGTTTTGGTAGCGATAACAACCAAGCAGTATTTTTAGATAGACAAGGTCGTCAGCTGGAAATTTCACCATGTACTAAATTGCAGCTAGCTCATTATTTATTTGATTTTATTGCTAGTTTTAGTATCTAAGTGGATAACTGCTTCACTCTAGCTGTATGAGTGTCCAAGATCAAGAAGTTTCAAATTTATATTAATCAATAATGATATAAAAGGGTGCAAGCTACGGCATAATGATTGCGAGCAGAGCAGAATTGCCACAAATGATACTAACAAGGCTAACTGAAGAATTAAACAACCTAAGTAAAAATGGTAGTAACGGAGTACTCATCTTATACAACCATACAGTTGTTTGGAACCTTTACTTTAATGACGGGAAATTGGTCTATGCTACAGGTGGAATGCATCCTGTCAGACGCTGGAATAGAGCTATAAAGCAGCATTGTCCCAATTGGCAGTGGAGTGTTGAGTCTCCTGTGTTGTCCGAAAATCAATCTTGGGAATGTCACCTCCTTGCTCAAGGAATTAGCCAAAGGCAATTGAGTGCAATCCAAACCAAGTTAGTAATTCGTAGTATTGTTCAAGAATGTTTTTTTGAAATAAGTAACTATAGAGACCTGAAAAATAACTGGACACCGACTCAAAAAGACGTATTTCATTTACCCCAACTGATAGCCTTGTCTTCCTGGGAAATACTGTCAGTTTTTACTAAAGCAACGAACACTCACCAGAAATGGCAAGCAGCTGGTTTAGATCACCTTAGCCCCAGTCTTGCCCCAGTTTTGATGTCAACGGTAAATTCTCAAGTCATCCCAGTTTCCGAAAAGAAGTATTTCAACAGTGATTTCACTCTATGGGATATAGCCTTACAACAAGAAAAATCAGTAGTAGAGGTAGCTCTCTCTTTGATACCTTGGATTGATAAGGGTATATTAGAACTCCAGAAGATTCCAGATTTACCATTACCAACTATAAAAAAAGTAGCAGCAGCAACGCGACTCGAATTAGAAAATAAATCTATTACATCTGTTAAAAAATCTGTTCAGGAATCTGTTCAGGAATCTATTGATAAATCTACCCAAAAACAACCCTTAATTGCTTGCATTGATGATAGTCCAGTATTGGCTTACGCTTTAAGAAAAATATTGATCCCCGCTGGATATCAAATGTTGAGTATTCCGGAACCGATGCGAGGATTTTCTCAACTTATCGAACACAAGCCTGATTTAATTTTGTTAGACTTGCTTTTACCGAATGCTGATGGTTATAGCATTTGTAAATTTTTGCGCGATACCCCCACTTTTCGGAATACACCAATTATTTTTCTGACAGAACGGAATACACCTATTGATCGAGCGCACGCTATGTTAGTCGGTGCTACTGAATTTTTAGGTAAGCCACCACAGCCAGAGGAATTATTACAGATTGTGCAGAAGTATATTAGAACAAACAATTAAAAACTAAAAAGATGAATCAAATCGCTTCATCAACAATTAAACCACCCTTCAGGAAAATTTTAGGTATATCCAGAATGCTCATAATTTTTTCCTGATAGGGAGCAGCTCCTTGACAATATTGAGCATTAATAGAATTGATTGTAGTTGATATTGCTGTTACTTTTTGTAAGTTCAGGGAGTACATCACATCGTAAATTTCTTCGACTATTACACCAGCAACTATACCCTCAACTTCGATCACCATTGCTTTAGAACCAACAGCCACACCCTTTGGTGGTAGATTTAATACTAATCCGCGCAGATCAATCAGAGTAAGTATCTCACCTCGCAGATTCATATTACCGATGATATGTGATGGACAACAAGGAACAGGAGTCACATGATAGATATCAGTAAACTCTCGCACCATTTCTAAATCAACCCCAAAAAGATGGTCATTTAAAGTAATGACTGCTAAAGTTTTAAAGTTTTTAAAATTCTGAGTTTTTGTTGAAACTCTGAGAATATCTGCTCTTTGTTTAAAAACTTTTCTTTCTTCTAAAGTTGCATTCGGACAAAATATAGAATTTTGTAGCAACAAAAAATCGGAATCGTTTGTTTGAAGTTCGTCTATATGAGAACTATCAAAAATATCCTGTTGCAGATACTTTTGCAAAGACACAAGTTGTTGTATCTCGTCAGAGTATAACCAATTATTAGGATGATTTAATATTAAAATATCATCTGGAAAATGGGCAACACCAGTAATAATATTTCTTTGTTCAACTACTAATAATTCTTGTTCATCATTAAGTTCAGTAGCAATTTCTTCCAGAGATATTTCTCTGATCTCATGAATTTTATTAACCAGAATACCTAGCCGTAATTCTTCATATTTTAAAACTACTACACTATCTGTCAAGCGATAATCTGGCGACAAATAGCCCAATTTTAGGTTCAAATCTAGAACTGGCAAAATCTTCTCTCGGAGATTGAGGAAACCAATAATTCCATTAGGAACTTCTGGAATTGTTGTCAACTCTGGCAAATTGAAAATTTCTTCTACATAAACCGTATCAATGCCGTAGATATAGTTATTTAAGCTAAAAGTGAGATACAGATTTTTCTTCATTTTTTGATGGCTTACTTTTTAATATAAACAAGAGATTCTGGGAATAATTTTGTGTGAAAGTTACTCATGTTTTGATTACAAAGCTCTGTATGTCCTGTAATCAAATACCCAAATGGTTGGAGAGTGTGATAAAATTTTTCTAATATTTTGGCAATTATTATATGTTCAAAATAAATAAACACATTCCGACAAATAACTAAATCCATATCTCTAAAATCTGAATATGGATGAATAAACAAATCTTTGACTAAATTTGTATATTGAAAATTAACCATTTTTTTTATTTCTTCGTCTAAATAATAATAGTTGTCAAAATTGACAAAATATTTCTGGATTATTTTCGCATCTAGGCTTCTTAATGACCAAGCTGTATAAATTCCTTCTTTTGCTTTTCTCAATGCCTCTTTGTTGATATCTAAACCCAAAATTGTCACATGCCATTCCTCTAAATTAGGAATCAGTTCTTTTAAAAGAATAGCAATTGAATAAGGCTCATCACCTGTTGAACATCCAGCGCTGCATATACGAATTGTTTTGTAATTTTGTTTACGTTTAATTATTTCGGGAAGAATTTTATTTCGTAATAAATTAAATTGTCCCTTATCTCTAAAAAAGTAACTTTCAGTATTTGTCAAAATCGCAATAAATTTTTGCCATTCTATATAGCTATAGATAGTAGAAGATGCTAAAATTTTATAATATATTTCTGGGTACAATATTTTGAGAGCTTTCATACGTAAAAGTATTTTTTGGATTAAATTTGCTTGATCGCGCTCTCGAATTTTTATTCCGGTATGCTTGGCAATTAATCGAATAAACGCCTTTGTTAGCTCTACGCTGAAAGTCTCTACTTCTGACACTTTGACTCCTAATTATTCTCTTCATAATTCCAGAAAATTATTTTGCAACAGAGCCAGCAACCTTGGCGCGATCGCCTGAATTGGTAAAACTTGTTGCGCGGCTCCTAACTCAACCGCTACTTTTGGCATTCCATAGACAACAGAAGAAGCTTCATCTTGAGCGATGGTCAAACCACCAGCTTGAGCGATCGCCTGCATTCCCTCTGCTCCATCTCTACCCATCCCAGTTAACAAGATTCCTACACATGCTTGACCATAAAATTTGGCAACTGATGCAAATGTGACTGTCACCGAAGGGCGATGTCCTGCTACTGGTGGTGAGTCAGAGTAAAAAAATCTACCCCTTTGATCAAGTTCTAAATGCTGTTGTTCTGGCGGAAAATAAATTCTCCCTGGTTGTGGTATGTCCCCTAGTTGAGCAATTTGAATTGGTAATCGACAATCAACACCTAACCAATCAATTAATCCTTGCAAGAAACCAAGATAAATATGTTGTACACAAATCACTGGTAAGGGAAAATCTAATGGTAATTTAGTCAATATCTCTTTCAGGGCTTGGGGGCCACCTGTAGATGCGCCAATAACTACTAGTTTTGGTTTAGCTAAGGATTTAGAAGATAAAGCAGTAAGCCTTGCTGCTTGTAAACTCTGTGTTTGTGTAGCCAGTTTTCGCTTTTTCCGAAATACTTTAACTCCAGAGAGAATTTTGATCTTGTTAATCAACTCCTGTTTGAATTCCTCATCATCTGCTACCAATCCTATGGTTGGCTTCGGGAAAATATCTACAGCCCCCGCTTCTAAAAGCTGAAAAATATTTTTTGAATCATCTGTTTGTACGGAAACACTAATTACTAAAATCGGTCGTGGATAGAGTGCCATGACTTCAGTTGTCAACTCTAAACCATTCATGTAAGGCATATGAAAATCTGTACAAATGACATCTGGTTCAACTTTAGGAATCAATTCCAAAGCTTCTAAACCAGTGCAAGCTTCTCCAACCACTTCAATTTGCGGTGATGAGGTCAAAATTCTTTTTAAAAGTACCAGAGCAATTTGTGAATCTTCAACTAACAAAACTCGAATCGGCATTGATTATTTTTGGGTGGTTGGTGATTAGTGATTATTTGTCGGTAGTTAACTCAACAAACAACGAAAAAATATCAACACATATATTTAAACTAATCTTCCTAATACTTCTAAAAGAACATCTTGATTAAAATTACTTTTGATAATGTAGGCATTAGCCCCGACATCGGCTCCCCTTGTTTTATCTGCTTCGGAAGCAAGGGTTGTCACTAAAATAATCGGTAATGTTGTATATTCTGGATGCTGACGTATTTTAGCAGTGAGTGATAACCCATCAAGATTGGGCATTTCGACATCAGAAATGATCGCATCAATTTTACGAGTTTGAAGTTTGTTATAGCCATCTAGTCCATCTTCTGCGATCACCACTTCATATCCAGCTTTTTCTAAAAGTCGTTTTTCTTGAGTGCGTACAGGAATGGAATCTTCTACTAAGAGAATCACTGGTTTTGTTTTTACTATTTTTCTTTGTTTTGCAGAAACTATAGATGTGGTTTGCTGGTGCAAAGATTTGAGCAAATCGGAAGGGTTAAGAATCATGCACACTTCTCCAGAACCGAGAACTGTAGCACCACTGACATTACGCACCCGTTTTAATAACTGAGTTTGAGGTTTAATTACTACTTCTTGAGTTTGCATGAGGCGATCAACAAATAATCCAAATAGTTCTTCTCCTATTTTGATTAAAATACAAGGTTGTTGAGTATGATTTTGTTGCTCAAATTTGGCAACTTGAGCATAAGCAGGAGAGTTGGAAAGTTCCAGCAAATCAGCAAGACTCGCAACCAAAATACTTTGTTCATCTAAGTTAATAGTTGTACAATCTTCTTTAGTCAAAATTTGTTTGGAAGAGATAAATAAAGTCCTCTGCACAAACTCAACTGGTAAAGCATGAATAATACCTTGAACTTCAAACAGCAGTACATTGTTAATCGCTAAACTTGTATTTAACTGAATCCGGAAGGTGCATCCTTGAGTTGGGATTGATTCGATTTCAATATTACCTTTGAGTCGTTCGATGCTTGTCCGTACGACATCTAAACCGATTCCTCTACCAGAAATTTCTGTAATAAAACTTTGGGTTGAAAAACCAGGAGCCAAAATCAAAGCATGAAGTTGGCTATGAGTCATGTTTTCCAGTTCTTTGTAACTGTACAATCCACGTTTGAAGGCGGTTTGTTTGATTTTTTCAATGTTTAATCCTCGTCCATCATCTGCTACTTCGATGACAATTTTGTTAGCCATTTGATAGCCCTTCAACCAAATAGTGGCGACGGGAGATTTGCCAAGTTTTTCTCGCTCACTGGGAGTCTCAATGCCATGATCTATAGCATTACGAATCATGTGCATCAGAGGATCTTTAATTTCTTCGAGAATACGTTTGTCAGTGTTGATTTCTCCACCGGATATAATTAATTCCACTTGTTTGGATTGTTGTTTGGCTAAATCTCGAACGGTGCGAGGAAGTAAGTCAAATACAGTGGATAGAGGTAAAAGCCGGAGGGTACGAATTTTTTCTCTTAATTCTCCAGTAACAATGTCTAATTTAGTATTGTGTTCTTGAATTGTATTTCTTAAAGAATAGATAGTTTTTTCTAAGCGTTCTGTGTAGGAATCAATGTTTAATGATGAAGACTCAGCAACTTTTGCTTGGTTATAAAAAGCTTTCCACTCTTCCCAGAGGTTTGTCATTTCCTCAATTGCAGTGGCGGTATGAGCTATGGCGTTTTTGGTGAGAGTTAGTTCCTCGGTGTGTGTAATTAAAGCATCTAAATGAAGAGTTTGCACCCGAATTGTATCGATGTGATAGGGTTGACTCGCTCCTTGAGGGGGAGGGGGTAAATCTTGAATTACTGGCTTGACAGAAATTGGGGTAGGAAGTGGCGAAAGTTCAGGAAGCAGTGGTAAAGATTCCGGGGTTGTAGATGGAGTTACAACTCCCACTAAATTGGCAAGGATTTCGGCTGTTTTCACCCCTGTTAGTTCACCAGTCACGGCTTCGTATACCAACAAACCGATCGCATCCAATCCTTGATAAAGGCGATCGCTCACTTCTGGAGTTAAGCTCATTTGTTGGCGTTTGATTCCCAACAAAATTTCTTCGAGTTGATGGGTAAGGGTGACTACATTTTCTACCCCTAAACTGCGGGAATCTCCTTTTAAACTGTGAGCTTCTCGCAGTAACTGTTGTAAAGTGGCTTCATCTTGTGGCTGCTTTTGCAAGTGTAGTATACCTGCTGCCAGCGTCTGCAAACGTTCTTCGCTAGTAGTTTGATAAATTTCTCGAAGTTCTTCGTCTTCTATAAAAGAAAATTTTGCTTGAAGAGTATTGCTATTATTTGTTGCATAGACGGACGATGGCGCGTCTTCCAACTCATTGGTGCTTGTTGGAGATTGATTCTCTTGTGCAACTAATTCTTGTGGGGTGACAACTAGTTGTACTTGTTCTAATTGTTCTAGCTCTGGCGGTTCCGACTCTGCAACAGCTACCATTAATTGTTCGAGTATATCAGCTGCATCTACCCCAGCTGCTTCACCAGTCACAGCTTCGTATACCAACAAACCGATCGCATCCAATCCTTGATAAAGGCGATCGCTCACTTCTGGGGTTAAAATTATTTCTTGGCGCTTAAGGCTCAAGAGAATCTTTTCCACCTGATCACTGAGAGTGACCACATCTTCCACACCAATAATTCTGGAATCACCTTTGAGGCTATGGACTATCCTTGCTAACTTTTCTAAAGTAGCTTCAGCTTCATCCTTTGGCTGTTGTTGTAGACGCAGTAAACCATCTGTCAGTTTTTGTAAATTTTCTTCACTAGAAATTTTATACAGTTCCCGCAGTTCTTGATCTTCTATAAACATGATTTAGTCAGTAGTCAATAGTCATTGGTCATTTGTCATTGGTCATTGGGCAAAAATCAAAAGTTCTTAATTTTGACTTTTGACTTTTGACTTTTGACTTGTTTTGTCCCCCTTGTCTCCCACCTAAACGATCTCTTTGAGAGTTAAAGCAACTGCACTGAGTTGTTCAGTACCAAGTTTGGTTTGATTGATACCAGTAGCAGTTTCTTTTGCTCCTCTGTTGATATTGTCCATTGCTTGGACAACTTGTTGAATCGCATCTAGTTGTTGCTTGAGATTGAGTGAGATTTGTTGATTATTCACGACCATATAATTAACCGCGTCTGCTACTCCAGCAAAAGCTTCATCTGATTTTTGAACCTTTTCTACTCCTGTCCTCACTATCTTGGTACCTTCTTCTGTCACCATGACAGTTGAATTAATAGCTTTTTGGATGTTAGAAACCAGGATATTAATCTTGTCGGCAGATTTTTGACTTTGATCCGATAATCTGCGAATTTCATTGGCAACTACAGCAAAGCCTTTGCCATATTCTCCAGCACGGACTGCTTCAACTGAGGAATTGAGCGCCAACATATTAGTTTGGTTTGCTAAGTCAGAAACAATTTGAGAAATACTAGCAATTTGACTAGCTTGTGCGCTCAGATGCACAATTTGTTCGGCGATCGCAACTACTTTCTTTTCGAGGATGAACATACTTTCGAGGGTTTCTTTAACAGCTTGGCTACCATCCTCTGCGGTTGTGAGAGCCTGCTGTGCGGCGGTAGTGGCTGATTTTGCTTGTTGAGCTGACTGGCGACAAGAAGCTTCTAGCTCATCCATCGTTGTTGTAGTTTCATGTACTGAAGTTGCTTGCTGTCCAGCTATACGTGCTTGCTGATCCAAACCAGAAAAAGTTTGCTGAATAGAAGCAGATATTACATTTACCAATTGCTTAATCAGATGTACAACTTGACGTGTCCTGAAAATTCCCAGCGATAGCACCACAGCCAAAGAAACAAGAATAATCAAAATGGTGACGATTTTCAATGAATTGACAGTAGCAAAAACACTATTTTTGGGGACTCTATTGATTACCACTAAAAATTCTGGTTGATTTGGACTGGGGTCAACTCGACGGAATGCAAACAGATAGTCTCCTTGCTCAACAAATCCCTTTTCACTGCTTAATATCTTTTTGGCGACATCTGAAGAATAATCTTGAGCTAATTTGTTATTTTTTTGAAATTCAAATCCCCACTCTTTTGCAGTAATGGGGTGGGAAATGTAAAATCCATCTTGATTAACAATGAATTTTTCTTGACCTTGATATATATTTTCTGCATTTTCCCGTTGGCTATCACTCTCTTTAAAAGCTTTGATAAATTTATCAGCAAATACGCTAGCGATGATAATTCCTTTTTTTTGTCCAGATGAATTAATAATCGGTATACTATACCTAATCGTTGGCTGATTAGGTCTTTCAATTTCACCATTTTTTTGGTTAAGCTCAACAGGAGAAATATATATATTGTTAGGTGAGAGTTTCATCGTCTCTGTAAAAATTTGTCTATCTATCTTTTGTTGCAGTTCTCCTTCAGGGACAACTTTGATCTTAGAACCATCGGTATCAACTCGTACTACTTCTTTGCCATTTTCATCTATGTAGCTGAGTTTCATATAATGAGGCTTTTGTTCTATCACGGCAACAAAATTAGCTTGTAACTGTCCTATCCAGGCATTGTAGGATAAATTACTTTGAGCATCTAATCCACCATTATCTTTTGCTCGGATAATTCCCTGTATTGGAGGAAGTTTGCTTAAAAAAACAACGTCATCACTAACACCGTTGATAAAGTTATTAATCTTATTAGCTTCTTTGTTTGACTCAGTCTCCATATTGTTTTTTGCAACTTCTGATAGGCTATTGCTAGAAGCATAAATGCCATATAAGCCTACCATTGAGACAGGAATCATCGTGCTGAAAACAAGTAATATGATAAATTGATCCTGAAGTTTTAATTGATGAGGCAATATTTTGAAAAGTTTACTAAACATGGCTGGTCAGTGATAGCTAGAGATTTTTGATAGATAACTAGGAAATAGGGAATAGGGAACGGGAAATAGGAAATAGGTAATGGGGTAAATCTAGATTTTCATGCTACTTAAAGATATTTTCTCAGGAATAGCTAACTTGAAATATAGAGAAAGCAGAAAAGCAATAAGAATAGGATTTTTATCTATGCTTATTTAGAGCGTTTATGGATTACTATTCATCGTGAATTTATATTTCGATGTGTTTGTTAAATATTATGGAAAAAGCAATTTATTTTACCTTTATTTGTATTTGTAAATACTCAGAATTTGCCATGAAATATCAACTATCACAAATTGATAGGTATTAAGAAATTATCTGATTAGGTTTTACTGGGTTGCTACGTAAACCAAAAAGCACCCTGGAAATTTTTTAGTTGGATAATTACTGACTCAAAAATTAGTGTTTAAAAGGCAAGCACACATTTAAACTTTTTCGTTTAGTCAGTATTAGCCAATAAGCAGTCTTGACAAATACTTTGATATTTTAAGCACTTGTGCCAAATTGCAAGGATGACATCGACGCCAAGCGCCGATTTTCCTGATAGCCTTGGCATATAATCCACAGACGCAAGTACTTAAGCTACTTTCAAAATCTGTGGCAGATTGGTAGACTCCGCAGATTATACATCAACCTGGGAGAAAGTGGTCATTTGTCATTGGTTATTAGTAGAGACGCGATTATACTCTTACCTTGAAGCCGCTCTTACGAGCGTCTACGCGTCTGTACAATAGTCAAAATTAATTACACACATTGTTTTCTTATTCCCTGTTTCCTGTTCTCTGTTCTTGAGCAGCCGTATTTTTAGACCAAATTTTTCAGATTCTGAACAATTTTGTTGAGGTCGATAGTGGCATTTTTGACCATTGTGATCCCAATGGCTGTTTCTTTTGCTCCTGAGTTGATATCATTTACGGCTGATACGACTTGTTGTACAGCAACAGCCTGTTGTTTAGCAGTGAGAAAAATTTGCTGATTGTTGATAAATACCTTATTGACGGCGTCAGTAATACTTGCGAATACATCACCCGTTTCTTGAGTCAATTTGATACCTTCTGTCGCTTTCTTAGTGCCTTCATCAGTGACCATAACAGCAGAGTTGATGGCTGCTTGTACTTGATTCACAAGGAAATTAATTTGATCTGCTGACTTACGGCTTTGATCAGCTAGTTTACGAATTTCACTGGCTACCACTGCAAAGCCTTTACCCTGATCACCCGCACGGGCTGCTTCGACTTCAGCATTCAAAGCCAACATATTAGTTTGATTTGCCAATTCTGCGACTAAATCAGAAATTGTAGAGATTTGAGTAGTCTGTTCGCTCAAGTGTGTAGTTTGATAAGCGATCGCCATTACCTGATCTCTTAACTGCGAGATACCTTCAATCGTTAACCCAACTGTTGTACTTCCTTCCTTAGCGAGAGTTAATGCTTCCTTGGCTCTGTTTGCAGAGGTTTCGGCTTGTTCGGCTGACTGGAGTGCAGAAGTACCGACTTCATCGATGGTAGTAGTAGTTTGATTCACGGACGCAGATTGTTGCAAAATAATACGTTCCTGCTCAAATACGCTGGTAGCAATGTTTCCAGATGAAGTCGCGACTGCATAGGCGACTTCGTTGATTGGCTGCATGATGCGGCGGATGACGTAAAACGAGATATAAATTCCAGCTCCAACACTAACCAGCCATCCACCCCAATTAATTACACTTGATAATAACTGAAACTGATCTGATGCCTTTTCTATTTGCTCAAAAACTCTCTTTTCTTGTTGCTGCATTGCAGCAAGTGTAGCTCTAATATCACTGCTAATTTGCTCACTCTGCTGGGAAGATAATACAGCAGAAAATTTTTGTTCTTGTCCAGTTTTTTTGAAAGCAATAGTTTCTTCTAATTCAGTAAATTTTGTTTGAGCTAATTGTATAAATCGATTAGTATTTTGCTTTTGGGATGAATTACTATTAACTAACTTTTTTAATTCTTCAGTATGTTCTTTGAAATCGTTTTGTGCAGTCGCATAGCGTTGTAGATAGTTTTCTTTCCCAGTGAGCAGAAATCCACGTTGTCCTGTCTCAGCATCTACTATATCTTTCTCTAACTCTTTTAAAAGCAGCTTGATTTCATATGCACGCTCCTCCTGATCATGCATTTGTCTTAACTTAGCCTTAGAAATCTCAGAAAATGTCATTACAATACCTGTCAATATCAGAACCACACCAAAACCTACAGGTACAATTTGGTTGACCTTCAAAGGGCGTTGCACTTTCTTTTGCGTCATTTTTCTGCCTCTAAATGTACGAAAATATGATTTTTCTCAAAAGTGGCACCCTGGTATCGTTTCTTCATTCACTCTTAACTATTTTGAGGTAAATCTTTATAGATTAGACCAAAAAATTTGCCTCGTAACCAAAAGTAAATTGGTTCAACTGGCAAATTCAAAAAACATGAATATAAAATTTATCGGTCTTAATAATTCTCAATAACCAATGTCTCGCGTTTAGTAAGGGACTTTCATTGTGATGACGCGATCGCTCTCTATGTAATTTTCACAGTTGTGTTGCCAAAAGGGTAATGCTCTGATAAATGTACTTAAGTGCCTACCGATAGTTTTTTACAATACAGCAGTAATTCCCTGGGTGCAATACCGCCAGTCTGAACATCTAACTTGAAGGTGGATGTAGGAGTGTAAAGGTATGGGGGTGTAGGGGAAAGCCAGATTTTCATTTCTGGCGATGAAATTTTTTCATTGGAACTGACTTGGAAAATCGGATGAGCGATCGCATGAGTAGCTTGGGTCAAGCATAAATGAAATCCAACAAAACCGGAAAGGTTGGGTTGAAGAGCAAAACTCAACCCAAACTTTGCGTTTGCAATTTAGGTCTCTGAATCCTCACTCATGTATTTTTGCAAGAGTGTATATTGATTCTCTTTTGAGAAATAAAATCGTATAGATTACTTAGGTGTGAACAAGTGATATCTAGAGTTTGGTTCAATTCTTTGTTACTTAGCCCTGCGGTGATAGTAGCAAGCTTTGTTGTGTTACCCTCAACAGTTATAGCTGAAGTATCTACAAATGAACAAGTTCAGCCAGAATTTTCAGTAGTATCTGAAGTGTCTCAAAGCGATCAGGCGCAGGTCAGTTCTGTTTCTCAATTATCTGATGTACAGCCCACAGACTGGGCATTCCAAGCATTAACATCCCTTGTAGAAAAGTATGGTTGTATTGCTGGCTACCCCAATGTTACGTACAAAGGTAATCGGTCTATAACGCGATACGAATTTGCTGCTGGTTTGAATGCTTGTTTAGATCGGGTAAATGAAATCGTTGCGACTGCTACAAGTGATTTGGTGGCGAAAGAGGATTTAACCACACTACAAAGACTGCAAGAAGAGTTCTCAGTAGAATTAGCAACACTGCGCGGTCGGGTCGATGCGTTAGAAGCACGCACAACTGAAATAGAAGCAAATCAGTTTTCAACCACTACAAAACTCAATGCAGAAGCGATCTTTACCGTAGCTAGTGTTTTTGGCGATCGCGCTGCTGATAGAGACAATAATTCCAATAACAACCCAGAGTTACAAGATAATATCATTTTTGCAGACCGCGTGCGTCTGAATTTTGATACCAGCTTTATGGGGAAAGACCGTCTGCGAGTCCGTTTGCAAGGCAGAAATATCACTGAGTTTCAGGGTAATGTTACAGGTACGAGGATGACCCGTTTAGGATTTGATGGTGATGATGATAACGACTTTGTGTTAGATGACCTGTACTATTCTTTTCCTTTGGGCGATAAAGCCAGAATCGTAGTTTCTGCTGCGAATACAGAATTTAATGCACTCGTAGAAACATTAAGTCCATTTGAAAGTTCTGGTACTGGTAGTATCTCGCGTTTTGGGCGGTTTAACCCAATCTACCGAACTGCTGGTAGTACTGGGTTAGTAGTCAATTATCAGTTTAGCGATCGCGCTAGTCTCGATTTAGCCTATATGGTTCGCGATCCTGAAGATCCTAGTGGTGAAAACGGACTATTCAACGGTAATTATGGCGCTGTGGCACAATTCATCTTTGAGCCAATTAAAAACTTAAATCTAGGCTTGACTTATGTCCACTCCTACAATGCGGGAGGTAGCAATAGTGGTGTTAACCTCACAGGTAGTACAGGTAGTACCAACGCCATCAGACCTTTTGGGAATGTTTCTACTTCCGCAGATTCCCTCGGTCTACAAACTAGCTGGCGCATCAGTCCTAAATTTACTCTTTCCGGTTGGTTAACCTACTCCTTTGCACAGTCGGAAGTTAGTGATGATAATGCAGATATCTTAAACTATGCTGTGACTTTGGCTTTTCCAGACTTAGGAGGAAAAGGTAATTTAGCGGGGATTGTCTTCGGTATGCCACCAAAAGTGATAGAAAGTAGCCAGGTAGAAGATCAAGATACTTCTTTACATATAGAAGGTTTTTATCGCTTCCAAGTCACGGATAATATTTCTATTACTCCTGGTGTGTTTGTGATTACCAATCCAGAACACAACGATAACAACGACAGTATCTTTGTTGGTACAATTCGCACCACCTTCAAGTTTTAAGCTGAAAGATTGTATGAAGACTAGGGTGCGATCGCTTTATAACTTTTTACACTTATACTGCAAAAGCTATGTTGCCAAAAAGTTAATGCTCTGATAAATCTACTTAAGTGTCTTCTTTGAGACTTTGTAAAATACAACTATAGTCTCCTGGGTGCAATACCGTAAGTACAAACATCTACCTTGGGAGAATAATCATGAATAATGAATTTATAGTATGCAAGCATTGTGGCTATGATACCAATCCGATTACGGCTATACAATGTCTAAAGTGTGGTCAAAAACTGGATGTTTCGGTAAAAAATATTAATACGGATACTAAACTAAAGCCTAAATCTTTAGGAGATTGGCTGTTTACACCTTGGATGATTTGGCTTGGTTGTGGTTTGTTGTTTGTGCTTGTGAGTGGGTCAATCTACTCTTTGTTCTCAAGTTCCAGCAGTGTCAACAATCCTAATGGTGCCGGAGTTTATAGTTCTGGTGACAGCAACCAGAATATCCCTGCTGATGTCAAACTCTACGATTCAATGAAAGATGTACCAAAAGTGCCAGAAGGTACATTTAACTACGGTGGTAGTGGCAGTTTTGCAGCTCTGACTGCTGCTGGATTTCACGAAGCCATTACCAAAGTTCACCCCAAATTTCGCCTCCGTTTCACTGAACCGAAAGATGGTAAGCCTGGTGGTAAAAAGGGCATAGCTATGCTGATCGATGGTCAGGTAAGTTTTACTCTCTACGGAGCATCTCTCACAGACGAGCATTACAGCAAGGCTAGAGAGAGAGGCTTTAGACTCAAGCAATTACTGATAGGTTTTGATCCACTTGCCTTCTATACCCATCGAGATATCTTGATTCCAGGACTTTCGGTTGAGCAACTTCGAGACATATATAAGGGTAAACTAACCAATTGGAAGCAAGTGGGAGGGCCTAATCTGCCAATTATACCTTTTGCCAAAGATCCTAAGGATTCTAATGCATTAAGTGAGCTTCTTGGGCTAGAAGCTGACCAATATAGTTCTAAAGTACAGTTTATTCGTGATACCACTGAATCTATTCGTAAGGTTGCTTCTACCCCTGGAGGGATTTCCTTTGCAGCAAATGCATTAATTATGGATCAACAAACGATCCGCCCCCTTGCTATTGCTAAAGCTAACTCCCAAGAATATGTGCAACCCTTGATAGATGATGGTAAGCAAATAAACATTGCCGCAATTAGAGATAGCTCTTACCTCCTGACTAGGCGTCGGTTTATTGTGTATCGCCAAGATGGCACAATCGAACAACTAGCTGGGGAAGCCTATGCCAATATGTTGTTGTCCAAAGAAGGTCAGCAGATTGTCGAAAAGGCAGGATTTGTTCCCTTGCGCTGAGACTTCAATCTCTAATGGGCTTAAATGTTATGTATGCAGCGAAACCTACATTTTTTTTCAAGCGCATTACCTTGCGATGCTCCTTTGGAGCATCGCATCGGGAAAAATGGATAAAGTCGAGGTCGGTTTAGTGTGTTTTGCTTGGACGGTACAATCGAGCAACTAGCTGGGGAAGCCTATGCTATTTATTATGTTCTTGTCTAAAAAAGGTCAGCTTCTTGTCGAACAGGCAAGGCTTGTCCCCGTGCGCTGGATTTAGGGATGAAACCCAATTCTATGAGATGAGCATACTCTGAAATTCCGTCAAACCATAATCTATTTATCTTGCGAATTTCACTATCTGGAAAAGATGTTCTTCCATGTAGCACGCTAGTGTTATCAAGTAGCAGAATTTGATTGGCTTTAAGTTTAAAGATCAATTGATTCTCTGGGTCATTAACATAGTTTTTAATAATGTTGAAAACATCTGTGATTTGGGGTGGAACCGTAATTGTGACAATTGAATCTGCTTTGAAGGTAATTGATATTCTGCCTTGTTTTTCAACAAATATTGCTCGTGTATCTGTCTTACCACCTAGATTAGTTATGGTCACTGTATTGGTAAACAGTTTTTGTAATTCTTGGGGATAATTTTCAATTAAATATTTATAGATAGATTCACCGTAGACAATTTGAGAAAACCCCCCGCTTTGAGAGGGTATCTCACATTGCATAGCAACAATTTTAGGAGGTTCGCTATCAGCTGAACCATCTGTATGCAATGGATGCATTTGATTAGTTACAGAACGTGAAACATTATTAGCAAGGAAATTGTATAAATTTTCAACCGGAACAATACCATTTTCATCAGAGCGGCGATGTCTGATGACAGAACCGAAAAATTTAGTTAAAGCTAATAAATTTTCTTGAGGGTTTGGTAAAGCTTCACACTCCAGTATGACAAATTTAAATTTGTTGAGTATATAAAATAGGCTCTGTCTCTCTAACTCTGAAATTTCTGCAACTGTCTTAACTTTTAGTGTTGCCTGGCTAATATCAATTTTTAAATTATCAATAATTTCTTGAGAATTTAAATTCGATATAAATTTGTTTATTTGAACGGGTTGGATATTATCTGATAGCATTTTACAAACTCCTTAACTTATATAAGCTTTTGATGATCTTTACAGGTGCTTGTTTAACTATTTAAATTTAGACATAAATCCAAGTTGCAAACGATGAGAATATTCTGAAATTCCATCAAACCATAATTTATTTAGTTTACGAAATTCATTTTCAGGAAAAGATGTTCTCCCATGTAAAACACCAGTATTATCAAGTATCAGAATTTGATGGGCTTTTAATTTAAAAATTAATTGATTCTTAGGATTATTAACATAGTTATTAATAATATTGTAAACTTTTTTGATCTGAGATGGAATTTCAATTGAGACATGATCTTTTCTGATAGTCCTGAAAGTAATTGATATTTTACCTTCTTGCTCAACAAATATCGGTCGTGATGCTGTTTGCTCAACTCTTGTGACCGTTAATGGATTTATAAACAAAACCTGCAATTCTTGAAAATGATTTTTTCTTAAGTATTCATAGATAGATTCAGCACAAATAATTTGAGAAAGACCTCCATTGTGAGAAGGGATTTCACATTGTAAAGCAACAATTTTAGGAGGGTCTATCTCAGCCGAACCATCCGTATGCATTAAATGTATTGTATTAGTTGTAGATACATTAGTTTTAGCAAGAGAGGAGTTATGTAAATTTTCAACTGGTATAATACCATCAACCTCAGAGCGTTTACTTTTCTTGATTGAACCAAAAATTTTCTCTAAAGCTAATAAATTTTCTTTAGGATTTGGCAATGGATTACATTCCAGTATGACAAACTTATATTGGTTGAATATCTCAAATAACTTTTGTATATTAAGCTCGGACATTTCTACAACTTTACTGATTTTTAAGGTAACTTGATTAACATCGAATTTTGAAGCTTCAAGAATTGCTTGATCATCCAAATCTGCTCCAAAATCATCTCTTTCAAACATTTGGGTATTATCTGTTAACATCGTGCAAACTCCTTCTCATCATTAACATTGATCTATGAGATTACAGAACGCGATCGCTTTCGCTCGTAATTATTCAACTACGCTATAAAACTCTACAATCTTTATCAGAAGTATCTTTTAGCAATTCTTTAACTATGAAGTTGCTCTTGCTAGCATACTAATTCCTGAACAACTTAATTTTTTATACAATGTATTTCGATCAACTTTGCCATTAGCATTGAGGGGCATATAATCAAGGATGTGGATCGTATGCGGAACCATATAGGCAGGCAAACAATCGCGAGCTTTAGCTGTTAGCAACTCAACATTCAGTAAATTACCTGATACAAAGGCAATTACGCCCTCATAACTCCCATCATTAAGAGGCCATCCTAAAGCTACTGCCTCTATCACACCAGGAACTGAACGCAAGGTTGCCTCAATATCCCCTAAATCAACCCTATAACCCAACACTTTTATTTGCCGATCCATACGACCAAGGTAGATGTAATAATTGTCTACAAATCTCACGCGATCGCCAGTACGGTAGTAGCGTAACTTGTTGCCATTTTGATCAGAACGTGTAAACGTACTCAGGCTCGTTTTTTGAGAATCATTCCAATAACCTGGAAATGTTTGCACACCAGCGACACAAAGTTCTCCATCTTCACTAGGTAGCACAGGCTGAAGATTTTCATCGACTACAAGGTGATGTAGGTGTTCGTACACCTGACCAATTGGCACTATTCCATTGAAACACTCTCTGGGAGAAGATTCAGGATGCCATCGATAAGCTGCACAGGCGATAGTCAGCTCAGTTGGGCCATAAAGATTCTCGATTATTGAATTAGGTGCAGCAGATTGCCAAGCTAGCACAGAATCTTTTGTTAAGGCTTCACCACAAAACAGACTCAAACGTAGGCTTGGTAAACTTCCAGGTTTGAGCAAGTTTTTTTTACGCAAGAGAGTGATAATTGATGGCACAGAGAACCAGACTGTGATGTTTTTTTCCCCCACAAAGCGAAATGGCGAAAGTAGTTGGATAGGTTGCATAGCACACAAGCAGGCACCACTTCCCCATGCCATGAAGCAGTCGAAAATAGAAAGATCAAAAGTTTGATCGAAGGTCTGTGTCAGTCTATCCTCATGTGTAAGCTGATAACGTCGTTGGTTGACTTCAAGAAAATGTACAACGTTGGTATGGGTTATTGGTACACCCTTTGGCTCACCTGTACTTCCAGATGTAAAGAGTAGGTAGGCATATGCATCACCAGGTACAGTCGGCAATTGCTTTAGTGGTTTCGCCTTCTCTAGAGAAGTTCGATTCAAAACCCTAGCAGTAATAGAAGAAATACAAAACGTATCAGTATCAGGTAGGAGAATTACGTGTATTTCCCGTAAGCTTTCAATAATTTCTGTAAGTTGCTGGAGAGAATTTCTATCTACTATGAGTGCATCAAGAGCGGCCAGTTCCACCATGGAACGAGTTCGTTGTGCAGGGAACTTTGGGTTAAGAGGAACAAAGGTGGCTCCAGCAAATAAGGTAGCCAGCACACCGATATATCCTACTTCACTACGGTAAGCTAAAATGCCAACTCTTTGAGGTGCTGTGGGGCAAGCTTCTAAAAGAGATGATGCCCAGCGTCGAGCTGTATCTTCTACATCTGCATAGGTTAGTTCGCGAATACCTACAGAGATAGCTGGAGCTTCTGGGTAACGTCCAGCACTCTCTAAAAAACTAGTGTGAAGTTTCTTAGTTTGTGTTGAATGATGATTTTTATGCAATTCTACAATGTGTTTCATAGTTACCTTATATGAAGTAAGTTTTATTTGTGCAAAATTATTAATTGCATCAAAATCAAATAAATTAAATATAGTAAAAAGGGTAATATTTTGAGATTAAAAACTAAATAAATTGAGTATCTAATATAAAATTAACGTTCTGCAATTGGGATGTAAGGACGCTCCTTTTCACCCACGTAATTCAGAACAGGACGAATTAAAATATTGTTTTCTAACTGTTCTAAAACTTGTGTTATCCAACCAGAAATACGACCAATCGCAAAGACTGGAACAAATAAATCATGTGGTATTCCTAACAAATGATAAGTAACACATGTGTATAAATCAACATTCACATCAACACCATGATCAATATATGGTCTCATTTCATCAACTATAGCTTCAAGTATTCTGTACCACTTGGTTTCTCCTCGTTCAAAACTTAGATATCTAGCTGCTTCTCGAAGATGAAAAGCTCTGGGATCTTCGGTTTTATAAACACGATGGCCAAATCCATAAACTGGCAAATTTTCTTTTTGTAATTTTCTGATGTACTCGGCTGCTAATTCTGGCTGATCGATATCTTGGAGCATTTTCATCACAGATTCTGCTGCACCACCATGTAGCGAGCCAGAAAATGTACCAATGGCTGCGGTAATTGCTGCGTGTAAATCAGCCTTAGTTCCTGTAGCTATGCGAGCAGTAAAGGCAGAAGCATTTGAACCATGATCGGCATGAAGAACAAAGTCTCTATCTAAAATTTTTACCTCTTGTTCTGATGGGATTTGCTCATTGAGCATGTAAAGAAAGTTTGCCGCATGTGAAAGCCTATTGCTAGGTGGAGTAGGCATACGTCCCATACGAATAGCATGGTGAGTAGCTACAATAATTGGGATTTGAGCGATTAGCCTAATTCCCTTAATTAAGGTTTTTTCGAGTGTGTTCTCCTCTCGTTTTTGGTCAATGTTAGAGAGTGCAGAAACTGCTGTACGCAGTACATCCATCGGATGTAAATTTTGTATAAGATGGATAACTTCAACTACTTGCTCAGGAATATATCGAGCTTCTTTTAATTGTTTATCAAAAGCTTCTATTTCAGTAGATGTTGGTAATTTCTTATGTATTAGCAGATAGGTCATTTCTTCAAACGTTGAGTGTTCTGCTAACTCATGTATTGAGTATCCACAATGTAATAATTTCCCAGCTTGACCATCAATTAATGTTGTGCGAGTATTGTCATAAAATACTCCGTTAAGTCCTCTATTAATAACTATCTGTTGAGCATTAACTTTATAATTATTCTCACTTTTGTCTTTGACAATATTTGTATTCTGCTTCTCAATATTCTTATCCATCAAAGACTGATTTTCACTGACTGACAAGGATAATTGTTGTTGCAAAGCATACTCTCGAATAGCTGCGATAGATGTTAGGTTTAACATCATATCTTCACTAATTTCAGTATTGTATGCTTTTTCAATAGCAAGCATGAGTGCTATATGATTCAAGGAATCCCATTCTGCAATAGACTGATATTGTAAATCGTCTCTAATAGCAGACTTAGATATATTTAATGTTTGAGAAATAATGTCTTCAATACTTTGGTTCGTTTTGTATGAATTATAAATGTAGTCTAGTCTATCTAATTCAGCAAGAATCTTATCAATACATTCCTCTATACTTTCTTTTGTAGTGCAACAAATTATATCCGGATTTTTGGGAGCTTCGTAAGGATCTTCTATTCCTGTAAAATTTGTGATTTTACCAGATCTTGCCTGAGCGTATAAACCTTTGACATCTCGTGCCTCACAAACTTCAAGTGGTGCATCAACATAAATTTCTATAAAGTTCTCACTCATCATGCGAACTTCATCACGAATAGTTCGATAAGGACTGATTGCAGCCACAATCACCGCAATCCCATTGCGACTCAAGCGATTTGCGATAAAACCAATACGGCGAATGTTTGTTTCTCTATCTTCCCTAGAAAATCCTAATTCTTTGGAAATATGGGTTCTAATCTCATCGCCATCTAAAACTTCTACTAAACAATTACGTGCTTGAAGTTCACGTTCTACTCCTCTGGCAATGGTAGTCTTACCTGCACCACTCAGACCTGTAAGCCACAAAATTACGCCTTTACCTCTCATACTTCAGATTTCCTTTTTTGTAATCAGGTAAGCGATTACACTTAATTTATTTGAGTTTTTCTAAATTCCAATCATCTGCATAAATGACTCAAGGTCTGGAGCATTAGGAAAAATTTTTCGGTAAAGATTAGCTAGTTTGTGTCGTTCTCGAAATGCTGCACAAAAACGTTTATCGTGCTGGCAAATTTTCCAACGTTCTAACACTTTCATTTGATTTGCCTTACCATCATAAGAAGTTTTATCAAAACTACTTCCACTACCTGCGGACTTGGGAACAAAATTGAGTCCAGCATCTGTGAAAGCAAGTCCAAGCTGTTCAGATAATTGTTTGCGATAGTCAGTATTTAAAAACCATAAGTTATAATTAACAGCTATTTTAGGCTTTAAAAAATTAGTTAATCCTAGAAATTCCTCAGCGTAAATCTCCCACAAGTCTAAAATTTCTGCATCATCTATTAATTTAGGGACTGGACCAGGTTTATACCAACGACTAGCCAGCATATTAAATGGATCTCTTAGGACTAAAATGTTATGAACCCTCAAACTTTCACCAACTGTTCTTTGACGTTCCCAAATAACATCTCTTCCATCAGCAAGTCTCGAAATATCAAAGTCTTGAATCCCAATCATCAAACACTGCTTCTGTATCTTGCGGATTTGTTCAATATCTTCTATATGAACTAACCAATCCGATTCCTTGTCCCAGTTATTGTAAAACCGAAGAGTTAAATATGGATCTGTATAGGGTGTTACAGCATTTAAAACAAAGATAGGCAACTTAAAGTGATAAGCCAGCCAAACCATAACAGCGTGATGTCCACTACGCCTCAAGGTAAAAAAGGTCAGTAGATTATCGTTTCTAAATTCCATAATTAATTGAAAAAAAACCCTTAATAGCTCCTGCCAATAACGCCAATAATATTATCCAACTTGAATTAAATAGACCTCGAACTGACAAAAGTAGTGCTAAAAAGCAGATAACAGTGCTAAATATATCTTTGAGAAAGAATATATCCTTGCCAAGATTCCAAGCAGTTGCCAATGTTAAACCAATTGTTATTGGACTTAAGGCAGCATGAAATTGTTTGATCCAAGCAGGAGGCTTTGGTTGTTTAACTAACCAAGCTACGCTTGCAAGCAAACATGAAGTGGGACCAAACATCCCAAGTCCAGCAGCCACTGCTCCTGCTAAACCAGCTACATGATTGCCAATCAGGACAACATTGAGCATATTTGGTCCTGGTATCAGCAACCCCAATGCATAAGCGTCTACAAAAGCTTGATGACTCATCCATCCATGGACGTTGACAACTAGCCGTTCCATCTCTGTAATGACAGCCTTTGAATTCCCAACGCTAATGAGAGCTAAATAAGCAAATGTGAAAAATAGATCAAGTAAGACGTGCATGGCAGCAAAATCATTAACTGTTATCAGTTATCAGTTAACAAACTGATCACGGTTAACTATTAACTGATTTGGTTATTTTTTTGAGTTTTGCTATTCAAATACCAAGCAAAGGGTACAACTACAACCATAACTAAGGGAATAGGAACTCTCAAAATTCCTACTAAAATAAACGTAGCAATCGCTACAAAAAATTGAATATTGTTGGTGATACTTGGTTTGCCCAACCTCCAAGTTAACTCCAAAATTAGTCCAACACTGGCTGCTGCAACTGCGGTTAAAGATGCTTGGACGATGTTCTGAGGTAGCTGTGATAGTATTCTTGATACCGTCAGTATTGACACAAATCCTGGTATTACCAAAGCCAGTGTTGCCAGTATTGCTCCTTGGGTTTTTTGCCAGCTATATCCTAGATATGCCGAAAGATTAGTACCTCCAGTCCCCGGAAGAGATCGGCACCAATTCAGTGCTTCTAAGCTTTCGCTGTCTGTGAGCCAACCACGCTTTAAGCAAAAAGGTAAAACGTGAGTCTGAACAGCTCCACCGAAAGCTGTTGCTCCAACCCTTACAAAGAAAGCAACTAATACACTAAGAGAAGGAGGATTTGTTTGTTGTACTTGGTTTGATGATGCACCCAACATAAGCAGAAAATTTTATTTGATGTTTATAAAGCTCAGTCTTGCCTTTAAGTATTATGTTGCTGATTTTAAGAAACTAGATGTAGATAGCTAATACGGTTAAGTTAGAAGTAGCTGAAAATAAGGAAAATCGATTTTTTAGAGAAATAACTGGGGTAATATACCTATGTTCAACTTGTTATTTGTCCTTGTAGCTAAATTAATAGTCACGCAAATATTCATGTAACGATAATCGTTTGCATCATTACATCCTCCTACTGTTTTGTACCCTTATTAGATATCTCCAGAAAAGGGGTATGAATTCGGACTATATAAGGCTTTTGTATTCTTTTGCAAAGATGTCTATTCATGAACTATAAAGAGTGTTAATTCACTCGATACTACAGCCCTATATCGCTGACTCTGTATTCCCAATTTCTCGCACACAATTGTGGAGATATGGAAATCCGATTTGATTATGAACTTGCTCATGAACACTCTTAACAGGGAATAGTGAACAGGGAACAGAAAGTGTACTGAGTTTTTAAGCGCAGAGCACAGGCTACGCTAACATAAATCAAATAGGAATCCTTTAGATAGCAGATATCTAGCACATAAATATTACCATTTTTCTTTTACCAGACTATGTACTTACAGGACAACTGGGGCAATCTGATTAATCATCGAAAATCTTATACCTCAGCACAGGATGATTAAAACCAATATCTCTTTGAAAAGCATATATATAAATCTTTCACAACTAAAAGTATTAAAACCAAAATTGTATTAATTTAAACTCTATAAACTAAGAACTTCGTATTTATGTAAAATAAAAGTTTACAATGAATACCATTCTGAAAAAGAATGCGACAAATAGAGATTTGTAGAGATGCTTCAATTCAAAGAGCGCTTCTCCACATCAGCATGTATTGCAAACATTTTTGGAATTATTACAGTTATTATTCTAAAATTGACAACCCCCAAAAGGAAGATTTATTGAGGCGAAATGCCAACACAGACGTCACAAAAACAATCTCTACGAACCAAAATCGGTTGGTCTTTGGATCAGCGAGATCCACAATTTATCAAATTTTTGATGCCTTTTTGGGAGTGGCTGTATGAGTACTATTTTCGAGTCCAAACTAGTGGCTGGGAAAATATTCCCACCAACGAAAAAGTTTTATTGGTTGGTTCCCACAATGGCGGACTAGCTACTCCTGATATGCACATGATGATGTATGACTGGTTTAGACGCTTTGGTGTGGAACGACCAATTTATGGTTTAATGCATCCGACAGTTTGGAAAGAGTGTCCAGATGTAGCACAAGCAGCGGCTAAAGTTGGAGCCATTATTGCTCATCCGAAAATGGCGATCGCAGCTTTGCATTCTGGAGCCAGCGTACTTGTGTATCCTGGTGGTGCAGAAGATGTATTTCGTCCTCACTCTTTGCGTAATCAAATTCATTTCGCGGAACGCCACGGGTTTATCAAACTAGCACTACGGGAAAAAGTGCCAATAATCCCACTAATTTCGACTGGCGCTCACGATACACTGATTGTGCTTGCTGATTGTTACAAAATAGTCCAACAACTGCATGAATGGGGAATGCCTTGGTTATTTGGTATCGACCCAGTAGTCTTTCCTATTTATTTAGGATTACCGTGGGGATTAGCGTTTGGGCCTTTACCTAATATTCCTTTACCAGTACCTATTCGCACACGAGTTTGTCCACCAATCGTGTTTGAACACTACGGTAGAAAAGCAGCAGGCGATCGCGATTACGTTAACGCTTGCTACGAACTCGTCCGCAGTAAAATGCAGCAAGAATTGGATGATTTGGTGAGCGGGGATAGGAGATAGGGGATCGGGGATCGGGGATCGGGTATCGGAGACGGTATTGGTTATTCTCCTTTGTCTCACCTGCTCCCTGCTTCCTTGTCCTCCTTGTCCTCCTTGTCTTCCTTGTCCTCCTTGTCTTCCTTGTCCCCAATCCCCAATTCCCTATCACCTCTCCAAACTCCGGGGATCAAGAGCATCTCTGAGTCCATCTCCCAATAAATTGAACGCCAAGACTGTTAAGATAATCACCAACGCTGGCGGCCAAATTAACCAAGGTTGTAATACTAATACCGAAGCATTAGTTGCCAGGGATAACATATTGCCCCAAGAAGGGTCTGGTTGCTGAATTCCTAAACCAATCAGACTGAGTACTGCTTCTGCACCGATAAAACTAGGAACCGCAAGGGTTGCAGAGATGATAATATATGTTGCAGTTTGTGGTAACACATGACGAGTAATGATATAGAATGGCTTACCACCCATAGCTCGTGCTGCTTGCACAAATTCGCGTTCTTTGATGGATAATACTTGACCACGAATTACTCGTGCTAACCCCGCCCAACTAATAAACGACGTAATCAATACAATTAATAAAAATCGCTGGGTACTGCTTAAGCCTGGTGGTAACACAGCACCCAAGGTGACTAATAAATATATGCTAGGAAATGTCATTAGCACTTCAGCTAGACGCATGATCGCAGCATCAATCCAGCCACCGAAGTAACCAGAAATACCGCCAATGATCATCCCCAAAGGAAAAGTCAAGGCTACTCCCACAATTCCAATAAATAAACTGATGCGACCTCCATACAATAAGCGACTAAATTGATCCCGTCCTTGGTCATCAGTACCCAAGATGTTAATTTTGGCTGGGTCAGTAGTACCAAACAAATGCCAATTTACAGGAATTCCAGGAAAAATAGTCACTTCATCCCACTTGGGAGGTAAGGGAACACTCAACTTTAAAAGGTGATATTCTGGCCCTTGTGCAAATAATCGCAAAGGCGAAGGTTTGCTTTTATCTACAATCAGTTCACGCTTGCCCGTTTCTAAATTTGTATCTCCTTGAATCGTCGGATAAACGTGAGGCCCGATAAACTTCCCTGAAGTCGAAAACCAGTAAATTTTAGTTGGTGGTAATAAGGAACCATTTGCTTGCGGAATATAAGGGTCATAAGGCGCGACAAAATCCGCAGCAATTACTGCTATATAAAAAATTATGAGCAAAATTGCTCCAAATTGCGCCAAAGGATTTTTCTTTAATCTTTGCCACCAGTTCATAGTTAGTCAATGCTCAAGGGATTTAGAGACGCGATTATACTCTTACGAGAAGCCGCTCTTACGAGCGTCTACGCGTCTGTACAATAGTCAATCGTCAAAGGTCAAATCGTCAATCGTCAATTTGAAATTCTCTGTACTCTTGACACTGGACAATTATGGACTTTTGACAATGGACTCTTGACTCTTGACTATATCAACAAAATATAACTTTTCGTCTTGAGGAACTTCATGTTCGACAACAAAAACATTAGAGTGGAGATTAGCAATAATTTGTTTGCCTTGCTGTATAAGAGTCAGATAACGTAGTGCATCTTGGATGTATGGGTAAACTCCATTCCAGTAAAATTTGGCATAGTTTTTGCGTAAGTCAGCAGGTGTTTGATAGCCCAAAACCTTATTCATCCCAGTTTCTTCAAATTCATAAAACAAAGAAGTAATTTTTTTCAAGTAGCGGGGATCGCTTAATTGTCCTATTAAATCAGCAGCACGAACCAAGCCTGCATAGCTACTTGTACATTGATGATCCTCAGCAGCAGGTACTGGAAAGCGAGTTAATTCAATATTGGTCTTAATAACTTCAGAATCTATCAGTTTGTGACCGCCAAAACGCTCATCAATAAAAAGTTTTGCTCTATCTACATGATAAGGAGTCAAACTCGCATCAGAAGCCCCAGGAGGAAGAGAAATCATTTTGTGATCTTTACCTGTAGCATATAAGCCTTCTTCCTCGCGGTCTTCTCGGCACACGCCTTTGACATAACCGATATCATGACACAGCAAAGAAATAATGAAGTGCAACCAGTCTTCACTGGAAACACCTCCTTCTCGAATATGTTTGCCGCGTAAGATTTCTTGCCCTACTAAAGTAACAAGAATCGAGTGTTCTACATTATGATATAGGGCATCGCTATTGGCAATGTTTTCTAAAGCCATGTGTCCCGCCCAAGCGATTATGTCTTGATAATCGGTTTTGAAACAGCCGTAAGTACGGCGGTAGCCTTCTCGAATTTGCCCTACAAAAGCATCTATTAATATTTCTGTGGCATTGAACATACTAGTTACTCAGTCGGAAAACTAAATTATTGATGCATTTATACCAAAATAGCCAAACACATTAGCCTTAATGAAATTAAGGACAAATGCTCATGTCTGATTGTAGTGATTATCACAGATTGGACTGAGAAAATATCAAACTTTTCTGACTTAACAGAACCAAGTATTTATGTTTTTATACCAGGATAGGTTATGCTTCCCACAAAATGCAAAAATATATGCTTGTCTAGAAAGTTACTATAAATTTAAGTTATTAGATCTGTGTGGATTGAGCAAGGTGGGGTCTACTCTAGGAATAACGAGTAACGGGGAATAGGGGAGAGATTTTCTGCTGACTAAATCAAGTTTTTGAGTTTTAAATCAAGTTTCTGAGTTTTAAATCAAGTTTCTGAGTTTTAAATCAAGTTTCTGAGTTTTAAATCAAGTTTCTGAGTTTTAAATCAAGTTTCTGAGTTTTAAATCAAGTTTCTGAGTTTTAAATCAAGTTTCTGAGTTTTAAATCAGGTTTCTGAGTTTTAAATCAAGTTTCTGAGTTTTAAATCAGGTTTCTGAGTTTTAAATCAGGTTTCTGAGTTTTAAATCAAGTTTCTGAGTTTTAAATCAAGTTTCTGAGTCGTAAACCTGTTAAATATGCAAGCACCAGAAGTGGTGGGACAAAAGGCTGTTGAAGTTGTGTTTTAATAGGATGATCGCATTTTATTTTTGTTTGAGGATGTCGTTGCAGAAAGTGCGATCGCTCTGTTTTACTCTTGGGTTAGTTTTCAAATAGTTTTATTAACTTAATAAACTGTAGAGGACGCAGAGTAAGCAGAGGTAAAGAAGAGACAAGAAATATATAGATTATCTGTGAATCTAAGAAAAAATTTACGGTGATGACCCTGGAGAAAGCAAGCAAATTTTACCTGCTAGTGATTTTCCCAGAAAAACAAGATGATGTAGGGTAGGGATGAAAAAATCAGGCCGAATTTAGACCTAAAACTTTACGTAAAACTACTTGGTCTTCTAGTTTAACTTTCAAGCGACCTTTTTCAATGTCGCGAATCCAGCTTTGACTTTTACCTGCGAGTTTAGCTAAGTCTCTTTGGGAGAGATTGAGGTTTTTACGCGCCCGTAAAATTTGTTCGCCTAGTAAATCACCAGTCGTTTTGACTTTTCTTTTGTTTTTTGTTGTTCGCTGCTTTTTTTCTGAGTCAGGTGTTTGCTTCTCCCAATCTGGTGGTAGGCTGAAAGATAAAATTCGGGCGTTCATCAACAGGTTCCATTTACCACGGGGACTGACGTCTGTCAGACGTGACGCGCCGCTACCATCATTAATCCAAAATTCTAGTGCTTCGTCTGGATCTTCGGGAATATCAACCAGTCTCGCCCACAAAGGTTGGATTCTTGGCGGGTAGGTGACTGGATCAAATTCTGATTTCATCCCGTGGTGATTGAGAACTTCTAAATCATGTTCAAAAGTCCGCAATAGGCGTTTGCGTTCTTCTCTGTGGCGACATGCTTGAGCAATTTTCTCCTCACCATAAGCAACGCGCATCAATGTCGGAACTGTGATCCGTTGAGCAGCGCCCATTTTGGTTTTAAATAGTAACCACAGCATTAATCGTGCTGTACCTTCGTGTTGTTGCCAAATACTCATCACTGTGGTTAATAAGGATTTTGGCAGGCTACCGTATTGATAAAATGCTGTTCGTTCTTTACATGCTTGTTTGTTGAGGAAATATTGCGCCCAGATTCCGGCTCGAATTTTGAACGTTAAGCCGACAAGATATTTACATCCAAGATTATCTTCTTGGAAGTGGCGTTGAACTTGGACTAGTTCCCACAAACGGCTTGCTTGTAGAGAGAACCCTTTAAGCATACCTTGTTGAGGCCAGTCGATAGAAACGACAAGTGAACAAGCTTGCTGAACTAAGTTGTGAATCAAAGTCAGCTTGACATTTTTGCTTAAGTCCTTACGCTTTTCTAAGCCCAGGTATTTCTCAATTTGTCGTTCATCAATTGTAAACTCTTGTTCCCAAGGTCGATCTTGTGTTGTTGCATAAGCTGCAAAAATCAGATGTAGACAAGCGGATCTGATATCAAGTGTCTCTATTGCTGCTAATTCTGTGACAAGTTCACTGGTTTGGGGTGATTTGCTCAGATGAAATGCGATCGCGCCTTTTCCTTGATTGACTTGGCGACGATAGCACAAGTTTCCTTGTTCATCTGTTTCCCAAGGTAATGATGTCCGTTGGGAGAGCAAATTGCAAGCTTCCCAAATCACAATTGCTGAAGCAAAGGGGTTACTCTTACCGTTGGAAAATAAATCTGGACTAGTTACCTCGCGCAAATCAACTTTACATCTTCCTCTTTTGGCGTGCCAAGGGATGGGAGAATTTGTTGGGCAAGCTACCACACATTGTGGTTCAGGATAGTAACCCTCACAGTTGTTACAAAGGCAAGGGTCAATCCAATATTCATCGTTTTCAAGTTTAATAGCACCTGTAGGACATTGAGGACGGCAGTTGTCACATCCAACGCAACTA
Source organism: Fischerella muscicola SAG 1427-1 = PCC 73103 (assembly GCF_000317245.1). Classification (GTDB taxonomy): domain Bacteria; phylum Cyanobacteriota; class Cyanobacteriia; order Cyanobacteriales; family Nostocaceae; genus Pelatocladus; species Pelatocladus muscicola_A. The sequence continues at coordinate 44,709 of NZ_AJLJ01000228.1, forward strand.
TTATTAGGTATTGTGTAAGGCATAAGGCTATTGCCAATGTACTCGTTGAGATGTCTGGCTCGGATTTCCCCTGGATGTGTCCCCTGTTTTCACCACTCACAACCACATGATTCGGGCAATACTATAAATTGTTATTGCCGTACTAACTACTCACATCAATCTTCGGACTTTGCATCCAATTGAAAGTTACTCTATGCTCATAACCTAGCCGAGCCTTATTAAATTCTTAATTATCTATACTTTTCACAGATATTGTTGTAGGTTTGTTCATCATGAGCGAAAGATAAATTTTGTTAATTTTTGGATTTTCAGTAATTTCCGCTCATTTGTTTGATCAATAAAACCTGTTGTAGAAATTTGTTTGTTGTTTGAGTAACACTCCCAGACTTATAAATACTGTATGAGCAATACAGTTCAGTTAAGGATTAAAGAGTAAAGGCTAAAAGAGTTTCTCTATTCGTTAAAACCTGTTCCTTTAATCTTTTCCTTACTAGCACTATTAGACGATTGTATGCTTATCCAAACCATATTAACTGTATGGACATTTGCATAATATCTTGTTTACGGGATGGTAATTTGTGTCAGATAAATTTTATATTTGACACGAAGATACGTGTTTTTATATTTCACCTATCTTGGGGAATAGGATTATTAATAATATTAATATTTTACAAAATTTATTATCTGTTAATTGTTTTACATTTTTTATTATTTTTCATCATAATAAGTAGTTGCACAAAATTAAGTTCATTGATAGAGGGAGGGAATTCTTAACAGCTTGAAGAATGTATAATTAATTTTGTTTAGGTACTTAGTGCGCTCTTTCAATGAAACCGTAAGGGAAAAGTTTGGCGCAGCATAAGTTATTTAAGTTCCCACGCCAAATCTTGATAGTTTTGTCATTTGATAGCAAGACAAGGGTCAATTCAATTTTCCAAAATCTAAAATTCTGTTAGAGGATGACTTATTTCTCTTCAGATTCTTTAAGTTGCTCAATCATAAAGCTGATTTGAGCTGAGACTGATCGCTTTTGCTTATTGCAATACTGCTTAAACCACTCAAATACTGGTTCTGGAATCGTGACACTAGTCCGGCTCATTTTTTCAGTCAAAGCACTATTTCCTCATTCAACATATCCAATATAGCAATTGTTCTACTGAATATATAATTAATAAACATAAATATTTAAAAAGCTATTCTAAATAAGACGGAGTGGTATTGAGTGAAGGGAACAGGGAACGGAGACACGCAATACAGTTCGGATAAGAAAGACAAATCGATAATGATGTTTAAATACTGTAGAGACGCGATAAATCGCGTCTCTACAACCCAAAATCATCGTATTGCGGAACACCGAGACACGGGGATATTATGAACGATTCTCCGCGTCACCGCGTCTGTTTTTCTCCGCGTCTTCCCTTCCCCGTTTCCTTTACTCAAGTGCTTTAATGCGGCTTAATGCATTATTTTGATAAATTGTCTTTCCTTTTTGTTGGTAAAGATGTGCAGCAAGGCGATAACTCGCGATCGCTGCTTGCTGATTTCCTAATTGTGTGTAAGTAAGACCAAGGGCATAATAGGCATCACCGTTGTTAGTATCTATACTAGTAGCTTTATTGAAATCAGCAATAGCAAGTTTATCTTTACCCTGCCTACGATAAGTAATACCTCTATTTATATAAGCATCGACGCTATTACTTTTTATACGTAGGGCTTTGTTGTAATCAGCGATCGCTAATTCATATTTACCTTGTCTGTGATAGGCAATGCCTCTATTGATATAAGCATGAATATTTTGATTAATACTAAGAGCTTGGGTGTAATTAGTAATGGCTTGGTCGTATTTGTCTTGTCTGTAGTAAGCAATGCCTCTATTTATATAAGCATTAATATCGCGAGCATTTTTACTAATCACTCGATTGTAAGTTTGAATAACTTTCTGTTGCTCGCTTTTGTTGGTTTTTTCATTCCCTCTAGTGTAGAAGTCTTCAATGATGATGGTTTGAGGTAAGGGAGGTTGAATTGGTTGATTCTGTGCGGTGGTAACTGTGGTTGTCTTGGAAACAAACACCGGAGGACAAGGAGTTGCAGACAATAGGGGTGTAAATAAAGATTGGCGATCGCTACTATGAGATTTTTCTGAATCGCAATTTTGAGCAATCAAAGACTCTCTGTAAACAACAAAAGCAAAAATAGCCAATAAACTAAAACCAAATGCAAGACTTCCACGCAAAGCCAAGTTTTTGCGTCTTTGCAAAACACTTTGGTGGACAAACTCTGTTTCCACCTGGTTTAACCAATTGTCATCAGAATTCAGTACCTGTTTGAGCAAATTCAGACTGCAATCGCCATTCCAGAGATATTTGGCTTGTTGTTTCTTTTTCCATTTCATCGCCGCAGGTGTGAGCCGTCTTTGTAAAATTAAACTTTCCTCGTATTTTTGTTTCCATTCCAGTAGTTGACACCATTGGTTTAGCAAAGCATCATTACTTGCTTCTATATACGGTTTACCCTGAACATCTTTTGTGAGCACTAACAAACCTGCTGCACAAAAGCGTTCAATTACTTCTTGTACTTGGATGTTTACTGGTTCTGGGTAATCTAATTCAGATAAAGGAACTGGTCTGCGCCTTAACTTTCCATCATAGACCGCTACCATTCGCAGCATGACATAGCAGACGATTTGCTCATAGGATTGATGCTGTTGGACTAACGTCTTATATTCACTATCAGCTTTTTGCACAAGACTGGACACCGCACCACCCAGTTCTTCATAGTCTTTTTGGAAAATGACCAACAAGTAATTCTTGTTGCTCAGGATAAAACAAAATAACCAATTTATTTAATAGTATACAAGTATGCTTATGTATTCTTGACGAAAACTTTAATTTTTGATACAAAGCTTTTTTTCGTGTCTATGTGCTTTTGTGGTGAAATAATAATTTTTGAAACACATAGACGCGCCAGCGACTTCCCGCAGGGTAGACACAAAGACACAAAAGAGAAGATCGGCTAGGTGCAAGTTATCAGTTAATTAATGCTGACAGGAACCTTGTTTATGACCTTGTCCGTGTCCATGTCCATGCTTGTGAGAACAGGTTTGTAAATCTTGATTCTTCAGCTTGTCGGTGATTTCTTGAAGAGTTTCATCCTTAGACTTTAAGCCAATCCAAGCATCTATTTTTTCTGTATCAAAACCTACTTCACGGCGATCGCCTACTTCCATCAATGGACGGCGAATCAACAGTGGATCTTGAAGCATCATCACTAAGGCTGTTTGTGGATCTACTTTTTCAGGAATAATCTCACCTGATTGTACACGGGGAGCAGCGCGGTTAAACCATTCGACTACAGGGCGATCGCCAAAAAATGAGTGTAGACGTTCAGCTGTCCAAGATTCTGTTAGTAGGTTATACGCTATTACTTCATGACCTGCGGCTGTCAGCAAAGTTTTTTGTTTGGTATTATTTTTACAGCCAGGTTTTTCATAAAAAATTACTCTTGCCATTGCAGTATCTCCTATTTATTTAACGTAGTTTTATACGCAAAAAATATTTCCCCTCTACTGCAAAAGATGCAAAGTTCGTCATCAGTGCTTTAGCACTGACTACAAACTCAGATTATAATTAAATTTTAATGATAAACACAAGTTATTTGGCATTAAAAATTATAAAAAGTAAGATCCCCGACTTCTTTAAGAAGTCGGGGATCTATGTGTTCGTTAAAAATTCTTGGCTGTATGAGAAACAACATTATATTCTAATCTTTGCTTTGGATCAGTTTCGCCATAAATATTAAAAGTAACTGTTGGCTCATCACCCACTGATTCTACACAATGAATTGCATCGGGTGTAAAACTGATAATATCACCAGGTAATAAAATTAACTCTCCTGTTTGTTCAATTTGGTCTGGAAATTCTTGGTTAGGATGACGTCGCCAAAATGTATTTTTTTCTTTCCCTTTTAATAAAGCTACAACTCCCCACGTGCCATGATTATGAATATTAGATTTTGTGCCTGGTGCAAATGTTACTGTTTGTACTGTTAGCGGAAAGCCTAATTCATCGTAGAGAATTAAAACCGATGTTCCTGTTTTTGAACTAGGTTCTAGGTATTGACTTTGCACCCAATAAGAGTTTACAAGCAAGCGCCTCACTAACATTTGAATTTCTGGTAGGCGACTTGTTTCATCTTCAACATTATTAAGAATATCTTCGAGTTCAGTCAAGAACCGATAAAGACGATAATTATCTTTGAGTAAGTCCCATGCTCTAGCTGAATTACAAGTTTGATATTGTCCATCTCCATTAAGATGCCAATCTCTTTGTTTCATGAATTATGCTTAATATTAGTGAGAAATAAACAGGGAAATAGGGAAAAAGGAAATTTGAGAAAGAGAAGTAACTCATTCCTCATCATCTTCTGCGGGTCGAGTCAAAATATCAAGTAATATTCCTGCGCCAAAGTCATTTTTTTCATCAATCGATTTCACTTTAGTGCTAATTTCTTTGGCTTTTTCTAGTTCTCCGAGTTTTGCTAATACTAATCCGGAAGCAGCATAAGCATTTAGATACAAACGAATTTGAGAATCTTCTTTTCTCTTGATTAAGATTGGTTTTAAGTGTTGCCAATCATCAGGTAACTTTTCAGATTCTTTAATTTTATCTATAACCTTCACTGCTGTTTGCAGTGCCATTTTGTAATTATATTTGTAATAAAAATATCTATAAGCTGCTACCAAAACTTCTATATTATCGCCAGTTTTGGCTAAAGCTTGATGCATATATTTTTCTGATTCTGCCGTATTTTCCCAATGGTCAGCAGCCAAAATTAATAATTCTTTTATTTCCTCTGGTACTTGAAACCAGGAAAATCTTTCTGCATCAATTTGCATAAAAATCTCCTTTATATTAGTAGGGGCTAATAGCCGTACGCCCCTACCAACCATTTCCTAAAACAAAGTCAGAATGTACAACAATGTGAAGAGAATAATCCAAATAATGTCTACAAAGTGCCAGTAAATTTCTGCCATCTCAATGCCAGTATGTTTAGTAGCACCATAGTGACCAGGACGACGCGATCGCCACAATACACCCAATATTAATAACAGTCCGATAAACACGTGCAAACCGTGGAATCCAGTCATGAGATAGAAACAATTAGCAAAGACATTAGTAGTCAAACCATATCCCAAGGTCATGTATTCATAAACCTGACCTAATAGGAAAATTGCCCCCATAATTGCGGTAATGATATACCAAAACCGCATCCCTTTAACATTATTCTTCTTAATCGCCGTATCACCAAAGTGAATGACGAAACTACTCGAAACCAGAATAATCGTGTTAATTGTCGGTACTAATAACTCTACTTCCGTTCCCTCCGGCGGCCATACCTCTGTACTACCGCGAAAAAACAAATAAGTAGCAAAAAACCCACCAAACATCAAAGATTCGGAAATGAGAAACGTCAACAATCCCCAAACTCGTAAATCCTTATGTTCTTCATGATGACTTGGACTAGTCGTTGTTGCGATCGCCATATCTTTTCCACTACAAAAAAATCTTCTTTCTTCACTCTCTTCCTTCGTGTCTTTGTGTCTTTGCGGTTCGTTAAAAAAAACCACAAAGGCACAAATAACCCTACTAATTAACCACTAACTATTAGCAGCAACTGCTTGAACTTCACCATCATGACCATTCATGCCATAGTCATAAGGGCCATGAGTCACCACAGGTAAAACTTCCCAATTCTCAATTGCAGGTGGTGAACTAGTAGTCCATTCCAAAGTCAAAGCATTCCAAGGATTATCACCCGCTTGCTTCCCAGCCATCCAACTCCAAATCATGTTGATCGCGAAGGGAACCACTGATAGACCCAAAATATAGGCACCAATTGTACAAATCTCATTCAGGTGAGTAAATTGTGGATCATACATCGCTACACGCCGCGGCATTCCTTGTAATCCCAACTCATGCATTGGTAAAAAAGTCAAGTTAGTACCAATAAAAGTTAAAATGAAGTGAATTCGACCCAAAGTTTCATTCACCATTCGTCCGGTGATTTTGGGAAACCAGTGATAAATCCCGGCGTAGATACCAAACACCGAACCACCAAACAAGACGTAGTGGAAGTGGGCAACTACATAATATGTGTCGTGGACATGAACGTCAAAAGGTGCTGTTCCCATCGTCACGCCACTTAAACCGCCCATGACAAACATCATTAATAAGCCGATCGCAAATAGCATGGCGCTGGTAAAACGGATTTTACCGCCCCAGAGGGTAGCCACCCAACCAAAAATCTTCACACCAGTGGGAACAGCAACAATCAAGGTGGAAATGGTGAAGAACATCCGCATCCAACCGGGTGTACCACTAGTAAACATATGGTGTACCCAAACGAACAAACCGACAACACAAATCGCCAAACTCGAATAGGCGATCGCTTTATATCCAAATATCGGTTTACGCGCGTGTACAGGAATCACTTCCGACATAATACCGAAAATGGGCAGAATCATTAAATAAACTGCCGGGTGAGAATAAAACCAGAACAAGTGTTGGTAAATAATTACGTTACCACCAGCATCTGGTTTAAAGAACGAAGTTCCAAAGTTGAGGTCAAACAACAAGAGTACCAAACCTGCTGCTAAAACTGGTGTAGATACTAGTGCTAAAACAGAAGTTGCCATAATTGCCCAGCAAAATAGGGGAAGTTGATCCCATTTCATGCTAGGAACTTTCATAAACAGCATGGTGACAACAAAGTTCAGCGAACCCAAAATTGAGGAAGTTCCCACCAAAACAATGGCAAGTATCCACATTGATTGAGCGATGGGCGCAGTCACCAAACTTAAAGGGGGATACGCTGTCCAACCAGATTGGGAACCACCAAAGAAGAAACTAGCTAAAATTAGTAAGCCTGCGGGTGGGTTCAACCAAAAAGCGATCGCATTCAATTTCGGGAAAGCCATATCCCTAGCACCCACCATCAACGGTACTAGGAAGTTACCAAATCCCCCAATTGCACTGGGAACGATCCACAGGAAAATCATGATCGTTCCGTGATTGGTCATGAAAGCGTTATACAGATTCGGGTCGAGTATATCAGCATCTGGTGTTGCTAACTCAGCACGCATGGCGATCGCCATCAGTCCACCGATGAGATAGAACAAAAACGCCGTCACTAGATATTGAATACCGATTACCTTGTGGTCAACATTAAACGTGAAATAGTCATACCATTTCCACGCTTGCGGATGATGATGAGTACTTTCAGTAACCACAATTGTGGCTTCTTTTCCAGGTGGATGATTCGGTGGTATATCAAGAGTCATGTTTTTAGTCCTCTGTCATTTGTCATTTGCTATTGACCATTGACAATCCCCATCTTCTTTGCATAGGGCGCGAGATATTCTGATACAGATAATTCTGCTGGGTTAATTGCCACAGCTTGTTGTAATCCTTGTTGCTGTTGAGCAATGCGATTTTCTGTCAACCAGCTTTCGTATTCTTCGGGTGTATGAACTACTACTTGTGACCTCATCGAACCGTGATAACCACCACACAGTTCTGTACAAACTACAGGATATGTACCAACTTTAGTGGCAACAAATCGTAGTTTTGTGGGAATACCAGGAATTGCATCTTGTTTGAGGCGGAATTGCGGTACCCAAAACGAGTGGATGACATCTGTAGAGGCTAGGTTGAGTTGTACATCAGTACCCACTGGTACGTGTAACTCACCAGCAGTGACACCACTGTCAGGATAGTTGAAAATCCAAGCAAACTGCATCCCCGTAACATCAACAACTAAGTCAGGCGATTTACCTTTTTCATTAGCACCCGCACCAATACCAATATTGGCATCGTTTGCAGAAATGGCTGTTTCTTGTGCCATTCCAGAAGCATCACCCAGAGTTGCTGCAATTGCAGTTCCTGGCATTTGGTGGGTAACATGAACTGGAGTGTGGCTATGACCACCCGGTTCTAACCCTCCCATTCTGCTATAAACATCAACGCTGTAAATCCCCAAACCCAGAACTATTACCGTAGGGATTGCTGTCCAAAATACTTCTAAAGGTAAGTTACCTTCAATTGGCGTACCATCTGTATCATCACCTTTACGGCGACGAAACATCACCAAAAATATCAAAATCGTTCCTTCTACCACCACAAATAAAGCGGTAGCAATGATCAGCATCACATTGAAAAAACCGTCTACCAAAGGCGCTTGTTCCGATGCCTGGATTGGTAGTAGAGTATGGTGCTGACCTACCCAAAGGCTGAAGAGTGTGATTAATACCCCAGCAACTAAGGTTAACAGTGAAACAGGAATTTGTTGCATACTTTTCGGGATAACGTCGTTCCAGGTGTAACCGTCGCTAAGTTTCCAGTTAAAAGCTAAAAGTTAAAAGTAAAAAGCAGGCAATGGTTATGGCACTATGCTCTGAACCGATTTGTGGAGTCATCCAATTTTAGATTTTAGATTTTGGATTAGTTCCCTATGGAATTTGGAGCTTGTACCATTCAGAAATAATCGGTTAAAGGTTTATAGTGAACTTCCAGCCTCTTGATGACTAAATATAATTTGTTTTTTGTCTTTTTACTTTTGACTTTTCACTTGTTGTGACATGGGTTTTATATTGAGCATAAAACTAAGAAAACCCACTTTATCTTCTTTTCTAATTGTCGGCTTGTAATTATATATATGGGGATAACTTAAACTTGTTTTAACTTCTTTTGATTGCCGAAATATTTTAATAAAACAATTTTGTTTTTGACAAATATATCAATAAATTATACTTTTAAATTTATCAAAAAATTATATCTAATTAGCCAACTTAAATTAGTTAATAATTCACATTTAGCTTACACATATTTGTTCACCAAGAACTATAGCAATCCTAAATCATTCGTGAGAGGCGAGATACCCGACTTCTTAGAGAATTCGGGTATCTGGGATTCCGTGTTTTCTCACAACTCAATTAGGATTGCTATATTTTACAAAAAGTCAGCATATATGATACATTTTCTAATGACAAATAATGATTTCAACTAGTTAACTTTATTTGTACAAATTTACTGATAAATCCCCTATAAATATAGAGAAATCCCCTCTACATACCTTTCTCTACTGAACTTATTTCTTTTACAAACAGTTCCTTTTTTGACAAAGAACTCGCCCTAAACAACAAAATCTCATTTCCTAAGTATCAATAAACAAGTTCATGATGGCTACTTAGTTATTCAATTCAACATGAGTGTAACAGTTTTTCGAGCAAATTCTAGAACAAGCTCCACAGCCAATACAATTTTCTGGATGAGCAACTGTCATCACTTTTTTTTCGATTTCATCATCATCTTCATCATCTACAAATTCACCCTCTTCATTCATTGGTCTTAATAACAACACATCATGTCCGCAAATTTTAAAACATCTGCCACAGCCGATGCATTTGTGTTCATCGATTGATTGTGCAAATTTTGGTGTCCAAGTTTTACCACCAAATGTCAATCCTGTGAGTACTGCCATGAACTTACCTTTCAGAATTTATCTACAAATAGATTGGCGCTTTAACGCTCATACTAACATAACTATAATTAGCTTTTTTTAATGTTCAAATCTAACGATTTACATAGTCAAATTTCCATAACTTTGCAACAAAATATTGTTTTTTTCTGTCCTTTTAATCTAGATGAAATTCTTTATTAATAACATTTAAGGCTTATTTATATATCAGGAATAAATCATGACTAATAAACCAAGATTATTATATTTAAAGCATATTAAATTCAGCAAAAAGATGATATTTATTTTCATTAAATATCAATAAAATCAAAAGGCAAAGGAAAGTATTAAGAGATACAAAATCGTTGCAGATCCCCGCGACTTGGCTAATTTCTAAAATTTCAATAGCATATCTCAACTCGCTGACATTCATTTGCAAGTTAGTATTTGCCTTGATCGGAACAAAAGAAGATTTACCTAATCCCAGAAGCATTGCGCCTTTTAAATAGAAGTATGCGCTACGTCGGAAGCAAAGGAGTTTTGTCTTGTTGAAGTGTTATTCAAGGCTGTTTGAGCAATTTGGAGGAAAAATATCCAATCCCGATTGATTACCCAGTTTATGATGGAATAGTAATTTCTTTTCTAAATCGGTGGAAAGAAAAGCGATCGCATTAGCGATTAACAATATATCCAACAATAGTATCTCTTAACACCCTCATTTTATTTTACTACTGAGAAATTGAGAAAGTAAAGCGATCGCTATAATTTGCTGTCACTGACAAGCTAAATTCGCACATTCCTAGCAAAAAATAGGTGAGGGTGTTCTGATGTCAAATTTAAAATTTGCTCAAAAAATATCCAAAAGCATCGATAAATTTATAAGACTTGTCAAAAATAATACAAAAAATCGATTCTCACAACCTAGACGCAGAAAACTATTCCTCATCCAAAATCATATTAGGTGGTTCTGTATTGGTTTTGCGATCGCCACTTGTTTGATACCGACTCTCATTCCCCATCCTGTGTTGAGTGCAGAACGCTTAACCTTATCCTACGGTTTGTTGGAGCGTTCCATACCAGTGAACTCTTTAGAAAATTACGCCAGAACAGGTAAAATAGATGACGAATTGGCTGCGTATTTTCAGTATGCGCCCAAAGAACGACTACAGCAGATCAAAGAAGTATTGTTGACTCCTATTCCCTTAAATGCGGTACAAGTTTCGCAGTTTCTCTACACACCAATAGGCGAGAGATTACTAGAAAATTTAGCAACAGTGATTGAGGGTGAAACTCAGGCGACTGGTTTATACGGAATTCGTGCAGCACTAATCTTAGCTGCGGCTGAACCGGAAGGTTTGACTTTATTAAATGTACTACGTAAATTTCCCTCAAGTCAGATTTCGATTAATTTAGCTCGCGCCCTACAGTTAGCCAACCTCGCCCAGAATTTTTTAAATCAGACTCAGCAAGCGATCGCACTAATTGAAAAAGAAGCTAGCCAAGAAGTCACGACTAGTTCCGTAGAGAATACCAATACCACCATAAACTTACTGCAACCAGGGCCTTATAAATGGCGAAAGCAACCTATTATCCTCAATGACGCCTCTCGGAATCGTACATATCCGGCGGATATTTACTTACCACAAGTTTCTAGCCCTAGACCAGTGATTGTCATCTCCCACGGACTTGGTTCTGATCGAACCAGCTTTGTTTACTTAGCCGAACATCTAGTTTCCTATGGATTTGTAGTTGCGGTTCCAGAACATCCTGGCAGCAACGCAGCGCAGTTGCAAGCCTTGTTATCAGGTAGATCAGCAGATATTACCAGTCCCAGAGAATTTATTGATCGACCTTTAGATGTGAAGTTTCTTTTGGATCAACTCAGTAACCTTTCCCAGTCTAATCCCATTTTTCAAGAACGCTTGAATTTGGAGCAAGTAGGCGTGATTGGTCAATCTTTTGGAGGCTACACAGTTTTAGCATTAGCAGGCGCACCGATTAACTTTCCCCAAATCCAAAAAAGTTGTCCACCTCCACAAGATACCCTGAACGTCTCACTTTTGCTTCAGTGCTTGACTGCGGAATTACCCTTAACAGGTCAGTATGATTTATCTGATCCACGCATTAAAGCAGCGATCGCCATTAACCCAGTTGACAGCATTGTTCTTGGTAAAGATAGCCTCAGTCAAATCAAAATACCAGTGATGATTGTCAGCAGTAGTAAAGATACAGCAGCTCCACCTTTACCTGAACAAATTCAACCTTTTACTTGGTTAACAACTGCCAACAAATATTTAGCGTTAATCAATAATGGTACACACTTTTCGACAATTGCAGCATCACCAAACGATGCTATCCCAGTACCAGAACAAGTGATCGGCCCAAATCCAGCCTTAGCACAACGCTATGTTAGGTTTTTAAGTCTGTCTTTTTTCCAAACCTATGTCGCTAATCAGCTAAATTACTTGCCTTACCTGAGTGGAAATTATATTAACAGAATTAGTCAGCAACCATTACCATTGTCATTAGTGCGATCGCTTGATTTGAATACCACTAATACTTCCCAAATCCAGATCAGTAGTAATAAATAACACCAATTCTAAAATATCAGTTTGTAGTGAGTGCTTCAGCACTCATAACCACATCACAAACAGTAAACTAAGAGACAAAATCTGTTAGTCAATAATTCCAATGAGCCTGTGTATTAGCCCTCGCTGTCCAAACTCTCAAAATCCAGAAAATATTTTTTGTTTCAAGCGTGTGGTTCCGAATTACTACTACAACATTGCTATCGGGTAGTAAATCAA
>NZ_AJLJ01000229.1 GCF_000317245.1 Fischerella muscicola SAG 1427-1 = PCC 73103
TAAATCAATAGTTTTAGTATTAATGCTACTCAAACACAGGTGGCCATAACTCAGAAATTGCAATTTCCCAACCAGGAAACAACTCAGGAATAGCTAACTTATCCTCACCTGCTAGCAGTTCCATCTCACCAGTTGGACGATACACACTCACAGTTAATTCATCAGGATTTATTAATATCCCAACCTGCGCTCCTAATTCCAAAAATAGCTTGATTTTTTCTTCAATCGGACGAATACGGTCTGTTTTTGATTTAATTTCTACTACCAAATCTGGAACCAAATTAGCAAAATCGCGTACAGTACGTTTTAATCTTGCTGCTGACACAAAAGAAACATCTGGCGCTCTTAGATCCGTGTTGGGCATAATAAATCCACCACTGGAATCAAATATCCTTCCCAACTTGCGAGGATTCACCCACAATTTCAATAGGTAAATCAATTGAGCGCCTATTTCACTAGATTCAATGTCTGATGGCCCCATTACGATGATGTTTCCTTCCTGTAATTCTAGTTGGTAGTCATGTTGTTCTTCTTGCAGGTTTTTTTGCAGTTTTTCTAAATCCTGAATTGTGAGAGTCATAGTTATCTCCACAGAGTCTCATTGCAATCTTATCTTGATTTACTTTTTGCCGTAAAGCTATTATTCTACAATAGTTAATAGTACTCTTTTTATTTTATAATTTCTGCCTCAAGTAATCCAATCACAAAGAGTTAACATTAAATACTTAGAAGAAAAATTTAGCCTACAGCTAGCTGAGAGTGACCAATTCTTTACAGAGTGGTTTGATAATTTACCAGAAATAACCCAGCAGGAAAAGCACTTTTAAAGCGGGAAAATGAATTATACAAATTTCTTAGTATATTAAAAAATATCGGTCAAATTTTCATTTAATAATTATGTCTCATCGTCCTATTTATCTCGATAACCACGCTACTACATCTGTAGATGTACGAGTACTAGCAGCAATGCTACCCTATTTCACCGAACACTTTGGCAACCCTTCTAGTATTAATCATGTTTACGGTTGGGAAGCCGAAGCAGCTGTCAAAAAATCACGAGAAATATTAGCGGAAGCCATCAACGCTACACCAGAAGAAATTGTTTTTACTAGTGGTGCAACAGAAGCCAATAATTTAGCGATTAAAGGAGTTGCAGAAGCTTATTTTCAAAAAGGGCAGCATATAATTACTGTTGCAACTGAACATAATGCTGTGCTTGATCCTTGTAAATATCTGCAAACTCTCGGTTTTGAAATTACAATTCTTCCTGTTCAAAAAGACGGACTTATAGATTTAACTCAATTAGAAAAAGCTTTTCGTCCTGACACAATTTTAGTTTCGGTGATGGCTGCAAATAATGAAATTGGGGTATTGCAACCATTGACGGAAATTAGTGGAATGTGTCGGGAACGTGGTGTAATTTTCCATAGTGATGCTGCTCAAGCTATTGGTAAAATTTCTCTGGATGTACAGGCAATGCAAATTGACCTGATGTCATTTACAGCACATAAACTTTATGGCCCCAAGGGGATCGGTGCGTTGTACGTCCGACGCCGCAACCCCAGAGTGCAACTAGCTCCTCAACAGCATGGCGGTGGACATGAACGGGGGATGCGTTCTGGCACTTTGTATACACCGCAAATAGTTGGATTTGCTAAGGCGGTGGAGATCGCTTTACAAGCACAAGCTACAGAAAATGAATACCTCACCCAACTCCGACAAAGATTATGGGAGCAACTTTCCCAGTTAGAGGGAATTTATCTGAATGGTCATCCTACTCAACGATTAGCAGGAAACTTGAATATTAGTATTGAGGGGGTGGATGGAGCAGCATTGCTGTTAGGCTTGCAACCAGTTATGGCAGTATCTTCGGGTTCAGCTTGCTCTTCAGCAACCACTGCACCTTCTCATGTTCTCACCGCTCTGGGACATGCAGAACAATTAGCTTATGCGTCACTAAGATTTGGTATTGGTAGGTTTAATACAGCAGAGGAGATCGAACAGGTAGCACAACACACTATTTCTACGGTTCAAAGTTTAAGAAAACAAAAGATATTGGCTTGACGACTGTAGATCTTTTTCTGCCTTGTCCTCCTTAATTCACCTTCAAACCAACTAGTGTTTCCTGTAACTGCTGGGAAATCTTTACTGTTTTTTGTAGAGACTTAGAAACTTGCATAGATGATTCACTAGTAGATTTTGAAGCAGTAGCAACTTGCTTCATTAATTCGCTAACCGTTTGTGATGTCTGAACTCCATAGATTGTAGCGGTAGACATTGACTGCACTAAAGCATCTATTTGCCGTGAAACGTCTAAGATTTGACTAAGACTATGTTTGGCATCTTCAACAATTTGTGTTCCCTGCGTAACTTGAGTAACTCCTTCTTGCATCGCTTCCACTACTTCGTTGGTTTCCTGTTGGATGTTTTCAACAATTTCTGCTACTTCTTTAGTTGCTTGTGCCGATCGCGTTGCTAATTCGCTAACTTCTTCAACTACAACAAGAAAACCTTGACTTTCTTCACCCATTCGCGCGGCTTCAATACCTGCGTTGATCGCTAACAAGTTGGTTTGCGTGGAAATGTCGTTAATTAATGCGACTACACGCGAAATTTCTTGTGTAGATTTTCCCAAATATTTGACTTTCTTAGCAGTTTTGCCGACGATTTCACGCAAACTTATGATACTGCCCACTGTTGTATCCATCGCTTCTCCTGTTTTGGTGGCGGTATCAGCGACGGTGTTAGCAACTTGTGCAGCTTGCTGCGTGCTAGACGCTACTGCTTGCATAGCAAGAGTCATTTGTTCAACAGCATCCAAAATACGGCTAATTTCGGTAGTTTGTGTTAGTGTTTGTTGTGTGAGATGACTGATTGTTGTTTCATTGCTACCAATCGTCTCGTCTAATTGCACAATTGATACTTTTACTTTGATGATAATATCTCGTAGGCTTTCAACAATGGAGTTGAAAAAGTCTGCAACAGTTCCTATTTCGCCTTCATTTACATCAGCACGTACCGTCAAGTCACCTCTAACTACACCTTCAACATCATCAAGTAATTCTAAAACTTGATTTTGTAACGCTTGTTTGTGTTGCTGTTCTTGCCAAGAAGATGTTTTGGCAGTTTGACGACCTTGTTCTATTTGGTGAATAAGTTCTGCCTGTTCTAGAGCATAACCAATTTGAACAGCAATTTGTTTAAATAAATAAATTTCTATATCTCGCCAATAGCGTTCATGAGAACACTGATGAGCCACCAATAAACCATATAGTTTTCTATTAATAAAAACAGGTATTAACAAATATGCTTTGACTGCTTGGCTTTCTAGTTGGTGTAGGTATGAGTGACTAAAATCATTGTCATAAATATCATGAACTGTTTTCACAGTACCTATTGCTAACTCATCAGAATACTCTTCTCCGAAATAGGGATTATAAAGATTTTCTTCTGAGTCACTTAACCAAGAATAATCAACTGATTTAGCAATTATTTTGCCTTGCCAATGGTCATCCAAACTATAAAAGAGTACGCGATCGCAAGCAAGAGCATTTCGTATATCTGATACTGCGGTTTTGATAATTTTTTCACTGCTGAGTACTTCTCGTAAGTTGATAGTGATTTGATTGAGTTGCTCTATAAGTTTTGCATCATTTTCGTGACGACGAAACTCTTTTGTGATCGAGTCTGCCATTTTATTGAAACTGGCAGCCAGTTGACCAATTTCATCATTTGCGAAAACTTGAGCACGAACATTGCGATCGCCTGTGGCAAATTTTTCGGTTGCTTGCTGCAAATTAAAAACTGGTTTGATGATTGAACGTCTTAAGATGAATGTCCAAATAGCAATTAATGAGAAAGCTAACAAAACTAATGCAGTTTGTAATAACCAACTTTGTGTTAATACGTTATTTATAGATTTCTCTGGTTTACCCTGCACTAAAATAGCTAGCGGTGGTGTGTTATCAACAAATTTAGATCTATCTGCTGTTTCACTATCTCCAATAATTGTGTTTGGCAAAGCCTTGGCCGCCATAATGTAAGTTTGATTTTCCAAAACAACACGTTTGGTAACTATTTGTCCTGTATTGACTGCAACTACTTCAGATAATATAGACCTACTTTCTAGAGGTAATTCTATCTGTGATTTAATGTGATTTAAATTATTTGATTTTTCTTGTAACAGGGAATCTATAAGAGTGAATTCTCTATTTGATTTATGTAAATATATCGCACTATAGCCTCCTGATGATCCTTGCATTTCTTTTGCGATCGCATTTTGCCAATTCGCAATATCACCAATTACCACAGCACCAATCACTGCTTTTGTTTTAGGATCTTTTACAGGTGTTACTAAATAACGAATTAAAGTATCTTTTTTGCTCAAATTATTTGATAAGATAACATCTTCTCGATTGAGTTCTGCCCAAGTGATAATTCTAGTAGCTTTGATTGATCGAGAATTTAGTAAAACCTCTTTTACTAAATTATTAGGGTTAAAAGTCTCTCCTTGACGATCAGCGTTAGCGTTAGCAACTATTTTTAAATCTTTACCAACTAAAGTTGCATACTCTACTTTTAAAGTCTGAGTTTTGTTTTTCAGAATTTGTTTAATAACTGGTTGCCATTTTTTATCTAAGCTTTTACCAGAGTTATGTAAACCAACTGCTGTCAACAGAGCGCTATGCTCTGATTGGTTTGCGAAGCCAATACTCATTTGATTAAATTTAGCATGATAATTAACATCATTTAGTGCTAGTTCAGATTTAGTTTGTTCAGTCAATTGAGTTGCTAAACTTTGATTAATAAAGAATTTTGTCCCAATAGCTATACCTAATATAGAAACTAATTCACAGCTAATTAACGCGATTAAATATTTACGATTGAGAGTCAGGTTATCAAACCATTCAAATAAAGATTTCTTGCTTGACAGTAATGTTCTAATATTTAATTTTCGTGGTTCTGAAACTCTAGAATGATCAATCATTATCTGAGAAGGTAATAGGGGATATGCCAAACTGGAATTTTTACTTTTATTAGCACTATCAGATCGATAACCCATAAGTAAATTCCCTGAATTAATAACTCAAGTCGAAAATGTAGTAGACACAACCAATATTAAAGTTTTAGGTGTACTCCCCTGTTTGCTAGCAGCATAACTTTTTCTTCTATTTTTTACTTAATAAATTCAGAGAATAATTCAGGCTAATAATTGTCTGATTTAATACTAGTCTTGTAAAACAATGAGTATAATTTATATCATTTTATGGATTTTAGCCAGTAGACAAAAATCCATAAAATTCTTTACTTACAGAAAATTACTGAGGCAATTACTGGTAGTAAAGCAGACACAATATTATAACAATATGTTGTAAATGTTAGTAAGAACAATATTATACAAATTCTCTTATTTTTAGGACTTACGCACACTCTATGAATCCTTGGCGTTCTTGGCCTCTTGGCGGTTAAATAAGTTAAGCTTTTTGGCGACTTTTGCGTAAGTCCTGATTTTGCCTTGATTGGTTATTGGTCAAGGATTATCAACTACCATAATCCTTATTTTGTTAC
>NZ_AJLJ01000230.1 GCF_000317245.1 Fischerella muscicola SAG 1427-1 = PCC 73103
TTACCAGGAGAGAAAAATACTGGGAATAAGATCAAGAGGGATAACTCTAATCCACTAACAACCAACATATTTAAAAGGCTGCATGAAGAGGTAAAATCTAGTATCCTCATGCAGCCTAATGTAAAGATGGAGATATTAAAATTTTTTCTACCTATCAATTCAGTTGTAGCGCGGAACAGCTTACTTAATTTGTACGAACTGAATTTAGTTTTTATTTGCTCCTGCTAAGGGAAAAATTAGTTCTTCCAGTGTTCTCAATAATTCTTGTTCATTGTAAGGTTTTGAGAAATAAGCTTTTGCACCTAATTGTATGGCTAGTTGTCGATGCTTGTCACTGCTACGAGAGGTAAGCATGGCAATTGGTATATTTTTAAATTCATTATTTGATTTAACCCGGCCTAAAAAGCCATAACCATCAACCCGTGGCATTTCAATATCACAAATTACAGCCTGAACTTTTAAGCCACTTTGTAACTTTTCTAAAGCATCTTGACCATCTTTGGCTTGTTCTACTAAATATCCTCCTTTCTCCAAAGTTAAGGCCAAAAAGCGCCGGACATTAATCGAATCATCAACAATTAAGATAGTTCCTTTCTGATCTTTTAATGAGTCTGGGTTTTTTTCCTCAGATGGAGTCAGGAAAACAGTTTTCAACCTTGCTGATGGTAGTTGATTAGTTCTGGGTGTACGATCATTAGCAGCAATCCAATACAGTAGCTCGCTAACATTGACTAAAGCCACGACTCGACCATCACCAAGAATTGTACAATTGCTAAAGCCAGCAGGTAGAGAGATATTTCCTTCAACGCGGCGAATAGCGACTTCTTGTTCACCCCAGCAACGGTCGATTTGCAGTGCGATTGGTTGATTGTTGCCTTCAATAATTAATATGCTAGCAGCATTAATTGCTGGAGGTGTTTCCAGGTTTGGATTGTCATAACGGTAGCAATTAAATTCCAAGTAGCGACTGAGGCGGATCAACGGTAGCATAGTTCCTTGCCAGTTGATCACTTCACTATTTGCCATCGGGAAAACATGCTCATTTTGCAGGAGGAAAATTTCCGAGACTGCATCTGTGGGGAATGCTAATAGCATACGGTTACTTTCTACTAGCAGTACGCGGGCCACAGAAAGGGTAAATGGCACAGATAAAGTAAAGGTAGTTCCCACTCCTGGTATAGTATCAACTTTGATCTCACCACGTACGTGCTTTAGGTTGTTGCGAACTACATCCATACCTACACCACGACCGGATAGTGTTGTGACTTCGTCTTTGGTACTAAAGCCTGGTTCAAAAATCAAGGATAATAGTTCTTCATCACTGGCTTGAGCTAATAGAGTTGCATCTAAGCCCATAGCTAAGGCACGGGTGCGAATTCCCTCTAAGGAAATGCCACGACCATCATCTCTCATGGTGATCATGGTACGATTACCTTGATGAGTGGCTTTAATTTCAATCGTTCCTTGTTCTGGTTTACCACAAGCGCGGCGTGTGGCAGGGTCTTCAATGCCGTGGTCAAATGCATTTCGCATCAGGTGCATTAATGGCTCATTCAAAGCCTCTAAGATGCTGCGTTCAATTAAGGTGTTAGCACCTTCTATTTTTAGCTGTACATTTTTGCCAAACTCCACAGATAAGTCACGCAAAGCTCTGGGGAAGCGGTCAACAATATCAGATAAAGGTCGCATCCTGACTTGTGTGAGCTTTCGCTGTAACTGCTTTGAAGTTTTGTTGAGCTTTCTGGATATTTGATCGGTATCGTCTACACTGAGTTGGATGTCAGCTGTAACTTCTTGCACCTGCACGATTGTTTCCATGACTTCTTGTGACAGCAGGTTTAATTCGTTGTAACGATCCATTTCTAAGGCATCAAACCTGCTTTCTATATCTTGTGTCTGGTATGTATAATCAAATGCAAAGCGATCGCCACCATTTCCCATTAATGGCAATGATGATACCTCTGCTGAGATCACGGCTTGGGTAGCGATTCGATCATACGCTGTTCGTAGTTCTTGGTTTTCTCTTTCTAGACTTTGGACGCGCTGACTAAGACTGCGAATTAGTTTACGTAATCTCTCTAGCTGTAAGTTTAGCCCGTTGCGTTGAATAATTAATTCTCCAAACAAGTCATTTATTTGTTCGAGCTGCTTACTAGGTACTCGGACGGTATTTTCTTGAGTTTCACGTTCTTTAGTTACACCTACTGGCTCCCGTTTTGGTTCAACAAATTTATAATCTGTAACGGGAATTTCTTTCGCAATTACCGGATTAGGCTCACTCAGTTCATTGCCAAGAGAGTTACTATCATCAGCAAAGGCTGCTTCTAAAGCTTCAAAGTCTGCGGCAATAATTTCGTCATCCAGCCAGTTTTCTGCGGTAAGCTCCGGTTGCAGAATCTCATCTTCTGCGGTGTTTGGGGTTGTTTGCAACTGTGGAGTTATTTCTTGTGTTGGTGACGCCTGGGGTGAAAGTTGGATAAAAGTTTGTTCTAAATCAAGCTCTGTGGGTAAACTATCGAGTTGATTTGTGAGTACTAATGCTTGCGATCGCCGCCATGCTGTCAAGGAAGCACGGGCAATTTCTTCTATTTCGTCTGGTTGAGCATTATCGACATGGTGAGCGATTGATTCGCACAACTGGGTAAAAGCTTCTAGCTGGAGCATTTCGCCCAAGCCGCCTAGCTCCGCTGCCATGATGGCAAGTTCTTCTTTGAGACAGGGTTGTTGATTATCTTCCAACACAGACTCTAAGCGTTGTAAGCATCCATCTACCTCACTTTCAAAGAGTAAAGGTATGATATTTTGCCCATCGTCTTCTGGTGAGAGGATAGTTGTTGCGTCTTCTGGAGTCGGATCGCCTAAAAGCTGATGTAGTTCTTCAAAAACAGGGTAACAAAAAGTACTTAACCACTGTTCATCAATAGTATTTCCTTCTGAGTGTAAATCGACTATTTGACGTAGCCAATCAACTCCAGATAGTAATAAACTTTGTAATCCTGTATCAATTTCTAAAGAATTTTTCCGAGTTTTTAATACTTTAAAAGAATCTTCTAAACGGTGGGCTAAATCTGAAAGGGAGCGAAACCCCATCATCCCTGCACCACCTTTGATGGAATGAGCAGCTCGAAGGGCAGCATTTATTTTGTCTGGAGCTATGCGGTGATTAGTCTCAATTTCGAGTAATATTCCTTCTAGCGTATTCAGATAATCTGTTGCTTCCTCCAGAAACTGCATCTGAATTTCTAATTCTTTGTCCTGTGACATAGTTTTTGTCCTTGGTCATCCGATTTTAGATTTTGGATTTTGGAGCCACTGCGCCCTTGCGGGTTAAGAGCGTTGTAGCACGTGGCGTGATTTTGGATTGACCCCACGGATAAATCCGCTTTCTTGTAATCTGCTCGGAATTATCGGTCAATAGTCAAGAGTCATTGATTATTTATCATGAGTCATTTGTCATAGGCAAATAACCAAGGACAAATAACTAATGACCAATAATTAATTGACCTTGAACGTACCCACACTTTCTTGTAACTGTTGAGAAATCTTCACAGTCTGTTGCAGAGATTCAGAGACTTGTAAGGAAGAATCGCTGGTGCGTTTGGAAATGATCGCGATTTGTTTCATCAATTCGCTGACTACTTGTGATGTTTCCACACCAGAAGCTGTAGTGGTAGAAATTGACTGTACTAGGGCATCAATTTGTCGTGAAACTTCCAAAATTTGACCGAGACTGCCTTTTGCTTCTTCAACAATGCGTGTACCTTCCACTACCTGAGCGGTTCCTACTTCCATCGCCTGTACTACTTCACTGGTTTCTCTTTGGATGTTCTCAACGATTTGTTCAATTTCTTTAGTTGCGGCGGCTGATCGAGCTGCGAGTTCTCCGACTTCTTCAGCTACAACAGCAAATCCTTGACCTTCTTCACCTGCTCGTGCGGCTTCAATCCCAGCGTTAATCGCCAGCAAGTTGGTTTGCATGGAAATCTGGTTAATCAATGCGACGACACGGGAAATCTGTTGGGTTGATTCTCCTAAACGTTTAACTTTTTTGGCGGTTTCGCCGACAGTTTCTCGTAGGTGGAGAATATTCTGTACTGTCATATCCATTGCTTGACCACTCTTAGCAGCAGTAGTTGAAGCATTTTGAGCAACCGTAGCAGCTTGTTGGGCGCTGTCTGCTACCGCTCGAATAGATGCTGTCATTTGATCAACTGCATTCAAAGTATTGTCAATTTCGGCAGCTTGTGCTAAGGCTTCTTCTGCCAGTTGGTGAATTGCGCCAGAGTTTGTGTCAATTGCCTGATTTACTTGGTTAGCAGCAATTTTGACTTGGGTAACGATATCTCGTAAGCTTTCGACAATAGAGTTGAAAAAGTCAGCAACAGTACCTATTTCGCCGGAAGTCACATCAGCACGTACTGTCAAGTCACCACTAGCTGCGCCTTCTACGTTGCTGAGTAGTTCCAACAGTTGCATTTGCAGAGCTTCTTTTTGTTGGCGTTCATCTACAGTAGATTTTTCGGCGATTGTCTTAGCGCTTTCTAGCTCTTGTAACAACTTGGCTTGTTCGATCGCGTAGCCGACTTGAGTTGCTAGCTGTTTAAATAAATCAATTTCCGCTTGTTGCCAAACCCGGGGGCTGTCGCAGTGATGGGCAATCAATAAGGCTACTAGTTCTTCTTGATGAACAATTGGTGCGATCAAATTTGCTTTAACTGCAAATCTCTCTAGCATTCTGGTGTAGCATTCAGCATTACTCAGATGGGGGTCTTGATAGATATTTGCGATCGCCCTTACCCTACCATCTTTGTAGGCGTTGACATGACGTTCTCGAAAACAAGGGTCATCTATTTGTACTCCTAACATTTTCGGAAAACTAGTACTAACTGACTCGGCGACGACATCGCCATCCCATGTCTGGGAATTAAATCTATAAACAATGACTCTGTCCGTTTTCAGTGCTTGCCGAACTTCTCTGACTGTTGCTTTGTAAATGTCTTCTTCTTGGAGGCTTCTGCGTAACCTTAAGGTAATATCTGCAAGTAATTTAGATCGCTCTGCATCTTGTTCTTGCTCTTTGATCGAAGCTTCTAGTTGTGATGCCATTTGGTTAATGTTCGCAACTAACACTCCGAGTTCGTCTTCTCCTTGGAGATAAAGACGGGTGTTGAGTTCCCCCCTGCCTAGTTTTTCTACTGTTGCCGTTGCTTGCAAAATTGGCTCTGTTGCACGTTTAGCTATCCAGGCTGCGATCGCCGCGACGATGATTGCTGTTAACCCCGTACCAATGGCGAAAGTCAACAATAATTCTTGTTGAGCAGCAAATGCTGTAGATGTATTAGTTGCTAGCAGTATTTCCCATTTTAAATCTGGTAAACCTTTTAGTGGTTTAATGGGTACGTAGCTGATCAACTGCTGGCGATCGCCATGTACCGGATCTAATCCAACTACAGTTTTTTCTTTAGATTTTTGTAGTGATTTGTATACGTCTGGGTAATCTGTTTTGATGTTACTATTTACGTGGTCTGTTTCTGACGCTATGAAAATTTTGCCAGACCTATCAAGAAACAGATATTCCCCCACTGTTTTGGTATAACTTTTTGCCAATTCTTCTAATGGTTTGACAGGCATACGTACTCTAGCTATGGCAATCGTATTGCCTGTACCATTTTCTTTAACAGGTGCAGCAATAAAAATACTTACTTTATTTGTAGTTGGTGATAGCTCTGGTTGACTAATATAAGGGCGCTCGCTTTGTTGTACATTCTTAAAGAATGTGCGATCTTTGACATTAGGAATAGATTGTGCCTGGGATTTGAGAATCAAATTACCGTTTAAGTCATAGACGGCAATGCTTTCATAGATTGCGTTTCCATCTATTATTCTGGACTCGATGATTTTGTCTAGTATTGCTTGTTTTTCTTGAGGGGAAGTGTTCGCCCTAGTTTGAGAATTAATCAGTATTGGCAGATTAGCTATGAACTGAATATCTCCATATCGCTCGTTCAAGAAACGGTTGATTTTGTCTGCCAAGTCTTCCGTTTGAGCCTGTTGTAATTGGGAAACTTTACGTTCGATTGATTGCTTAGAAATTTGATAGGCTAGGACTCCGATCCCCAATACTGGGAGTGTACCAATGGCGATCGCCAGTACTGTTGCTTTTGTACCCAAACTCAGCCGCTTAAAGTTAGCAAATACCCGGCTTAAGTGAGAATGTGTGCCTGTTTGCTCCTGATTAGTCAATGTAGGTAGTTGCACTACACTATCTGTAAGTTTTTGAGAAGTAATCGTTGATTTTCGATTTTCAACATCACTACTCTTAGTCGTGTCCGTTTTATTAAACATAAAATAGTATCCCAGAATAGGTGGAGAATAACCCTAAAAATACCGTCGTTATAGTAGTACACCCTAGTTACCATGCAAAATAGAAGATTGGACAATCGCTTGTGCATCCAACACCAGCAATACTTCTTTCTGTTGCACAACGCATCCACGTAAATACGGAACTAAACTAGAGGCGACTTGTCCAACAGGAGAGCGAATTTCATCTGGCATAAATTTAGTTGTACCTTTGATCTCTTGTACAACTAAGCCTAGAAGTAGTGATTCTACCCGAATCATCACAATGTTGAACTGACGAAATCTATAGTCTAAGGATTCTAAATTGAACATCCTTGGCAGATCAACTACCCAAACTATGTGACTACGCCAATTCATCAATCCGAGTATACAGGAGGGCATGTTGGGCATGGAGGTTACAGCCTCCACAGGTACAACAATTGCCTCTTGCGTGTATCTCATGGGCAAAACTGCATGGGCTTGTTTATTGAGTTGAAACCGGAGATAGCCATCTCTCAGGTTAGGATCAATTGATTTGGGTGCGAGTGTCATTTTTGAATTATTCATGAGATTCAAATCGCCACTGATTTAATTGCACGCAACAGCTGTTCGCGGGTATAAGGTTTGGTTAAATAAGCATCAGCACCTTGCCTCATTGCCCACAATCTATCTATTTCTTGATTTTTAGAACTACAAATTACAATTGGTACTTTTTGAGTTGCTGGGTTTTTTTTGAGAGAACGGCACAATTCAAAACCACTCATTCCTGGCATTACAACATCCGTGACAATGACATCTGGTTGTTGTGAAATAGCTTGTTCTAATCCTTCTTTTGCACTACTTGTTTTAATAACGTTGTAACCACTTTCTCTAAGGTAGTGGCTCATTAATTCCAATTCACTGGGAGAATCTTCCACAATTAAAATAGTCCCAAGCAAAGTTAGACTCACTCCTGTATCTCCTAAACAACCAAAGTTTTACTAAATAAATTTGTCAGTTTTATTGTGAGCAAACACAATTAATCAAGATGTTTAAACACCATTTTTAAAAGATCAGATTGTGTAAATGGCTTAGTTAAATAGCCTGATGATCTGACCATTTTTGCCTTGGCTCGGTCTATAAATCCTGTTCTGCCTGTCACCATGATGATAGGTGTATTTCTAAAAGCAGAATGTCTACGCAACAACGAACATAGCTCGTAGCCATCTAGATTCGGCATTTCCACATCTAATAAAATTAAATCGGGTTTGCTACGGAGAATTTGCATTAAAGCTTTGACTGGATCGTTAATCATTACAACTGAAAAGGTATTTTCATCCAAAAAATTCCTGATAGAATTCAAAACTGTTGGACTATCATCAATACAAGCTACTGTATACAAGCTCCGATTCGCTGGTTGCAAGGGAATCTGGCTATGAAGGATATTATCTGAATTCTCAAAATTATGAGTGTCTGTTGTTGTTTGTTGCTCAGGTTGAGTTTGAGGTTGCACCCTCCTTTGAGATGGTGTTTTCAACAAAGTTTGAGAATTTTCTTCAGTATTAACTGTTGAATACTGATCTTGCTTATTGCGTAACTGCTTTTGACAGTGTTCTACTAATAATCGTAAATCTAATCGGCAAAACTTTGGCAAATCATCTAAGGGAGTTTCACGATAAAACTCATAGCTACCTTGTTTTAATGTTAAGAATGACTCCAGCACTTCTTTGGCTAATTCATCTATTAAAATAGCCGCCTGCGGAGGAGTAATGTAGTCTTGATTGACTAGCCAGCAAATAGCCTGATAATCTGCACTTGGCATCGATTGGTTGTCGTTTTTAGTGTCAAACATCAACCGCATTTGCACACGATTTGCACCTAATAAATTCGGAATTTGTTGGCTCAAACGTCGTAACTGATGGTCTAACCGCTCAAACAATTTATCTGAAGAGGAAGCATAAGTAAGTTTTCCTTCTTCTAAATAAATTGTCCAAGAGTTTTTATCTGTAAATACTCGTAAACATCCTGTGGCACGTCTACTAGTTAATTGTGCTAATAAAGACAGAGGATGTAGTTTTTGAAAAAATCTGTAGCTACTTAAAGGACTTGTACTCATTTTGATTTTACTTGTTGCTCAATTAAATGGGTCTAAGCTATATTTATCAGAGGGTTTAAACAACAGAATTGCATAAAATATATTTTTTTGTATTAAAAGGTACTAACACTGCGATTATGTTTCTAGCTAAATTTCAGTTGATTAGCTATATTGATTTGATAATAAAATCACCCTTCAATTAGTAAGTAGGAGTTATTTTACTTACTAATACTGAGATTAACAAACATTCTCCGGCAAAAAGCAAAAAAAATGTAAAGACTGGATTAAACCAGCTACCCTTAAGTAAACATTGTGTAACTGTAGGCGCAATGTATAGTGGCTAAAATTACAAGCTTTAGTAAACTCTTTTCTGTACTACCACTTAAGCATCATTTCTAAATAAATTTTTGATAAATTTTATACTCCTTATAAGTATATATACTTTTTTGTAAACAATAGCCTAGTCTTTACTAAATCCAAATTATCTGTGATTTTTGCAGATATTGAGCTAGTTTATTTTATATATTAGTATTATCATTTACAAAGTTTAAAGTATTATTTAATACATTTTTTTATAAAAAACTTAATCTGCTAATTGACTGCGATCGCGTGATAGTTTTAGCAACCCTAAAATCATTTGTCAGTATTAGCAGCCTTGATTTTTAAACTCTCTACATAGAAGTAAAGAAAGATTATTGTGTGTATTCAATAACAAAACACTTAGACGTGGTTAGACTCCTATGGGCGATGACGCCCACAAAGAGTATATGAAAAATCGACTCCAAGGGCGTACCCACCAATCCCTATTTTTTCAAGGCTGCTGCTTCTTCTGGAGCCTGAGCAACCAATCGATTTTTCCTAGATAAAAAGTAGAGAGTTGCTAAAATCATGACAGTTGCAACACCCCAAATACCAACTTGGTAGGCAGGTATAGATAAACAGGCTATGAGAGCAAAAATAGCAAGGCTTGTCGCGATTACAGCTCCTGTAATACCTAATGGACTTTCGTACGCTCTCGGTAAATCAGGGCGACTGAATTTGAGTTTGATATAACTGAGCATGACAAGAATATAAGATATCAATGCTGCAAAAACAGCCATATTCAAAATCAATGCATCAACTTGATTGCTACCAATATCAACAAGCATCACACATATCAGTCCAACTGATGTACCTAGAATTAATGCCCGGTAAGGTGTTTTACTCTTGCTAGTCACAGAAATCTGACGTGGTAAATATCCAGCACGAGAAAGCGCAAAAATTATACGCCCATAGCCGTAGATCTGAGTAGGTAAGCTTGCTCCCAAGCCCAGAGTCAGTGCGATCGCAGTGATGAAATTGCTAGTAGCACCCTTACCAAAATAAGCTTCTAAACCTGCTGACAACGGTACATTAGATTGACCAATTGCAAAAGTACCACCCCCGACACCTGAGTTTAGTACCAAGGTTAAAACTGAAAGAACAATCAAGGTAAACATTGCTGATATTAACCCTCTGGGCATATTCTTAGGTACGTCCGAGGTTTCTTCACTCGCTAGTGGCAGTATTTCTATTGCTAGATAAAACCAGATAGCATAGGGTATTGCCGCAAAAACACCTTGCCAACCTTTAGGTAGCCACGTTGCAGATTGTCCGTAATCAGCAGGAACATTGAAGAGCAGTTCTAGCTTGAAAAAATTCGCTGCTAGCATACTCACATAAAATATGCCCAACACCATAATTGCTATCAGAGTGAGCCAAAAACTCACATACAGGCTCAGTTCCATACTCTGAATGCAAATCGTTACAAAAATAGCATACAGAATTATCCAAATTAAGTAACTTGGTACGGGAAACAAGTTGTTAATCAAAGGCTTGAGGTAATTACTCATGCTGTAGACAAGCGCAGCAGTGGCAAACACATATTCAATAGCAACGGCTACACCGCAAATATAACCCCAAAAAGGGCCAAAAGCATTACGAGTGAAAGAGTATAAACCACCTGCATGGGGTAGCGCCACTGACAATTCTGCCAAACTATAAACCATGCATAAATACATCAGTGCCATCAAACAAGTGGCAATAGTCAAACCCCAAAAACCACCTGCGATTAAACCATAGTTCCAACCATAGAAGTCACCTGAGATGACAGCACCTACACCTAATCCCCATAACATGAAAGAACCGGCACCTGGTTGTAACTTCCTCCGCCTTAAATAATTTTCAGAAACAATTTCGTAAGAAATTATATTTGTTTTGTTGTGCATCTAAAATACCTTAATGAGCAACACTATTGTATTCATCTTGAAATATTTAATACATTGGTTAGATGCACAGCTAAATTTTTAGTTGAATTTTAGCATGTTATTAACACGCAGATTTATGCATGATACTATTCTGTTTCGCTCAGAATCACAAATTATACTGATTACATACTCATAAGTCATTCTGACATTTACTAACCGCAAGCTCGTATAAATGATTTGCAAATATATGTCTTATTTTTTCATAAAGTAGCTTTTTACTCAACCTGAGTCTTGAACTTAGAAAAAAAATTTTGGAGTGAATTCAAAATCAAGTTGTTAAGCATATATGTGATTAATAATATTATGCTTTTGAACACTTAAGATAATGTGTTAAATGAAGTTAGTAATTAACAGGTTATATGAAGACAAACTAATTACTGTTCTAATAAACAAATTTCGCAGAAATATGAGAAAAATCACATCTCTACGAAAATACAATGTTTTAGGGTCTAATTTGACTCATATTTATCTTGATATAGTTGGAACTGGAGTTGACTTTACGGAACTTCTCACGGCAAATATTCTACCTTTGGCAGCTGTATTTTCCAAAACAGTGGAATAAAGAAAGTCTCCAGTCAAGGGATCTGTAGTTGCTCCTATCGTTCCAGTCAGAGAAGTTGGTGAGTGATAACTAATTCCCGTTATGAAATTTTGACGGCTAGAAGGAATAGGATCTCCTTTCATATCTAATTGATAAGCAGAAACATTATTAGTATCAAATTCTGCTATAGCAATCCTAAATCATTTGTGAAAAATCACACTCATCGATATGCTTGAGACAAAGCAGTGTCGGCAGGATACTTTATAGAGCATGGAAGAGTTGATAGCTTTTATTCAAGAGAATCCAGACCCCAGAGAATTAAAACGAGCGCTTGCGGTACAGATGGTGATGCAAAACTACACTCATGGTCAGGTGGGAGATATTTTACAGGTGTCTGTAGGGTTCGTAAACAAATGGAAATATGCATTTTTAGAGGATGGAATCACAGGATTGAAGCTTAAGTATAAAGGCTCAAAAGGTTATCTGACAGCAGTACAACATACTACAGTAATTGACTGGCTCAAACAGAAGAATTACTGGCATTTAGACGAACTAAAAACATATCTCGAAGATAGTTTTGGTGTGGTTTTTGAGTCAAATCAAAGCTACTACGAACTGTTTAAACAGGCGAATATAAGTTGGAAGAAGACACAGAAGAAGAATCCAAACAAAGACCCTGACTTAGTAGCGAAAAAAAACTTGAAATAACTGCATGGCTCGATGCCCATCAACGTGAGATTGTATCTGGGGAACTGGTTGTGTTCTTTGAGGATGAATGCCATCTTTTGTGGGGAGATATTTGTGGTTATGTTTGGGGCAACACAAAAGAACGCATAGAAGTCCCAGTGATCAACGAACGGCAAAGACAGACCTACTTCGGTGCCCTGAATTATTACACACAAGAATTTTTGCTTCAGCCCCACAAAAAAGGTGATTCACAGTCTGCGATCGCATTTGTTGAGTATCTCCTGGCTCAATACCCTAAAAGCCGTATTGCATTGATTTGGGATGGAGCTAGTTATCATCGTTCGGCTGAATTCCAAGCTTACTTAGAGTCTCTAAATCAAGGACTTAATGAGAACGAATGGAAAGTTACTTGTATTCGGTTTGCTCGCCTCTGACCCAGCACAAAACCCTGTAGAAGATATTTGGTTGTACGCTAAAAACTTTGTCAGAGAGTTTTATCATCTGTGCAAATCATTCGCTGCTGTCAAGAGATTATTTGAGTTCGTTACTCACCACCAAATATTTGATTTTCCAAAAATGTTTATCTATGATTCATTTTCACGAATCATTTAGGATTGCTATATGAGGAGACTATTTTTAGCATCCAGCAATTACTAAAAATAACTTTTTTCGGACAATACAAGTAGTCATATTCATTTGTTTTTTCACAATTTTTCTACTTAAATCCAGAATTTCATATATTTGTATCTTTTCATAAGCACTGTTTAGTGACTGATTACTCTTAACTAAACTTATGAAATTCTGAACTTATTAATATTCATCTGTAGATTAAGTAAGAAAAGTAGGTGTGGAGCAATTTGGAATCAACAGCTGGGCAGACGATGTTAGTTCCTGCTAATCCAGCTAATGTATTTCGGCAGTCAAATGCTTGGGATACCAAAGCAGCTGTCTCTAAATAGCTTGATTGATTGCTAGAATCCGAATCTGTAAACAAAAACAATACAGGACTCAGAGGATTTTCTTGCTTGGTAGCAAGATTCAGTAGCTGTGCTTGCCAATGCTGATAGTCTGTCCATTGAATAGAGTAACCACATACCTGGATTTGATTGACAAACTTATAGAAAGGTAAGGCATTAGGACTAACTAAGTGAAACACTTTGCCCCAAGATGCTTCTTGTTGAGACAGATGGATAATGGCTTGGCTGACGTAATCTACAGGAGTGAGGCTCATCTGCACATCTAATTCAGGTGCATAGCCTAGTTGAATTAAACCTTTGACAAGTCTGGCTATTAAATCATTGGTTTGAGAAGCACCAGTCTGGCTATGTCCTATAATCGTGCCTAGCCTATAAATGCAGGCTGGAATACCTCTGGCGATCGCTGTCTTCACCAATTTTTCAGCAACCCATTTACTTTGGGCATAACCATCAGAAAGTCCTTTGGGATCAACAAGATCATCTGTTTCTAAAATCTCTTCCATCCCAGCATAGTGAGGGGATTGGAAGACATCAAGAGTAGAGATGAAATGAACGGGTTTAACTTTAATCTGACTTGCTAATTTGAGGATTTCTTTCGTCCCATTTACATTGGCTGCCCGTAAAGCAGGATAAGGATAAATTAAATTAACAAAAGCTCCATTGTGATAAATCAAGTCAATCGAGTTGGCTAACTCATGAAATTCTTGCTGGGAAAGTCCTAACAAGGGTTGAGATAAATCTCCAACTACTGGAATAACTCTCCTGTCTAAATTTTGATCTGCAAGCAAATAATGTTTGAGGTTTCTGTGGAGTTTTTGCTTTGCTTGTTCAAAGCCAGTAGCCCGCACTAGACAATAAATACTAGCTTGAGTTTTTTGGAGAAGTTCGTGTAGTAAAAAAGCACCCACAAAACCAGTGGCTCCCGTCAAAAGTATGCATTGGGGTTCCTTGTGAGACTGTATGAAAGGAACTGTGGGTGTAATAGTGGGGTCTAAAACTGCATCTGCCTGTAAATCTGCAATGCTTACAGTGTTAGGCGTGGAGGTAGAGTGGATATTCCCAGCATTTGCGATCGCCACTGCAATTCCAGCTATGGTTGGCACTTCAAACAAAGACAGTAAAGGCAATTTTAGTTGTAATTCTGTGCGAATTTGGGACAACAACTGGGTGCAAAGTAAAGAATTTCCTCCTAGTTCAAAAAAGTCATCATGCACACCCACTTGCTCAATGCCCAAAATCTGTATCCACATCTGAGCTAATTTTTCTTCTAGTGGGGTGCGAGGAGGAATAAACTCTGTTTCTATCTCAGGTCTTTTTTGTTTAAAAATAGCTGGTAGCGCCCGACGATCTACCTTGCCATTCGGTGTCAGAGGTAGAGCTGCAATTGCTACAAAAGCAGCAGGAACCATATATTCAGGTAGCTGCTTACTTAAAAAAGTGCGTAGTTGCAAAATATCTGTGTTTTGTTCCAGGAATTTTTGCATTCCACATTCTGGAACTATATAAGCGACTAAGCCTTTATGTCCAGGAACATCTTCTCGCACAATGACTACAGTTTCTCTCACAAGAGGATGTTGGGATAGAATAGCCTCAATTTCTCCTAGTTCGATGCGATAGCCACGAACTTTGACTTGATGGTCTATTCGTCCAATGTACTCAATGTTGCCATCACTGCGATAACGTGCTAAGTCTCCAGTGCGATACAAACGAGCTTCTGGATTTTGGCTCAAAGGATCAGGAATAAATTTTGTTTGCGTGAGTTCCGGGCGATTCAGGTACCCTCGTGCTAAACCTGCTCCACCGATGAGTAACTCTCCTGGTTCCCCTGTTGGAACCAACTTGATAGAGTCGTTGTGAAAATTCTGATGTGGTTCTGCTAGATATATTTGCGTATTAGCGATCGCTTGACCAATAGGAACAGGAGCGTCTCCAGGCTCTACCTGATACACTGCTGACCAGACTGTAGTCTCGGTGGGACCATACATATTCCATACAGAGGTACTTCTTTGAAGCAGCTGATTAGCTAAATCACGGGACATAGCTTCACCACCACAGAGGATTTTTAATTTTGGATTACCTTCCCAGCCTGCGGCTAAGAGCATTCGCCAAGTAGCAGGTGTTGCTTGCATAACTGTGGCGTTAGATAGTCGCAAAACCTGTAATAACAGTTCTGCATTTGAGGTCACTTCTTTACTTACCAGTACGACGCAAGCACCAACAATTAATGGTAAATAGAGTTCCAACACAGCAATGTCAAAGGAGATTGTGGTGACAGCAACCAAGGTATCTTCATGGCTGAGTCCAGGAACTTCTCTCATAGATTTGAGGAAATTCACAACTCCTCGATGAAGAATTTGTACTCCTTTTGGTTTCCCTGTGGAACCAGATGTGTAAATGGTGTAGGCTAAATTGTCGGGAATAACTTGGCTAGTTGGGTTATCTTCACAGTACTGAGCAATTTTCTCCCAATCAGTATCCAGACAGACTACTTGAGCCTGATGATTTGGTAAATATTCCAGCTGGCTTTGTTCAGTCAGTAGTATTGGCAATTGGGAATCTTCAAGCATGAAAGCCAAGCGCTCTTGGGGATAAGCAGGATCGAGAGGTACATATGATCCACCAGCTTTAAGGATAGCTAGCAATCCAATCACCAATAAGGGCGATCGCTTCATGCAAATCCCAACTAATATATCAGGTTTCACATGCAAGCTTTGCAAGTAATGAGCTAGTTGATTAGCTCGACTGTTTAGCTCCTGATAGGTGATTTGTTGATCCAGTCTACAAGAAGTTGTATTGTGCGCGTTTGCAAAAATAAGAGCAGTGCGATCTGGTGAGCTTTCTGCTTGCAGTTCGATTAACTGATGGATGCATTGATTGTTAAGATTGCCTGCTTGAGCATGATCAAACTTTCCACGCAACTGCCGTAATTGTGTTGACATTGGAAGTAACATAATGTACTATCTCTTCTCGATAACAGCTTGCTGCTTGAGTCAAAAATTAGAAAAAGGTTAAGAGATTTCCAAAAAAAATTACCAAGCAATCATCACATCATAGTAAGACCGCAAAGACTTGCGCCTTCTCCATTGGTATAATTTGTTTTAGAAATTACCTTAATCCAAGCAAATTTCGTAAATTTATTTGAGTATTCAAGTATTACTAAGTACCTATTTTTGTAGCGGATACAGGTAGGTAAATACTTAAATTTGAAGCATGAATATTAACAAGAGTTCTTTCTAAATAAGAAACACACATCACTAATTAACCCGTTATTTCACTGCTGCGAAAATATTAGAGTAGTAATATATGTGATCAAAAGGGTGGTTTTACTTAAAACAAATGTAATTTTTTTTGTATATATTGAGTATAATATGAATACCAATTTAAAAATATTTTTGATATATCAATGGTCTCTAAAGCTTAGAGACGATTTATAAAGTAAACCTTAAATTGTAGGGTGCGTTATAGCAACGCTTAACGCACCGAGAAAGATGGTGCGTTACGGCTAATCTTAACTCTCTCAAACTCCAAAATCCTTGCATAGCCGTAACACACCCTACTTAATATTTACTTTATAAATAAGCTCTTAGATAGTAAGTTTTATTACTATCTAAAACCTCAACTTTTAAATGGTATAAAAACTGGTTATTTTACTTTCGGTAAAGCAACCTAGCCAGGATTGATAAGTAATGTTTTTTACTATATTCCTAGCAATTATATTTAACTTATGAAAATTTCGGATGACTGCATCGCTTACCCTAAAACTACAAGATCATTTATTTTCATCAGTAATTTAGATTTTCCATAATATGGTTATATTGCGACTAAAGTAGTTAGCGCTTGAAAATTATGAAGTTAATTTAACCATAGCCACAGTAGTAATTAAATTCAGGTTATCTAAAGAATAACTTTTCCTAAAATTGCTAGCTCTTTAATCGTAACTGTTACATTTATTTACACCGAGAGCCACATTAGCCAGTAATTCATCTGCGAGATCCAAAAGCTGGGCTATGCGTTCATCACTAAGTCGATAGTATACAAAACGGCCTTGCTGTTGACGGATAACCAAATCACAACAGCGCAAACATCCAAGGTGATTGGACACATTAGACTGGCTGAGTCCTGTAACCTCAACAATCTCGTTAACAGTCAGTGGCCGAGAACGCAATGCATTCAGAATGGACATACGCGAGTGATCAGAAAATCCCCGAAACAGTTTGACTTTCAGATCATTTGCTTGAGTTTTGGTAATTTTTGTTTTAGCTATCATTAATGCCTTAAAAAGTTTTACAATAGATACATATCAGCATTCACTGATATGTCGTTTTGATTGAGCAAAGATAGCGATCGCCATCTTTGCCAAT
Organism: Fischerella muscicola SAG 1427-1 = PCC 73103; assembly: GCF_000317245.1. Classification (GTDB taxonomy): domain Bacteria; phylum Cyanobacteriota; class Cyanobacteriia; order Cyanobacteriales; family Nostocaceae; genus Pelatocladus; species Pelatocladus muscicola_A. The sequence goes on from NZ_AJLJ01000230.1 coordinate 17,265, forward strand.
TATCAATGATTTTATGAAATAAAGGAGAAAGTAAAGCTATGGCAACCGTAAGCCAAGTAAAATGTGCCTGTGGTTCTTGCCTGTGCGTTGTTTCCATTGAGGATGCCATTATGAAAGATGGTAAGCCTTACTGCTGTGAAGCTTGTGCAAATAGCCATCAAAGTGGTGAAGTCTGCACACAATGCCAATCTGTTTGTGGCTGTGGCTCATAAAATAGACTTCTTACACGAATAGTTCAAAAAAATCCCCCTTAGTTCCAATAGGCTTGGTGATAAGTTCATAATTCTGTGTAGAGATCGTAAATTTACGGTCTCTACATACTCGTCTATTCATTCTCTCATTGCTATCTTAAGGGCGCACAAGTGTAAATTTTAAAGTTTGAGATGCTCCCAATGTCATACTTGCTCGATTGTATTTTCAAGCATCTAAAATTTAGAATGTTAGCGCTTCTTCTTTTTCTTAGTTTTTGCTTTACTTTGTGAAGTCGCAAAACCACCAAAACCTTTATTTGATGATTGCTGAACAAATTCATTAACTACAGTATTATCACGTTGATATTTGAACTGATTTGCTTCTGTTTCATAATTATTTGTATCATTGCTTTGCTTCTGTTCATCAGTTTTATCTTCTACTTTTTGTAGTTCTTCTACATCAGTTACCTCAAGTTGTGATTCTTCACTAGCAGCAATTTCTTGTGTTTGAGAAATATCTTCTGTGTGCGTTACATCATCAATAGAAATATCCTCAAATTGTGATTCTTCACTAGCAGCAA
>NZ_AJLJ01000231.1 GCF_000317245.1 Fischerella muscicola SAG 1427-1 = PCC 73103
TTTCTTGTATTTGAGAAATATCTTCTGTGTGCGTTAAATCATCAACAGAAAAATTATCTATTGGCGGTATTCCATTTAAATTAATATCTGTGAATAGCCCTACTTCATCTGAATTAACGCCCAAAATTTTACACACATCTTCCCAAGAACCTGTTATTTCATCAGGTATACTTTGTCCTATAAAAGCACTTTTAATCACTGTTGCTGATTCTACTGCTTGTAATTCAATCAATGAAGCAACAAGAAACCCATTAAGTTCTTGAGCATTTTGAGCAAATAATTTCAATTGTTGAGTAAGTACAGCAATACATCTTTGACACACATGGGGATGCTGCTTGCAAATTTCTTCTAAACTATGGATAGCGGTAATGCGCGGAAAAATTTCGTGAGATTCATCAGCTAAATAAGCTTGTAATTTAGGAATAGCAACTTCACCAAACATGCCAAAAACTTTAGGCATTTCTTCATTTACCCAGTCGCTATCTTCTAATTCATGAAACAGCTGTATCAATGGTTCTATGGCTACTTCTGCGCGTAATTGTCCTAAAGCACGCCATGCATGGATTGGACCCCAAACCTCTAAACTTCCAGAATCTGCACCATTCAATCTTGGATCAACTGCCATCCTGATTAAGTCAGGAATATGTTCTGTATCTAGACCTAATTCTGCAATATAGTTATACTCGTTTGTAATTTTATGGCAATCACCTAAAGTTAGCAGTTTTTCTACAGGTGGTTGATAAATGGTGCGATTCTTCATCTGGAACAGTTTTACTCAACAATCAAATAACAGACTATAGCAGAAATTTACCTTTATACTAAATTAAATTTACAAAGTATTAAATTAGGATTTGGTATGATGTTTAGACTGATGAAAAAGGCGACTAAAATTGCACAAAAAACCACTGAAATCAGCCGGATAAATCTACGAGGCATCCTGATTAGACTTGATTTGAGATGTAATTAAAGGAACTTTCGGAGCAAAAAAGAATCCGATTAAACTCGCAAATAAAATTGGTGTTAAGGGAGCAAAATTAGTTAGCTTTGACAGTAATAAAGTTGTGCTGATTGGTGTGCGTGTGACTGCGGCGTTGATAGCTGCCATTACACAAATCATTGATAGAGAAGGATTGATTCCAGGAATAAAAACCGCTATTGCTTTACCAAGACAAGCACCAATAAAAAACAGGGGAATAATAAATCCACCTGGCCATCCACCTGTTACTGTCACGCCAATAGCAGCCATTTTACCCAAGGCTAAACCCAACAGCAAAATGCCAGAGAAGCTAGTAGTAGCAATGATTGCTAACTGATCATGTCCAAAATAACGAGTTAACGGTAATGAGAATGCTAAAATTCCTAAGCCCAGTCCTGCTAAGGTTGTGCGAATATAAACCGGGCCACGAATACGGGCAAATAAGCGATCGCATCCGTGAAAAATGCCTACAAATACCCATCCTGCCAAAGCTCCAATCATCCCCAACAGGATAGCAAACAAAACATCATCAATGCTTTCTAAACTGTACTGGGGTAAATACCAAATTGGTGCAATTCCTAAACGCGTAATTAGCGCAAACACTAGGTAACTAGCACAACTCGAAACAATAGCTGGCATTAGTGCTTGATAGTACTCCACCACATACTGATGATGCAAGATTTCTAAAGCAAACACCGCACCACCAAGAGGTGCGCCAAATAAAGCAGTAAAACCTGCTGCCATTCCCGCTAGACTCATATTGCGGACATCTTCACCTTGAAGTTTCAGGCGATCGCTCACCCAAGTCCCAAACGAACCTGTTACCTGTACTAGTGGTGCTTCTGGCCCAAGACTACCACCTGCTGAGATTCCAACTAAAGAAGTAAGAATCATGGCAGGATTTTTCCCAGTATCTAAACGTCCACTGCGAAAATGAATGTTGTCTATAATAACGCCAATTTCTCCTGGCTTACCAAGAAAATGAATTAATAAACCGACTATTAATCCCGCTAATGGCATTACCACTAACACACCCCAACCAGGTAGTTTTTGTAGCGCGTGAGTTAGTAGTTCTAGGATATTCCAATACAAAGCAGCAAATAAGCCACCTATAATCCCCACCAATACCCAACGCAAAACCCAACGGGAAATCATGAAAGGATTACGTCTTGTTAATCCGAATAGTTGCGAAAATGTCCAACGTTGAGTTTGATCTAATCTTTGACGCTGCTTTGGTTGCACTGTACTAGTTACCGTAGTGAAAAACGAGATAAAAAATTCTGACGCTTTTTGTGTCAATTGTCATCTACTTGACTGAAGAAATTTTAATTTATCTTGACGCTTGTAAAAATAAGACAAATTGTCAATCGGTTCAGGTGACTTAATACTCAAGATAGTGTGTGTCTCATCTCAGCACAGACTAAGATGCTTGGGATGTGAAGTTTAGATTTAAAGATTAATCGTGGATAAAAAGAAAATTATTCCCATGAGTAAGGAAACCGTTCCTGAACAAGCCGAACAATCAAGTCCCGGTGGAGATGAAACACAACTTAGTCCAGAGGTGCGTGACAAAATCAAACATCCCCCCAAAATGGATGATGTTTTGCGGGAGTTACCGCCAGATGAACTCAAGAATAACCAAGCAGTGGTAAGCTGTTCCACATTTAACTTGCAATAACAGCGTTACCTCGATTTTTAATCTTTCTCTGCCATTTGATAATTAATTCGCCCTGGTTTAATAAGCGATTTAATAAGGCTTCTAGCTCGGAAACTGACTGGAATAATCGATGAGCTATATATTCCTTGGCTGAATGCCATACAAGTTCAATTAAGTTATAGTCAGGACTATAAGCAGGTAAAAAATATAATTGTATATTAGGTAAATTTTTCTCGATTCTTTGGAGGATATCTTTCTTTTTATGATAACTGGCGTTATCAAGAATAATTAATATTCTTGTTCCCTTAGCCTGAAAATCATTTTCTTGATTACCTTGTTCAACCCACTCAGATTTTACATACTCATTCAACTTCTCTACTTGCTCATAAAAATTCTCACCAGTTCCTTTTTCAATGAAATAACACATTCTTTTTTTGTCATGGTATCGCAATCCTCCCATCACATTGACACGTCCACGGCTGCGTTGACCTGTCACTTTTTTTCTTTTCCCTTTTTTACCCCAACTTTTCCTACGTATCACTCGTAAACTAAACCCTGTTTCATCCCAGAACCAAACTTGGAGCTTTGCTGGCTCTTGCTTTGATGCTTCTAAATATCCTTCTAATTTCGCTTTAAATGCTTCTCTTTTTTTTAGGTCTTGTTTGTCCTCCAGACTGTATTTTGCCCAGAGGTAACGCATTGTCCCCTTCAAAATGAGGCAGGCTTTTTTTGAGATATCTCAATTGGCCTACGAATAAATCAGGGGGCTTTAAGCCTGTCTCATTTTGATACGTGGAAGACCCTTATAAGCGTACTTTTTTTTCTCTAATATCCTCCTAAGTTGTTCTCCACTTAGTTTGATTCCTGTTACTTCTGCTAAATATGTAGCCAGTCTCGCTGTTGACCATCTGACAAATTCATATCCCAATTCACTTGGTTCTTTTTCAATTATTTGCATTAACAACTCTATGTATTCTTTGGTAACTTTTTTATGATTTCCTTTTTGACGCTCATCATGCAATGATTCGATATTGTCTGGATCTCCATGTACACACCAATATGCTACTGTTCTATACCCACATCCTAAAAATTCACTAATTTCTTGGTATGTCTTTCCATCATCCATAAGTAAAAGTATTAATATCCTCTGTGTCAACTGCGAAGATTGACTTTCTCTTAAGGCTTTCTGCAAATTCTCTTTTTGCGAACTAGTGAGGTATCCTTTAGCGGGCATAGTCGGGAATATACGATTTTATCCAAGTGCTATTTTATGCACATTAAATGTGGAATAGCTTACCAGAAATGCTTGATGAACCAACAGATGAAATCATTGGTTTCACAAAAGACTAGGGAAGATACAATTGCAATCAGTATCCATATGCCAATTTTGCTTGGACTATGTTGCCAGTTATCTACTCGGACGAATTTCTGGATCACAAAACCGGATATCTCCATCCCGAAAAACCAGAACGCTTAAGTGCCATTACTAGTGCTTTAAAAGCTGCAACGTTTGCTTCTCAAATTCAGTGGCGATCGCCTACACCAGTGCTAGATCGTCCTCTAATTTCACTAATCGAGGAGGCACACAGCCAAACCTATATTAAAACAGTCCAAGAAATAGCCTCTAATGGCGGTGGTTACTTGGATACAGATACAGCAGTGTCTCCCCGCAGTTATGATGTGGCATTATTAGCAGTGAGTGCTTGGCTTGATGGAGTAGATATCGTCCGAGAAACTGGCGAACCCGCTTTTGTGTTGGCACGTCCACCAGGACACCATGCGGAAAGAGAATATGGGATGGGGTTTTGTTTATTTGCTAATGCTGCGATCGCTGCTTTCTATGCCTTGAAAAAACCAGATATTAACCGCGTCGCTATCTTAGATTGGGATGTGCATCATGGTAATGGCACCCAAGCAATTGTGGAAACTAACCCTCAAATCGCTTATTGTTCACTCCATCAATATCCTTGTTATCCAGGAACTGGTAAAGCAACAGAAAAAGGTTTTCATAGCAATGTCCTGAATTTACCAATACCACCTGGTAACGATATTGAAGTATACCAACCTATTTTTGAAAAAAAGGTTGTACCCTTTCTGTCAGACTTTCAACCAGATTTATTAATAGTTAGTGCTGGTTATGATGCTAATGCTGCTGATCCACTAGCAATGATTAATCTCCAACCCCAAGACTATGGTATGTTTACCAAGTATTGTTTAGGGGTCACTCGCCAAATTTTATTTGGGCTAGAAGGTGGCTACGATTTGTCAGCACTCTCCCAATCTGTCGTAGCCACTATCAGTCAATGTTTAGAGACTTCCAATTTTAAACTTTAGATGAGACAAAGTTTGAGAGTTTACTCACTGCGATCGCCTAAGTCAACATCATTCAAACCCTTACTAATGACTCTTGTACAGACGCGTAGACGCTCGTAACGAGGCGAATAAAAGAAAAAGAGGGGAGGCTTCTATTAGAGATCCAATTGGCCCACAGATTAATCAGGGGGCTTTAAGCCTCCCCTCTTTTTCCCAAGCCAAATGCGGTAAGAGCGGCTTCAAGGTAAGAGTAGAATCGCATCTCTAAATGGCTAATTCCTCAATTTCCGATATTTTTCCTGAATGTCCTCAATCGTAAACACTGCCTGAAAATTCAACCCTACTGACTGATAAAACTCTGCTCCGCCCTGTTGGCGATCTACCAGGGAAATTACTTGACTAACAGTATAATCTGCTGCTCGGAGACGTTCAACAGCTTTCATGGCAGATTGTCCAGTGGTGACAACATCTTCTAAAACCACTACATTTGCACCTGCTGGCAAATTCGGCCCTTCTATGTACGCCTTTGTTCCGTGACCTTTGGTTTCTTTGCGAATAATCAGCGCTGGTATGGGACGATGCTCATACGCGGAAACTACACTCACAGAACTAACAATCGGATCTGCACCTAATGTCAACCCAGCTACCGCTTGGGTGTCTTCTGGTAACAGCGATAAGAGAATACGACCAATCGCTAAAGCACCTTGGGGATGGAGTGTAACTTGTTTACCGTTGATGTAATAAGAACTATGTTGTCCAGAAGACAGAACAAAATCGCCTTCTTGATATGCGAGTTGACAAAATAAATCAAGTAACTTGTCACGTAGGTTTGGCAAATCACTTTTAACTGCCCAGATGTCAGATGAGATAGGGGTTTGAGCTTGGTAAGTCATTACAAATGAATAAAATTTGTGCTAAACCAATGGTTGAGCTTCTCAGTAAGTAGACGTAAAAAAGATAACTATTAAATGTGTTAGTAGTTAGTTGTTGGTTGTTGACCACTAACAGTCACTACTAGAAGTTCTCAAGATAAGGATAAGTGAAGATTTGCACAAAGATAGAGGAAAGATAAAAATGGCTTTAAAATTTAGAGTTTGGGGTGGATTGTTGGTACTGTTGACTACTGCGATCGCAATTCCGGCTTTAGCTCAAGATCAAGCACAAACATCAAATAATGATTATGTAACACCAAATGAAGCTTTTGAACGAGCTTACTTTAAAAATGCTCCTGATTTCTTTGGTAGTATTACCAGTCAAAGCGACGTCAACGATATTTTTGGTCTTGGTTCATTTTCCCGAAATACTTTTCCGGAAAATCAAATAGCCAGAGATAGTGAGTTAGTTCACATTCTCTATCGAGACATTCTTTACCAACAAGTTAGTAATGATCCTTATCTTCGTAGTCCCGACTTACCCAATCCTTACAACACTTCGCTGCTAATGTCTCCAGGCTTGAATGCTAACAAGCTTAAGGTTGGTACTGAGTTTCGGTTTGAGCAAATGCCCCCTCGTTAAGGTTCTACTATAAAAAAAGCAACGGTCAATAGTTTGTTAAAGACTGTTGACTGTTTAACTGATAACTAATACTTTTTAAGTCCAGGGTGCAGGAGTTGAACCTGCCTAAGGCGAATTATGAGTTCGCTGCCTCAACCGCTCGGCCAACCCTGGTCATGTCTGATAGATTATAACATAGTTTTATTAATTACGTGCGATCGCAAGTTACTTTTTAGGTTTTCACACCAGATAATTAGATCTTGCTATAGTGCAGACTAATATTAATTAAGTCCCTGAAAAACACAGTTTAAAATAATCCAATATTTTTCTGCCATAGCTTGCTAGCAATGAAACTAAATTCTACTGTAGTTCTAACTTTAACTTTATTAGCCCTGATGTTGGGAGCTGGCTCTGTAAGTGCTTTTTTAGGATTTGATATTGGTAGTAAAGCACTCAAAGGTGTGACTGCACCAGATTCTCGCCCTACCACTAAGTTTGCCAATGCTAAAACTGGTAACTCCCAACATGGGGGACTGGTGCTTTTAAAAGAAGAAGAAATTCTCAAAACTGTAAAGGCAAGAATAGAGGGCAAAACCAAAACCTCTAAATCAGAACAAGAAGAAGAGGAGACTGTTGCCAACAAACAGAATCCACAGGACAAACCTCAGCCAGAAGTTGAGGAAAAACTCCAGCCAGGATTTCCAGTTTCTGCTGAAAGTGAAGGCGTCAGTCTTTCGGTACAATCTGCTCGCTATTCTGGTGGTGCATTGCAACTGCGGGTTAAAATGCAGAACAAAAGTAAAGATTCTGTACGCTTCCTCTACAGTTTTTTAGATATCTCAGATGATAAAGGACGAACCCTGAGTGCTAGTACAGATGGTTTACCGTCAGAATTACCGAACAATAGCCCGGCATATACTGGTACTGTTAGCATTCCCACAGCTTTGCTTGATGATGTCAAAAGCATTTCACTTTCTCTAACGGATTATCCAGCTCAACAACTGAAGTTGGAAGTGTTAGATATTCCTGTAGGAAGGTAGTAGGGGATCGGGGATTCTCCTAGCGGAGACGCTACGCGAACGGGGATCAGGGACAAGGGAGACAAGGGGGACAAGGGGAAAAGGAAGAATTATTTAACAAATCTCTTCCCAATCCCCAATCCCTGATCTCAGATTCCCGATCCCTGACTCCAAACTTGGGTGTGCATTTTACACGGGCTTTGCAGTGATAGGTTTTCCTAGCTTGAATTGGACTGATGTATGGCTGCGAGTGTTGTCAGTGCTGCTGCTGATTGCCATCAACGCTTTTTTTGTAACAGCAGAATTTTCGATGGTAACAGTACGGCGATCGCGTATTCATCAGTTAGTACAAGCTGGTGATATACAAGCATTATCCGTTGAAGTTCTACAGCGTAGTATAGATCTATTGCTGTCTACAACTCAGCTGGGGATTACTCTTTCAAGTTTGGCGCTGGGGTGGATTGGCGAAAGCACGATAGTTGTGATAGTCAAATCATGGCTACAATCCTGGCCTCTTCCTGGAGGAATGAATATTGCGATCGCTCATTCATTATCAATCCCGATCGCCTTTTTTTTCATTGCTTATTTGCAAATAGTTTTGGGGGAACTGTGTCCGAAATCAGTGGCGATGCTGTACTCAGAACAGCTAGCACGGTTTTTAGGGCCTTCTGTCAAAGCGATCGTGCGGTTTTTTAATCCCTTTATTTGGATTCTCAACCAATCTACTCGCTGTTTGTTGCGACTCTTTGGTATCCAATATACTGGTCAAAGTTGGAGACCCCCTGTTACTCCTGAAGAATTGCAGTTAATTATCTCTACAGAACGTGAATCTACTGGATTAGAAGCAGGAGAACGAGAACTACTCAAAAATGTTTTTGAGTTTGGAGAAGTAACAGCACAAGCAGTTATGGTTCCTCGTAACAACATAGTAGCTTTACCTCAGAATGCAACTTTGCAGACTTTTCTTGAACAAATGGCAGCTACAGGTTACTCTTATTTCCCAGTTATTGGAGAATCTCTAGAAGATATTATTGGTGTAGTTTACTTTCAAGATTTAGCAAAACCCTTAGTTGTAAGGAAATTAGTTTTAGAAACACAAATTCAATCGTTGATACGTTCGGTAAGATTTGTACCAGAAAACACCCCATTAGGTGAATTATTACCGATGATGCAGCAAGAAAAGCTGGGAATGGTAATAGTAGTGGATGAATTTGGTGGAACGGTTGGACTCGTCACTATTGAAGATGTAATTGCCCAAATTATTGGTGATATTGGTATTGTAGAAAATCACGATGAATTACTAATTGAGTTTGTAGATGACCAGACATTCTTAGTGCAAGCGCAAATTAATTTAGAAGAGTTGAACGATGTGTTACATCTCAATTTGCCTTTGCAAAGAGAATACCAAACACTTGCAGGCTTTATGCTATACCAATTGCAAAAAATTCCTGCCTTGGGTGAAACTCTTCGTTACCAAAATTTGGAATTAACTGTCACCTCAGTTGATGGGCCCCGCTTGCATCAAATTCAAGTACGACGCTTTGAGGAAGATGCAGAGACTCGAGGATAGTAGGGAAGAGGGACACAAGGAATGAGGGGAATACAGATGAAATACTCTCCCTTGTCACTGCGTCTTTCAAAACCGCGTCAAAAAACCGAAGCATAATTCAACGGATCTTTAAGTCCTAATTCAGCAAAAGCAGCAAGACGTAAACGGCAAGAATCGCAGATACCACATGCTAGTTCGCCACCAGCGTAGCAAGACCAAGTTAATTCCCAAGGAACTCCCAATTTATTACCTAATTGGATAATATCAGTTTTTTTGAGATCAAGCAGAGGCGCAACAATGGTAATCGGCTTGCCTTCGCGTCCTTGTTTTGTTCCTAAACGAAAGACTTCCTGCATTGCTTGGATATAATCAGGACGACAGTCGGGATATCCAGAGTAATCTAAGGCATTGACGCCAATGTAGACACATTCGGCGGCGATAGTTTCAGCGTAAGCAAGAGCAAAACTCAAAAAGATAGTATTCCGTGCAGGTACGTAGGTAACAGGAATATTTTGCGACATTTCTTCCAAAGAACGCTTTTGGGGTAAATCAATGGTGTCGTCTGTAAGTGCCGAACCACCCCACTGCCGTAAGTCAAAAGTTACTATTTGATTTTGTAAAACCCCTGCTTTTTTGGCGATCGCTAATGCTGAGTGCAATTCTCTGCGATGCCGTTGTTGGTAGTCAAAAGAAATAGCATAACACTCATAACCATCCGCTAGTGCTTGATAGAGAACAGTCGAAGAGTCTAATCCACCAGACAATAAAATTACAGCTTTCATATTCACGCTTGGGTGTAGAGTATGAGGGTTAGGGGTGTAAGGCTATGAGAGTATAGAAGGTAAGGGTATAAATAAATTGATTTATATTACACCCTTACCCTAACAGGTGTAGGTTTTTAATCAAGCAATGAGTGATAACTGTAAAACTCACGGAATAATAATCATTTCATAAACACCTACACCCTCAAAGTAGTGTTTTCTGAGCAAAGTGTAAAAAAGCTACACCTATGAGATACTCTTACCCTCTTAAACCCATCTCTGCTTAACAGACAAGAATCATAGCTGACTTTAACGCAGACAAAGACTATTCCAATAAAGCCTTTCTAAATCAAAATCTCTCTATAGTTAGTAACTTAAATAACAAAAAATTATTTATTTTTAGTGGGAATAATTAGATAATTGTACCGCAAATTGATTTTTGAGTCTCACTAACAAACATATGTTGTTACCATACTTGTTTTTTAAGGTCAAAAATAGTACTAGTTTATTTATTTGTAAAGTTTAGAAATAAACATCAAACTCTACTGAGTATAAAAAACAGACCCAGATGGTGGGAACTCATAACAAACTTTGAAATTCTTCATAAATAGAACCTCTATGTTACCATCTGGATGGTTTTAGACGACTAATCAGTCAGTTTAAGTATCAAAGCCGACGATTATTGTAGCGTCTCTAAATTGGTGGTTGAGGAGAGAATGAGAGTGCAAGATAGCAGTATGTCAGCAGGAGAACAAAACGGACACGGACACCGCACCCACCCCCACCCGATCCGCATAGGCGTGATCGGGGTGGGTAATATGGGGCAACATCATGCCCGTATCCTAAGTTCCATGAAAGATGTTGAACTGGTTGGGGTTGCAGATATAAATGTCGAACGAGGATTAGAAACCGCCAGTAGATACAAAGTGCGTTTTTTTGAGGATTACTGCGATCTGCTACCCCATGTGGAAGCGGTTTGCATTGCTGTTCCCACACGCCTACATTACGCTGTGGGGATTTCTTGTCTTTTGGCAGGAATCCATGTCTTGGTAGAAAAACCGATCGCAGCTAGTATTTCTGAAGCAGAATCGCTAGTTAATGCCGCAGCTGAATCTGGTTGCATTCTTCAAGTAGGTCACATTGAACGCTTCAGTCCAGCCTTTCAAGAATTAAGCAAAGTATTAAAAACTGAAGAAGTGCTGGCGTTAGAAGCCCATCGCATGAGTCCCTACTCAAATCGTGCCAATGATGTCTCAGTTGTTTTGGATTTAATGATCCATGATATTGACTTACTATTAGAATTAGCTGCCTCACCAGTGGTGAAGTTAACGGCTAGCGGCAATCATACCTTAGACTCTGGTTATTTAGATTATGTGACTGCGACCTTGGGATTTGCCAATGGCATTGTTGCCACCTTGACTGCTAGCAAAGTCACTCACCGCAAAATCCGCAGTATAGTCGCCCATTGTAAAAATTCATATACAGAGGCAGATTTTCTCAAGAATGAAATTTTGATTCATCGTCACACTACACCTAACTCTGTGACAGACTATCGGAAAGTCCTTTACAAGCAAGATGGTGTGATTGAAAAAGTTTATACTAGCAACACTGACAAATTAGGCGCAGAATTGGAACATTTTGTTAACTGTGTGCGCGGTGGAAACCAACCTTCAGTTGGCGGTGAACAAGCACTCAAAGCCTTAAGATTGGCAAGTCTAATTGAGCAGATGGCTATGGAAGAAAGAGTTTGGAACCCATTAGATTGGGAATCTGAATCGAGAGTGCAATCTTTAACACCCACTGTTTAACAAGAGTAGGAGAGTAAAACAACAAAAGAGGGAGAGAAGTAAGAAATTACTCTTTCCCTCTCTTTTAATGTGAGTTGTTTGGTGCTTGGTTTCTTCAAACAACAAACAACACACAAAATTGAGCAAAGATAATTCAATAGCAATTTTAGGAATTGACTCCATGACTGATTGGATCAAAACTACTATCGAATCCCTGGGCTATGTGGGAATCGCCCTATTGATGTTCCTTGAGAATCTTTTTCCCCCCATTCCTTCGGAACTGATTATGCCTTTAGCAGGATATACAGCAAATTTACCAGATGCAAAGCTCAACATTATTGGTGTGTTTTTTGCAGGGCTAGTAGGTTCTGTGTTAGGCGCACTCATTTGGTACTATCCTGGTAAGTTTCTGGGTGAAAATCGCTTAAAAGTCTGGGCCGACAGATATGGTAAGTGGCTAACCGTAAGTAGTAAAGACATCAGTAAGTCTAAGCATTGGTTTGATAGGCAGGGTAACAAAGCTGTTCTGATGGGTCGCCTAGTACCAGGAATTCGTACCTTGATTTCTGTACCCGCAGGACTCAGCAACATGCCTTTACCATCTTTTATATTTTATACAACTGTGGGTAGCGCTGCTTGGGTAGGTTTGCTAACATACTCAGGATACATATTGGGTAGTCAATATGAACTTGTGGACAAGTACCTAGCTCCTGTATCAAAAATTGTGCTTGCGGTTATACTTTTAACATTTCTTGTTTTGGTATTAAAGCGGAAGCACAAACGTAGGAGAAGATAAAAACCTTGCCCCGGATTACAATTTACAAAAATAACTGTTTTGGTGTAAAAAGTAGCGTTATTAATGAGAACAAGCTACTTATGACTTGCTATTTGACTTTGCTTCCGCATAGCCTTAGCAAACTAGCTTACACTCACTAATTCAGTAATTTTTGGCAGGTTTCAGCTAAATGTTGAGGCTACCAAAGATTTCTGATACACGCATTTTTGTAAGATGAGCATGGTAACTTTTTTAAGCATAAGTAAGTACTAGGAGCTTTCATGACAGACCAACCTTCCGCAGCCACCCCGATGAATGCTGCTGCCATACCAATGAATAGAGTATCGGCTTCTACTCCGATCAATGCTAATCCTGCTCCAAATGTTGGTAACACCACAAGTAAAAAGATTCTCAGTGTTGACTTAGGTAGAACTTCCACAAAAGCTTGTGTCAGCCGCGAACCAGGAAATGTAATCTTTGTCTCTGCCAACGTTAAAGAAATGTCAATGGAACAAGTGCGGGGAGGTGTCTTTGAAGCCCGTGCAACAGATCCCTTGATGGATTTATGGTTGGAGTATCAAGGTAGTGGATATGCTGTAGGTCAACTAGCTGCGGACTTCGGTGCTAATTTGGGTGTAGGCCAATCTAAGGTAGAAGATGCACTTGTCAAAACCTTGGCTTGTGCTGGTTACTTCAAGCTGAAAGATGATATTTCTGTTGTGTTAGGTTTGCCTTACCTTTCTCAAGAACAGTTTGAAAAAGAAAAAGCCCAGCTGGTTAGCCAATTGAGTGGTCCTCACACGATGAAGTTTCGTGGTGAAGATGTGTCGCTAAATATTGGTAAGGTTTGGGTAATGCCAGAAGGCTATGGCAGTCTATTATGGTGTGAAGCTCAACCGAAAAAAACCGCAGCAATGCCTGATTTTACTAAGGTGTCAGTGGGGATCGTTGATATTGGACATCAAACCATTGATTGCTTGATGATAGATAACTTCCGCTTTGCTAGAGGTGCTTCTAAGAGTGAAGACTTTGGCATGAGTAAGTTTTATGAACTAGTAGCCGCCGAAATTGATGGCGCTGATAGCCAATCTCTGGCTTTAATTGCTGCTGTTAACCGTCCCAAAGGTGATCGCTATTACCGTCCCAGAGGTGCAGGTAAGCCCGCCAACCTAGATGATTTTCTTCCCAATTTAATAGAAATGTTTTCGCGTGAAATTTGCAGTCGTGTGTTAGCATGGCTACCAGAGCGCGTCACTGATGTGATTCTCACTGGTGGCGGTGGGGAGTTCTTCTGGGAGGACGTTCAACGTCTATTAAAAGAAGCAAAAATTAATGCCCACTTAGCATCACCATCTCGACAAGCTAATGCTCTAGGTCAGTTTATTTATTCAGAGGCACAACTATCCGCCAATCGCTCTTCTAGGGCTTAAAAATAATGTTCCAATGGTCAAAAAAGGTGGTTAAATCGGTTACTTTCAACCCAGGGGTGGCTGACGAAAGCTTGTTAGCACTTATCGAAAGCCAATTGGAGAAAGATCCCAACAAGACTTTCAGCGATCTCTGTAAAGAGGCCCTGTGGCAGGCTTTATGCGTGCCAGAATCTGTAAGACCAAGTCCACCGCCTACTCCGCAACCAGTAGCGACAAAAGGAGTAGAACCGCAAATAGCTGAACTACAAAGGCAATTGGCTGACCTTGAGGAACGTTTTTTTGCCAAAGAATCTCATCGATTAGAGATTATGGAACGCCACCTGACACAACTCAGTCAACAAGTGGCACAATTGGCAATTATAGTAAATCAAACACAAGCCATACAGTCACCGTCCTCATCAACACCAGTACCGGAAGTAGTAAATCATACTAATGCCACTTCTTATACTGCTCCATCTCCTCAAGATGTTGATCCTGTAATTAGCCGTCTGAGTCAGTATTTGGATGATTTTTAGGAACCCCAGGGTGTGATATTATTGTGCCGCTTTTGACCTCCTTAGTAGAATCTCTATTAAGGAGGTTTAATATTTCAGATCGTTTTGTTGATTTATTCCGCTATTAATAATTAACAACCAATTATTAACAATTGATATGAGCAAATTTGATAGGCTAGGTTTTAGATTAGCTATCAAGGTTCGATATTATTAAAGGTGTATGTTATGTTTTTGCGATCGCTCACGGTTATGTTCTTTTCCTGCCTGCTTGGATTATTCTCGTGGGTGTTTACTGAGCCTGCGATCGCGCTTACCCAAATTAAATTATTTGATCTCACTTACGAAGAGTGTCCAGCAGAAATAGGAAAAGGAGCAGTTACAAGTGGTACTACCATGGCAGCTAACTGTTTTTTGGTTACGGGTAAAGCTGAAAATTCAACTCATAAAACAGTCTATGATGCAGATATTTTTGGACGCATCTATGACGCCAATAATGACCCAGTAATGCAAAATCGTACTCGTCTTGGTTCAATACCTGAAGTACCACCAGGGATCAGTGATTTTGAATTAAGAATTTCTGTAGCAGCAAATCAACCGACTCCTCTCAAGCTTAAACAATTTAAAGGCGCAGGGTTCGGCGCCCAAGTCCGTAAATAATAACTAGACTTATCTGAAAATTAGGTTTTGAATTTTGCTGTATAAGGCTTTGAGGCTCATTTGCAGATATGTCTACTGAATAGACTTATCCGAAAATTAGGTTTTGACCTTTGCTGTACAAGGCTTTGATGCTCATTTGCGGATATGTCTAATTGACTCATCCCACAGCTTTTCATTAAAAGCTAAACTAGATATGTATGTCTAACACTTCACTTAGATTATGTAATCTAAGTACAGCCCACCATAAAAAAGGGTCGGAAATTATGCCGCTTTTACATCTAGG
>NZ_AJLJ01000232.1 GCF_000317245.1 Fischerella muscicola SAG 1427-1 = PCC 73103
TTTTCGAGTACGTGTATCAAAAGCAGCGAATAAATTGAGTGCGCCTTTACGTTCATATTCATGTTCAACTGTGATAGGTAATTCTGGTTTTGCTGGTAGAGTCTTGGCTTTACGTGGTCGCGGTTGTAAATTAGTTTTCTCGTCAACGCACAAAACCATTTCATCCGGATTTAATGGTCGGGTGTATAAACAACTAATTTCTTTGATGGATTAGACAAATGCTGCATCTCTTGGGGCTTTAGGTGACAGCCATAAATGATGCCGCCAAGGTCTTAGCTGATGGCTGTTTAAAATTCGCCGCACCGTAGATGCGGAAATACTACCAACTATTGTTGCTGTTATTACTTGACGCGCTAACTCTCTACAGTCCCACTGCGATAATGAGCGCTCCATCATATCGGGTCGCTCACAAGCGATTTTAACCAGATACAATGCACCTTAGGGAAAAAACCGGGGGTTGTCCCGGTCGTTTGCCATCGTATAATCCTTCGATACCTTGCTCTATAAATCGTCTTGCCCACTTTCTGATATGAGGTTCTCCCATTCCAACATACTCACTGGTTTTACAAAAAGTTTCCCCTGATGCCAACATTAATATTGCACGGGCGCGTTTTGCTAAACCCACAGGAGTTGTTGACTTACGCAGCCAACTGTTTAGTACATTTTGTTGCTCACCAGTCATTTGAACCTGGATACTTGAGATACGTCCCTGCATGTCCGATTTTTTTTGTGCAACCCTACACAGAATATCTTCCTCTATTTCCGACCCTTTTTTCCGGTGACGTGTACTAAGTGCTTGTCACTTTAATTATGGATTGATTAATTATCCTACTCCTAACATATGAATTTAGGAGCGCTCAACCCCAACCATTATGCTAGTTGTTACATTTGCAATCATGCTGATACAGCTAATTTAGGCATAAAGTTTAT
>NZ_AJLJ01000233.1 GCF_000317245.1 Fischerella muscicola SAG 1427-1 = PCC 73103
TTTCCCAGTACGGGTATCAAAAGCAGCGAATAAATTGAGTGCGCCTTTACGTTCATATTCATGTTCAACTGTGATAGGTAATTCTGGTTTTGCTGGTAGAGTCTTGGCTTTACGTGGTCGCGGTTGTAAATTAGTTTTCTCGTCAACGCACAAAACCATTTCATCCGGATTTAATGGTCGGGTGTATAAACAACTAATTTCTTTGATGGATTGGACAAATGCTGCATCTCTTGGGGCTTTAGGTGACAGCCATAAATGATGCCGCCAAGGTCTTAGCTGATGGCTGTTTAAAATTCGCCGCACCGTAGATGCGGAAATACTACCAACTATTGTTGCTGTTATTACTTGACGCGCTAACTCTCTACAGTCCCACTGCGATAATGAGCGCTCCATCATATCGGGTCGCTCACAATGTTACTACACTACCTGAAGTATGGAACTTAAAGTATAGAGAAATACCTGTATTTGGCTGAATCATCCCGCATTTATGCAACGCCTTCAAACATATCTAAT
>NZ_AJLJ01000234.1 GCF_000317245.1 Fischerella muscicola SAG 1427-1 = PCC 73103
AACGCGCGGTTCGCCCATTTTTTTTGAAGTTAGAGAAATAGATAATTAACGTAAGAATAAGGGTTTGGGGAAGATGGTATTTTTGATCACAGCTTAGTCAAGCATAATTTAATCGTCCAGAAGCGATCAGCTATAAGTCACTGTGCGATCGCAATTCATAGCAAGCGCTGAAACCCTTGTTCTCTCGTTTCACATTTTTCCTAACCCTCTAGAAAATGGGCGAACCGGGAGTAATAACTTGAAATCCCACT
>NZ_AJLJ01000235.1 GCF_000317245.1 Fischerella muscicola SAG 1427-1 = PCC 73103
GTGACTTGAATCATAATTTGAGCCAAATTGTGAACCATAAAATGAGCCATAATTAACGGCAAAATAAGGCTTAGGGGAAAAAGCGAAATAAAACTTTGCAATCAAATAATGAGCTAAAGTAGATTTTCTGCACCATAATATGAACATGAGTTAAAAAACCTGAGTGGACAAAACCTCAAGCAAATAAACAGTTTTTAGCAGTATAAAAATCAACTTTTGTCCCACAATATGATTCAAAATAACCAAGATATGGTTCACTCCCCCGTAATCAGTAATATAAACTTGTGTAGTGAACCCCAAAACTGCCTTTAGATATAGGGTTTTGGGGGGAGTCAAGAAAAAAAGAAGCCCAAACACACACCTATCATCTGTGGCATCAATGAACTCCTCTGAATTTGACCAATGGTGTTCCCAACAGCAACTAACGGCACAGACAAAAGACCTAATTGCCACAATCAGGTCAGCCCCACCCTCACGGAGAGTACAAGGACGCGCCAAAAACGTCAGCGGAGTTTACCCCAGCCGAAAAATGGGTCAAACCATCCAATTTGAAAGCCACACCGTAGAACTGTGGGCAATCTACCAAATGGAACACGACCCAGACGTATTGGAATACTACGACCAGCCACCCCCCTTCAAAATCCAGTACCAAAACAAAACAGGGCGAAAAATAGGTCACTACCATACCCCAGACTTCTTCGTACTCAGAACTGATGGTGCAGCCTGGGAAGAATGGAAAACTGAAACCGAACTCAAACGACTAGCTGAAAAATACCCTGGACGCTACCAAAAAACTGCCGACGGGAAATGGCACAGCCCACCGGGATGCGCCCATGCCTCTTCTTATGGACTCAAATACCACATCCGCACCGATAGCGAACTGCATCCCATCTTCACCCAAAACCTCATCTTCCTAGAAGACTACCTCTTATTCAAGACCAACATCCCCCACACCATCACAGAACAAATACTCACCGCAGTCCAAGCCAACCCCGGAACAACCATAACCGCCACACTGGGCTCAATACCCGGAATCAGAGCCAACGACATCTACGCCATGATAGCCACAGAGCAACTCTACGTAGACCTGTATGCAACACCCCTAGTAGAACACTGGCGAGTCAAGCTATATCCAGACCAACAAACCCATCAAGCCTACACACATCTAGCCATAACAACACAGCATCATCAACCAATACCCCTACCCACAGCACTCCTACCTTCCACAGTCCTGCTATGGGACTCCAAGCCCTGGACATTAGTAAACTTTGGCGAAACCACCACCACACTCCTACCCGAAATTGGACAACCCATCCAACTACCAACAGCATATTTCCTGCAACTATTGGAAAGCGGCAACATCAAAATTCAAAACTCAGAAAAACAAGCATCCATCAATAGTGCAGTCCAGGCACTCATGGATGCCGCCTCTCCGAGCGACCTCAGCCAAGCAAATCACCGATATCATCTAGTACAAGCCTATATTCAGCGTCACGCAGATATCTACAAAGATATTCCTGCCAGTACCTTGAAACGATGGGTAAAACAGTTTCGAGAAGCCGAAACCAAGTATGGTTGCGGTTACGTTGGTTTACTACCACGTACAAAGCGGCGAGGAAATCGTCAAACCAAAGCACCAAACCAATCCAGCGAACTACTCGATAAATTTATTACCGAACACTTCGAGACACCAAGACAAGCACCAGCCGCTTCAGTATATAGATTATATGTCAGAGCTTGCAACGAATTAAATATACAACCCCTGAGTTCTCGTACCTTTTATCACCGCCTCAAACAGCGACCAATCCACGAACAAACCAAAAAACGTCAGGGAGCAAAAGCCGCATACCCAACAGAACCAAAAATCTTAGAACTAACCCTAACCACACCCCGGCACGGAGACAGACCCTTTGCCATTGTCCACATTGACCACACCCAACTCGACATCGAACTACGCTCCCAAGCCACAGGACGGAACTTAGGAAGACCTTGGCTGACATTACTCATTGATGCCTATTCCCGACGTATCCTCGCCCTTTATCTCACCTTTGACCCACCCAGTTACAGGTCTTGCATGATGGCATTACGGTCTTGCGTCCAGCGATTTGGTCGTTTTCCTCAAGCCGTAGTCGTAGACGGAGGCAAAGAATTTCACAGCCTTTACTTTGACACCCTACTAGCACGCTACCACTGCATCAAAAAAACCAGACCTGCTGGCAAACCACGTTTTGGTTCAGTCATAGAGCGATTATTCGGCACAACAAATACCGAGTTTGTTTATAACCTCTTGGGTAACACCCAAGCCAGTAAACAACCACGACAAATTACTCCATCTGTTGACCCCAAACAACAAGCAGTGTGGACATTGGCAGATTTATATACCTACCTTACCGAATGGGCATACTCTGTGTACGACACAAGTGAGCATGATTCCTTGGGAGCAACACCATTACAAGTGTATACCGACTCCTTGCTGATAGCAGGAGAACGAGAACACCGACATATTGCCTACAACGAAGACTTCCTCATGGCCACACGTCCCAGTACAGCCAAAGGAACGGCTAAAGTCCAGCTGGGACAAGGAATTAAAGTCAATTACCTTTATTACTGGAGCGATGCTTTCCGTAATCCCGCCGTTGAAAAAACCAAAGTTCCCGTGCGCTATGACCCCTTTGATATGGGTGTGGCTTATGCCTACCTAGAAGGACGCTGGGTAAAATGTATCTCCCAGTATTACAGCACCTTTGTGGGACGTACAGAGAAAGAAGTGCTGTTAGCCGCAGAGGAAATCAGAAAAAAAGACAAGGGTAATTCCGTTAGTACGAATATCTCAGCTAAACGATTAGCGGATTTTATTGCCAAAGCGCAAGAGCATGAAACGCTGCTATTACAAAGATTACGGGATTTAGAAGCCAAAAGTGTACGGGAAAATTTAACATCTTTAGGACAAGGTGTACCGTCTGTTTCCCCCCTACAAGTTATACCACAGTCAATAGCAGTCCCACCCAACAGCAAAGATATCGCCATTCGACATGAGTCGGAAAATGTCCAACTTTTGGATGTCACAAAACTGCCTGTCTTTGAGGAATACAAGTAATGGAGAACTTTCCTGAATCAGCACAGTCCCAACTCAAGCAATTCAAGGAATATGCGATATCTCATCCCCAGTTGGCACAAGTGGATATGTTGCTGATGGGTGCAATTCGTGAAGCGGCTGGGTTTGCTCATGTCCTGGTGTATGGGCCTTCTGGTGTGGGGAAGACGACAATGATTCGCCAAATTACTAGACGCTTAAATGGGACTACTGTTGACCAGAATGGTTCTCGTGAGTCTGGCTATCGCAATGGCAATGTGTCCCCAATGCCACTGTTACTGGTAGAAACACGACCTCCTGATGGTGGAGTGTTTAATCGTGCTGATTATTACCGCACGGCACTGAGGTTGTTGGGAGAACCATTTTATGAGCGGCGGATGATGGTGGATATTGATGCCGAGCAGACTTGGGAGAAGAAGGGGCGGGGACGAAGTAAAACAGCACAGTTCAATGATTCTCCTGAACTGCGTCAAGCTTTGGAAGAGGCGATGAGTAAACGCGGTGTTAAAGCTGTGATTTTTATGACTGAGGTAGCAGAGGTACAAACTCAGCCTAAGAAGAGACAAACGCGCAATAAGAAGGAAGCTGCTGTAGTAACGGAAACGACACAGAATATACTCAGTTCTGTTACGGAGACAGTAGAAGTGCAAACCCCGCCCAAGAAGAGACAAACTCGAAAAAAGAAGGATACTGCTGTAGTTTCAGAGGAAATGCCACAAGATACACCTAGTTCTAAGATTGAGGTAATATCTTTAATAAGTGAGTCTGACGATGTTGAAACAGTTCCCAAGAAAAATGGGCGTAGAAGTGTTGGACAACGCAAGCCACAACGAGATCAGGTTGGGGAGTAAATATAATCACTCAAGTCTTTTCCTCAATATAGTGATGAATTGATTAAGAGCTT
This sequence comes from Fischerella muscicola SAG 1427-1 = PCC 73103, assembly GCF_000317245.1. Lineage (GTDB taxonomy): Bacteria > Cyanobacteriota > Cyanobacteriia > Cyanobacteriales > Nostocaceae > Pelatocladus > Pelatocladus muscicola_A. Next base: position 3,999 of record NZ_AJLJ01000235.1, read on the forward strand.
TTTGAGTTGTTTTAAATCCAGGGGCTTGTTTACCTAATTTTAATTCCTGTAACACTTGGTCACGTAAAGCTTCAAGTTCTGTCATGTTGGGCGGTGTCGATGTATGCTCTTGAGCGATGTCAGGTTGTTGATCTTGATTTTCATCTTCTCGTGTAATACACGGAAAAGTGTTCTCTTCTTCCCGCGTAATACTTGGTAGATTGTTGCTTTTTACCATCTCTTCTAAATAATCTGCTCTTGTTATTCCTAAGCATTCAGCAGCTATGCCCAATGCTTTCCAGGTGTCATCAGTCAGTCTCAATGAGCGCACTTGACGGTAATCATTGTTTTTCAGGGCAAATTTTCCCTGGATATCCCGCTTCAGCATAACTCTTACCATGTAATACACCGTTAGATTAACAAATTTTTACCGCGTATTACATGGAAAAATAAATTTTCTACTTTCACTATTTTTGCGAAGTATAAAATGAATATCTGTTTTGTGAAGCATAATGTGAGCTAAAAGCCCA
>NZ_AJLJ01000236.1 GCF_000317245.1 Fischerella muscicola SAG 1427-1 = PCC 73103
TTTTTTCATTCAAGTCACAGTTACTTGGGACATAAAAATATTCAGCACACAGTGCGTTATACCGAACTTGCATCTGTAAGGTTTCAAGGACTTTGGGATGATTAATGTTGAAAACCTCTGCTGAATTATCGCCTATCTCCCCCGAAAAAAATCGCTCTCCTTATCGCGTGAATTGCGATCGCTCTCGTGCTACTGGCGGTTCTGGATTGGGATTAGCAATCTCGCAAGCTATTGTCCAAGCACACTACGGTAGCTTAAATGTACACAGTGAATTAGGTAAAGGTAGTATTTTCACTATTAAGTTGCCTTTCAATGTCCCCCCACTTAATAGTGTTCACTCTATTTGTTTATCAAGGTAACGACATACTATTACTCGCAGTACTAAAGGGAGTTAAATCAAAAACTTGAAGAGATTGGATTTTGCTCTATAGCCTCCAACTTTAGTCGTAGGAGTATTTACTCAATCAATCAACGAAAGTCCCAGGATGTTTATCTATTTAGTTGAGTTGAGAGTATAGACGTTTTTCAGATGTTATATTCCTCGACAAAATTCTACTATGAATTCAGTTGCGAAGGCAATCAAACAGAGAAGACCAAAAAATAAATTAAATGGTTCCCAATTTTTTTGCTTTCTTCAACTATTAAACAACACACAAACAAAACACACAATCGAGGTAAATTATGTCTACTGAAATTAATAAAGTCACTGAACTATCTGAACAAGAATTAGATGTTGTTGCAGGTGGTGCGATCGACAGCCAAGAAGCGGCATTATTTAAAGCATATCAAAATAGTTTGGATTCTACTTTAGTTGTTGGTCCTCAAGGGGTTATTTCTACAACAAGTGCTGATGAATCGTATGTAGCAG
>NZ_AJLJ01000237.1 GCF_000317245.1 Fischerella muscicola SAG 1427-1 = PCC 73103
TAAAGGATTCAATCATGTCTAACGAAATCAACAAAGTTACTGAACTGTCTGAACAAGAATTAGATGTTGTTGCAGGTGGTGCTATTGATCTTACCGAAGTTGGCACTTTCCAACAAAATGCAAATAGTCTCGATTCAGCTTTACTTGTTGGTCCTCAAGGAACTGTATCCGTAACCGATGCTGATGAACTGAATATCGAAGCTGCTGGTTTCAAGAATATTCAAATAGGTAAATAATTTTCTTTGTTTTCTTGGCAGAGGTATTGATCATAAATTAATTCAACGAGTGATTATCCTCTGCTTTTATATTTACAAAAAACATCAATAACTCTGGGTTAAGTTATGTCTGATGAGAGTAAAAAAGCAATAGAATTATCTGATGAAGAATTGGATGAAGTATCTGGTGGTCTCGATCTATCTGGATTCTTGAAAGATTTGAATCAAACAAGCCTGGTAAATATAGCGAATTTCAAACAAAGTAAATTTGTTCTAGACCAGGTAAGCATTGTTAATTCAGAAGGCTCTTTCAATTCTTTACACATCGAAATAGTTAATACGGAATCAACTGCTATCCAAAGTCTAAATCTTAGCTAGCTAATTTAGATTTAACCAAAAACAGAGAAGAGATAAACAAATATTAAATTATCAACAATTCTCTGTTTTGATAAATGTAAAATTTTATAAAAAATGAGAAAAACTATGTCAGATGAAATACCTAACGATAATCAAATTATAGAGTTGACTGAGCAGGAAATAGATGCTTTGGCGGGCGGGAAGGAAGACGCTCCATATGTCGCGAAGCAACTTAGTTTAGTTCCTAATGATTTAGCACAGTCAGTTTCTCAATCTGTGGATAAAATCTTCTCTGCTATTCCTCTGTTAGGCTTGAATTTATAGACGATGTCGTCTTGACCACGCTTTTCAAGAGCTAAAAAGAGATTTTACGAGTCATCTTGAAAGAGGTGGTCTTAAGCTGGTAATACCGAATCAGGGAATGTTGTAAAGAAATATAACATTTTTGAATGGCTGCATAAATTCCTAACCTACCTCAGATAGTTACACAAAGGTTCAAACAGAGGTCGTTCTATTTTATCCTTACATTCTGCAACATCCCTATTTATTTCCCAGTGTTTACACTCTCACACCCTTAGAAAATATAAGAGAGTTTAATTATGACAGAAGTTCTACTTAAGGAACTTAGTAATAGTGATATTGATTGGATGCTAAAAACTGGTAGTAAAGAAGAAATTACTACAGGTCAAGTTCTTATTCGCCAAGGCGAACCTGTCAATGCTTTATATATACTCTTAGATGGAGCATTAACAGTTTCCATATCTCAAGCTGACAACAACCCACTAGGACGTGCGTTTGCGGCCCTAGAAGGTGGTGAAATGTCAGGGCGTGAAATCACCAGATTATTTAGTGGTGAAATGGTAGGAGAAATTCCTTTTATAGAATCATACTTACCTTCTACAACTGTCAAGGCACTTAAAGATTCGCAAGTTTTATCAATTCCGCAACAACAGCTAACAACAAAACTGAAACAAGATATCAGTTTTGCTGCCCATCTTTACCGAGCAAGTGCGATTTTGCTTGCAGATAGACTAGAAAAAATAGTAAATCAACTCGGTCATAGTACCCTAGTCCTCAGCCAGCCTCGGCTAAGAGAAATCTTATTTATTTTCGCAGAATTGCATGATAGCGATATTGATTGGTTAATTGTTGCAGGAAATGTAAATCAAATTCCCGCAGGTACTATTCTTATTCCTAGCGGTAGGCCTGTGGAAGCATTGCATATTCTCCTTGATGGAAAATTGTCACTTTCTACCTCCGAGGACGATCGCAATCCTTTAGCTCGTGCATTTTCTAATCTGGAAAACAATGAAACTGTAGAACGCGAGTTTGCTAACTTGTCTAGAGGCGACATTGTAGGAGAAACCCCTTTTGTGGAGGCTCCCCCACCCTCTATGTCTGTTAAAGCCGCAGAAGATTCAATAGTCTTGTCGATTCCTCGCTGGCGATTAGCCGCTAAACTGCTGCATGATGTTGGTTTTGCTGCTCGTTTTTATCGCGTACTAGCAGTTCTGTTGGCAGATAAACAACAAGCAATAGTTAGTCGCCTTGGTTACGGTAGGCTCAGTTATAGCACGGGTCAATCGCTGGGTCAAAATATCGAATATGAGAATGAACTGGATGCTGATTTTTTAAGCCAAGTGGCGCTAGCTGGAGCCAGATTTGACTGGATGTTGAAAAGAATTAGCCGCACTTAAATTCAGGGAACAGAAAGACAATGTGTGTAATTAATTCTCCCTGAGTATTTAACTGGTAACTGGTAACTGGTAACTCATAACTCATAACTCATAACTAATATTAAGATTATGGTTATTCAAAAAAATAATCTGTTTCGTAAACAAGCTTTAGATCATTCGTCTTCACCTGAGCGCTTAGATCAGTTAATGCAAGTAGTTAGCCCGACGAAGTGGCTACCTTTAATTGGTTTAGGTATTTTGGTTGCATCTGGTTTGACCTGGAGTGTATTGGGTCGTATTCCGATTACAGTTGAGGGTAAAGGTGTACTTATCTTTCCTAGCAAAGTAGTCGGATTCGACTTTCCTTCTTCAGGACAATTGCAAACATTGAATGTACGTGTTGGTGACTTTGTTAAGAAAGGACAAGTGATAGGAACAATTGACCAAAATGAACTGCAAGCGCAGATTTTACAACAACGCACCAAATTATCACAACTACAAGCCCAGGATCAAGATGCTAATTCACTTCAAGATCAACGCACTCAACAGCAGATCATTACGATCGCTCAACAGCGCCAAAACTTAGAAGTACAATTACAGCAAGCTCAGGCTCTGACTCCAATTCTTAAAAGCAAAAATTTGGGTGCGATCGATCAACAGCGACAAAACCTATTACAAAATTTGCGTGATGCTGAAACTTTGGCTCCTACTCTGAAGGTGAGACTTGAGCGGCGTCAAGCGCTGAAGAATGAAGGAGCTATTTCTGATGATACAGTGTTGGAAGCACAACAAACCTACCTCAATAGTCTCCAAAAAATTTCCGAACTCAAACAACAACTTAAGCAGCTCGACATCAGTCAGGTTCAAGCTCAAAAATCTTACTTAGAGAATCTCAGCCAAATTGATAATTTCAAAACTCAATTGACAGAACTAAACGCTCAACAAAAAAGCCTAGAAGAACGAAATTTTCAAACTTCAGTTACTCGGAAAAATCAGATTCAAGATTTGCAGCGTAGCATTGCCCAATTAGAATTACAGCTAAAAAACAATACTCAAGTTATCAGTAATTATACTGGAAAAATTTTAGAGCTTACAGTCAATCCTGGACAAAGCTTGGCTCCAGGAACTCGACTTGGCACAATAGATGTTCAACAAACACCATCTGCAAAGTTACAAGCAGTTGTATTTATTCCTGTTAATGACGGCAAAAAACTACAAAAAGGAATGAAGTTACAAATTACACCATCTACAGTTGAGCGAGAACGCTTTGGTGGAATTGTTGGTGCGATCGCTGATGTTTCACCCTTTCCAATCACAAAAGCAGGTGCAGCAAAAGTCGTAGGTAATGCAGACATTGTTAACAGTTTAGTAACCGCACAACCCCAGATCCAAGTCATCGCCGAACTTCAACCAGACACCTCAACTTTCAGTGGTTACAAGTGGTCTTCTTCTAAAGGCCCAGAACAGAAAATAACTTCTGGTACAACTTCCTCCGTGCGAGTTACCGTCAAAGAAGAAGCACCAATTAGTTTTGTATTGCCGATTCTTAAATCCATTGGTGGATCGTAGAGATTGGGGATTGAGAGACGCGGGGATAGAAGAGAAGGACAAGGGGAATAACTATAACTATTGCCTATTGACTAATTCCCTGTTCCCTCTTATCAATTACTAATGACTAATAACTATGTTAAAGCGAATATTACAAACACTACCTAAAAAACGCAAAGATACCCGGCGTCGTACTCCCACCTTATTACAAATGGAGGCTGTGGAATGTGGCGCTGCTTCTTTAGGAATTATTCTTGGTTATTATGGTCGAATTGTACCGTTGGCGAAACTCCGTCAAGATTGCGATGTGTCGCGTGATGGAAGTAAAGCTACTAATGTTCTTGCTGCTGCTCGAAGCTATGGCTTAAATGCCAAAGGTTTCAAGACAGATTTGGATGGACTGCGAGAAATGGCATGTCCTTACATTGTGTTTTGGAATTTCAACCATTTCTTGGTGGTAGAAGGATTTGGAAAAGATCGAGTTTATCTTAATGATCCTGCGAGTGGGCCACGCCATGTTTCCATGCAGGAATTTAGCAATTCTTTCACGGGTGTAGTGTTAGTTTTGCAACCTGGGCCAGAGTTCAAAAGAGGAGGACACAAACCCAGCATTGTTGCAGCTTTGTGGCAAAGAATGCGCTTTTCTGTTGTGGCACTTGTATATTGTGTAGTAGCAGGATTATTCTTGGTAATTCCTGGAATGGCGATGCCAGCTTTTTCTCAGGTATTTGTAGATAATATTTTAATTCAGGGTCGCAAAGAATGGTTGAATCCTCTGATTATAGGGATTTTGTTCACAGCATTAATTACTGGATTTTTGACACTGTTACAGTTGCAGTCTCTGCGCCGGATGAAAATCAAGCTGTCTGTGGGAATGTCCAGTCAATTCCTGTGGCATATTTTACACTTACCTGTGAGTTTTTACGATCAACGATTTGCCGGGGAAATCAGCAGCCGTGTCCAGCTTAATGACTCTTTAGCAGGTCTGCTTTCTGGTAAATTAGCCACCACTGCGATCGCAGCAATTACGGTAATTTTTTATGCAGTGATTATGCTGCAATATGACGTAGTACTAACTTCAATTGGCATAGCTTTTGTTGCTTTTAATCTCCTCGCCTTGCAGTGGGTATCACGACGGCGCGTAGATGCCAATATGCGATATCAACAGGATCAAGGCAAGGTTACTGGGGTATCAATTTCTGGTCTCCAAAGTATGGAAACGCTCAAGTCATCCGGCTTGGAGTCAGATTTTTTCTCCAGATGGGCTGGTTACTATGCCAAATCGATCAACGCTAAACAGGAAATGGATGTCACCAACCAGGCTTTAGGGGTATTACCTTCTTTCCTCTCTAGAATTGCTTCCATGTTACTGATTACCGTCGGTGGTTTACGGGTGATAGATGGACATTTGAGTATTGGGATGCTGGTAGCATTTCAGGCTCTCATGCAACAATTTATGCAACCTGTGAACAATCTGATTACTTTGGGAAGCAGCCTACAAGAAGTAGAAGGTAGTATTACGCGCTTGGATGATGTGTTGCGTAACCCGACTGATCGGGGAGCGAGGAACGGGGAGCGGGGACATGAGGACGCGGGGATAGGAGGACAAAGGGGACAGGGAGGACAGGGGGATCTGGGAAGACAAGAAGTAGAGGCTGGACTCCAAGGAAGGAAAGGAAATCAGCAAATGAACGATATTTTTGATAAATTATCTACTTCGCCTGATCAAACTGTTATTCAAGCTTCTGTTTCACCCCGTGTTTCCGTACCTGCTGCGCCAACAACTAAATTACAGGGATACGTTGAGTTACGCAATGTCACATTTGGCTATAACCGGGTTGCTGCTCCTTTAATTGAAAATTTTAATTTCTCTCTAAAACCAGGACAGCGAGTTGCTTTGGTGGGTGGAAGTGGTTCTGGTAAGTCTACGATCGCTAAAATGATTGCTGGATTATATGAACCTTGGGAAGGAGAAATCCTGTTTGATGGTCAACCTAGAAGTGAAATTCCTCGCCAAGTTTTAGTTAATTCTCTGGCTTTAGTTGAACAAGATATTTTTCTATTTGCTGGCAGTGTTAGAGAAAATTTAACACTCTGGGATACCACTGTACCAGAAAGTAATTTGATACGTGCTTGTAAAGATGCAGCCATCCACGATATTGTGATCTCTTTGCCTGGTGGTTACGGTGCTGAACTATTAGAAGGCGCTAGTAATTTGAGCGGCGGTCAGCGACAGCGTTTGGAAATTGCCCGCTCTTTAGTGAATAATCCCGCTATTTTGGTGATGGATGAAGCTACCAGCGCTCTTGATACTGAGACAGAAAAAATTATTGACCGGAAACTGCGCCAGCGCGGTTGTACTTGCATTATAGTGGCACATCGACTCAGCACGATTCGCGATTGCGATGAAATTATTGTCTTGGAACGGGGAAAAGTCGTCCAACGCGGAACCCATGAGGAATTAAAGCAGGTTGAGGGTAAGTATCTGGAGTTGATTCGGAGTGAGGGGGGAGCGCTCTAATTGCTGGGGATCGGGGATCAGGGACACAGAGAAAAACTAATGATTATTGACTATTGCACAGACGCGATTAATCGCGTCTCTACAAATGACTAATGACTAATAACTATTAATTAAAATTATGATTAATCAAATTAGTTATGTAATACCACAGGGGCAAGAATATATATTAAAGGGTAATCAACCAATTCTATTAAATGACCCGCAGACCGTTTGGTTGATTAAATCTGGTTCGATGGCGTTGTTTGCGATCGCAGTTCAAGATGGTGTTCCAGAGGGTTCGCGGCGTTATTTGTTGACTCTAGGAGATGGGGAGGCGATGTTCTCTACAATACCCAGTCAACAGGAGGAGCAACGCCAGATCCTAGCGGTATCGATGGAGGAGACTGAACTCCTGAAGATGTCAAAAACAGATTTTAACAGGTTGATTGCCAACAACAATGATGAGGCGGTGTCTCTGGTTGAGGGCTGGGTAAATCAACTAGGCTTGGCACTATCTGAAATAGTCCCTCCAAAAATGCCTGTTAAACCAGAGGGAATTAACTTTTTCTCTTTAAATAAGGACGATATTTTTCAACCCCAATCTAGTACTGTGTCTTGGGTGGAAATTCAGGAAGGCTATGTTTGTTGGATGGGGATTGAAGAACTAGACATTTATCCCAGTTCTGGAATTCTGCCTTTGAGTGCAGATATGTGGTTGCAAGCAGATAGTATTGTTGAGCTTGCTACTACTAACACCTCAGATTTGAATAATGGAGATATTATATTAAGTAGCTTGTCTCAATTGACAATCTATTTCCTGCAAGGTATTGACTTATTAGATCAGTCGGCAACGACCGCAGAATTACGTAGATTTCAAGAAAGAGAACGTCTCAATTATCAAGTCATGCAGGAGGCGTTGGGAGAGCTTTCGTCTGTATTGGAAGTACGGAAACCAGCTTTTTCTTCGGAGACAAAATCAGCTGATGATCCAGATCAGGCTTTGATGATTGCTGCTGGTGCGGTGGGACGTGCTTTGGGTATTAAAATTTGTCCTCCGGCTCAATCAGAGGATCTTAGACGAGTGGTGGAACCACTAGAAGCGATCGCTCGGGCGTCACAAGTAAGAATGCGCCGGATTTCTTTGGCTGATAAATGGTGGAAGAAAGATTCTGGCCCCATACTTACTTACACTAAAGACGATCACCCCGTAGCAATATTACCAATCTCTGATAACCAGTACGAGATTTTTGACCCTTTGGAGCGGACTCATACTCGTGTAGATGAACACACTGCTGCTAAGTTATCTCCGACGGGTTACGTATTTTATCGACCTTTCCCTGATACAAAATTTAAAATCCAAGATTTACTCCAGTTTGCACTGCGAGGACACATCAAGGAGCTAATTTATATCATGCTGGCGGGAGTGATCACCAGTGTATTAGGGATGCTCACACCCCAAGCTACTGCTATCCTAATCGACAACGCCATTCCGGATGCTAACCGGGGATTATTAACGCAAATTGGCTTAGGTCTTTTGGCTGTCACCTTTGGACAAACTATGTTTGACCTGACTCAAGCGTTTGCCATCATCAGACTACAGACTTTTGCTGAATCTTCTACACAGGCGGCGGTATGGGATCGGTTGTTAAATTTGCAAGCGTCGTTTTTCCGTCAGTACTCAGTTGGTGATTTGAAGTCTCGTGTTAGTAGCATCTCGCAAATCCACCAGAAATTAAGTAGTACTGTACTTAAAAGCATTTTTTCTAGTTTCTTTGCTTTACTTAATCTTGGATTGTTGTTTTACTACAGTTCAACACTTGCTTTGCTCGCATGTTTGGTTGCTGTTGTCAATATTGCCATCACTATTTTTTCTGGTATTTTAACTGTACAAAAGTTTCGTCCCTTGCTAGAGCTAGAAGGACAAATTTTTGGTGTGATGGTGCAGTTAATTAATGGTGTATCAAAAATTCGAGTTTCTGGCGCAGAGTCAAGAGCTTTTGCTTACTGGAGTAGACAATACACTCATCAACTCAAGCTGATGTTGAAAACCCAGAGCATCGAAGATGGTGTTAGTTTTATCACTAAAGTCCTACCACCTTTGACAAATGCTCTCCTGTTTTGGGTTGCTGCTAGCATGATTCAAGAGTCACCCGGAAGTGGTGGTTTATCAACTGGTATTTTCCTGGCTTTCAATGCTGCGTTTGGTAGCTTTATTGGTGGAGCCACGAGTTTAAGCACCACAGTTGTAGATATTATGCAAGTGTTACCAATGTGGAAGCGTGCTGAACCAATTCTCACAGCCATACCAGAACTCACTTCTAGTAAAACTGATCCTGGGAGACTGTCCGGTAAGTTGCTTGTGGATCATGTGGTTTTTCGCTATCGAGATGATGGGCCGCTGACTTTGGATGATGTCATCATCAAAGCTGAACCAGGAGAGTATATTGCTCTGGTTGGGCCTTCTGGGAGTGGTAAATCAACTCTGTTTCGTTTGTTACTGGGTTTTGACCATCCAGAATCTGGCACGATTTATTACGATGGGCAAGATTTGGCTGGGTTGGATGTTAATGCTGTGCGCCGACAGTTGGGTGTAGTGATGCAAAATAGCCGCATGATGTCGGGTTCGATCTTTGATAACATTGCTAGCGGCGCTATGATTACGATGGAAGAAGCTTGGGACGCAGCACGAGCCTCTGGTTTAGCGGATGATATCGAAACTATGCCGATGGGTATGCATACAGTAGTGAGTGAAGGTGCAACTAATTTATCAGGGGGACAACGGCAAAGGTTATTGATTGCACGGGCGTTAGTGTTGAAACCCCGGATTTTACTATTTGACGAAGCTACTAGCGCTTTAGATAATAGAACTCAAGCAATTGTCAGTGAAAGCCTGGAAAGATTACAAGTAACCAGAATTGCGATCGCTCACCGACTCAGCACTATCCGTAATGCTCACCGCATATATGTTCTTCAGGGCGGTAGGGTGGTGCAACAGGGTAGTTTCGATGAACTAGCAAAACAACAAGGGTTGTTTGCTCAATTGATGGCGCGGCAGATGCTGTAGGTGTTGATTTTTACCCTACATTTAGTTAGAGCGTAGTTTCTCAGGATTGATTTGAAACTGTATACTGGTCATCTTCCGCTTTCCAGGTAACTCTTGGGCATCCAAAATATACCCTTCAGTTTCCAGTTCCTCTATAGTTCGCCACAAAATTTGGTTGTTCCTAGACAAGTTACTACCCAACAGGTCTAGATTTTTGAACAGATATTGTTTAGAAATCACTAAATATTGTCCATCAATCAGCTTATCCCATTTCATTCGGCTAGCAAGATAAACTAGTAGTTTCATCTTGTAGTCATGCTTGGCATTACTCCCCAACTTCTGCTTGGTATCTATGCTATTAGAGAACAGTATGTAATCTCCCGTCCGCTCCGATCCCTCAAAAAATTCCAGTGCTACCGTATAAGCATCTGCTAGTTCATAAGTATAATCGGCAGCTTTGGCTAAATCGAAATTTCGCGGCACATTGTCGATTTCGTAATCTCGGATGCGGAGAATACTTTTGACAATCACCTTCGCTCCCATTGTGTTGCCTTTGTTTAAAGACTGAGCGAACACTAACTCAGTTCTATGGAGAGCAACCAAGTCTTGATTAAGTTGCGATCGCGATCTGGCTGTGAAACTGCTATCTTTAGCACGGGTATAACCCAAACTTTCTAACAGATCATTGGAACGAAAAGAAACAAGACAACCGTTGTCCTGCTCTTTTGCTTTTTTGTACAAAAACAGCACAATTGCAACCTGTCTTGGATTTAAAAAGGTCAGCAATGCCTTAAATAAGCGCTGAATTCGGCGATCCTGAATTTTCTCCAGTCCTTTACTAATTCCCTCTTCTGTACAAACTTTCAGATTTAAGTTGGCATACTGGGCTTTGAGATCCTCCCACTCCTGAGCAGAAAGTTCTTCTAATTGAACACGACGAGTCAATGCAACTTCGCTCTCGTCTTTAGGGTCAGCATTAACTCGCATCTCTAAATAATAACCATCTGCATCGGCACGGAGAATCGGTTGTTGTACATCAGGGTTTCTAATTGATGCTCCTGCTCTAGGCAATACCATCAGCAGTTGTCCATCCACAGGAAAACCAGTTTGTTCCTTACTCACAACTATTACCTAATTATTGAGCAAATTTTACCAAGTTTGCAAAATTAAAGTTATGGGTAGAGACAAGGAAAGAGGATAAAAAATGTGTAGTTAATTTTGTAATGGTACTCATAAGTTAACTAAATCAATAATACTCTTAGTTAACAAATCTTCATGAAGACCTGTGACTCCGGCGTATGATTTTTGCACTTTTACCTGTGACTCCGGCGTATAGTTTTACCTGTGACTCCGGCGTATAGATATCTTGTTTACCTGTGACTCCGGCGTATAGTTTTACCTGTGACTCCGGCGTATAGTTTTTTGAATCAATTTTTTGAAAGGCTGACACGGCAAACTATCCAAATATTAACCTGTGACTCCGGCGTATAGTTTTACCTGTGACTCCGGCGTATAGATATCCTGTTTACCTGTGACTCCGGCGTATAGTTTTACCTGTGACTCCGGCGTATGAAGCACCTGTGACTCCGGCGTATAAGCGATTTTGCCCTCTTGATATCAAATTCTTTCAATGCTAAGTTTCAAATTTGACAGCCTGCTCGTCATGCTTGTCAAAATTAAAAAGCCGAGGAGAACAGCAAAAGTAAAGTTCTGTAGTTCTCTCCCGACCATACTAGGATTTTGTTTAAAGTCTAAACGCAGCACCACCTGCGTAAAACAAAAACCCGAAATAAAAAACTATTTAGACTTTAACAAATTTCTTGCTAAATAGTAAGCCTACAGAACTTTACTTTTGCTGTTGCCCCGGCTCTGTAAACTAAAAATTCACGGAGTACGTGTGAAATGGAATTAAGCTATAAAAAATTTGCATTATCTGACTTGATTGAAATTGATACCTCACAAGCGATTAAGCAGCTAGAGCTTTTGGGATACCAGCGAAGTGATGCTATTTATGTCCGGGCTTTCTTGCCCAAAGAAGACACCCGTCATGCTTCTAACACAGGACGCAAATCTGATCAACTCAACTTCAAACAAATTTTGCAGTGGCAGCAACAGGGTTATGGCATATATTTTGTGATTAATGGCGGGGGTCACAAAGATGAAGACGTTCAACTGTGCCGTGCGGTCTTCATTGAGCATGACGACCTAGCAATAGAGTTACAGCGAAATTTGTGGCAAACACTTTCGCTACCAGAACCAACCTTTCAAATCCAGACTCGCAAATCCGTGCATTCTTACTGGGTGTTTGCAAAACCCATCCCAGTTGAAGAGTGGAAGCAGTTGCAAAATGACCTACTAACCTACACTGGCGCTGACCCAGCCATCAAAAATCCTAGTCGGGTTATGCGATTAGCTGGTGCATGGCACATCAAACCAGGAGAAAAGCCGCAAAGGTGCGACATCATCTCCCAATCTGGTACTAGATACACCTATGAGAAATTACGTTCCTCTGTGCCGTTGTCACAGAATCCTGAATTAGTCCGACGAGAGCATAAAGTAGTGCAATCAACAGCCCAAACGTTTGCAAACGAGCAACAGTACACTCGCTATGAAAATATCTCTTTACCAGTGCCAGTTGCGGTGCCGCTTGAAGTCTGTCTCTCCAAAGAGTCTCGTACTCTACTCAACTTTGGAGTAAACGAGGGAAGTCGCAATAATAACGGAGCCAAATTAGCACGAGACTTAATTGGCACTGCCAATTACCTTACTAACATCGGTCAGCAGTTTGACGGCGATCCACAGCTACTGTTGCAGGATTACGCTAGTCGCTGTCACCCATCCTTACCAGCCAAAGAAGTTGATACTATCTGGAAGTCAGCCGAAAAAGATCGCCCTCGACCCAGTTGTACTCCGGATGGTGTGCAAACCTGTATAAGGGCTTGGTACTGGAACATTTATATTAAAGCAGATCAAAATTTCTTGGCTAGTTCTGGTAGTTTTCCTAGAAGTCCTCAGTTTGGTAATGTTTCCAATCTTGGGAAGAAGCCACCTATTTCAGATATTGCATTACACAAACGCATTCTAGAAATTTTGAGCAATTGCAGTTCCGAATCAAAGCGAGCGATCGCATTAATGGAGTTGGCAGCTGAGGTGGGATGTCCTTATCGACAGATTGAGCAGTTCGCCAAACTACTTAGTTTTGAAGCAGATTTACAAACTGATACTTTAGTTGCCACGCAGAAACTTTCATCTCTACTTAAAACTCATCCCCAACAACTTGACCTGACGCGATTACTTGAACCCCAGTTCGCCCAACTTTTGATGGATACCGCTAAGGCCATGCCGACAGCTCCTGAATTTTTATTTACAACACTCTTGGGAACTGCCGCATCTCGAATTGGAGCGGCAGCGCGAGTAATTGTCAAGCCATCCGCAAAGTACACTCAACCAATGGTGATGTGGACAAGCATTGTAGCTGACTCTGGCTCTATGAAAACTCCAGCCCAACGGTTAATTATTGACCCCTTGGTGGAATTAGAAGCTGAGGCTTTTGAGCGCTATCGGATAGAACTGACCGAATACAATAAGTTGCAAACAGTGAGTAAAGGCAAAAAGCATGACTCCTCACAACAGGAACCAGCAACAGCACCTACTCGCCAGCGTTATTTAACCAAAGACAGCACACTAGAAACATTGCAGCGAGTTCATAGTGAAAATCCTCGCGGACTACTATATTACCGGGACGAGCTAGCAGGGTTATTCAAAGCTCGTAATCAATATCGCGGTGGTCTAGGAGCTGATGAAGAGCAGGAACTCGATCAATTCAATGGGTCTGCAATTATCTATGATCGCTCAGACAAATCTGTGTGCTTACCTAAAAGTGCCATCTCACGTACGGGCAGCATCCAGTGGGAAGTTTTAGCCACCATGATGGGTGATCACAACGACCGCAACGGCAATTTTGCCCGATGGTTGTTCTGTGCCGCAAAGTCTCCCAAACGTTATCTCCGGTTAGTTGGAGAAAATGCTGCTGCTGATACTGGTATCTCCCAAGCACTACGTCAGCTTTACGTAAAACTTGCCCAAGTGCCAGAACAAGATTACTTTTTAAGCACGCAAGCGGCTATATTTTTCGAGGCATGGCAGCATTCTCTCGTAGATGCCCAAGTTGCTGAGGAGTCCTATGGACTGAGGGCAGTCTACCCCAAGATTGAAGCTTACACAGCGCGTCTAGCACTATGGTTGCACATCGTCAATGCTGTCTTAAAGGATGAAACTCCGAGCCAAGTCATCTGTGGTGACACGATGGAAAAGGCCATTGAGCTAGCAGCTTATTTTCTGTGGCAGCACAAATCAATTCATGCTCAAAACTCCCCAGATTCTGGGCTAATGTCTTGGGGTCTGAAAATCCAGAAGGTGGCTGAACGTTTGGGAGGAGCTACAGCTTCCATGCTCAAGAGTAGCATCCGCGCTTTTCGCAAAAAACCGACTTTTGAAATCCGGCAACTGATGGAAATGATGGCAGCAGCGGGTTGGGGTCGTGTTGAAAATAAAGGGTCTAACTTAGTTTATGTGCCAAATGATGTGACACTGAATGGAACTGACAAAATTGACATAAATTTGACACCCGTGTCAATCCTTAAAACACAGAGTAATTCTGCCTTTGACAACGAAATTGACTCATTTGACACAAAATTGGCAGCACCTATTTCTTCAGAGAAAGTCACTAGTTGCCACTCAAATTCCTCATTACGATTGGAGGATTTAAAATCATGTCAATTTGTCAATTCAAACGCTCAAATGCCCACTGCTAATGGCACTGATTTTATTGACACTAACAGTCAATTGGAGTGTCAATTGTCAACGAATAAATGGTCAGATATAGAATTTCTGGGTAATAGTCAAGATGATGGCTCGTCCCAATTTTTTGGAGAAAATGATGTATCAACTCCTTTGCCATCAAATGGTAATACTGCGGAAGCACTTACTGACATTTTACGGAAATCTACTGTAGTAGTAGGTACAAAAACCAGTGTCAACTCACATTTCCCAACTGCTACTGCCCAAATAGAGCAAGATATGAACACAACAGTTATAGGTAGGAGATCAAACAACCGCAAACTTCAACCAGTTGAGGTGTTGACGGCAGCGGGCGAGTGGATTAGTGGTTTTTTCATTGATGCTTGTGTCACTGTTGTTAATTTCGTAGGCCAGTCGCGGCAATTCAGTTTGTTTGATGCAGACGGGACAATGCATATCTTTGAAGGACAAATCCGAAGAGCATCATCAAGCTAGATCCAAGCACACCTAAAACACCTGGCTTGAAAAAAGGCGTGGGGTGTAGGAGGAGTTATATGAGAACAACTGTATCCTAAGCGCATCATTTCTCTTACAAAGTTTCGGCTGTTTTATTAGGTATCAATTATGACAGTTGGAAAACTTAAATTAAAATCGGCTCAAGAAGTTAATACAAACTGTAACTCTCCCGAACATGAGTTAATAAAACATGAACCCCAACCAAGGAAAGAATTTGCGACAGATGATAGTGTAGTTGTTGCAGTCGAAGTGCAATCAGAGCTAACCGAAGAGGAAAAAGCTGACCGCCACCGATTGGAACTAAAAATAGAACGGGCGTTTTATGAAGCGGGTTGTGCTTTAAAGGAACTGTGGGAACGGCGACTATACCGGAGTACTCATAAAACTTTTGAGGAATACTGCCGCGATCGCTTTAACTATAGTCGTGATACTGCTTACCTGAAAATGGCAGCTGCTGTTGTCTATGACAATATTCAGAAATTTTTGCCGACCATTGGTCGGCAAACTCCCATGCCGACCAACGAACGTCAGTTACGTGATTTAGCTAAAGCAAATTTGGAACCAGAACTTCAAGCGGCTACATGGTTGCAAGGTGTAGAAGAAGCCGGCGGTAAAGTTCCTAGCGGACGTATTATCAAGGGGATCGTAGAACAGCTCAAGGAAAAGCCTTTGCTGCTTGCCAGTAATTTTTGCCAAATAGGTGACGTATTTACCTTAACGAGGTTAGAAGGTACTGAACGCAAATATAATGGTTGTTGGGCGATCGCAGTTGTCCTCAAAGAATTTAGTGTAGAAGTTGATGTTTATGACACTACTCTAAACGTGAAACCTGAAAACCTCAACAAAATTGATTCTCCACAAGTACATCGCCAACTACCACAAATCAAAGAGCGTATCAAGCGTTTGCGCAATTGTGGAATACTAGATCGCTGTGCTTACACAGTGTTGGAATCTCTGGGACGACAGACTTACTTGACTCCTGTCGAGGAAGGCTTGTTGGAGTGGTTGGAAAAATATTACGGGATTAGTAGCTGAAATTAATTAGGGATTTATGAGTCACAGAAGTTGATTTACAGTTCAAAAACTTAATTTACGAATCGCAAAAGTTGATTATTGATGGTTAAAAAAATCGCCCTTGTCAAATCGAATCAAAGGGCGGATTGGAATTATAAAACTTTTGACTTGCAAAGAAAATTTCGATTTTTTAACTTACCGAAATTGGTTTACCGCTAGACAGAATCAGTGGGAAATGATGGGTATTAGGAGCGTGCATTGCTTGTATGCCAAGATTTGCTCGATTGAGGATATCAGCATCAGTAGGAATCACTGCCCCCCGACTATCTAAGATAGAGTGATTGAAGTTAAAGCCATTCAGGTTGAAAGCTACAGAACAAACACCTAATGCAGCAAACCAAATACCTATTGTTGGTAAGGCAGCTAGCAGGAAATAAAAACTGCGGTGATTTCGACTAGCAAAAGGTGGAATCAGCAGGCGACCTAAAAAACCATAATGCCCTGCCAAGTAACTGTAAGTTCTTTGCTGTTGACCAAGTCGATACCCAGCGTTGATAGATTCATTTTCATCTGTATTGCGAATCAGGGTTGAGGTGACTAAAGAACCATGCAAGGCACTTAAAAATGCACCACCAAAGACTCCAGCAACCCCCAACATATGGAACGGATGCATCAGGATATTGTGATTTGCTTGCACGGACATCATAAAGTGGAATGTGCCTGCAATTCCTAAAGGTAAACCGTCAGCAAAGCTACCTTGACCAATGGGGTAAACTAGTAAAACAGCTGTTGCGGCGGCGGCTGGTGCAGAAAAGGCAACGGCAATCCAAGGACGCATACCAAGGCGATAGCTAAGTTCCCAAAGTCTTCCCAAATACGACCAAATACCAATTAAAAAGTGCAGCACAATTAACTGATAGGGACCGCCGTTGTAAAGCCATTCATCTAAGGAAGCAGCTTGCCAAATAGGATAAAAATGCAAGCCAACCGCAGCAGAAGTTGGCACAACAGCGGCTGTAATCAAGTTGTTGCCATCCATCAAAGAACCTTTTATTGGCTCTCTAATACCTTCCATATCTACGCCAGGGGCAGCAATAAAAGCGAGAATGAAACAGATAGTAGCAGCGAGTAAAGTAGGAATCATCAGCACCCCAAACCAGCCGATGTAAATCCGATTGTTAGTGCTGGTAATCCACGCGCAAAATCTATCCCATAGATTGGAAAAATCAAATTCTTTTCGGCGTTGAATGATTGTCGTCATCGTTTATGCCTCCTCTGAAAAGAGAATGTGCATGAATTGTTGATATTGAGAGTTAAACACGCAATATTTCAGTTTTTTATGCAATTAACTCTGTATATTTCGTAGTTGTAAATTTTGGTATTACTTAGTGTTTTAATTGCTGAGATTAGAGTAATTAAATCTCTCGAAATATTCTCTATATATTCTAGAAAAAATATTAGTAATACTTAGGAATAAGTCAAATATCTTTGCAATCCTTTGTGGATGTTTACTGATTAAATACAAGGTTAATCAAAACTAAGGTGGTGAGTGCGATCGCCAGCACAAACTTGAGCTAATGCCCCAAAACAGTGGATTTTTGATTCGGCATACAGATAAGTCTGCTTGCTCTGTACCATTAAAAAAGCATCGATTATCCTGGGTACGACCTGAGCACTTTACAGGAAAAGGGGACAAATCGATTTATTTAAGTTTTTCTACTTATTTCAATAGAACAAATTGGATGATTATAATTATATATATAAGTATTTTTGATAACTAACTCCCAAAAGTAAAACAAAATGTTAATTAAACATTGGACCTATCTGAGAAATAGAGTAAGAGGTAAGAAGTAAGGGGCAAGGATTTAAAGAACATTCCATCCCTTTTATCCTTCTTTTCACATTTTCCCGGCTTCTGCAAGAAGTCTATATTTATATGCTTAGTGCGATGCTCCGTTACGTCAGTTTCCGCAGGTTAGGAGCAGTATTTGACCATCGCAACTATTAGGTAATGCGAACATGATCTTAGGTAAATTTTTGTACCAGGCAATATAGACTTTGAAGTCTCAAAAAATAAATCTCCAATTGTCTACTAAGACCTGAAATTGAAAAAAACGCATTGTGAGGGTTTGAAAATGACACATATCGAAGGCACTTTTACAGGTGCAGGAGGTCTAAATCTTTATTATCAAAGTTGGCAGCCAGAAGGAGAAGTACGGGCGATTATTGCGATCGTACATGGACTAGGAGCGCATAGCGGATTGTTTGAGAATGCTGTGCAACAATTGCTTCCTTCTGGTTATGCCATTTACGCTTTTGATCTGCGGGGACACGGGCGATCGCCTGGACAGCGGGGACACATCAATTCTTGGGCTGAATTTCGAGAAGACTTGCACACGTTCTTAACGCGCATTCAGGAACGAGGGCCAGGATGTGCCTGTTTCTTGTGGGGTCATAGTTTGGGGGCGGTGATTGCTTTGGATTATGCTTTACGCTTTGCCGAAAGTTTACAAGGAATAATCTTGAGCGCACCAGCTTTAGGAAAAGTGAAAGTTCCTGCTCATAAAGTTGCCATTGGACGAATGCTTTCACCAGTTTGGCCAAATTTTAGCCTTAAAGTTGGCATTAAACAAAGAACCAATTCCTTGCACTCTAAAGTTATTGTTAATAATAATCAAGATCCCTTGCGGCATTATTATGGCAGCGCCCGACTTGCCACAGAGTTTTTTAACACCGAGAGGTGGGTAGAAACTCATGCAGCTGATTTACAAGTTCCTTTGCTGATTCTGCATGGCAGTAGTGACACAGTAATACCTCCGCAGGGCAGTTTGGCATTTTTTCAACGGGTGACTTTCCCCGATAAAGAACGTTACGAATATCTGGGGGACTATCATGATCTCCAACTAGACGTTAATTATCAAAATGTGCTTGCAGACTTAGAAAAATGGTTGAAAAAACACTTAGATGAAGGAGTAATTAAAAGTCAGACATCACAGTGTCAGATAAAAATACCCTCCTTGCAATCAGAAACTCTGGTTACATAGCTGTGATGTTTGCGAAAAATATACAAACGTAGACTTTGATCCCCGCTATGTTTTATATTGTTAGTATGTACAGAGTAGATAGTTTAAAAACATTTAAGCCTAGCAAAGCCAAAGTCTTAAAAAAAATTGTGTTAATGAAGAAATTGTGAATTTCAAGGAGATGTTTGATAGTAATTAGAACTTTTTTATCAGGTGGTGGTCTAAAAAAAAGAAGACTCAGTCTTATATTTGACTTTTCACTGTAAATATAGTGAGAGAATCCCACTTGCTCAGAAAGCTCAAGTCTTAGACTTAATTATACTTCTGAAAGTTAAAGTATTTTCAAAAAGACTGAGTAAGGTTTTTAACCCAATACGATTGGGTTACTGAATTCACCGTGAGGATGAGTGTAGTAGGAAATAAGAGTTTCTCTGAGATTTATATCTTTATTAGATGCCCTTTTCATGTCATGTGAAAAGCTAACCCTCTAACAGACTTTTCTACAAGGAAAAGGAAAACTAATTTAAAGCCTCTCTCCTATAAAAAGAAAGATTTAACACAAAGCTTTTCCAAGTAGAAGTGAAAAATTAGGAATTTTTACCCAGATCCACAAAATTTTTAAAGTTAGAATCTAACGGGTAATTATGCCTACAAAGAAGGCATGAAAATCTGTTCCCTAATCTTTTATCCTTATTTTCAAGTCAAATATTTTTTGTTTTTTTCCCCTTAAAGAGAGAGGCTAGAAGTGGGATTATCGAGGCAAAATAATTGGTAAGTGATTTAAAGTGTGTCAAAAAATAAATTTTGGGGTAACAGCTAAAGTAAGCTAAAGCTTACTGAATATTTACTTCAGTCCGTTTTAATAGAATACTTGTTCTGAACTTTGTAGACGCTAGTGTTTTGTGTTTTCACAGCAAAAACTGTTACTAAGAGGAAGAGTTTTAAACTCTGTTTGAAAAAATGTTACTGTCTCATAAGATATATAGAGCGCCTCCTAACTCTGGCAAAGTAATTTTAGGACAGACTGTACCTTCATTGTTAGATGAAGCATGTTTTCGTCACCCTAACTCTCATGCTTTGAACCAGTGGAAACAGGGAAATTGGCAAAGTTTATCCAATCAAGAATTTCGCACTGCTACCCAAGAATTAGCGCTTGGTTTGTTGAGCTTGCAGCTAAATAAAGGTGAACGAATTGCCTTACTAATGCACAGTGATATCAATTTCTGTATAGCTGACATGGGTAGTTTGCTAGCAGGTTTGGTGAATGTGCCGATAGATTTAACCCAGACAATCGAACACATTTTTTTCATATTGCGACATGCAGAAGTAAAGGCACTATTTATTTCCAATCTCGAATTACTCTATCAGATTGTTCCTTACCTACGGAAAACACCGGACTTAAAAATGGTGATAGTTGCTGATGTTTCTAGTGATTGGCACGTCAGCCGACAACAAATAACCTGTCAGCAAATTAGTAATGAACAGCAAAATACATTCAAAAATCAAATAGAAGAAATTCCTAGTAATCTCTGTTTGTTTATTCCCGAATTTCACTCTCAGGAAGTATTAGATAACTTGTTTTCAGGATTTCCTCAATGTATCCAATTATTTTCTTTAGCAGAAATTCGGAAGATTGGACAAACTTTAAATTCTGAAAATAATCAACTAACGCCTTCCTTATTAGGAGCTAATGACTTAGCAACTCTTATTTATATTCCTGGAATTACTGGTGAACCTCAAGGTGTCATGCTCACTCATGAAAACCTTGCTGCTAACGCCTTGGCAATGTTCACTGGTATTCCCAATTTAAAATTTGGGCTGCAAGAGATAGTTCTTTCATTTTTACCACTGACACATGTTTTTGCTCGTGTTTTACTATATGGTCATATTAACTATGGGCATAGCATTTACTTCAGCAATCCTAACCAAGTAACAAAGCATCTTAGAGAAATACGACCGACAATATTTGCTACTGTTCCTTTATTTTTGGAAAAGGTTTATAGCAAAATTTTGGAGCAAGGGAGTAAGACAAGTCAAAAGTTAAAAGTGAGGTGGAGGTGGCGTGATTTCCCTCGTCAGCGACTAGCGAACCCTGAAGGAGTCAAAAATCAAAAGTTAAGATTACTTTCCCCTCTGTCCCACTCTATTCTCAATTGGTCTTTTAACTTGGCCCAAAAGTATGAATTGGGACAAAAACGACAACTTAGACACACATTAATGCTGCAACTGGCTAATAGGTTGGTATTTTCCCAATGGCGAGCTGTATTTGGTGGTCGTTTAAAATATTTAATTAGTGGGGGTGCAGCTTTAAAAGCAGAGATAGCAAATCTGTTCGCCGCTGCTGGAATGAGAATTTTACAAGGTTATGGTTTAACTGAAACAAGTTCAGCACTTGCGTGCAACCGGGGAAAATTCAACCGTGCGGGAACAGTGGGAGTTGCGATCGCTGGGGTGGAAATTGCGATCGCACAGGATGGAGAAATTCTCACCAGAAGTCCTTACATCACCCAAGGTTATTACAAAAACCCTGATGCTACCCAACAACTGATTGATAGCGATGGCTGGTTACATACAGGAGACTTAGGAGAGTTTACATCAGAAGGTTTTCTCAAGATTACTGGTTTGAAGAAAAGCCGTTTTAAACTCTCGACAGGTAAATATGTCACACCACTACCAATAGAAAGTAAGCTCAAAACATCTCCCTTTGTGACAAATGCTGTGGCTGTGGGTTCAGAAAGGAAATTCTGTGCTATGTTGATTTTCCCCAATTTAGATGCTCTGCAAAGTTACGCTTTATCTATTGGGATTTCTCAAGAAAGTGCGGTGAGTGGAAGACGCGGTGATGCGGAGATTGAAGACGACCTAGAAACAAAGAAATTCCCTGCTTCTGTTCCTCAATTGTCAAAAGAAGCATTACTCAAGCATCCTTGTATCATTAGTTTGTATCAAGCATTAGTGGATGAAGCTAATTGTCATTTACCTTACTGGTCAACTGTAAAACGATTTCAGTTAATTAATGCCACCCTCACAGTTGAGAATGGGATGCTGATGCTAAATCAACAGGTCAATCGTACCAAAGTGGCGCAGATGTTTGCTCAAGAAATTGATGACATATATAAAGACAAGGAGAGAAGGGAGAAATACGGTGATGAGGAGATAGATATTTCTTCATGTCCTGTAATTCCTACGGTTTCATGTCCTGCATTTGCCCAATCTTTAAATTCCTAAATTCAAAATCTTAAATCAACAAGGAAGGGTGAAATATGTTTAAACCGTTCCGTAAAGTCGCAGTTCTGGGTGCAGGGGTAATGGGAAGTCAAATCGCTGCACACCTCGCCAATGCAGGTTTAACTGTGCATTTGCTTGACCTTGCTGCCAATGGGAGCAAAAAAAACGAACTAGTCGAAACATTATTTAAGAAAGCCTCAAAGTTATCTCCACCAATTTTCTTCACGGAAAAAACTGTCCGTCGCATCATTCTGGGGAATTTTGATGAACATTTTCATCGTATCGCTGATGTTGATTGGGTAATTGAAGCTGTTGTGGAAAATTTGGCAGTTAAACAAGAATTGATGGCGCGGGTGGAAGGTGTTATCCGCGATGATACTGTAGTATCTACTAATACAAGTGGCTTAACCATCGGTGAAATTGCTAAAGGACGTTCTGAGTCTTTCCGTAAGCGCTTTTTAGGCACTCACTTCTTTAATCCACCACGCTATCTAAAGTTATTGGAATTAATTCCTACGATTGACACAGATCCCCAAGTATTGCAGAGAATGATGTGGTTCGCAAGCTTACACTTGGGTAAAGGTGTGGTTGTTGCAAAGGACACGCCTAACTTTATTGCTAATCGCATAGGTGTTTATGCAACTATGCTTGCTATACGTGCTTTTACTGTGCAAGGGTATAGTATAGAAGAAATTGATACATTGACTGGCACAATTGCTGGCAGACCAAAATCAGCGACATTTCGCACGGCGGATTTAGTGGGGTTGGATACGTTGATGTATGTCGCAGAAAATCTCTATCCAGCGATTCCACACGATGAAAGCCGCGAAGTCTTCCGAGTACCTCCACTGTTGCGGAAATTAGTAGAAACTGGGACATTAGGTGCAAAAACTAGTCAAGGATTTTACAAGAAGCAAGGTAAAGAAATTCTTTCGATTAATCCAGTCACCTTTAATTATGAGCCAGCAAAGCCTTTAAATTTAGGCGATATTGAAGCGATCGCTAAGATTTCCGACTTGAAACAACGACTACGTGCCTTATATCTAGATTCCGGTCGCGCGGGTGCTTTCTTCCGTGAACACATTTTGCAAATTTTGGCATACAGCGCCCATCGGATTCCCGAAATCGCAGACAATCCAGCCGAGATTGACAAGGCTATGCGTTGGGGATTTGGTTGGGAACTAGGGCCGTTTGAAATTTGGGATGCTCTGGGGTTTGAGACTGTCTTGGCGGATATGAAAGCTGCTGGTATGTCTATACCGAAATGGGTGGAAGACGCACAGAGGAAAAAATTCGTTGCGTCTGCTTTCTCTGTATCTGAAATCAACTTAGCAGTCTTGAAAACAGATCCTGAACGTACTTTGTGGCAAAACTCTGAAGCTGCTTTATTAGACTTGGGGGATAAAGTTGGTTTATACGAATTTCGCTCGAAAGGTAACACCCTAAGTTTGAAGGTAGTTGAGGGTTTAGCAAAAGCGTTAGATATCATCGAAAATGGTGATTATCGGGGATTAGTAATTGGTAATGACAGTGCGAATTTTTCTGGCGGCGCAAATCTAGCAGAGATGGCGATGCTGGCGCAGTCGGGTAATTTTCAAGCGATCGCGGATTTAATAGTTCAGTTTCAATCCCTGCTACAACGGATTCACTATTTCCCGAAACCAATTGTAGCCGCCATTACTGGACGTGTACTGGGAGGTGGTTGTGAGTTAGTTTTGGCTTGTCCTCATGTAGTAGCTGCTGCGGAAACCTACATCGGACTTGTGGAACTGAGTGTAGGTTTGATTCCTGGGGCTGGCGGTATCATGCGGATGGTAACATGGGCAGCGGATAAAGCAGCAACAGAATCACCCCAACATATCCAGCCTTTCCTACGTCAGATTTTTGAAACTATTGGGATGGCGAAGGTTGCTAATAGTGCTTACGAAGCCCAAGAATTAGGTTTCCTCTCACCAACAACCACAATTGTCATAGACGCGGATAATCGGTTGGATATAGCCAAACAGGAAGTACTATGTCTGGAACGTAAAGGTTACATACCACCTCCAGCACGCAACGCCATTATGGTTTTGGGTCGTCCAGCGTGGGCAATGCTAGAACAAGCAGCTTATACAATGCTCCAGGGAGGTTTTATCTCAGAATACGATCACTACCTAGCTCAACGCTTGGCTTATGTCATGACTGGTGGTGAACTGACTGTACCAGGGTTGGTGGATGAAAACT
Organism: Fischerella muscicola SAG 1427-1 = PCC 73103; assembly: GCF_000317245.1. Lineage (GTDB taxonomy): Bacteria > Cyanobacteriota > Cyanobacteriia > Cyanobacteriales > Nostocaceae > Pelatocladus > Pelatocladus muscicola_A. The sequence continues at coordinate 24,144 of NZ_AJLJ01000237.1, forward strand.
ACCTGTTGCAACTTGAGCGGGAAACATTTATACCTCTATTGCAGCAACCAAAAACTCACGAACGCATCGCACACATACTGAAGACGAAGAAGCCTTTGCGGAATTAGCCTTTGTGTCTTGGTGTCTTGGTGGTGAAAAAGATAATTTTTGAAACACCTAGACACTAAGACACCAAGAAAAATTCAATTTGGTAAAAAACTATGAAAGAAGTATATATTGTCAGCAGCGTTAGGACTGCTGTGGGAAAAGCTCCTCGCGGTACTCTACGTAGTATGCGCCCGGATGACATGGGAGCAATTGCGGTTAAAGGAGCGATCGCCAAAGTTCAGAACTTGGAACCAGGATTTATTGATGATGTGATCTTTGGTTGTGCATTTCCAGAAGCAGAACAGGGGTTTAATTTAGGGCGAGTTATTGCTCAACGAGCGGGATTACCTGATTTGGTTGCAGGTGCAACTGTTAACCGCTTCTGTGCTTCCAGCTTGCAAAGCATCGCTATGGGACATCAAGCGATCGCCACTGGAACTGCTGAAATCATCATTGCTGGTGGGGCGGAGTCGATGAGTTTGATACCGATGGGAGGGCACTATTTGGCTCCTAATCCAGAGATGATGGCAGAAATGCCCAAGTATTACTCGACGATGGGAATTACGGCAGAAAATTTAGCGCAGCAGTTCTACATTACCCGACACGAACAGGATGCTTTTGCTTTGCGATCGCACCAAAACGCCCTAGTCGCAATTCGTCAAGGTCGCTTTAGTGATGAAATTGTTCCCATTACCCTACGGGAAACACTATATATAGATGGCAAACCGGAAACTGTAGAGACAATCTTCCAAGTGGACGAAGGGCCTCGTCCTGACACCAGTATGGAAGCTCTGGCTAAATTGCAACCTGTTTTTCGTATTGGTGGTACAGTAACAGCAGGTAACTCATCGCAAATGTCCGATGGTGCAGCTGCAACAATACTTATGAGCGGACAGATGGTGCGCGAACTCAATGTCAAACCTCTAGGAAAAATGTTAGGGTTTGCAGTGGCGGGTGTTCCACCAGAAATTATGGGTATTGGGCCTGTGGAAGCTGTACCCAAAGTTTTAAAACAAGTAGGTTTAAATTTAGAAGATATCGGTTTAATTGAACTCAATGAAGCTTTTGCTGCTCAAAGCCTAGCTGTCATTCACAAACTCGGCTTGAATGAAGAAATTTTAAATGTCAACGGAGGTGCGATCGCACTCGGTCATCCCTTGGGTTGTACGGGTGCGAAGTTGACAGCAACTATTCTACACGAAATGAAACGACGTGACGTTCGCTACGGTTTAGTAACAATGTGCGTCGGCGGTGGAATGGGTGCTGCGGCGGTGTTTGAGAATTTGATCAGGTGACAGTCTGGAAATGAATTTTTCTTGGTGTCTTAGTGTCTTTGTGGTGAAAAAAATCATCTTTGAAACACTAAGACACCAAGACGCAAAGAATTTAATAGTGTTTTCTGCGCGTTGGGGTAAAAGTATGATTACTCTGTTTCCTTTCCAAGATTTTTTACAAGCCTTTACCGCGTCGGTTTTACTCTTATTACTAGGCTACATCGGTGTGCCATTGTGGGTATGGTCGCTCTATTTCGCGGGATTACTGATATTTTTTCATGCACCAATTTGGGTATGGGTAATTTTTGGTGCGATCGCTGTGGTATTGAATCTCTCGATGCTACGGCGTAATATAATTACGTCTCCACTAATGCAAGGTATAAGAAAGCTTAAGCTTCTACCAAAAATATCTGACACAGAACGCGCTGCTATTGAAGCGGGAACGGTTTGGATAGATGGTGAATTTTTTTCTGGTAAACCTGACTTTCAAAGAACTAACAGTGAACCTTATCCCCAAGTCAGCAACAAACTGCAAAATTTTCTTGATTACCAAGTTGAACAAGTTTGTCAGATGGTGAGTGATTGGGAAATTTACCGTCGCAAAGATTTACCTCCTGAAGTTTGGGAATATCTTAAAAAAGAGCGCTTCTTTGGGATGATGATTCCCCAAGAATATGGTGGTTTGGGCTTTTCTAACTTTGACTATAGTACGGTGATGACAAAGTTAGCATCTCGTTCTTTTACTCATGTTGCCACTGTTGGAGTGACTAATTCTCTCGGCCCCGCCAAGCTTTTGCTACGCTACGGGACACCAGAACAGAAAAATTATTATTTACCACGCCTAGCAAAGGGAGAGGAAATTCCTTGTTTTGCACTCACTGAACCAACTGCTGGTTCTGATGCAGCTAGTATTAAGTCGGAAGGCGTGGTCTTTAAGGGCGAAGATGGGAAGTTGTATCTGCGCTTGAATTGGCAGAAACGTTATATTACGTTAGCAGCGATCGCTACTTTACTCGGACTAGCTTTTAGACTACGTGATCCAAATAATTATTTAGAAAAAGGCGATGATGTTGGTATAACTTGCGCTCTGATTCCAACTAACATTCCTGGTGTTATTATGGGGAGGCGACACGATCCGATGGGTGTTCCTTTCTATAATTCACCTACGGAAGGACATGATGTGATTATCTCTGTTGACCAAATTATCGGCGGTGTGGAACAGGCTGGTCAAGGTTGGAAAATGCTGATGCAGTGCCTAGCAGCAGGTCGGGGTATCAGCTTCCCGGCTACTTGTACCGGAGTTGCCAAACTAGTAGCAAGAGTTACAGGCGCTCATAGTATTGTGCGACAGCAGTTTGGTTTGCCTATCGGTCGTTTTGAGGGTATTGAAGAACCTCTAGCAAGGATTGGCGGTTTTGCTTACTTAATGGAAGCTGCTCGCGTTTATACCTGTGGTGCGGTAGACAAAGGCGAACAACCAGCAGTTATTTCTGCGATCGCTAAATACAACTTAACAGAACTATCAAGGCAAATTATCAATGATGGCATGGACATTATGGGTGGTGCGGGTATTTGTCGCGGGCCAAGAAATTTACTGGCTAATATTTATACAGCTACACCAATTTCGATTACTGTCGAAGGAGCAAATATTCTCACCCGAACAATGATGATTTTCGGTCAAGGAGTTATTCGCTGCCATCCTTACGTATATGCAGAAATTACCGCCCTGAGTCAGTCAGATATTTCCGTCTTTGATCAAGCTTTCTGGAATCACATTGGGTTGACAGTACGTAATGGTTTCCGGGCTGCAATCTTGAGTATTTCCCGTGGTTATGTGGCGCATTCACCAGTAGAAGGAGCAACAGCTAGATATTACCGTAAATTAGAATGGGCATCGGCGACTTTCGCTTTTCTGAGTGATGTTGCTTTATTTAGCTTTGGTGGTTCACTGAAACGAAAGGAAAAACTGACAGGACGGTTTGCTGATCTTCTCTCTTGGATGTATCTGGCTACTGCTACTCTACGACGGTTTGAGGCAGAAGGGCAGAAAGCAGAAGATTTACCTTTTGTTAATTGGGCAATGCAATATGCCTTTGCTCAAATTCAGCAAGGATTTGAAGGTATTCTTAGTAATTTACCTTTACCATTGATTGGTAGTTTATTAGCTTCGTGGTGGCGAATAAATCCGATTGGTGTTTTACCTGCTGATCAACTTGGTAGCGAAGTTGCTCACAAACTGCAAAAGCCAGGACAACAACGAGATAGACTAACCGCGGGCATTTATATTCCAGCTACAACTGATGAAGCCTTGGGACGTTTGGAACATGCTTTTATTCTGTCATCTCAAGTGGAACCTATTCTGCAAAAGATTAAACATGCAACTCGTGAAGGTAAACTTCCACAGCAAAAACCCGAACAGTTGAGTTCCATAGCTTTGACAGCCGGAGTGATTACCCAGAAGGAGTTTGAGTTAATTCGTGAGGCGGATTTTGCTCGCAGTAATGCAATTCAGGTAGATTCCTTTACCTTAGAGGAATATTCACCTAATCGTGCGATCGCTATTTCACAATAATTCTTACTTACGCCTGCTACAAATCGCCCTTGTAACCAAGCTTTGGTGCAGTCCTTATTTTCCCATTTTGGTGACAGCGTGATCGCGATTAATTCAAACTGTAACAAAACTGACTCAAAAGTAAATAATTTGCAGTATATAAATGGTTACTAGCATTATTTTATCGTAAACTGAGAATGAGCAAAAAATGGGCAGTCAAGCGACTCACTATAAACTTGACATCGAGTGAAATCGAAAAACTTGAAAAATATAGTCAGGAAACCGGAAGACCACTAACAGACATCATTAGAGAACTAATTCGACGCTTACCTGAAATACCAGAAACTAAATTACCACCAACTGCATAATCTACTGTTAGTGCCACCCAGATAATCTTAGACAACATTGGTTAGTATTTAAACTGCTGACAACTGCACTGGATAAACAGTTGTCAGCATTTTTTTGTCATTAATGCTGTGTAGATAGAGCAAAAGACTTGGTAGTGTTGCATTAGAAATAATATTTGTTGGCGATCACATTAAAATAGTGATCACAAAAAGCTGTCATGGACAGTATATCCATGACAGCAGCAGTAATAGTTAGGTTTACATTGACTAACCACCTCTAATCAAGCATTATCTTCTTTTTAAAGAAAAATAAGGATCTATCTGCTGGTTAATAAAATGTTAATTTATTTTGTAAGTATAAATACATAAAGAGAAGATTGTGTATCTCCTCTGTTCTTGACAAATCTTGGTCTTCTGCAACTTATCGCTCATCGGCTGATGATAAAATCACTCTGAATATTTGGTAGTGAATGCTGCTAATTGTTTAAGCTACTACATAAATATATTTCACATTGGAAATCTTAAAAACCATATGGAAAAATGCAAGCGTATTGGCATTCTTACTAGTGGAGGAGATTGCTCTGGTTTAAATGCAGTGATTAGAGCTGTTGTCCATTGTGCTTCTGGAAAAGGTTGGGAAGTACTAGGAATTCGTCAAGCAACATTGGGATTAATGGCGCGTCCACCAGAATACACAAAATTGGAAATCGACCAAGTTGACCCATTGTTAACTTCTGGTGGCACAATGTTGGGAACCACCAACAAAGGTGATCCTTTTGCTTTTCCCATGCCAGATGCTAGTGTATGCGATCGCTCAGAAGAAATTATTGCAGGTTATCATCAACTAGGTTTAGACGCTTTGATCGGAATTGGTGGTGATGGTAGCTTGGCGATTCTCCGCCGCTTGGCACAACAAGGCGGTATTAATTTAGTAGGTATTCCCAAAACGATTGATAATGATATTGGTATTACTGAACATGCCATTGGTTTTGATACAGCAGTTAATATTGCTACAGAAGCCCTTGATCGCTTACATTTCACCGCAGCTTCTCACAGTCGAGTCATGATTTTAGAAGTGATGGGTCGTGATGCAGGACACATTGCAATAGCTGCGGGAATAGCTGGGGGAGCAGATGTGATTTTAATTCCCGAAATTCTCTACACAATTGACGACATTTGTTACAAAATCAAACAGCGCCAAGAGAAAGGGAAAAACTATTGTTTAGTAATTGTTTCTGAGGCAGTTCGTACTCAAGACGGTGAAATTCTCACAATGACAAATCGTTTAGGTCAATCTCGATATGGTGGTATTGGTCAATACTTAGCTGATCAAATTAGCGATCGCATTGGTGCAGAAACCAGAGTTACAGTCTTAGGACACATCCAACGAGGTGGAACTGCTTCACCACTAGATCGATTAGTGGCTGCTGCTTTTGGTGTAGCTGCGGTAAATCTCATCGCCGAAGATAAATATGACTACATGGTGACATGGCAAAACCGTCAAGTCATCAGCGTACCAATAGCTGAGGCGATCGCTCAGTATAGAGTTGTCAACCCAGACGATACTCTAGTCAAAACTGCTCGTGGTTTGGGCATTTATTTGGGAGATTGACATTGTAATACAGGCGATGATCGTCCACGAGGGGAAAGTTACCCATTCACCCATTCACCCATTTAAAAGTAGTAATTAAACCCCCCTCACAACCAATGAAAGAAGCACATCTTTACTGGAAATCATAAAATTCTTACTAAGTAAGAGTTCTGAAATATGCATCTTAAGAGCAAGCAAGGTACTTGTGTAACTATACAAATCTTATGGTGTTGAGATAGCCTTAATATGTAATACGATATAGTGTTATCTATTTACTATCAACTTTACCTTTTGAATAAAGTTGATATCTATATTCTTGAGATATAAATCCTCTAAGGAACGCTGACGACAAAATATCTTGGTCAAGCAAAGTTGGGCATGATTTTAAAAACTGACTTATGTAAAACAGGAGAGGAGCTAAGTATTAAATATGTCTGTATTTCCAATATTGACACCCCATACTCCACTTTTCTCTGCATTCTATGATTATTTTCTAACTATAATATCTTTAGAAAGTTCATGGAAGGAATTCCAAAAAAATTTTTTAGAATCGATCCCCTTGCATTCTCGTCTTTTAGGCGTGGGTTGTGGTAGCAGTCAATGTGCTATTAATATTGTGCAAAATCGACCAGATCTCCATATTACTGGTTTGGATTCATCACCTGAAAAAGTCAAACAAGCCCAAATAATGATTCATAAATTAGGCTTGGAGAAACAAGTTAAATTTATCGAGAGGATGACATTAGAGTTACCTACTGATGAGGAAAATTTTGATTATGTATACACTATAGACTCTGTAAAATATTGGAAGGATAAGGAAAAAAATATCACAGAATTTCTGCACGTGCTAAAGCCAGGAGGCAAAATTTTTGTCATAGAAGTTGATCAAAGCTATTACTATCAAGATGCTTTTAACTGGATAAATCAAAATCACGTGCTGCTTCAAATAAAGCCTATTCTCGAAATTTACTATCAAGCATATATAGAGAATCGGTCTATTACTTTAGATGATGCTCAAGAATTATGGAGTACTTTGCCTTTGATTAATAAAAATGCTCCTCACAGAATTTTAGGAACTCCTGTTTTAGTTATGAGTGGGACAAAGCAACATTATAATTATCAAGTGAGTGAAGTAGAGCTAAGAGTAGATAATGATGTCGCACACAACTTTTGGTGTGGCAAGTTACTCGATTAATTAAATACAAATCAGGCAACAAAAATAAGTAATTACTGCATATATAATTTTTGGGAAATTTAACAACAGTTAGATAACTTATACCAATTTAGATTTTAGATTTTGGACTAACAATCTTTACCATTAGAAAGTTTCAGAAATTTCAAACAATTCTATCGTCACAATTTTATACCAATTTAAAAACATCTATAGAACGCCCTACGAAGAGATCTGTATTATTCTTTCTTCAAATTAGTATTAGTCCATTGAAGCGGACTCTTTGCAGTACCAATATTCTCAAATATACATCTTTATAAGTTCATAGAATATATCCTTGATTAGTTGAAAATATAATAAGTTAACTTTCAATGTTTAGATAGAAGCATTTATGATTAAAATTATTGCTATTGTTGGTATGCCTGGTTCAGGTAAGAGTATAGTTGCTAGTTACTTTAAAAATCATAGTTTACCTATAATTTGGTTGGGTGAAATTATTATATCTGAAGTTGAAAAGAGAGGTTTAATGCTCACACCACAAAATGAGCAGGTCGTGAGAGAAGAAATTAGAGCCAAATATGGAATGGATGTATGTATGCAAATGGCTTTACCACTTATTCAACAAAAGCTGTTATATCATCCATTAGTTATTATTGATGGTCTTTATAGCTTTAGTGAATATAAAACTCTCAAAAATTTCTTTGGTAATGAATTGTTGGTGGTAGCTATTTTTACTCCCAAATCTCTTAGATACGAACGACTATTTTTGAGAAAAATTAGACCTTTGACAGCAGAAGAAGCTGAGTTAAGGGACTTCATGGAAATTGAGAAAATTGAAAAGGGAGGGCCAATTGCTATGGCAGACTTAACTATAGTCAATGATGGAACACAAGACCAGTTAGATCAAAAAATAGAAATAATCTTAACAAAAATATTGCATAATTCTTCTTTGAATCCCTGTAGTAATTAACAGGACAGATTTAATATTTTAGAAAATTAGGGCAATCTAGATAATTTGTAGGAATTTTACTACCGTGAAACTAATTTCTATCCTTGGTTCGACAGGTTCTATTGGTACTCAAACTCTGGATATTGTTACCCAATATCCTAATCAGTTTCAGGTTGTGGGATTAGCAGCTCTTAAAAAATGTAGAATTACTAGCTCAACAGATCCGCAAATTTCAACCAGCGATCGCAGCTATCGGTGATTCACAAAAATTACCAGAATTACAGGCTGCGATCGCTGATGTTAAACCCCAACCTATTCTGCTTGCGGGTGAATCAGGAATCATCGAGGTTGCTCGATTCAGCACTGCCAAGATTGTAGTCACAGGTATTGTTGGTTGTGCAGGTTTATTACCTACAATTGCTGCAATCAAAGCAGGCAAAGATATTGCTTTGGCCAACAAAGAAACTCTCATTGCTGGGGGACCAGTTGTCTTACCTTTAGTACGTGAATATGGGGTAAAACTGTTACCTGCTGATTCCGAACATTCAGCAATTTTCCAGTGTTTACAGGGAGTACCCGATCAAGGACTGCGACGAATTCTACTGACTGCTTCTGGGGGCGCTTTCCGTGATTTGCCAGTTGAGAAATTATCCAATATTACTGTAGATGATGCTTTGAAGCACCCTAACTGGTCAATGGGTCGTAAAATAACCATTGATTCTGCCACCTTAATGAATAAAGGATTAGAAGTCATAGAGGCTCACTGGCTTTTTGGTATTGACTATGACCATATTGATATTGTCATACACCCTCAAAGCATAATTCATTCATTAATTGAGCTACAAGATACCTCTGTGTTAGCACAATTAGGCTGGCCTGATATGCGCCTACCACTGCTGTATGCTTTATCTTGGCCAGAGCGAATTTACACAGATTGGCAACAGTTAGATTTAGTAAAACTCAAAGAGTTAACCTTTTGCGCCCCAGACCATCAAAAGTATCCTTGTATGCAACTAGCTTATGCAGCAGGTCGATCTGGGGGTTGTATGCCGGCAGTCCTGAATGCAGCTAATGAACAAGCTGTAGCTTTATTCCTGGAAGAAAAAATTCAGTTTCTTGATATCCCTCGTTTGATTGAACAAGTCTGCGATCGCTACGTTATCCACAACTGTTCTAGCCCAACTCTTGAAGACATCATTGCAGCAGATCAATGGGCTAGACAAGAACTCATGAATGCAAGTCAAGTTTTAGAGCATTCGACTATAACTAAAGTTTCATCCAAACAAAAAACTTTAACGCTTACCTAAATATTGTCCAATCTAATACTTTGTCACATCAACTTTAAATGGTTCGTAGTGAGGACTTTAGTCCTTTTTAAGAGGATGTTTAAAAGGGTTTTTTGATGTCATGCAGACCTGCTTTGTACGGTTTCCCGTTTGCCGTCAGGCGTTCACGCAGGGTAGAGGGTTCTGTTGGCGTAGCCGCCCTGAAAGGGCTAGGTAGGGTAAGTAGACGATTCTGCGGCTACTCACATATTGCACCAATAAAAATTGATGTAGTTTAATACTGAGTAATTAAACTACAACCCTTGATTTAGTGATAAAAACCAATAAAAATCAGGTAACCTTATCGCCTATTTCTTTAGTTTGTCTGGGATTGTACTTAAAAGTGCAAGATGTGAAAAATTTAAATTATTGTTCAAATAAGTACTTGTGTAACTATCAGTTTTTGTAACAACAAGTTAAATTAAACAAAGAAATGAAATTAATAATTTCTCAATATAAATTACTCTAAGTATGATTTTTGATCGACTAACTTATAAATTAAAAACAATGTCAAGAAAACAGTTTATTGACATACTTGGCGAATTAAACAAATGATTATATAGAAATCAAAATGATTGCTGAACAAATTCTCAGATATATATTCCAATACCGTCGTTTGCTGTCAGATACAGAAGCTTGTGCTAAAGAACCCTGTTCAATGTGTCTGGCTCCTCATATTCCAAAAATACAGTCATTTATTGAACATAATGAACCAATTCATTTTATCCTCCCAGCATTTCCTGCAAAATCACCTAATCCTCAAAAAGTTTTAGGACCAATGCCAGATATGGGAGAACGAGTTGCACTCCAATTCCTTCAGAATTTGTGCAATCAGATCTCTAAAGTATATCCTCCTGGGGCAAAAATAACCATTTGTTCTGATGGTCGAGTATTTACAGATCTAGTTGCTATTACAGATGAGAATGTAAGTCTGTACCGTCAAGGAATTGAACGGCTACTCAATGAAATCAATGCAGATAGAATTGATACCTTCTGTCTTGAAAACGTCTTCAGTAGAATGAGCTTTGATGAGATGAGAAAAACACTTATCAAACAATATTCTCAACCAATTGAAAGTATCCAAGAGCGGGTAAACAGTGAAGATAAACATCGTCAATTTTTCAATGGTATTTATCACTTGCTGTTTGATGATTATCTCGTTCTATATCCTGATAAACCTCGTAATCAGGTTGAAGTTGAATGTAACGTACGAGCTTATGAAGTCATCCAAAGAAGTAATGCTTGGACTAAATTGGTTGGGCAACATTTTCCCCAATCTTTACGTTTGTCTATCCATCCTCAACATTATCACTCAGATAAGATTGGTATTCATATGATTAAAACCTCAGATCAGTGGGGAACTCCATGGCACAATGCTCCGGTGTTTAATGGTAAAGAGTTTTTGCTGATGAAACGTAGACATATTGAAGATATAGGTGCTTCACTAGTTTGGCATGATGGTTATCCTAGTCACTACATCTTATCTAAACAAGTATCCCAAGCTTTGGTCACTATTGACAGTAAGAAATAAAGCATCAGGTTACTCGCCTCAATGAGCAATTACTCTACAAAATACACATTGAACAACCTCAAAAATTGCTAAGAAAAAATATGTGGGGATAGTGTAACTGAGTAACATATTGGTCTCCAAAACCAAAGAATCTAGGTTCAAATCCTAGTCCCCACGCTAGAGCATGAGGTTGCTCACCAACACCAGCAGTTCTAAATAATAAATGCATACATCTTTAAATAGTATTTCATCAATTAAAAATTGATGAGTGCAACAACCAGAAAAATAAAAGGGAAAAAATAAGGGATAAAATACCTTTTTCCTTTACCCTATTAATGAACTTGGAACTAGTGCAGCAATGCATTTCCAATGCAGAGATTTTTGCTCAATTTAAGTATTAGCACAAAACATAGGTTTAAAATGACTCAAATTATAAATATCACTCAATCAAAGGTGATTAGTGAACAGATTCTAAAGCATGTATTTCGTCATCGTCGTTTAATCTCAAATACAGAGCCTTGTGTACATCAACCCTGTTCATTGTGTCTAGCTCCTCATCTTGAAAAAGTTCAATATTTTGTTGAACATAACGAACCAATTCATTTTATTCTCCCAGCATTTCCTGCAAAATCACCTAATACTCAAAAAGTTCTAGGCACTATGCCAGATATGGGAGAACTAGTTTCACTTAAATTTCTTCAATCTCTTTGTAATCAGATCAGTGAAATATATGCTCCTGGAGCTAAATTAACAATTTGCTCTGATGGTCGGGTTTTTAGTGATCTTGTCGCTGTCACAGATGAAAATGTAACTTTATATGGTCAAAGAATTCAAGCGCTGCTGAAAGAAATGGAGGCAGATGCAATCAATGTCTTCAATCTGGAAGATATGTATACTGACCTCAGTTTTGATGAGATGAGACAGAAACTTGTTAAGCTCTATGGTCAAAACATTGAAGCTATCAAAGAAGCTGTGAAAAACGATGATCATCACTGTCAAATGTTCAACGGTATTCATCGTTTTCTGGTTGAAGATTATCAGGTATTAGAAGCTCATAAAAGTCGTAACAAAATTCGACTTGAATGTAAGACAAGAGCTTATGAAGTAATTCAACGCAGTAATGCTTGGAGTGTACTAATTTCAGAGCTTTACCCTCACTCAGTACGCTTATCTATTCATCCTCAACATTATCATTCAGAAAAAATTGGTATCCACATGATCAAAACATTAGATCAATGGGGGACTCCATGGCACAATGCTACAGTCTTTGATGGAAAAGAATTCATGCTCATGAAGCGAAGCCATCTAGAAAGTATGGGTGCTACCTTAGTTTGCCAAAATGGTCATCCTAGTCATTTTGCGTGGACTGAACAGCCATTAGAAACTCGTATTACCGTTCAGGAGGCTATTCAATGATGGTTTCTACTTCTCTTGGGCAATCAACACAATTTAGTGTCAAACCATTAACTCCTTTTGGTGCATTGCTTGAAGCAACTGAATACCACTCAGATATTAAGCAACTGTCGATTGAACAGTTATGTGAATTAACTTGGGAACATCGGTTGATTGTTCTGCGTGGTTTTTCACTCTTAGAGCGTGAAGAATTATCAACCTACTGCCAGCGTTGGGGTGAGTTATTAATTTGGAATTTTGGTACAGTTCTTGATTTAATTGTTCACGAAAGTCCTGAGAACTATTTATTTACAAATGGAAATGTACCGTTTCATTGGGATGGAGCTTTTGCTGAAGCTGTACCACGCTTTCTATTTTTTCAATGTCTGAAGGCACCAGAAGCAGGAAGTGGTGGTGAAAGCTTATTTTGCGATACAGTACGGATTTTGCAAAATCTAAGCCCCCAACAACGCGAAATTTGGGAAAAGACTGAGGTTAGTTATAAAACTGAAAAAGTTGCTCACTATGGTGGAGAGATTATCAAATCTCTTGTGAGTAAGCATCCCATTACTGGTCTTTCAACGCTTCGTTTTGCAGAACCATTAAACGATGCAAGCGTACACCTCAACCCGTTGTATGTTGAAGTTTGTAATCTACCAGCCGAAGAACAAAACCAATTTCTCAGTGAGCTAATAGAAAATCTTTACCTACCGCAAAATTGTTTTGGACACGAATGGCAAGAAGGAGATTTTTTGGTAGCTGACAATCATGCGCTGCTACATGGTCGCAATCCCTTTCTTTCCAATTCACAGAGACATTTGCAACGGGTACATATTTTATAAATTTTGGCAGTGATCGGTCTTGCTCGCTATTATGTGATCTCCGCTTAAACACCTGTCATTCAGGCTGACGGGAAGAAGTGGGAACGCAGATATAGGAAGAGGTACTGATAGTGCGGGTAATTTACTGGAATTTTCATTCAAGTAATTCCCGCCACTCTCAATCAAAAATGTGGGGATAGTGTAACTGGATAACACATTGGTCTCCAAAACCAAAGATTCTGGGTTCAAATCCTAGTCCCCACGCTAGAGCAACAGTTTGAAATCCGTCTGCTCTCATCACAGTTCATGATTATCTAACTTAAAATTGAGGTAAGTAGAAAATGAACGACGTTAACCGTATACACACTGATATAGTCAATGTAGCTAAAACTTTTGGAGCAGAATATTCTGAAAAAGTTTTGGACGAAGTATTCCAAGTTTTTGGTGAGCAATTTGCCGATAACTCATTCATGATTCGGACTAGTAACAAACAACCAGATAAATTAGGTTGCTATTTCCGTTATCATGAGGAAGATGAAAGCCATTTAGGTCTTGCATGGGATATTGCCAGAAAATCCGGTCTGTTATCTGATCAAGGTCGTCCAGTAGATCGACTGATACCAGAAATTTGTGAAACTTTTCCAATAATGGCAGATGGTGTAGATTTTGACGTTAAACACGGATTAGCAAAAATCTGGCAGAGTATTAAAGGAGTTGTCCCTGTACAAGATGCTTTTAATTTATCTTTGCCAGCAAGTGTTATTGCTCACGCAGATTTTCTCAAAAATCACCATCTTGATGCTCTCTATGCTTTTGGAGTTGACTATCACCATAGTTCAGTCAATCTGTATTTCGACACTTATCATCCAAAACATCACACATCCGAATATTACAAAAATCTTTTGCAGGATTTACAATTTCAACCTCCTTCTGATGAACTTCTTGAACTACTAGCAAATAATGGAGAAATTGCACTGACATTTAATTTTGCATCTCCTCGGATTGAGCGGTTGTGTTTTTATCTTCCCTTTTTAAATCGTGAAGCTGTACCTCAAAATCTTTTGACTCCATTACTCAAAAAATATATTAACGAGGCTCCAGCATTAGTCAAAAATCCAGGTTTTATTTTGGGTTGGTCATTTGGCCCACAAGGAGGAAAGGGAACATATACTAAAGTTGACGTAGACTACCATGGTCGAACTGTACCTTTATTTATAAAAGTACACAGCCAACCATTACCTAAAGCTGCTGATTTTGCTCTTGCTTAATAAATTCAGGGTATAAAAATAAGAGTAAAACTACTCTTTGCTAAAGATAAAAAAGAGCGATTAAATACACTGAAGTTCAAGTTTATGGGTGGGTCAATAAAAGCTCACCCACTACTTTGATTGTTGAAATAAAACCGTACATTTTCTGGCCCCTATTCCCGGTCTTCATGAGTAAATTCATAAATCAAACCGGATTCCTATAGCTAGTTATTTTACTTATAACGTAATTATTCTTATGAAACTGAGCCAAATTACTCATCCAAATCAATTACACGGACTGTCAATTTCGCAATTGGAAGAAATTGCACGTCAGATTCGAGAAAAGCATCTACAAACAGTATCTACTAGTGGAGGTCATCTTGGTCCAGGTTTAGGTGTGGTTGAACTGACCTTAGGACTTTACCAGACTTTAGATCTCAATCGGGATAAAGTGATTTGGGATGTGGGTCATCAAGCTTACCCACATAAGTTGATAACTGGACGGTGCGATCGCTTTCATACTCTGCGACAAAAGAATGGTGTTGCAGGTTATCTCAAACGCTGCGAAAGTCAGTTTGATCATTTTGGTGCAGGTCATGCTTCTACCAGTATCTCTGCGGCTTTAGGAATGGCTCTTGCCAGAGACCTAAAAGGAGAAAATTTCAAAGTTGTTGCAGTCATTGGTGATGGTGCATTGACAGGAGGAATGGCTCTAGAAGCAATTAACCATGCTGGTTACTTGCCCAAAACTAAATTGTTAGTTGTACTCAACGACAATGAGATGTCGATTTCTCCAAATGTCGGGGCGCTTTCTTCTCACCTCAATCAACTGCGCTTTAGCTCTCCAGTCCAGTTGCTCAAACAACTGGAAGAACAGTTTGAGTATCTATCACCTGTAAGTAATTTTCTAGCACCAGAATTGAACCGGATTAAACAAGGTATAAAACGTCTGGCAGTCCCAAAGGTAGGGGCGGTATTTGAAGAATTAGGCTTTACCTATATGGGCCCAATCGACGGTCATAATTTGCCAGAACTGATAGCTGCCTTTGACCAAGCACATCAACAAACTGGCCCAGTGTTAGTGCATGTAGCAACGATCAAAGGCAAAGGCTATGAATTCGCTGAACAAGAAAGAGTTGGCTATCATGCCCAATCTAAATTCAATTTGGCTACAGGCAAAGCAATCATCTCTAGCAAGCCTAAACCACCAAGTTATTCTAAAGTCTTTGGTGAAACTCTCACTAAAATTGCCAAGAGTAACTCCAAAGTCATCGGCATCACGGCAGCTATGTCCACTGGGACAAAGTTGGATATCTTACAGAAAAATCTACCTGAGCAATATATTGATGTGGGGATTGCCGAACAGCATGGAGTAACACTAGCAGCAGGTTTAGCGTGCGAGGGTATGCGTCCTGTTGTTGCCATCTACTCGACCTTCTTGCAACGAGCGTATGATCAAATCATCCATGATGTCTGCATTCAAAATTTGCCTGTCTTCTTCAGCATGGATCGATCTGGTGTAGTTGGAGCAGATGGCCCCACCCATCAAGGAATGTACGACATCGCCTATTTACGTTGCATTCCTAATATGGTGTTAATGGCTCCCAAAGATGAAGCCGAACTCCAGCAAATGTTAGTCACTGGCGTCAACTACACTGATGGCCCTATTGCTATGCGATATCCGCGTGGTGAAGGTCACGGAGTTCCCCTGATGTCAGAAGGCTGGGAGACCCTACCCATTGGCAAAGGAGAAATCCTTCGTCACGGAGAAGATGTGCTAATGGTAGCTTATGGCTCTATGGTATATCCAGCACTGCAAGCTGCTGCTATTTTGAATGAACACGGTATCCAAGCAACTGTAAT
Source organism: Fischerella muscicola SAG 1427-1 = PCC 73103 (assembly GCF_000317245.1). GTDB lineage: Bacteria > Cyanobacteriota > Cyanobacteriia > Cyanobacteriales > Nostocaceae > Pelatocladus > Pelatocladus muscicola_A. The sequence goes on from NZ_AJLJ01000237.1 coordinate 40,272, forward strand.
TAATGCTCGATTTGCCAAGCCTTTAGATACTGAATTAATCGTGCCTCTTGCTAAACAAATTGGTCAAGTCTTTACTTTGGAAGAAGGTTGTTTAATAGGTGGCTTTGGTTCAGCAGTTGCTGAAGCTCTACTTGAACATCGTGTGATTGTTCCGGTTATTCGTCTGGGTGTAACAGACAAGTTAGTTGAACATGCTACTCCCGAAGAATCTCTATCAGAACTAGGTTTAACTGCTCCAAAGATTGCCGATCGCATCCTTCAAGAATTTCAACAACAATCCAATTTGGATATAAATGTATTGCAAAACGGCTCCTTTGAGCAAAAAACCCGTTCATGGTAATTTGTGATTTTTCATTAGTTTTACTGCTTTTCTGTTGTAGGCGTCAAAAATAACAACATATGCAAACTCTTTCAACTCCCATCATCTCCAATTCTCCTTCTCAGCAGACATTCACGAATACCATTATCCCCCGCAGGAAAACTCGCCCAGTGCGTGTGGCTAATGTCACAGTTGGTGGTGGTTTCCCTGTAGTAGTCCAGTCAATGATTAATGAAGATACTTTAGATGTGAAAGCATCTGTAGATGCTATTCGTCGCTTGCATGAAATTGGCTGTGAAATTGTTCGTGTTACCGTACCTAGTCTGGCTCACGCTAAAGCTGTAGCTGAAATCAAGCAAAAGCTAAAAGAAACTTACCAAGATGTTCCTTTAGTAGCTGATGTCCACCACAATGGCATGAAGATTGCTTTAGAAGTGGCAAAACATGTCGATAAAGTAAGGATTAATCCTGGATTGTATGTCTTTGAAAAGCCCAACACTAACCGTACCGAATACAGCCAAGCTGAATTTGATGAAATTGGCGATAAAATTCGTGAAACTTTAGAGCCTTTAGTCCTCTGTTTGCGCGAGCAGGGAAAAGCCATGCGTATTGGTGTCAATCACGGTTCGCTGGCAGAGAGAATGTTATTTACCTACGGTGATACTCCTGAAGGTATGGTACAGTCTGCTCTTGAATTTATTCGCATTTGTGAATCTCTTGACTTCCGCAACCTAGTGATTTCCCTCAAAGCCTCCAGAGTTCCTGTAATGGTTGCTGCCTATCGTTTGATGGCTCTACGGATGGATGAATTGGGTATGGACTACCCCTTACACCTTGGTGTCACCGAAGCAGGCGATGGAGAATATGGTCGCATTAAATCCACTGCTGGAATTGCAACTCTTTTAGCTGATGGTATTGGTGATACAATCCGCGTCTCTTTAACAGAAGCACCAGAAAAAGAAATTCCTGTTTGCTACAGTATTCTGCAAGCCCTGGGATTACGTAAAACCATGGTAGAGTATGTAGCTTGTCCCTCCTGTGGTCGCACCTTGTTTAATTTAGAAGAGGTGTTACATCAAGTGCGAGAAGCTACCAAACACCTTACAGGTTTAGACATTGCTGTTATGGGCTGCATAGTCAACGGTCCTGGAGAAATGGCAGATGCAGACTACGGTTATGTTGGTAAGCAACCCGGCTATATCTCTTTATATCGTGGGCGAGAAGAAATTAAAAAAGTACCAGAATCCCAGGGAGTTGAAGAACTGATTAATTTGATTAAAGCAGACGGTCGTTGGGTTGATCCTTAAAGGGAGACAAGACTTCTTCCTCTCTCATAAGCTACTGTGTACACATACACATAAATAATTTAATTACTCAAAACTCGTTATGTAGAATGTGTTGTGCCACAGGCTAACGCACCTAAAATTAATGGTGCGTTAGAAGTAGTGGTAAAGAAAAAAATGGTCTTTTTGAGTGTGTAAATCTGGATTTTCCTGTCCTAATTTAAAGAACAAACAATGGTTAATGTTGAAAAGAGCGTAGAGGCAAAAATAACAAAATTAGAAACTCAATCTGAAAATAAAGTAATGGATCTGGCAGCTAGTTGGTATATTGCCATGCAATCGAAGGAACTAGGTAAAAAGCCACAAGCAATCCAGTTATTTGGTAGACCTTTAGTTGCATGGCGAGACAAACTTGGCAAACCAGTGATTATGGAGCGTTTCTGCTCACACATGGGTGCATCTTTAGCAATCGGCCAGATCATAGATGGTTGCATTCAATGTCCTTTTCATCACTGGCGGTACGATAGTTCCGGTGTGTGCGTGGATATACCAAAGGTAGCAACACCGACAACAGATGTAATTCCGTCAACAGCGCGTCAACACACTTATGTGACCCAAGAAAAATATGGTTACATTTGGGTTTGGTATGGTTCTGTAAACCCTTTGTTTCCCTTGCCCAAGTTTGATCCTGCCGAAAGCGACAAGCATAACTATATGTCTTACCGTTTCTTTAGCAAAACTAAAACTACTGTGTTACGGGTACTTGAAAATTCATTTGATCATCACCATGTTGTTGTAACACATAATCTACCGATAATTAATCAAATTAAACAAACCCTCCTTAATAAAGAAGATATAAAAATTAGTGAACTATCGATTGCAAAAGAAGCCTGGTTTGGAACAGTAATGGAAGCTCAGATTAAAAGTTATGCTGGTGTAGGTGCGATCGCTAAGTTTTTAGGGTTAAATGTTGAAACTTGGAAGACCCGACTGGATGCTTGGCCGAGTGGCAGCTTAGGCACAACCAGCTTTAATGGACAACAGAAAATAAGAGTACTCTCTGGTATCACTCCAATTTCTGAAAACCAGACAACATGGCACTTGTTGTTCATGATCAAAAAAACTGGTAACTTGTGGCTGGATCTACTTTCCTACATTGTTTTTGGCTGGCAAAACGAAGTTGCTGTATCGGCAGATGTAGTCATCTGGGATACCATGAGCGCAAAAACAGGGCAAGCATTTATCAAGCCTGACCAGCCAGTATTAAAATTTAGACAATTTTATCAAAGTTGGGTTGATAAGGCACAGTAAAACAAAGTTAGGTGTAAACAAGATAAATACGCATACTCAAAATCCTATCAATGCGTAAGTCCTACTATTATTCAACCTATTGTGAAGACAGCTTTGTCGTGCTAAATCAAATGCAACAACCCAATCCACTAAAAGCTCCCTCGTTTATTCAATCACTTCAGTTTATTCTTAATCCAGTAGGATTTTTGGAAAAAGTGCATCAGCAGTATCCTGATATTTTCACTGCTAAAATTTTTGGTTTTACGGGTATCCCAGTTGTAGTTGTACAGCATCCTCAAGCAATTCAAGAAATATTAACCAATGACAGAAAAAAGTTTGTAGTTCCAGGTCATGTCAACAAAATCTTGCAACCCTTGTTAGGTAAGCATTCACTTTTAATGGTATCGGGAGAACAGCACAAACGTCAGCGTCAACTTGTGATGCCCTCGTTTCATAAAGAGCGGATGCAATCCTATGGGCAACTTATTGTTAATCTGACTGAAAAAGTCATGAGTCAGTTGTCACTTAATCAAGTATTCTCAGCTTGTAGTGTCATGCAGGAAATTTCCTTACAAGTTATTTTACAGGCTGTGTTTGGCTTATACGAAGGGCAAAGATACGAAAAACTAAAGCATTTACTACCCTTGATGTTGGGTCTTTTTAGATCCCCACTGTACAATAGTTTCCTATTTTTTCCTTTCCTACAAAAAGATTTTGGAGCATGGAGTCCTTGGGGAAGATTTGTACGCATTCGCCAGCAGATAGATGAATTGTTATACGCTGAGATTGCTGAACGTCGTGTACAACCCAATTCAGATCGTATTGATATCCTCTCGTTATTGATGGAAGCAACAGATGAAGAAGGTCAACCAATGACAGATAAGGAGTTGCGCGATGAGTTGATGACTATGTTAGTTGGTGGATTTGACAGTACAGCAATAGCAATGGCTTGGGAATTATATTGGACTCATCATTTACCAGAAGTTGGTGAAAAACTTCGCCAAGAACTAGATACCCTGGGTAATTCAAAAAATCCAATGGATATTTTTCGGCTGCCTTATTTGAGTGCTGTTTGTAATGAAACTTTGCGTATTTATCCTGTAGGAGTAATGGCGAATGTTAGATTTGTGCAAGAACCTGTCGAACTGCTGGGGTATCACTTAGAGCCTGGTACGGCAGTGATTCCTTGTATCTATCTGACTCATCATCGTAAGGATTTATATCAAAAGCCCAAGCAGTTTCTGCCAGAACGCTTTCTACAACATCAATATTCTCCCTACGAATTCCTGCCGTTTGGTGGAGGTGTCCGTCGTTGTATTGGCGATGCTTTAGCTATGTTTGAAATGAAGTTAGTCTTGGCAACTATCCTGTCACACTATAAACTAGCACTGGCAGATCATCAACCAGTAACACTTCAGCGGCAAATCATGTTTGTTGGGCCTGGAAATGGAATCAAGATGGTTATGACAGGACGACGTACGCCCTTTAAGATTCCACAGTCTACAAGTAAAACAACTCAGTCCTTTTATTGAGAATATTATGCGGGTAAATAAAGCTTTTAAACTTGCTAGTCGAGAATTTCACAATGGAGAGCCAAGTGAAATTTTTGTCTCAACACCTAATGAAATTGTAGCTTTTGGTCAAAATCATCCGATTGTTCAAATAGCTGGCCCCTGCTCTGTAGAAAATGAAGAAATGATTATTTATACTGCTTTGCAAGTCAAGGCAGTTGGTGCTAAGTTTTTGCGAGGTGGAGCTTATAAGCCCCGTACTTCTCCTTATGCTTTTCAAGGTCATGGTGAAAGTGCTTTGGGTTTGCTTGCGATCGCTCGTCAAGTTACAGGTTTGGGTATTGTGACGGAAGTCATGGATACAGCTGACCTTGAGAAAGTTGCTTCTGTCGCAGACATTATCCAAATCGGTGCGCGTAACATGCAAAATTTCTCACTTTTAAAGCAAGTGGGAGCAATAAATAAACCAGTTTTGCTGAAGCGAGGCATGTCTGCCACTATTGAAGAATGGTTAATGGCAGCTGAGTACATACTGACAGCAGGGAACCCAAATGTTATTTTGTGCGAACGAGGAATTCGCACGTTTGACCAACAGTATACACGTAACACATTGGATCTAAGTGCTATACCAGTGCTGCGATCGCTCACTCACTTACCGATTGTAATTGACCCCAGTCATGGCACAGGTCGAGCAGAGTATGTACCTGCAATGGCTATGGCTGCTATAGCAGCTGGCGCTGATTCACTGATGATTGAAGTTCACCCTGATCCAGCCAAAGCGCTTTCTGATGGCCCTCAATCTTTAACGCCAGAGCAATATGGCAAGTTAATTCAGGACATGATTGGAATTAGTAAAGTTTTTGGTCGTTGGTATCAAAAATATCCTATATCTACAGGACATCTTGCTTTACCAATACATGCTACCAACACATGATATGCAGACAAGGGGAACAAAGGGGACAAGGAGCTAATGCAAAATTAGGAAATTTGCTTCAAGTTATTGGAGATAATTATTAATGTTTTTGAATAATCATGATTACATAACTAAAGGTGGGGTTAAGGTATCTCGCTTCGTTACTGAGACTTTCATAGATACTGCGATCGAACATATTTTATTGTGTATTGATTCTCAACGTGGAGGATTGTTCAAAAGCAGCTATGAATATCCAGGAAGATATAAAAGATGGGCGATTGGCTTTGTTAATCCACCCTTAGAACTTGTTACTCGTGAGAACTTTTTTAAACTCACCGCTCATAATCAACGAGGCAAAGTAATACTTTCGTATTTGGCAGAATTTTTAGATAAGCACCCACAACTGCAAGAAATAGACCAGGATGATCAGTATATCACTGGTTATATCAAACCAAAAGGAAGTTTCTTTTCAGAGGAAGAAAGAAGTAAGCAACCATCAGTTTTCAGTATCATTCGCGAAATTTTAGATGTTTTTGAAAGTCCTGAAGATGAGCATTTAGGACTTTATGGTGCCTTTGGTTATGATTTGGTTTTTCAATTTGAATCTATGGAAAAACTGCTCCCACGTTCTACAGATCAGCAAGATTTATTACTTTATTTACCAGATGAATTATTCATCATAGATTATTATTTGCAACGTGCATTTTGTTTACAATATGATTTTGAAACCAAGCATGGTAGTACTAAGGGACTTTTTCGCAGTGGTGAAATAATTGATTACAGAGGTAAGTGTCTTACTCCTGCTCAATCTTCAGATCATGAACCTGATGAATATGCACAGCAAGTTTGTAAAGCACTCTTATATTTCCGTCGTGGTGACTTGTTTGAAGTTGTTCCGAGTCAAAGCTTTTATAGACAATGTCAACAGTCTCCGGCAGAATTATTTCGCACTTTACAACAAATCAATCCTAGCCCCTATGGATTCATTTTGAATTTAGGTGGAGAGTATCTGATTGGTGCATCTCCAGAAATGTTTGTCCGAACTGAAGGCAAACGTGTAGAAACTTGCCCAATTAGTGGTACGATTCGTCGGGGAGAAAATGCAATTGATGATGCTGCTCAAATTCAGAAGCTTCTCAACTCAGGTAAGGATGAAGCTGAACTGACCATGTGTACTGATGTGGATCGCAATGATAAGTCACGCATATGTGAACCAGGTTCAGTACAAGTAATTGGTCGTCGTCAAATTGAGATATACAGCCATTTAATCCACACTGTAGATCATGTGGAAGGCTTATTAAGACCTGAGTTTGATGCTTTAGATGCATTTCTAACTCATCTGTGGGCTGTTACAGTTACAGGAGCGCCAAAAAAATCAGCAATGCAGTTTCTTGAACAGCATGAACGCAGTTCTCGACGTTGGTATGGTGGAGCAGTTGGTTACTTAACCTTCAAAGGAGATTTGAATACAGGTCTGATTCTGCGAACAATCCAGCTTAAGGACTCAATTGCTGAAGTGCGAGTGGGTGCGACAGTTCTTTACGATTCAGATCCACAAGCAGAAGCTCAAGAAACTCTCACTAAAGCTGCTGCTCTGTTTCAAACACTTTACCAGACTCAACAAAAGACTGATAATGTTGTCAACAACATCGACATCAATCAAAACTTTCTCAAATCTAAAGCTGAACATAGTAAACAAATATTATTGATAGACTATGAAGATTCATTTGTTCACACTCTAGCAAACTACATTCGTCAAACTGGTGCTGTCGTCAAAACATTACGCCATGGCTTTTCCGAATCAGTCTTTGATATGGAAAAGCCTGATCTTGTTGTCTTATCTCCTGGGCCCGGTAGACCTAGCGATTTTCATGTAGTAGAGACAATCGTAGCTTGTATAAAACGACAGATTCCCATCTTTGGTGTTTGTTTAGGATTGCAGTCCATTGTTGAAGCGTTTGGAGGTAAACTGGGAGTTCTAAATTATCCTCAACATGGTAAGGTATCCCGGATTTCTGTTATGGATTCAGAATCTGTTACTTTCAAAAATTTACCCAAATCATTTGAAGTTGGTAGATATCACTCATTATTTGCTTTACTTGAGACTCTCCCCACAGAATTAAAAGTGACAGCAATCTCAGATGATGGCGTAATTATGGGTATCGAACATCAAACATTACCGATTATCGGCGTTCAATTCCACCCAGAATCAATCATGACTTTAGCTGGAGGAGTTGGTCTAGGCATTATTAAGAATATAGTTGGTGCATGTACAACTAAAATACCTTCTTCAGTTGTCGTTGCATAAATATCTTTTTAGATATGCCTCTAGTGTCCCATTAATTTTGATGAGTTACATAAGTAATTAATTTAATAATTAATCATTTTTTCCTCTTTTCTTGGCACACTTAGCATCTACCCTCCGGGAACCCCCTGACAGTTCATTTTCTACAGTTACTATCAATCATCCCCATCTCATATGGATGCACAAAAGAGTATCTCCACTATTGAAATAAACTCAGTAAAACCGCGTCATATTCTCGAAGAGATTGTATGGCACAAACGAAAAGAAGTTGCATCTATGGGTGAGCAACTGTCTTTTGCAGACTTACAAACTCAGATTAGTACTGCTCCTCCTTTACGAGATTTCCTGGATGCTTTGCGCCAGAATCCGAATAAACCGATCTTAATTGCTGAAGTTAAGAAAGCTTCACCTAGCAAGGGAGTGATTCGTGCCGATTTTGATCCAGTCAAGATTGCTCAGGCGTATGAACAAAGTGGTGCTACCTGTCTATCAGTACTAACTGACCAAAAATTCTTCCAAGGCAGTTTTGAGAATCTACGGTTAATTAGAAAAAGCGTAGGATTACCTTTATTGTGTAAGGAGTTTATTATTGACCCTTACCAAATTTATTTTGCAAGAGTCAATGGAGCAGATGCAGTATTACTGATTGCTGCCATTTTATCTAATGAAATTCTTACGGATTTTCTACAGATTGTTCAGCATTTAGGTATGACTGCTTTAGTAGAGGTGCATACTTTGGCTGAACTTGATCGAGTACTGGCACTATCAAATGTCCAATTAATAGGGATTAATAACCGTAATCTTCAAGACTTTAGCGTTGAACTAGAAACAACTCAACGTTTATTGAAAGAGCGTCGAGAACAATTAAGTAGTGCAAGAATCACTGTGGTAAGTGAGTCTGGTTTGTATACATCAGTTGACTTAGCTTTTGTTGCAGAAGCAGGAGCCGAAGCAGTCTTGATTGGAGAATCTCTGGTAAAGCAAACAGATTTAGAACGGGCTGTAAAAAAGCTAATGGATAGATAAAATCTGTGGAGTCAATTCAAAATCTAAAATCCAAAATCTAAAATCGAATGACCTCTATTTCTCATCACTTTGCATCTTTACGAGCCAGTAATCAGTGCGCTTTGATTCCCTTTGTAGTAGCTGGTGATCCTAATTTGGAAATCACAGCAGAAGCTTTACGAGTTTTAGATTCTAGCGGTGCTGATTTGATTGAATTGGGAGTTCCCTACTCAGATCCATTAGCAGATGGACCAGTGATTCAAGCAGCCGCTACCCGTGCTTTGAAACGGGGAACCCGTTTAGATAATGTTTTACAAATGGTTCAAACAGTTACACCTCACTTGCGATCGCCTATTATTCTTTTTACTTACTACAACCCAATTCTAAATTTAGGCACAATTTCGTTTCTAGAAAAAGCCGCAGCATCAGGAATTAAGGGATTAGTAGTACCTGATTTACCTTTGGATGAGGCAAGTAATTTGTTAGAGGTTGCTGATACTGTGGGAATTGAGGTGACTTTGTTAGTAACTCCTACAAGTTCAAAAGAACGCATAGAGGCGATCGCTCGTCAATCTCGTGGATTTATTTACTTAGTGAGTGTAACAGGTGTTACTGGTGTGCGCTCTCATCTGCAAACACGGGTTAAGGATGTGCTGCAAGACATCCGCAGTGTTACAAACAAACCTATTGGTGTTGGTTTTGGCATATCTAAATCAGAACAAGCTCGTCAAGTTAGAGATTGGGGCGCAGATGCTGTGATCGTCGGTAGTGCCTTTGTAGAGCGTTTAGTGGAAAGTACACCATATCAAGGACTGGGAGCTATTAAAGATTTCTGTCGTGATTTGAAGACATCAATAGAAGGCAGAACAGAGGAAGCAGAAAGCAGAAGATAAGAGATTTAATCCTTCAAACTCTAAATATTGTATAACAGTATTTTTGTGTAAAACTTATGTTATTAAATACACAACATAATCAAGCTGCAACTCAACTACTCACTCAACAACCTGACCCAAATGGCAGGTTTGGTCAATTTGGTGGTAAGTATGTACCTGAAACTTTAATGTCAGCACTGACTGAATTAGAAACCGCCTTTCAGCAATACCGTGCTGATCCACTATTCCAACAAGAGCTTCAAGCACTGCTACGGGACTATGTTGGACGTTCTACTCCCCTTTACTTTGCTCAAAGACTAACTGAACATTATGCTAAACCTGATGGTACGGGGCCACAAATTTATCTTAAACGTGAAGACCTAAACCACACAGGAGCGCACAAAATTAACAATGCTCTGGCGCAAGTACTGTTAGCCAAACGCATGGGTAAACAGCGCATTGTGGCGGAAACGGGAGCAGGTCAACATGGTGTTGCTACTGCTACTGTGTGCGCTCGTTTTGGCCTAGAATGCGTAATTTACATGGGTATCCATGACATGGAACGGCAAGCCCTAAATGTATTCCGGATGCGGTTGATGGGGGCAGAGGTTCGATCTGTAGAAGCAGGAACAGGAACCCTCAAAGATGCGACATCTGAGGCAATTCGGGATTGGGTAACAAACGTCCAAACAACTCATTATATTCTCGGTTCGGTTGCGGGGCCACATCCTTACCCGATGATGGTGCGGGACTTTCATGCAATAATTGGTAAAGAAACTCGCGCTCAGGCACAAGAGAAATGGGGAGGACTACCGGATATTCTTTTGGCTTGTGTGGGTGGAGGTTCCAATGCAATCGGACTGTTCCATGAATTTGTAAATGAACCTTCGGTGCGCCTAATTGGTGTTGAAGCGGCTGGTGAAGGTATTAACACAGATAAACATGCAGCAACCCTGACAAAAGGACGAGTCGGAGTTTTGCATGGCGCAATGAGTTATGTACTACAAGATGAAGATGGTCAAATTGTTGAGGCCCACTCTATCAGTGCTGGGTTAGATTATCCAGGCGTTGGCCCTGAACATAGTTATTTGAAAGAAATAGGGCGTGCTGAATATTACAGTGTGACAGATCAACAGGCGCTACAAGCATTTCAACGCCTTTCACAACTAGAAGGAATTATTCCAGCGCTGGAAACAGCACATGCGATCGCATATTTAGAAACTCTTTGCCCACAACTTACAGGTAGCCCGCGAATTGTCATCAACTGTTCCGGACGTGGTGATAAAGATGTACAAACAGCTATCCAATTTTTAAACCCAGCTTAAAGGAAGACAAAGTAATTTAGTAAAAATTTTTACTTAAATATGGTTACAACATCTGTAATTGAAACAAATTCAATATCTCATAACTCCCCTAATTGGAGTCATTTATTACAACAATTGTTAGATCATCAATCGCTGACAACTGATCAAGCCAGTGAATTAATGTACGGCTGGCTCATAGATGCTATTCCTCCTGTATTATCTGGTGCGATTTTGGCAGCAATTCAGATGAAGGGTGTCTCTGCACAAGAATTGCTGGGTATGGTGAAGGTTTTATACTCCCAGTCATTACGACCAACATTACGAGATATAGTTGTCGGTGATTCACCCCTCATTGATACCTGTGGTACTGGTGGAGATGGAGCATCAACATTTAATATTTCCACAGCGGTTGCCTTTGTAACAGCTGCTGCCAAGGTAAAAGTTGCAAAACATGGTAATCGTTCTGCATCTGGTAAAACCGGATCAGCAGATGTTTTGGAAGCTTTGGGAGTTAATTTGAAAGCAAGTAGTAAAAAAGTTCAAGAGGCTGTTGATGCAGTTGGTATAACTTTTCTATTTGCACAAGATTGGCATCCAACTTTGAAAGTTTGTTACCCACTGCGGAAAACACTAAAAGTACGTACAGTTTTTAACCTGCTTGGCCCCCTGATTAACCCATTGCGACCAACAGGACAGGTCATAGGTGTTAATGATCCAGGACTGATTGAGACCTTTGCTCTGGTCTTGCATCAAATAGGAATTCGTAAAGCGATCGTGCTTCACGGACGAGAGAAATTAGATGAAGCAGGTTTAGCTGATATTACTGACTTAGCGATCGTATCAAAGCAACATTTGCGCTTGCTTGAACTTGCTCCTGAAAAACTAGGAATAAACCCGGCTCCAACTACAGAACTAAGGGGTGGCGATGCTCAGGAAAATGCCAGAATTCTCAAAGCAGTTCTTCAAGGTAAAGGTACTCAAGCACAGCAAGATATAGTAGCCTTAAATACAGCTTTAGCACTCTTTGTTGGCGAAGCAATTCCTGAAACAGGAGATGACATGAGTACCTTTGCAAAAGGTCTGACTCTTGCTAAAGACGTTATTGCAAGCGGGGTTGCTTGGACAAAGTTAGAACAGCTTGTTGAATTTCTGCGCTAGAAAGTTTCAAAGGAGGACTGCTTCATGGCTGCTGAAAACCGACTAATTTTGGTACGTCACGGTGCTAGTGAATGGAGTAATCTGGGGCGTTATCAGGGACACCAACCTGTGCCATTGAGTCCTCTAGGAATAGAGCAAGTTTATGCTTTAACAGAGGAACTGCGTCAGTATCACCCAGAGCGAATTGTTAGTAGTGACTTGCAAAGAGCGCGACAAACTGCGGAGATTATAGCCAAGCATCTGATGCTGGAAATTCATTATGATGCACGATTGCGTGAGCTAGACTGTGGAAATTGGGCTGGATTAACTGAGAAGCAGATTGAAGTATTAGATCCTAAAGCTGTTGTCGAGTTGCGTTCTGGCCGCGATATTCCTAGAGGTTCTGGTGAGACGATGGCAGATTTAATAGTGCGTACCCGTGCTGCATTGGCTGATTGGGTAAATGATAGTTTCTCCGGCACACTAATATTTGTTGCCCATGCCTATGTCATTCGAGAAATTACGCAAACTCTCTTAGGTGGAAATTTACCTAATAATCAGTTACCTAGTTTAGGCTCTTATACTTTACTCAATTACAAAACAGGAGGTAAATGGATACTAGAGGGGTATGGAATTGTTCCTAATAGCAGTTCTTCTTTAACTACTGTAAATTGGTTGCCAACATTCTGAAAGAATACTAGTGGTTCATCGCATTAATTATGAGGTGTTATAGATTCCCGACTTCTTCAAGAAGTCGGGGATCTGAACACCCACGACTCATCAAAGTTTACGTGACAGAATACTAACAAGGTATCACAACGCTTACAACAGTTTTTTCTTGAGGGTTGCTTTCTATTATTAATTCGCCATTATATAATTTCATTATGTATTGAACAATCGCTAGTCCTAAGCCAGAGCCTTGTTGTTCATATGACTTACGATGAAATTGTATAAAAGCTCCTATTCTCCCAATCTCATCAACTGTCATTCCTCTGCCATGATCAATCACAGATAAATTGAATTTACTGCCAGTCACATTACTCACTACTCGAACTTCGCTACCTGGTAAAGAAAATTTAAAGGCATTGTCTATTAATTCTTCAATAACATTACTCAATTTTGGTTCTGGGATTTTTATAATAGATTCTTGGAGTTCGAGTTTTAAATCTTTCTCTCTACCTAAATTTTTAGCTGTTTTAAGAGACGCATTAATGATCCTTTCCTGAGCAAGGCATTTTTCTGATTTTTCTCTAATTAAACGTATTTTTTCAGAATCTCTAAGGATTAATTCAAGATTACTGTAAAGTAAAAATCTTGTAGTTAATTTATGCAATCGGTTGGCAGAAGTGTAAATTGATTCTGCAATTTTAATTTCTTCAGATTCATCAACTTCTTCAGATTCATCAACTAGGTCACGATTGTCTATGAGCAATTGTGACATACCAAGAATGCCATTCAAAGGAGTGTTTAGTTCATGAGGCAATGAATGAGCAATATTATTTCGTAATTCATCTAGTTTAGCTTGAGACTGACGTTCAACCGCAGCTTGTTTTTCTAATCGCATAGTTATTGCGCTTAGTAGTTCTTCAGTTGTAAATGGTTTCGTCAAATAATCATCAGCCCCAAGTTGCATTCCGTGACGAAAATCTGAACGTTCTGCTTTCGCAGTCAGAAGAATCACAGGAATGTTGGTAGTTGCTTCATTTTGATGTAGAGCAGACAGTACACCATAACCGTCTAATTCTGGCATCATGATGTCACAAACAATTAAATTTGGTAGTTTTGTTTTTGCCATTTCCAATCCAATCTGGCCGTTCGGAGCTGTCAAAGTTTCAAAATCTGCTAGTTGGAGAATTTCCTCTAAATTTGCCCGAATTTGAGGTTCGTCTTCTATAATTAGAATTCTATTCATTTTAGAGTAATCAAAAATTGTGATGTTTTTGTTTATACTTTTACTCACTTAGCTTTTCCATAAGCTTTGTTATACAGCAATAAATTGGGATGCTCCCGTAGATATATATTTCCCTAAAATGATTTACGACTAACAAAGAAGCGAGTAAGTAAAAATAAATATATTTCAAGGTAAGTCTAATGACAAATGACCTACGTGCTTGTAAACAGTGGAAGTTCTACTCTAAATGTTGTACCTGCTCCAATGTCGCTAGCGACAGTAATTTCTCCTCCTTGAAGCTCCACACATTTTTTAACAATAGTCAATCCTAGTCCCGTACCTGGTATATTACCAACGTTGCTAGCTCGATAGAATGATTCAAATAAATTCTGCTGCTCTTCTTTTGAAATACCAATACCTTCATCTGTAATTAAAAAAACTACACTTTCATCTTGCATCAATAAATTAATTTGAACATTACTTCCATCTGGTGAGTATTTGACAGCGTTAGAAAGCAAATTACTCAGTATTTGTCGCAAAAGTTTCTTGTCTAAATGAGCCGTGAAATTACTATTTGCTGGTGAATTACCCAAGTACTGAGCAGAGAAAATTAGGGTATGGTTGGGAGAACTCAGTTTTAGTTCCTCTACTAGAGAACTACAAAAATCATTTAGATCAATATCAGTTGGCTCAAACGCTAATTTTCCAGCCTCAGCCTTATTAATTAGCAAAATGTCATCTAAAAGTCGGGTAGTGTGTTGAACATAGGTTTGAATGCATCGGAGATGTTTCTGTTTTTGCTGGTGATCCAACTTATGGCTAAAACTCTCAAGAATTCCCGCAGAGGAGGCGATCACAGCCAGAGGAGTTCGGAACTCGTGGGATGTCATAGAAATAAAACGAGATTTCAAGTCACTAAGTTCTTTTTCTTTTTCTAAAGCTTTACGAATATCTTCCTCTGCTTTTTTACGATCGCTAATTTCCATCCATAAACCAATGATTTCTAAAGGATTACCATGCTGATCTCGTACAAGCTTTAACTCATCAAACATCCACCGATATTGTCCATCGCGATGCAGCCAACGGTATTCTTGAGTATGATGTCCCGTTTGTACAAGTTGAGGTAAATTCTCTACAATTTGCGGAGTATCTTCGGGATGAATATGATTCAACCAAAAATCAGGCTCAGATAAAAATTCTTCGGCGGAATAACCAACCAGATTAATTACGTTTTCACTAATATAGGTGGGATAGTAGTTTCTTGTTAATGGTTTGGCGGTGAAAATTACCGCTGGACTTGAAGAAATCAAAAATTCCAGTCTTTCTTTGACCTGACGCAATTCTGTTTCCGCTTGTTTGCGATCGCTTAGTTCTACTTGCAATTGTGCGTAAAGTCCCGATTGTTTTGTAGCGATCGCTAGCTGATTTGCTAACTGTTGCAAAAGTTCAATTTCTCCTGTCTTCCACTCTCTGGGGTGTGAACACTGGTGAGCAATCAACAAACCCCACAACACACCCTGTTGAACAATAGGAATAACTAGCTTGGCTCGAATCTGCATATCTTCCATAAACTGTATCAAACAGCTAGGTTGCTGACGCTCTTTGCGATCGCAAAGAGCGTAAATCTCACCTTGTGCATAACGCAGATAACATTCTGTCGGAAAACATTCCACAGGAAAAGATTGTTCAAGTATGCTTGCGTATCTTGGTGTCAAGGCTTCAGCAATTACTTTCCCTGTACCATCTGTGAGGATGTGATAAATTAGTACTCGGTCAACTTTAAGTAACTTGTGGATTTCTGCGACTGCAACATTGAGAATTGCTTGTAAATCAAGAGATTCTCGTATGCGTTGAGTAATAAAATTAACTAACCTTTCTCGCTCAATTTGTTGCTGAAGAGCATCTTGAGCCAATTTCCGTTCAGTAATATCAGTAGCAACACTTAGTATACCTCGTACTTCACCATTAGATGCGATTAAAGGAACCTTGATGCTTTGGAAGTAGCGTTGTTCTCCTGTTGCTTTTTTGGTACTAGATTCAAGCATTTGAATAGGCTGTAACCGAGTCAACACAGCTTGGTCAAAATTTTTGAATCCTTGAAGTTCAGCATCAGTATAAAATCCTATATCAGCCTTACCTACCATTTCTTGAATAGTGGTATTATGAAAGCTAGCCATAGCCTTATTAACCAGCAAAAATTTCCCTGCTGTATCTTTGACGAAAATACAGTTTGGGTTGTTGTCGATTATACTTCTAAGGAAAGTTTTTTGTTCCTCAATCAATCGTTCTGCTTCTTTACGCTGGCTAATATCGCGACATACACAAATTAAATCGCCTTGTTCGGATATAGTTAAAGAAACCTCTTCATCAAAGGTAGTACCATCTTTACGTTTGGCAATTGTTTCTCCTCTCCAGTGTTTCTGTTGCATTAGAACAGGAAAAACCTCTGTTTGAAAACTATGAATTTCTGATGTTTTATAAATTTCTTGCCAACTCTTGCCAATCAGTTCATCCGCATTATTATATCCAAACATCTCAACGTGAGCTTTATTGACGTAAGTGTAGATGTCTTGACTCAAAATAGCAATGCCATCTATAGCTGCTTCTACTGCTGCAAATTGACGTTTAAGTTCTGCTTCACTTTTTTGCAGTTCTAGAGTGCGTTGTTCAACTCTGCTTTCTAACTCCCGATTGAGTTGTTGCAAAGCTTCTTGCGCTCGTTGTCGTTGCAGTTCAGCAGCTGCTCTGGCTGCAAATACTTTCAAAATTCCCTCAAATTTATCGGGGTCAGTTATGGGTTTTTCATCTACAATCCAGAGTGTACCAATCGGTTCACCAAAGTCATTGCTTAAAGTAACTCCCATAAAACTATCGGCTTGCATGAGAGCTAAGACTTCAAAATTAGGGAAGAGTTGCTGAACTCCACAGCAACAGTAGTAAACTCCCTGCTGTAGCAAAATTTCACAAGGTTTTGATGTTGGGTCATAAAAAATATTGGGCTTTAACTGTCCATCAGACCAAAATCCTAAAGTGTGGAGTTGCTTATTAATTAGCTCACTTACACAAGCATGGCGGACATCTAAAGCAGAGGAAATATACTGCACTAATGCTGGAAAAAAGTCTTGTCCAGTAGTGGAAGCTGTGCTTTCTACCAAATTCTGCAAAGCTATTTCAGCTTGTTTGCGCTCCGTAATGTCCTCAGCAATACCAGTTATACGATATACTTGTCCTTTTTCATTTTTGACGGGAAAGGCGTGGCTGTGAATCCAGCGTATTGCTCCATCTGGTCTGATGATTCGGTATTCTTCACTATATTCATTCTGCATTCTTTTAGGTCTATCTGCAATGAAGCGCTGACGGTCAGCAGGATGAATCGCTTGTAAGAAGATATCATATGAAGTGTAAGCTTCTTCAGCACTCAGCCCCCAAATTTCTTCAAAGGCGGGACTGACATAGACAACTTGACTAGAATCTCCCTTGAGATCAGCAATCCAAAATGTACTCTTAATATTTTCTGTAAATAGACGAAATTTCTGTTCGCTTTCTCTAAGTGCAGCTTCAGCTTGTTTGCGATCGCTAATATCATTTGTAACAATCACAGCTGCTGTTACTTGTCCATCACGCCAAATAGGACCTGCTTGAGAATGATTATATGTAAAACTGCCATCTATGTTGACACCACGGGTTTCGTAACTTACAACCTCTCCATGCTCAAAAACACGTTTTAAGGCAGAACGCTGAATATGACAGTCTTCTGAAAACACATAATAATCAATATTTGTCCCAATCACCTCTTCAACCGATAGTTCAGGTATGGTTTGATTGACAAACAACACTTTCCCCTCACGATTAACCATCGATACAAAGCTGGGTGTACTATCCAGGACGGAGCGAAGCATGGCCTCAGATTCAGCCAAAGCTGTTTCTGTTTGCTTATGTTCTGTAATATCAATTCCTACAGCCACAGCAGCAGTGTTTTGTTGGTATTTTTGAGCAACAAGCAAGTAACTGCGCGTTGTGTTCCCAATATGGGAATCAATAACGCTAGATACAGCTACATCTTGATTAGCTAAAAAGCCAGACATAAATTCTGTAAAATGCGGACTTTTTTGCATAAAGCCCAATTCTTGGCCAATAAAAGCATCAGCGGTCAAATTAAAACTTTGAGCGAGATGTTTATTAACCCCTAAATAGTGTCCATCGCTACTTACCCAAGAAACAAAACCAGGGACTGCATCCAAAACAGTTTGTAGTTGCTCTTTTGCTTGTCGTAACTTTTCCTCTGCTTCTTTGCGTTCTGTAATGTCTTCGGAAATGCATAGCAGATATTCGGGTTGATTATATTTGTCATACAGAGGAACTTTTTTTGTATGCAAAATTCTTCTCCCTAAACTGTAGCTATCTATTGGTTCTTCCGGAATATCTTGAGGTAGACCATGAGAGATGGTTTCAATATCTTTTTGCAAGAAAAACTCTGCCTGTTCTTTTGGGAAAAAGTCGTAATCTGTCTTACCAATAGCATGTTCTCCTTTTAAGCCAAAAATATGTTCACAAGCTTTATTTAATAGTTGAAATTTACCAAATTTTTCTGGTCTGGCATCTTTGACAAATACGGCTACTGGTAAATTATCAATCATGGATTGCAGAAAGTTTCGAGTGTGACGCAGTTCTTCTTCTGCTTTACGATTTTCAGTAATATCAATACCAGTACAGACTATATACTCAACTTGCTCATCACGATTAAGCAGGACATTGTTTGACCACGAAATTAAGCGAGTTTCGCCATTTTTAGTTAGCCAGTAATTTTCATAATGATTGTGAATTTGTCTGTGTTTAAGATTTTGAAAAGCTGCTTTGACAGATTCTATTTCTTCGGGTATTAATAAGAAATCCCAGATACATTTACCTTGTACCTGATTGTATGTGTAACCTGTTGTTTGTTCACAAGCATGGTTAAAGTTAACAATCCTACCTTGGTAATCTAGTACTACAATTAAAGCGCCTGCTACATTTAAAACAGTAGAAATAAAATTCCGTTCTAATCGCAATTGAGCTTCAATTTTATGGCGTTCTGCCAGTTGAATTGTCGCTTGATTATAGAGTTCTACTTGCTTAATTGCAACTGCTAATTGAATAGCAATTTTATCAAGTAGATTCACCTCATCTTCTTTCCATTGACGAAAAGCAGAGCATTGATTAGCGATTAATAATCCCCACAACTGGTTAGAAATAAGAATGGGAACTATTAGACAGGATTTGATTTGTAATTGCTCTAGGATTTGCAATTGACCATCTGTCAAATTTAATTCATAAATATTGGCGATCGCCTGTTTTTTACCATAAAGAAATATGTCTTCTACCCCACTCCATGAGATATTTTTGATTTCACTACCTAAAACAGTAGTCCAACCATTAATGGCAGATTCTGCGAGAATCTTGCCGTTCATATCTGGTGCAAACTGATATACTAACACTCGATCAGCTTTCAGCATATACCGCACATCTTCAGCCACTGTCATCAGTGCAGTGTTGAGATCCAGAGATTCACGAATACGCAAAGCAATAGATGTAATTAATTGTTCTCGTTTTGCTCGTGTTTTGAGTTCTATGAGCCGCTGTTGTAGTTGCTCTTCTAATTGTCTACGATCTGTCATCAGCTCAATAATTTGTGTTTGCTGTTGAGCAACTTGGTGTTGTAATAACTCCATCACCTCATAGAATTTTATTGGATCTAATACTTGCAGTATGTTGCTTTGGCTTAAGCTCCCTAACAATTCTCCCTGATTACCAACCACAACTAATTGACGCACTCGCAAGCTTTGCATTTGCTCATTAGCTGACCACAGCGAATCTTCAGGACGTAGATAAAATAACGGACTACTCATAATAGTCCGTACCTGAGTTTGTGTAAAATCTAACTCTAATGCTTGGAACTGAACAATGTCATACTCAGTAATAATACCAAGGGGGATAAGAGGTAATGACATTTGCTCTTGCTCGTCTTGTGATTGCTCTACAATTACCACAAAACTGACTTGATGTTCCGACATTAAACAAGCTATATCCATAACAGAAGTATCTGGAGCAGCGTGGACTACTTGAATATTCATAACCTCGTCCACTCGCCTGATTTTGAGTAAATCCCTAAGATCCAAGTTTTGAGAGCCAAGAGAGTTAATGATCATTGTGTGTAGAAGCTTAGTTACAAAATTAACTAAATATAAGTTGATAAATGCTATTTTGACTTACATATTTTTCAAATAGCATCGGTATTTTCCATTGTATGAGATTGGTAAAATCTATCTCCCATGTAAAAATATGCTCAAAGAAATTACAGAGAAGATAATACAATCAATAGCTATAAGGTTAAAAGGTAAGAGTTAAAGGAACAGAAATACAGAAACACTTTTACCCTTTATCGAACTGTATTGTTATCTCACCTTGATGTAAAATTTTAAAATGGAGTTTTAATAATCTAACAAAATGCTGAGTACTTTTGAGGATGCGATCGCGAGTGCTTCACAAATGATTTGGTTGAGCCACATATTATCAATAGTCAGTAAAGTCAATAAATTATGCGATAATATTAAATTTTCATGCCAATTTAATTTAGTTCAGAATTTATAAAAATCACCGAGCAATAATAATTGATCAATCATGATTTTTTATTAAAAAACTTGAAAATAAACCAAATAACAATATTTATTCTGGAATAAATTGAAACTCATTAAATTTTTACGCTAATTTTTATTTTATAGATTAAAGTTAGTTTTTTGTGGAATTAAAAGCTATTTAAATTGATAAAAATTATAGAATATATCTAAAATATCAACTAAGTAATAATCAATATAATTTGATTTTTTCTATTGATTTTAAAATCAGCTATGTATTAATTATAATTTTAAAATTTATAAATCTATATATAAGAATTATAAAATTAAAAATAACAATGATACACTAATTTTGACTTATAATATTTTAAGATATACACAATGACAGCGTGTTATTTACTATGCAAGACAAATTATCTAATACTCACATTGAAAGCTATCACCCTCTATTAACTCCAGCTGAGTTAAAATCAAGATTACCTTTAACTAACTTGGTTCAGCAAAAAATCCTAAAATATAGACAGGAGATAGAAAACATTTTAGATTTTAAAGATAGGAGAAAATTCATAGTAGTTGGCCCATGTTCTATTCATGACACCAAAGTAGCAATTGAATATTCCCATAAACTCAAAAGTCTAGCTGAACAAGTTCAAGATAAATTATTGCTTGTAATGAGAGTGTATTTTGAAAAACCAAGAACAACAGTAGGATGGAAAGGATTAATTAACGATCCTGATATGGATGATTCTTTCCATATAGAAAAAGGCTTATTAATGGCACGCAGCTTATTGCTAAAAATTGCTGAATTGGGATTACCCGTCGGTACAGAAGCACTCGACCCTATAGTACCTCAATATATTAGCGAACTTATTGCGTGGTCTGCAATTGGAGCACGCACAACCGAATCGCAAACTCATCGTGAAATGGCGAGTGGGCTTTCAATGCCTGTAGGCTTTAAAAACGGTGTCGATGGTAATATTAATGTGGCTTTGAATGCTCTCCAATCAGCTAAGAAACCTCACCATTTTCTAGGAATTAATCAAATGGGACAGGTGAGCATCTTTAAAACTAGAGGAAATGCCTACGGTCACGTTATTTTGCGAGGCGGTAATGGTAAGCCAAATTATGATGTAGCCAGCGTCAAAGAAGTGGAAGAAAAATTAAAAAGAGCAAATTTATCACCAAGAATTGTTATCGATTGTAGCCACGGCAATTCAAATAAAAATTATAAATTACAAGGTTTTGTCTTTGAAAATGTTATTCAGCAAATAGTTGATGGTAATACATCAATAGTTGGCATGATGTTGGAATCCAATTTATATGAAGGTAATCAAGTGATTCCTAGTAAAGAACAACAATTAAAATATGGTGTTTCTGTGACAGATGGGTGTATTGGTTGGAACCAAACAGAAGAAATTATCTTAGCTGCTTATAGACAACTAAAGTAGAACAAAATATAGCGTTGCTGAATCGGAATATGAATTTAAGTTTTTAGCATGATTAAACAACGATTCTTTGAGTCTTTGTGCCTCTAGCTAAGACTTATTCATAACTTTCAATCAGCAACGCCCAAAATAGACCTGTCCGAAATATAAATTTGAGGACAAAAAAATGGTAGAACGGAGATTTGAGCGTCAACCGTTGGTCTACCATCATGAAAAATCCACTTCATTATAAGCTGCGTAGCAGCTTATTAATGAATACACCATTGAGACTGACGCAGAGCCAGAAATTTACCGCCTGATTACCAGTTTGACTGATATTGCTTTGTTCCCAGCTTTATTATTAGCGATGGAATATCATAAACGTTGGGAAGTTGAAAATACTATTGATGAACTAAAAGTCCATCTGTTGGGTCGCAAAACCCCTATCTCCGTACTCGACACCAGATATTTGAATAGTTCATCGATTACAACTTTAGCAGCAGTCATATTTTGTCCATACCAAGCCGAATCAGTTACAGGGTAGACATTATTTTGTTGAACTGCTTTAAGTGTTCTCCAAAGGGGCTTTTGTTTAAGTTGATAAAGAAATCTATCATCATTATATTTCGCTACAAACAAAACATCACCATCTACTTTTTCTAATTCTTCTTCAGAAAAAAGCATAAAACCCCAATCAACTACAATATCTTGCGATTTTGGACGTTGTAAACCGACATCTTTGATGATTGATCCTAAAAATGAATTATTTGCAGCACTTCCGATGCCGTTAGGATGTGTAAACACAAAAGATACTTTTTTATTTGTATAACGATTCCCTAGCGTGGTTTGTAATTTTTGAATTCGTTTCTCGTAATCTATCCAAGCAGATTGTGCAGCTTCTTTTTCTCCTAAGACATCAGCAATAAAGTTAAAATTTTCTTTCCATGTATTTTTTTGCCAGTTGTATAAAACAGTAGGAGCTATTCTTGAAAGTAAAGGATAAATTGCTTGAGGAGTATAACCACCCCAGCCAATAATTAAATCAGGTTTAAGCAGCAATAATCGTTCCAGGTTAGGATATTCAGGTTTCCCTACTGTTGTGATACCCTGTGTTTCTGCCTCTGAGAAATATGGGTAAAATTCTCCTTCCTTCAAGAATTCGTTGGCACTCCCAATCGGTTTAACACCAAGAGCTAATATATTCCCTAATGTATCCGCAGATAAGGTAACGATACGCTGAGGATTTTTAGGGACACAAGTTTCTCCCATGATGTGCTGAATAACGCGACAGTTAGCAATGGAAGATACTTTGCTTAGGCTAGGTGGATGATTAGACACTCGAAAGTTACAGGCAGAGATGAGAAAAACTGCCAAACTTGCAAGTAGGAACACTGTAGTAAAACGATAAATCCCTTTAAACATTAGAAGAAAAATTTATTTTTATTCCATCCCCAATGTTGATAAATTAAAACCTCCAGGATAGAGTTCCTTGAACTGTGAAAGGCTCACCTGCATAAACAAAGACATCAGAACCACGACCTATATAATATTCCACATCAAACAGATTGCGGAAATTCAAAGCAGCACGGAACCTATCGCGCTCATAAAAAATAGCTGCGTTAGTGCGGAAGAAACTAGGTAATTCAATAGTATTAGCCAGGTTTGCTTGTGTTTTACCAACATAATCAAAACCTAAACCAAACCCTAGTCCCTGCAAAGCTCCTTCTTGAATTCTATAAGTTGTCCATAGGTTAAATGAGTGTTCGGGAACGCCAAATAATCGATTACCAACAGGAATTGTGTTATCTTGTGTGACTTTGGCATCGTTGTAGGCATACCCTGCAATAATGTTCCATCCGGGTAGAATTTCGCCACTAATATCTAATTCAATACCTCGACTATTTTGCTCTCCAGTTTGAATTGAAAAGTTAGGATCATTGGGATCGGTTGTTGTGACATTAGTACGGGTTAAATCATAGAATGCAAGGGTTGTAGAAAGTTGGCTGGTTAAGTCAGCTTTGATCCCGACTTCATATTGTGTACCACGTCCTGGTTGGAATGTTTCACCGCTAGCCGATGTGCCAATGGTTGGTGTAAAAGAGCGAGAAAAACTGGCATATAGAGAAATCGGTGGGACAGGTTGATAGACAATCCCCACCCGTGGACTAAATGCAGTGTCTGATTGGCTTGTTTCCACATTTGTCAGCCGATCATTTGTTCGTTCTCCAAATATATCTATCCGTCCGCCTAACAAAACTTTGAGGTTATCTACTAATGTGATTTGATCTTGGAGATAAATACCAAGGGTATCTCTGGTTGTAGACTGAACAAATTTACTACCAGTCAAAGCAACTGTTTGATCGAAAACTGGACTAAAAATGTCTATCGGTGCAACATCACCAAATTCAATATCTAAGTCACTCGTTCTTCGACTCAAACTAAAGCCGAATAGAAGTTGATGATCAATAGCACCAGTTTGGAATTTACCCAGTATGTCTGTATTTAGATAGTAATTATTAGTATTGATGTCACCAATGAAGGCCGACCGATTAAGTGTGCGATTATCTTCATCTAGACTGTCACCTCGGATAAAAGGTGAGTCTACATCGTTATTATAGAATGAATGGAGAAATGCGTTACGCAATTTCCAGTTTTCATTAAATCGATGTTCAAGACGATACCCAACCCTGCCATTAACAGTTAAATAATCTTCTTGAGGTCCTGTGGCGCTGAAACTCCGTCTGAGTCGCCCGTTGGGATTTGGTAGCACAGTACCTATGGCTGGCGCTCCTTCATAGGCTGCACCTCGTCTGATGCTGTTAACATCACCCTCTACTACAAGATCGGTACTTGTACCGAGACTAAAGCTTAAACTAGGAGCAATAGAAAAAGTTTTAGTCTCATTGAAGTCGGCGAAGGTGTCATTGGTCTGGTAAGCAGCGATTAGGCGGTAGAGAGCCGTTTTGGAAGCATTTAAGGGGCCAGAAAAATCAAACGCCCCCCGAAAATCATTAAAACTACCAACAGTTGCACTCACTTCATAAAATGGGTCGGGTAAAGGTTGCCGAGTGACAACATTGACAGTAGCACCTAAAGAACCATCTCCACTTTCACCATATAAAACAGAGGCTGGGCCTTTCAAAACCTCTAACCGTTCTACATTGATGAAAGTCCCATCATCACTGATATTAGTAGGTATTCCATTGACAAGAAAACCTGTGTAGAGTTCAAAGCCTCTGGCTGTAAAATACTGTCTAGTCGCCGCAGAAGTAGTAATTGCGCTTATACCACTGACGTTTTCCAATCCGTCTCTGATGCTTCTTGCTTGACGGTCTCGTAGTACCTGCTGCGGCACAACCTGAATTGATTGGGGAATATCGCGCAGAGGCGTATCAGTTCTTGTTCCCACCGAAGCATTTGGCGTGCGATAGTTATCCCGTTCCCCCGTCACTACCAACTCTATTGGGTCATCCTGTTGTGCTGCGGGTGCTTCTTCCGGTTTTTCCTGTGGTGTTTCTTGCTGTTCTGGTGGCTGTGTCGCAGATGCAGTACTGGCAACACTAAAAATCAAACCTTCATCTGGATTGTCAAACAACTCTACTGTTGGTAATCCAGTTTCACCTATCACCGAGACTCGAACAGTATTTGCATCAAGATTACTAGCTGTGATCTCAGTTATTCCTGCAATTGGTTTTTCAGAACGGAATACAAAAGCTTCACCCGATGGTAACTGTAGTTGTGTGCCAGGGATATCAGCAATGAAATTATTATCAGTACTGCGATTTGTAACTTGTAGTTGTTCTCCTTGGCTTGTCTGTAAAATAATCTCCACACCTTGGGGAGTGGGATTTGCTTTGACTCCCGTGATTGGTATAACTTGATCCCCACTTGTTTGTTCTGGACTTGAGGGATTAGTTGTTGCTGGTGTCTGGGTTACTGGGTTTTCTAAAGCTTGTGCAGTTGCAGCAGGAGTTACACCAAAAACCAAACCTGCATTATCATCAAATAACTCAACTGTGGGCAAAGCTTTCTCACCCACCACCGTGACTCGGACAGTATTCGCATCAAGATTGGTAACTGTGATCTCAGTTATTCCTGCAAAGGATTCAGAAGAACGATATGTAAAAGCCTCACCCGATGGTAATTGTAGTTGTGCGCCAGAT
>NZ_AJLJ01000238.1 GCF_000317245.1 Fischerella muscicola SAG 1427-1 = PCC 73103
AAAGTTATTACCAGCACTGCGATTGGTGACTTGCAGTTGTTTTCCTTGGGTTGTCTGTAAAATTACCTCTACTCCTTGGGGAGTGGGATTTGTCTTGACTGCCGTAATTGCTACAACTTGATCCCCACTTGTTTGTTCTGGGTTAAGGGGGTTAGTTGGTGTAGTTGGCGTCTGTACCAACTTCTGACTATCATTGCTACCCGATTTTGTTGTTTGTGGTGAATTTGTAATCTGAGATTCTTTGATTCGGGTTTTTCTAGAACGTACTAGATCAACAGAGGATTTATCTTTAAAAACTACCTTCTTATCTGATACAAAAGATTCGCCTGGAATATCTTCTTGTACTTCCTTGCCTTTAGCAGGAGTGATGATAAAAAGAACAATCACACCTGTCAACAGCAGGCTTTGAAAAAATTTATCTAACTTCATTTATCCGCTTACTCAATCACACTAACTGGTCATACTGAAGACACAATGACGATCTTTAAAAAAGTTTGCCATTTAAGTTGAAATTAGTTGAATTGTATTATGAAGTGATAAAACACACAAGATAATTAATAGTTTTTTTCATTTAGTTTGGATACCAAGCAACAATTATTTTTAAGCTAGATATTTGCTTGATACATGATTACAGTTTATACTTAGTAGCTAATACTACTTTTCCAGTAAGTATTTCAAAAAGCCAAAATAGCTGTCTGAATGACGAATTTGCTCCAAATTGAACGAAATTAATGTCGCTCTATGCAAAACCTAGATATCTGTCTTGAGGTGAAAATTAAAAACTAAAGGCTTTTTCATCATCTAAAGACATATATAAGCAAATTTAATATGGTGTTTTGCTTTGACATCTATTCTCAGTAAACCAAAAAGTTTTTTCCAAAGAGTGATCGCTAAATGATTAGGGTGCGACTCATCAATTCAATTGTTTCCCTACACCCTAGACCCAGCCTAAACAGAGAACTTTGTACCCGAATTTCTCACTTATGAGAAATCTGGGTCAAACAGACCAAGGATTAAAGATGACAACCCCTGTTCCGGCAAAATCATTTTCGTTGCGAGTGACCAGTGTTAAGTAGTTAGACAATCAAAAAAAGGGGGTAAGAGTGGAAACGAACCAGGAAAAGCCATAAAGGAAAACGAGACCCAGTATTGCAACAAATAAAACAGGCAGACTTAGAAATGCTGGAATTATCTGCTGCTGTGGGAGAAATAGATTTAAAGTATGTCGATGAATCTGGATTTTGTGCTTGGAGTGAACCAAGTTATAGCTACTATTTCCGAGGAGAACAAAAACGTTTAGAGCTTTAGTTCGCGTCGAGGTCGAAGATTAAGTATTATTGGCTTTCTTCAACCATTAATCAGCTTTGTTTACGGTTTGGTGATTGGTGGTGTTTCACGAAAATCCTATATCCAGATGATGGAGCAAGAAGCTACTGAAGCTCAAAAGACAGAACGTATCAGAGTCATCGTACAGGATAACGGTTTAATACATCGATGCCGTGAAGTTCAGCAATTGTGGTCAAACGTGTAAGATTTAACTCTCATTCTTCTGCTTAACTGTTTGTTACATACCTATAACTTTTTCTACCGACTTACTTACTCGCTACGACTTCATCACAATCGGTACTGAAAGAAAGTTCTTTCCAAGCATCCAAATCTCTTTTGATATAATCCAGTCCGTAATTTATAGTCTTGATCGCATCACTTCCCAGTGCTAATCTCACTAGTGGTTCTTCGCTATCAACAATTTTAATAATCGCTAAAGCAGCTTTCTTCGGATCTCCTGGTTCGTCAAGACGATTACGTTTCATACCAGGTTTTAAGACTTCGTTACGTCGGTCATTAATAAATGCTTTATACTCTTGTTCTTCTATTTGGGTATCATTGACACAAATAGAACTGACAGGAAAATTAGTCAAGAAATTACCTGGTTCAACTATTATGACTTTGATACCGAAAGGTTGGAGTTCATAATGTAAAGTTCCAGAAAGACCTTCTAGCGCCAGTTTACTCGCAATATAGAATCCTCCACCTGGTTCAGCCATAAAAGATGCCATTGATGAAATATTTAGGATGTGTCCCTTACGTTGTTTTCGCATGTAAGGGACTACAGCTCGCAGCGTTTCCAAGACACCAAAAAAATTCGTATCAAACTGACGGTGAACTTCAGAGTTACTAAGTTCTTCAATTAGTCCAACAATTTTACATCCAGCGTTATTTACGAGTACATCAATGTGTCCAAAATAATCAATAGCTTGCTTGACAGCATCTTGTATTTCTTTAGGCTTTGTAACATCAAGTTGCACTGCTAAAGCACGGTCTGGAAATTTTGCAACTAAATCTTCTACTTTCTGCGGATTCCGTGCTGTTAAAACTACTGCTTCGCCCTTTTCTAGTACTGTTTCTGCTAGAGCTCGACCAAGACCGCTTGAAGTACCAGTAATGAACCATACTCGTGTTTGAGGAATAGAGGATGTCACCATGAAAACTCTCCTTTAAAGAATACAAAATTATTAAATAGACGGTTTATTGTCAGTCAGCAATGTCGGAAAAATTCACTTTCATCCTCCAACAAAGGATATGGACGTTCATCAAAACAAATTACAGGATATTCGGGGTCATAGGGTTGGCTGTATAAATCTAGTAAGTCTTTCATGCGTAAAACATACTCGGCATCCATCTTGGGGATACACCATTGTTTTTTTAACCAAGGTTTAATTTCATTTTTTTAAATAGGAGCGAACAGTTTCTTTAGAAACTGAATCTACGATGTTTAAACTCACCATACGCTCTGCTAATAGTTTCATCGTCCAACGATTTCTTCCTTCTGGTGTAGCAGAACATGCTGTTGCAATTAGAAAGGCTTCTTGTTCACCATTAAGCTTTGGTTGTTTTGGTGGATAAGGGCGCTCTTATACAGCTAATTCAATTCCTCCATCTACGTATCTGGCACGGGTACGCTCTACGGTTGAAACATGTACTCTTAGACATGCTGCTATCGCCTTGTCAGTTTCTCCCTCTGATGCCATCAACAGTATATGAGCGCGAGTAATACTTCTTGCTTTGCTTTTACCTGTTTTGATTAGCGATCGCAGTTTTTCTAATTCCTCCTGAGTTAAATTTATGGTATATTTCTTTGCCATGATGCTACCCTCCGCGCTCCTGAAATTAGCTTACCAAGAATCTGCTTTACCTAGCAAAGATGCCTTGCCAGACCACTAGTATAAAGTGCTAATTACTATTTCCTTCATCCATTTTTTTGCGGAGACTAAGTGGTCTCATGTCAGTCCAGACTTCTTTGATGTAATCTAAGCATTCTTGTTTCAATCCTTGTTTTCCAGCCTCTTTCCAACCAAGAGGGTTTTCGCGGTCAGATGGGCAAATGGAATATTGTTCTTCGTGGTT
>NZ_AJLJ01000239.1 GCF_000317245.1 Fischerella muscicola SAG 1427-1 = PCC 73103
AAGTACAACCTTATAGATTGTCGTGTCTTCTTTGTCATTTTGATACATAATTGTTCTCTTGATATTTAATTAGTTATTAACAAGGCAAAAAATTATTTATCTAATGATTTTAAAACTTTCTTATTGATTAAAATTATCTGGTCAATATCTACAATAAATTTAATTTTTACATAGATTTTTATCATGTTATCAATATCTATATAAAATATTTATAAAAATAACTGTATTTAAATTTGATTATTTAGTATTCATTTTTTAGATTAACTTTTTAAATTCTAATATCGTCAAGATAAAAACTACCAACATAAATAAAAAATCTGCAAAAATCGTTCCAATATATATACCTCTTAAACCCATTATATTTGAAAATAAAATTATCATTGGTACATTAAAAACTATACTCTTTAAAAACATTGCTAATAATGCAATGTTTCCTTTACCAATAGATAAAAAAAGAGTATTACTAAAGTATGCTAGAGGCCATATCGGCGTTAATATATTGAGAATTCTAAAGTCTAAGATATTATCTTGTGTAAAATTAACTTCTGGAAGAATTAGACCTAAAAATGTACTTGGTTCTAATTGTAGAGGCAGCCACATTATAATGGATAAAATAGTCCCATTCACTGCAAAAATTAAATATGATTCTTTAACTCTGTTATTATTATTTGCCCCATAATTCATACCAATGATAGGTTGTAAAGCATTTGCTAAACCAATGACAGGAATAAATGTAAATGAAGATAATTTCACACTGGCTCCGAAAAACGCAATATCACTATCTATCCCGTAATAAGAAATTAAATTAAAAATTACAAATTCTTGAACCAATATCATAACTGGATAAAATAGTGATGACATACCCACTGACAATATTGCGGGGATTAAATCTACTGCGATCGCTAACTTTTTAACATTAACTGGAATAGAGCTTTTACCAGCAATAAAATAAGCTAAGTTCAGAATACTAGAAATAAGCATTGCAACAACTGTAGCGAACGCTATACCTTGGGTTCCCCAGTGGAATACACTAATAAATATATAATTCAATAAAATATTAGAGATTACAAAAATCCAGTTAAATATTGTATTTAATCTAACTTGCCCCTCTGAATTTATGACCTGGCTACAACCTACACCCAGTATCAAAAATGTAGAACCTAGTATATAAGTCTTAAAATATTTTGTTCCTTCTAAAGCAACTTCACCTCTACCTCCCATAAATCCAATGAATTCTCGCCCAAAATTGTAACCAATGATTGTAATAAAAAAAGAAATTGCAAGACTCATAATTATGAGGTTGCCAAATATTTTGGACTGGGTTTTAGTATCTCCAGATCCAATCGCTCTACTGAGAACAGAAGCGGAACCTACCCCAATTAATAGAGCAAATCCATTGACTAAACTTGTAAGTGGTAGCGCAATTGATATACCAGCTAAAGCAGTTTCACCAATAAATCTGCCCGCAAACAATGCATCAATAAAAGTATTTAAACTAAGCATCAGTATTCCCAGGATACTGGGAACTGATAACTTAAAAATTAGCCTAATAAGATTGCCTTGAAGAATTTCATTTGTGATTTGAGATTGTTTTTGTAAAGTCATGTTTTAATTATTGAACCTTTACTGTTGACTCAGTAGTTTACTTCCCGTAAGGTGCAAAATGAAATTGCTGTATCACTCAATGAAATTCTTTGTGGACTCAACGTGTTCAAAGTCTTTAGGCTACCTTACGGGAAGCAACGTAAAGCTTGTCTTGGCTACAATCGTATATTTAATTTTGCCTGATGACTTAATCAAGTTTCATACTCTTTCGCATATCACCAAAAAAATAAGTATCATAAAAATATTGATGTGGAAGTAACCTTTTTAACAAGAAGAAAAGCCTGTTTAACCACATTGATAAAGTAGAATCCGAGACAAAATATTGTCTTTTAGGTTTACTATCTTCTAAAGCCTTTAAAATCATATTTGCAGGTATTTCGCACGACATACCCTTAGTGTTTCCTTCTACAACACTTTCGAGAAATATTCTACAATTTTTATCATACAGAGCTTTGGTTTCTGGCGACATATTGGCAAATGTTCTCTCGTAACTCGCCTCGACTTTCTTATAAACGTCTGTCTTAAATGAACCTGATAATATAGAGATAACTTCTATACCAGAGGATGATAATTCCATACGCAAAGAATCTGTAAATGCTTCCAGCGCAAACTTTGAAGCAGATAAAAGTCCAAAATATGGTAGAGCAATTCTGCCAGAATCTGCACTCATGTTTATGACTCTGCCTTTAGCTTTTCTAAGCAATGGTAAAAATGCCTGGGTAACAGCAATTTGACCGATAATACCTACTTCAAAATTCAATCTTACGTCATCTATAGGAACACATTCTAAAGGCCCATAGGCTATTGCAGTTGCATTGTTTACTAATCCCAGCAATCCTTCATTACCAACTGCCAATGAAACAAATTCAAATGCAGATCGAATTTCTTCTTCTTTTGTAATGTCCATGATGATTGGAGTTAAATTACTGGATGCAGCCTGTTTTAGAGATTCAGCATCTTTTTCTGTGCGGACTCCAGCAAAGACTTGGTATCCTTGCTTATCTAGTAAAAGCGCAGTTGCTCGACCAAGACCAGAGGAAGTTCCTGTGATTACCACGGCACCTTTTTTACTGTTAGCCATAAATACTTTCTCCATAATGAAACATATTTTTTGATGTTTTGAACTGAAAAGGATGAATCGAGAAATAAGTTAAATAGATATCATGAGTTATTTTGTAGCTATTTAAGTGAGCATTTTCTTTAGCAAAGAGAGTCTTTCTATAAGCATCTACTTATGGTGTATATGAACTTTATGAAAAACTAATTCCAAAGACTAGAACAAGCTAGAAACAAGCGGCTGGGTATATTCTTGTTGTTTACGCCGACCATGCATAACCATCTTTACGCCGCTTTTTGCATAGCATTGGTCTTCGTAATGCTTTTGTTTTTCTGGTCGCTTGTTAGCCAATGCTAATTTGTAGTTTGAAAGAATAGTTGCTAACACAAGCTTCATTTGAAATAGAGCAAAAGATCCTGCAATACAACCACGAGTACCACCACCGAAGGGCATAAATTCATAAGGAGAAAATTTTTGTTCTAAAAATCGCTCTGGCTTAAATTGTTTCGGATTTGGGTATAAATCTTCGCGTTGATGAGTTAAATAAATATTACCAATGAGTACTGTACCTGAATCTAACTCATAACCCATAATTTCTATTGGAGAATCTACCACCCTCGGTAGCGTAAAAATAGGACTAGGGGAAATTCGTAAAGACTCGTTACAAACAGCACTTAAATAGGGTAATGCAACAATACTCATTGGATCTGAGGTTTCACCAAGGCGATCGAGTTCCTCAAGCAGTTGATCGCGAACATCTGTGCAACGATGAATCCAGTATAAACACCAAGTCAGGGAATGGACTGCGGCATCCCTACTTGCTAATATAGGGAAAAATAGGAGATCGCGCACCTCTTCATCGCTTAATGGTTTACCTGTTTCATCACAAGCAGATATCAAATCACAGAGCATATCAGTGCGTGAAGAATCTGCTTGCTTACGACGTTCCTGAATTTCATTGTATAAAAATTGAAAAATTTCTTTTAGGAGGTACTTATGGTATCCCCAAGGACTTAGTTTACCTAAATCTAGTTGTGTAAAAGGCAAGTTAACGATTAATTGAAACAAGGGAGATTTTTCATATTTATTACAAGAGGTATATAGACTTTTAATTTTTTCATAGCGTTCTCCTTCTTGCAACCCGATCACAACTTCTACAGCTACTTGCAAAGTAATTTTTGATATGATTTCAGAGGCAATGAAAGTTTTTCCAATCGCTTGTTGACTAATAATTTTTTCTGTAATTTCGCAAATACGTCGTCCACAAGCTAGCATTCGCTCTCCGTGGTAAGACTTCATTAAGATAGAACGACGATGCTTGTGAACTAATCCACCGATATGGAGGATTCCTTGCTTTCCAATCTTTCCGACTGTAATATTAGAATCTTCTCCGTAGAGACTAGGGGCTATAATTTCTTTGGTATTACTTAAAATCTGTTTTATTCCTGAAGGATTGCTAACATAAACTGTTGGTGTAGAACCAAACATGACAGTGAAAATGTCACCGTAACGTTTATAAAGAGCATCCATAAGACCTATTGGATTATTTTTAAGCTGGTAATATAGCAGCCAATAGGGTATTTTTACTGTTGGAGGTAGTTTCATAAATATTACTTACTTTAGTATGATTAGGAAAAAAATTAAAAACAAGTTAAAAACAAGCAGCCGATGGTTGCGACTGTCTTTGATATTTACGCCTACCATGCATGACCATCTTCACACCACTTGCAGGGTAAGAAATCAAACCTCCAAACTTGGGATGTTCTGCTTTTTTGCTGACTAATGCTAGCTGATAACGTGAAAGAATAGTTGCTAGTACCAGCTTCATTTCAAATAATGCAAAAGCCCCACCAATACAACTCCTTGCACCACCACCAAACGGCAGAAATTCAAAATATGAGTATTGTTTTTCAAAAAAGCGTTCTGGTTTAAATTGTTTGGGTTCTGGATATATATCTTCGCGTTGATGTGTAGAATAAATATTACCAATTAGTATTGTTCCTGGATCAAACTCATAACCCATGAACTTAATCGGAGACTCTACTAACCTGGGAAATGTGAATAACTGAGTTGGGTAAATCCGTAATACTTCATTGCAGACATTATTTAGATAAGGTAATGTAGCAATACTCATAGGGTCTGGAGACTTACCCAGAGTACTTAACTCTTCCAGCAGTTTCTTGTGAACCTCTGGTAGACGATGAATCCAGTACAACGACCAGGCGATCGCAGCACCGGAAGCATGTTGAGCTGCGAAGATGGGAGATAATAGTAGGTCGCGCACCTCTTCATCGCTTAATGCTTCACCTGTTTCATCACAAGCAGATATGAGAGTCGAGAGAGTATCACTGGATAAAGAATCTGGTTTTTGACGACGTTCCGAAACTTCGGTGTATAGGAATTGGAAAATTTTTTGATAAAGGTTAAGTATAAACCCTTGTGGACTCCATCTACCTAAATCCTGGTTCACAATAGGAAGTTGCAGTAGAAGATTGATAAAAGGAGATTGTTCATATTTCATCAAAACACTAAATAGATGCTTGATGTTTTCATAGCGATCGCCTTCACTTAAACCTAATACAAGTTCTATGCCTATGCGGAGGGCAATATCTTCTATAATTTTATAGGCAAGAAAAGGTTTTCCTATGGTCTGTTGACTCATGATTTTATCTGTAAGTTCACAGATACGATTTCCGAAAGCTTGTGTACGTCCTTCTTGGAAGGAAGTCATCAAAAGTTTACGTCGATGTTTATGACGCAAACCATCTAATTGAAGGACTCCTTGCTTCCCTGTACCCATAGCAAAGCTTTGGTTTAATGCACCCCTAGCTGTAATCTCTTTTGTATTAGTGAAAATCTCTTTGATACCTTGTGGATTACTAATATAAATAACAGTTTGAGAACCAGACAATATGGTGACAATATCACCATATTGTTTGTAAATGAAATCCATATAGCCAAATGGATCCGCCTCAAATTTTAAATAAAATAGCCAATTAGGGTCTTTTGGTTTTGGAGGTAGTTTCATAGATATTAATTAGATAGAGTACTATCTATACAAATTCTTAATTGTTTAGCTAATTCTTGAATATGAGGCTCAACGAACATGGAAAAATGGTCTCCAGGAATTTCAACTACTTGTATAGGTTGACCTGAAAACTTACTCCAACCTAATAAAGGATCATCAGTATTAAACTCTGGACTTTCAAAATCATGAATAATATCCTGACTAGCTCGAAATAAAGTCATCTTGTTAGGATAAACCGATGGTACATAATTTCGCATGGCTTGGACATGAGCCTTGAAAAGTTTGTAATAATTCAGAAACTTTTCAATTTCTGTATCGCTAAAGATGAAGTTTGTTTTTTGATTAATCAAATTGAGTTGCTCATTTAATGATAAATCTCGAAGTTCTTCAAAAGTTACTGAAAACTCTACATTATTATCAGTTTTTATTGATTCCGCCATGCGGAGTAAAAATTTAGCATCGTCATCTTTTGTAGGTTCAATGGGTGTTTCTGATAATATGGCATCCATCACAACTAACAAATCTACTGTTTGACCCTGCTTTTGTAATTGCTGCGCTATTTCAAAAGCAAGTACACCACCATAACAATGACCTCCTAAAAGATAAGGGCCATTTGGTTGTACTTTACGAATTTCTTGCAGGTAGAGAGTCGCTGTTTCTTCTACTGAAATTACTTCTGGTAGGTCTTGCTCTGGGCCATGTTCTAAAGCATAAAATGGATAATCTTCACCAAGCCTTCTGGATAAATTAAAGTAGTTATTAACGCCTCCGCCAGCACCATGTATACAGAAGAAAGGTTTTTTGTCACTAGAAGAATTAATTACTACTAGAGGAGAATTAGAAATCTTGCGAGATGGCTGAATGACAATAGTCGCTAGTTTCTCAATAGTTGGATTTTCAAAAAGAGTAGATAAGGTGAGGTTATGTCCAAACCTGTCATGAATTTGAGCCATTAAGCGGACTGCTAAAAAGGAGTGACCACCCAAGTCAAAAAAGTTGTCTGTCACCCCGATTGGGCTAGTCTTGAGAAG
Source organism: Fischerella muscicola SAG 1427-1 = PCC 73103 (assembly GCF_000317245.1). GTDB lineage: Bacteria > Cyanobacteriota > Cyanobacteriia > Cyanobacteriales > Nostocaceae > Pelatocladus > Pelatocladus muscicola_A. The sequence continues at coordinate 6,722 of NZ_AJLJ01000239.1, forward strand.
ATTTTCCCAAAGTTTTACTAATGATAACTCTGTAAAATTACGAGGACCTATAAAAGTCTTATTAATATTTGCTTGAATAAGTTTATCTGTGGAAAGAGAACGCTTATCTATTTTGCCGTTAGGTGTGAGTGGAAGTTGCTCTAAGACTACCAAGGCAGATGGTAGCATATAATTTGGCAATTTCTGTTGTAAATAAAGCAAAATTTGTGTGGAAATGTCTTGTTTATCTGTGACTACATAGGCAATCAAACGGGGATTATCTTGAGCATCATTGCTAGCAATTACAACAGATTCTTCTACATCTGGATGTTGGTTAATAATATTAGCAATTTCACCTAATTCTACTCGAAATCCTCTGATTTTTACTTGTTCATCTTGACGGCCTAAATACTCAAGATTACCATCTTGAAGACGACGCACCAAATCGCCTGTTTTATAAAGCTTTTTCCCAAGAATAAAGGGTTTAGTAATAAATTTTTCTTTGGTTAATTCAGGACGATGTAAATATCCCCTCGCCAATCCATCACCACCAATATAAAGTTCGCCCACAACTCCCGCAGGTGTTGGTTGTAAATCGCGGTTCAACACATAGACTTGAGTATTGTCAATCGGACGACCGATGGGAACACTGTTTGCTTGCTCTGGTAATAAACTGGTGTCGTAGTAAGTAGCGTTGGCGGAAACTTCTGATGATCCGTAAAGGTTGATTAATTTTGCCAATGGCATTAATTCTTGGAAAGTTTGGACTAGTTTAATAGAAAGTGCTTCTCCGCTAGTTATCCAAAATTTTAATTGCGATAATTTCTTGAGAAGATGACTATAATTATCTAAAAGTAAGCGCAGAAGTGAGGGTACAAGTATAATACGAGTTACTTGATGATGCGCTAGAGTTTCTATAAATAATTGCGAGTCTAGTAGAGTTGCATTGCTAATAATTACTGTAGGAATTCCTTGCAGTAAAGGAGCAAATATTTCCCAGACAGAATCGACAAAGCTAATAGCTGTTTTCTGACAACAAACTTCTTCTGAGGTAAAAGGATATGTTTTCCATAACCAATGTAAGCCATTGACTGTACCGCGATGGGTTCCAAGAACGCCTTTAGGTGTTCCAGTTGAGCCAGAAGTATAGATTATATAGGCGAGATGATCAGCTTCTGAAATATGAATGGGGTTTTCTGGACTTTGTTGAGCAATTTCGTCTTTGTGGATATCCAAGCAAACGGTTTTAGCTGAAGATAATGATAGTTTTTTTAATATTTCTTGCTGACTAATTAATAAAGATACTTGCGAATCCGAGAGCATAAAATTTAAACGCTCAACTGGATAACTTGGATCAAGGGGAATGTATGCACCACCAGCTTTGAGGATAGCTAAAATTCCCACTATCATGTCTTGAGAGCGTTCCAAACATAGAGCAACGAAGGTTTCTTGTGTTACACCATGTTTTTGGAGATAATTTGCAAGCTGATTAACTTTATGGTTGAGTTGACGATAAGTCAGTTTTTCTGAGTCGCTAATTAATGCCAAAGAGTCAGGCGTGAGTTCAACTTGCTGCTCAAATAATTGATGCAGAGTTATATCTTGAGGATATTCTGCATGAGTTTGATTAAATTTAAGTAATAGTTGCTCTTGTTCAGAAGTAGTTAGTAGTGATAATTCACTGAGGCGTTGCTCTGGATTTGTTACGATATTTTCTAATAAAGTTTGGAAATTACTGATAAATTGAGTAATTGTTGTAGAATCAAAAATATCTGTATTGTATTCCAAACATCCTGTTAATCCCTCTTCGGATTCAGACAAAGAAAGAAAAATATCTAGTTGTGCTGTACCGCTATCAAACTCCAATGTACGCAAAGTTAAACCAGACACTTCCTGCACAGAACTTGGAGTATTTTGCAAGACGAACATGACTTCATAGAGGGGATTTCGGCTTAAGTCGCGTTCGGGTTGCAATTCTTCTACAAGCATTTCAAATGGCAAATCCTGATGTGCATAAGCATCGAGAGTCACCTTACGTACTCGATCTAAAAGTTCGCGAAAACTAGGATTACCACTGAGGTTATTACGTAACAATAAAGTGTTAACAAATAAACCCAGCATTCCCTCTAATTCTGCACGATTGCGGTTGGCAATGGGGGAGCCAATTAAAATATCTTCTTGGTCTGTGTAACGGTATAGTAATATGTTAAATGCCGCCAGCAAACTCATAAATAAAGTAGCATCTGCTTGCTGGCTTAGTTGTCTAACTGCATTAGTTAGGGGTGCTGAGAGTGTAAAGTATTGTTTGGCACCATTAAAAGTAGTAACAGTAGGTCGTGGACGGTCTGTGGGTAATTGTAGTACAGGTAACTCACTCTTGAGTTGTTGTTTCCAATAATTTAATTGAGTTGCGAGGAATTCGCCTTGAATGCGATCGCGTTGCCAAATTGCAAAATCTGCATACTGAATCGGGAGTTCGCTTAAGGGAGAAGGTTGATTTTTTGAGAAAGCAGCATACAGTGTTGACAACTCGCGCAGGAATACACCGCAAGACCATCCATCTGTAATAATGTGGTGCATGATCACAAGCAAAACGTGTTCTTCTTCACTCAATCGCAGTAAAGTTGCTCTAACTAAAAGCTCTTTAGCTAAATTAAAGGCTTTCTGTGCTTCCTCTGCTGCAATTTGTTTAACCTCAAATTCCCAATCTTGACCGGACAAATGCTCAAGATTAATAATGGATAAATTCCAAGAAAAATTCTGTAAAATCTCCTGTACTGGCTCTCCATTGACAAGCGTAAAATTTGTTCGCCAAGCTTCGTGACGCTTGAAGACTGCATTCAGACTTTGCTGAAGTGCTGTAATATTTAGATTACCTTTGATATGAAAAGCAATAGGAATGTTGTAGAAAGAACTTCCATGATAAAGGCGGTCAATAAACCATAGTCTTTGTTGAGAAAAAGATAGAGGTATATTTTCAGATATTTGACGTTTAGGAATAGTATCAGCTTGAAATTTTCCTCCCTTCCATTTTTCTAAAAGGGCTTTTTTGGTTGGTGATAAATTGGAGTATTGTTTATCCATAATTTACAGCAGATTACAGTGATTAAGGGATAAAATATCGGTTTTAAAGCCTGATATAACACTGGTTTTCTTTCTGACTCCTGACTCCTGATTTCTGCTGTAAATATTAACAGAAGCTCAAGGGCGGAAGGTTACTATGTTTCTGAAGATAGAACTTCTGGTTGTGAAAGAGAGCAAAGATTCAAGCTCACACTCAAATTTGTGATTTACTGCCTTTATAATTGTTGGGGAATAAAAGACAATAAATTTTTACTATTGCGAAAGAGATGGTTTACGACAAACAAAACAAGGTTGACTGAATGCGGTCATGTCTCCAAAATCTCTGGAATCATATACATCAATGTCTATGAAGCCCGCATTTTCCAAAGCCGACTTAATTTCTGATATAAAATAATGTTTTTCTACTATAGTAGTGTCTGTACGTTTCCAAATTCCATCTATCAATACAAATGAGATCATTTTGATTTCCCGTATCCTTTCTTCCCGATTGTCTTTGGTATGTCTTTCAATATAAACAAATGTATCTTGGACATTTGGATAGGAAGGTATATCATTAAATTTACCCCTGAATGAACTACCAGGAGGGCCATCAATCAATGTGCAGTCAGCAGCTTGCATAGTAAACACAAACAGACCATGATCACGCATCGCCATGTACACATTTCGGAAGACAGTTGTCAATTCCTCAAGATTTAGGAAGAAGCTGAAAACATTTTTTGAATAAACTCCATCATAGATGGGTGGTGAATCGAATTTACGTATATCGCAAAGAATAAATTTACTTTCAGGTACCTTTTTTCTGGCGAGATCCAAAAATTTTTCAGAAACATCAAGTCCAGTCGCTTGATATCCTTTTATATTGAGATGCTTGACTATCTCTCCGTCCAAGCAACCAATGTCCAGAATATGCGCTTCTTTAGAAAGGTGTTTTAACATTAATTGCTCTAAAGCTGGTATTACTAACTCCGCATCACTTCCTACATTGTTTTCATACCCGAAAGCAAAAGGGTCATGATTTGCATCATTATTGACTAAATACATAAACTGTTTTTCCTGTTTAAAACTCAAGCTTTAAAAATGACAATTACTCTTGACTAAGCCATGAGGGAAATAAATTACTTACGACAAACAAAGCAAGCCATCCCATCACTGTCATCTGCTCCTAAATCTTTAAAATTATAGTGACTAATGTCTGTAAATCCCACTTTATCTAGAGCCGATCGCACATCTGCTAAAAAGAAATCTTTTCTCAACCAAGTAGTATCTGAACGCTTCCAATTATTTTCTATTAATTCAAATCCAGTAACTTGGATTTCCCAAATTCTTTGTTCTGGTTTATAGTGAAATATTTCAATCAAGGCACATTCATCGTTCACATTAACATGATTGAAAGTTGGTGGAGCAATTTCATGGAACCAATCTGTTATTGGTATCGTGAATACAAATACTCCGTTATTTCGCAGTGCTTTATGTACATTGCGGAAGACAGATGTTAATTCTTCAGCATTGAGGATAAACAGTAAAACAATATGCGACAAAACTACATCAAAAGTAGGTGGTAAATCAAATTCACGTATATCACTAAGGATAAACTCGCTCTCAGGTGCATTTATTCTGGCATAACGCAAAAGTTCTGGAGAAGCATCTAATCCAGTCGTTTGATACCCTCTAAGATGCAGTTGTTGTACCAATTTACCTGAACCACAACCAAGGTCAAGTATACGCGCTTCCTTGGGGAGATGTTGTAATATTAAATGTTCTAAAAGAGGAATTATTCCTTCTACTATTTCTTGATTTGTACTCTTCAATTCATTTTCAATTCGGGCAAAAGGTTCATAATTTGGGATAGAAGTGAGTAGAGTCATAAACTATTTCCCTGCTTTGAAGTAAAGGTTTAAAATTTAATAACTTAAGAATTATCTGCAAAATTAGCTAGAACAGCTTCTGCTTCTTCTTCGGATAATTCTTCAAGTTTCTCCAACAGAAGTTGCTCGATTATTTCTGCTTGTTTGGCTGGTATCATTGCTTGTAGTAAAAGATCACGAAGTGGTAATTCCACAGGAAATCTTGCTCGCAATCGAGAAACTAGTTGAGTTGCGACCAGAGAATCTCCTCCCAAATCATAGAAGTTGTCGTAAATACCAACTTCTGCAATTCCTAGTACCTCTTGCCAGATTTCCGTAATTTGTTTTTCCAATTGATTTGTCGGAGCAAGATAAGAATTACTAAGATTAGGTCTGGAGTAGCGTGAGGATGATTCTACTTGATTATTAAATTTTGAATTTGCCAGAGAGTCTAGGCTAATTGTATGCTTTTTCCTAGCATTAATATCTACTGTCGAAAGAACAATTTGAGCTACTTCCCTTAGAGAAAAAACTCGTTTAAATACTTCTACTATTTCTGTTGGATTAATAGCTAATTCTGTTCCAGAGACTTGATCGCTTGTTGTTTTTTCCTGACTTGTACTTGGTTGAAATTTATCCCAATTTATAACATACCACGGCAAATAAGTATTTTGATTATGCCGATTACTAAAAGTATCGATAAATTGGTTAGCTGCTGAATATAAGCCTAAACCAAATCCTCCTAAAATGGAAGACAAAGAAGAAAAAATGATACAAAAATCTATATTAAAATCCTGTAAGACTTTTTCTATTACTATAATCTTACTGCTTTGTGATTCTAATATATTTTCAAATTCTAATTCAGAAATTTCGGGAATAGAAGCAAATAAATTATCACGCTTGATAGCGGTTGAATAAATTACACCGTTAATTTGTTCAATATTTGTAGATGCAAGAGCTTGATACATTTGTTCATAATTAGTAGTATCGGCACGTAATAATAAAACTTCTGCACCTAATTTCTCTAATACTAAAAATTGCTGGATTTTGAGACTCACTTCATCATCTTGGGGATGAGTTTCAAGCCATTGTGAGAAATGATCTCGCTTTGGGAAATTAACATCTTCAATAAATATAAGTTTTGCTTGAAAAGTTCTTGTTAAATATTCCGCAAGCACAACCTCAATAGCTTCTAAGCCACAGGGGAAAAAGTACACACCTTGTTTTGTTAAAGGTATTTTTTCCTCAACTATTGACTCTGTATGAACTGGCTCATATGTTTGTACCCAACGGTAGCGATCGCGATAAGCAACTATTGTATCTTTAGATACAAAAATTAATTCATTTAGAAGTTTTTCAATAATATTATTTTCACAATTTTCTTGTTTTGCTTCTAAGTTTCTATTGTTAGTTAAAGCAATATCAATGCACTGACAAGTAATATTAGGATACTCTTGAGGAATTACATTACATAAACTTAATATTGTAGCTTTTTCTGGATGTAATTCTTCGTTTCCGTTAACTTCTTGAACGTTGTTTGATATCACCCTAAGTTGTAGATGATTGCTAATTTTTAACTTACTAAAATTCTGGATTAAAAATAATAAACTTTTAAATTCTAAATATTTTACTGATGGACGGCGATCAAGAACATTTAAACTCCATAGATAAACAATTTTGTCGGGGTTTTGGTCTAAAAATATAAGTTCTTGTAATAATTTTTCATAATCTTCATTGATGCATGGAGCAATTGTATAGATTCCCTCACTTAGTTTGCTAAATTTATCTCCTTGCTTAACAACAATTATACTTTTAACTTGATTTTTTAATTTATTAATTAGTTGTTCGCCTACTCCTAAATCATCTACAAAAAATAGCCATTTTTCTTGATGTGTACGTTTTATTTCTTCGGATGATGTATAAGTCAGTAAAGAACGCTTCCATGAAGGAACATAAAACCAGTCGGCAATATCTTGCTTTTGATCTAATGTCGTCGGTTTAATGTTTACAGAATGCGATCGCGATTTCGCATCAATCCAGTAACGTTGCCGTTCAAAAGGATAAGTAGGTAAAGGCAGACGATGACGCCGCTCATGAGCATAAAAGCCCGACCAATCTATTTCCACACCAGATAGCCACAATCTACCTAATGTTTGCAATAAAAAACAAACATCCGATTGTTGCTCTTTAACATGCCGTAAGCAGGTTAATACCTGTTGTTTGGCATCTTTCTTCAAATGCTGTGTTGTTAACGTGCCTAAAGTTCGCCCCGGCCCCACTTCCAGAAAAACACCTTCAAACTGCTGTATTAATTGCGATATCCCATCTGAAAATCTCACCGTTTGTCGTAGATGCTGACACCAATAATCTGGACTTGTCGCTTGTTCTTGAGTAATCCAACTACCAGTAACATTGGAAATGAAATCTATCTGTGGTGGATTCAGTTTCACTGTTTTTACAGCCTCACTAAATTCTGACAAGATAGGTTCCATCATTTGGGAATGGAATGCATGAGATGTATGCAACAGCCGACATTCAACTTCTTGAGAGGATAATTGCTTTTCTAGGGCTGCGATCGCCTTACTTGTTCCAGAAACTACACAGTCAGATGGACTGTTAATAACTGCAATTTGTATCTGTGCATCTAGTAGCAACTGCACATCTTTTTCTGGTAGCCTAATTGCCAACATACTCCCAGAAGGTAACTGTTGCATCAACTTTCCTCTTATTGCCACAATTTTTAAGGCATCTTCAAGAGAAAATACACCTGCGATAGTTGCGGCGACATATTCCCCAATGCTATGACCAATCATTGCTTGTGGGCGCACTCCCCATTCCATCAATAACTGAGCCAGGGCGTATTCTGTAACAAACAACGCGCTTTGGGTAAAAGCTGTTTGTTGTAGTTGCAAAGTAGCAGTTTCAGTCTCTTTTTCCTTGGGGTAAAGTAGGGAACGGATATCAAGACCGAGGTAGGGTTGCAAAATCTGGGCGCAAGTATCTACGTGTTTTTTAAACGTTGCTTCGACTTCATACAGTTCTCTACCCATGTTTGCATATTGTGACCCTTGTCCTGAAAACATGAAGATGACTGGATAATGTCCTGGGCGTCGCTGATAACTAAAAATACGTTGTGGAGCTTTGCTATTAAGCGATTTCACCGCGTCGTCCACGTTCTGGCAAATCACCATGCGGCGATAGTCAAAAGTTCGACGACCAACTTGTAGGGTATGAGCGACATCTGCTAGGGGAATATCAGGATTTTGCTCTAAATAAGCACACAGTTGGACTGTTGCAGTGTCTAAAGCTGTGCTGGTTTTAGCTGATAGCAGTAATAATTGCCAAGGACGGGAGGGACTGAAAGCTTCCATTACTGGAGCTTCTTCCAAAACAAGATGAGCATTAGTCCCGCCGATACCAAAAGAACTTACACCTGCTCTACGGTGTGTACCGTTGGTTTTCCACTCTGATAATTTAGTGTTGACATAGAAGGGGCTATTGGCAAAATCTATTTCCGGGTTGGGTTTTTCAAAGTGTAAGCTGGGAGGTATTTGTTTATGTTTTAATGCTAGGACTGTTTTAATTAAGCTTGTTACACCTGCTGCTGTGTCCAGATGTCCAATATTGGTTTTGACTGAACCAATCGCGCAGAAGCCTTTTTTATTTGTATTAGCACGAAAAGCTTGTGTGAGAGCTTTGATTTCAATGGGATCTCCCAAAGGAGTTGCAGTACCATGAGCTTCAACATAAGAAATAGTATCGGGTTCGACACCAGCTAAGGCAAGTGCTTCGGAAATTACTTCTCTTTGACCATTCACACTAGGCGCTGTATAACCAACCTTTAAAGAGCCGTCGTTATTGATAGCCGAACCTTTAATGACAGCATGAATAAAATCTCCATCAGCAAGAGCATCAGCCAATCTTTTTAAAACGACAATTCCTAAACCATCACCAAACACTGTTCCTTTAGCCTTAGCATCAAAAGTTCGACAGTGTCCATCAGGGGAAGAAATACCTCCTTCATGATAGTAGTAACCACGTTTTTGTGACACTGATACGATGGAAACACCACCTGCTAAAGCTATATCACTTTCTCCATTTAGCAAACTTTGACAGGCTAAATGTACTGCTACTAACGATGTAGAACAATTGTTTTGAACATTTACACTTGGGCCAGTAAGATTTAACTTGTAAGAAGTTTGCGTAGTTAAGTTGTCTTTTTCATTACCAATAGAAATATTTAAAGGGCCTACCGATTGGATTAAGTCTTGGTTTGAATATAAGTTTGTAAAGAAATAATTACTGGTAGTGACACCAGCATAAAGCCCTATTTTACCGTTATAAGATTCGGAATTATAACCTGCATTCTCTAACGCTTCCCAAGCAGACTCTAAAAAAAGACGATGCTGTGGATCTGTTATTTCAGCTTCTCTGGGAGTAAATCCAAAAAAGGCAGCATCAAATAAATCAATACCTTCTAGTATGCTACCTGCTTTCACATAATTTGGATCATTTAATAATGTCGGATCTACACCCGCAGCTAACAATTCTTCATCTGTAAAATGAGAAATTAGCTCTACTCCATCTCGCAACTTTTCCCAAAATTCATCAACATTTTTTGCCCCTGGAAAACGACCAGTTATGCCAATAATGGCTATTTCATCACTATCATCAAAATTATCAAATTCCTGAAAATAATTCATCGAATAAATACTCAACTACACTTATTTTTTCTTCTCCGCGTCTACCCTACCTTCGGAACGCCTGACGGCGAACGGTAAGCCGCCCTCCGGGCGTCTAATGCGTCTAGTGCGTGAGTTAGTAAGTTCTCAATTATCTGAACTTAATAACTCTAAAGCAATTTGAATTTGGTCATTTAGAACAGCATCAATATCATCTTCAGTAGTAAGCGGATTAGCAATCACCGCACGCAACGCCGTTACTGAAATTTCTCTATCTAAACAGGTAATTGTTTTTGTTGTCCGTGAAATGAAAGTACGACCAGCTTGACGTTGAACTTTTTGCAGGCGTTCATTAAATATATTAATTTCTTGATTATCACTTTCTGTTAATTGCTTTTTAGTTGCAAGTTCTCTGAAAGATTCTGGAATGTAGCGGTAAAGAAGGATATTGATATCCGGTTGGGATAGTAACTCAAATTCAGGCATAGCATTGATCCGAGCAGCCATGTATTGTGTCTTCTCGATTCCTGCATCAATCAAAAATTCATAACCTTTAAGCCCGATAATATGTAGCCCAGCATGTAAAAATAATGCCATACCAGGTCGAGAACCTTCTAGAGCGCGTTTACCCAAATCGAATGAACCCTTACGCATGGTGTAGCTAGCATTTTTTTCAATTGCTGAAGCTAGCTGTGGTTCGCGCATAAATACCATGCCAATACCCATAGGTAAATACAGCTGTTTATGTCCATCAATTGTGACTGAATCAGCACGTTCAATACCTGCAAGTTTTTGGCGATGTTGTTCGGAAAATATCAGTGGCCCGCCCCAAGCTGCATCTACATGAAAATGAACATTTGCAGCTTCGGTAATATCTGCAATATCTGAGAGTGAATCAATGTTACCAGAATCAGTAGTACCAGCAACGCCCACGATCGCAATAATATGCAAGTTTTTAGATTGACAATCTGCAACAGCCTGACGTAAAGCTGATAAGTCCACTTGGTTATTACTATTAGTAGGAATTTTGATCAAACCATGTGTACCTATGCCCAATAAATCTGCGGCTTTGTCAAAAGAATAATGCATCAATTCAGAGCCAATTACCACTGTTCCTTGATAACCGTAGTAATCTAGAGCTGCTGCTAAACCTGCTTTTTCTACACCTGCAAAATTGTTTTTTGCACCCAAAGATTTATTACGAGCGCACCATAATGCGATGATGTTTGCTGCTGTACCCCCGGAAACCAATATGCCTAAAGTGCTTTGGTTATTTTGTACATGCTCGGTATAAAATTCATCATCAAAGTTGTAAACCAATCTATGCATCATTGCCAAAGCCTGACGCTCGTAAGGGCTAAAGGCTTTGGCTGTTTCGATTTTGACAACATTTTGATTCATTGCTGTCATCAGTTTTGCAAGCGATCGCACAAAACAGGGAAGAGCAGAGGTCATGTGACCTATAAATCGTGGTGAAGATGTATTTATCGAATGATTAACAACATTATTTGCTAAATATTCAAGGTAACTATCAAAATTAGCAGGATGAATAGGAACTTGACTATCAGTAAAATTTTCTACTAATGCATTAAAATTTATGTCCGAATTAGTGTTAATTGAATTTAAGAAATCATCAACCAAATTATCGGTTAGCAAATTCATCTTTGCTTCTGTAGATACTGACCCGCTAGATGATTGAAATAATTGCATGACTTTATCAGCAACTAGATACTGGTGTGTTAACTCAGTCTCAATCAAGCGATTTGGCTTACTTCTTTCTTGTCTTTGCTGACTTAATGCCATTTGAGAATACTCCAGAGTTATTGATTTTATACAAATGCGATTAATTGCATTTGCACTACTTTAGACTTGTTTTCCGATAATTTTGTCTTACTTCTTTACGACGCTTAATTGAAGCATATCTAGGTTGAGTACGAGAATTTTCTTTTCGGTTAGAATCTTGTTCATTGCTACTTAAAAGCTCCGCAAGTGAACTTATAGTTGGCTTCTCATAAATGCTGACTACAGGGATATGGATATTTAATTCTTTTTGTAATTGAGAGATAATCTGGATACTGATTAAAGAACTTCCTCCCAAATCAAAAAAGTTATCATTAATACCTATTTTTTCAATCCCCAAAGCTTTTTCCCAGGTTTTAGCAACAATTTCCTCTATTTGGTTACGAGCTGGTACATAGTCAGTTTTTAAGTTATTTCTTGAGTATACAGATAAAGAATTTCCTTGATTTGAATAATCTTTATTTCGTAAAAATTCAAGTTTTATCCATTGCTGAATTCTTGCTTGTAAATCTCTGGTAGAAACAAGCGCTTGACTCACTTTATTTAGCCTTAACAGACGTTCAAATACTTCTACACCAGCCAGGGATGTGATGGAATATGGAGAAAAATCTGCTTCAGCATCTGTGTTTCTGATTTCCCAATCATCCCAGTTTATGCTATTCCAAGAGCAAGAATTAGTTTGGTTATGTTTGTGAACATAAGCATCCATAAAAATGTTAGCGGCAGAATATGATATAAATCCTAAGCCTCCTAAAATAGATGCTAAAGATGAAGTAAATTGACAAAAATCCAGGTCTTGTTGCTGTAAAACTTTTTCCAAAACAAATATGCCAAATACTTTGGAATCAAATTGCAATTGAGCTTTGTTTGGAGAAGTTTCTTCAATAGCACAATGCGCTGCTTCGCTATTACCAGCTGCATAAATAACGCCGTTAATCGTACCAAACCGCTTAGTTACTATTGCGATCGCTTTTTGCATTTGTTCTTCATTGGCAACATCGGCGGCGATCGCTAAAACTTCAGCACCCAAAGCCTCAATTTCTTGCACTTTGCGAATCTTACGGCTGATGTTATCCTCTTCATCGTGAGTTTCTAACCATTCTTGCCACTGGCTTTTTTCAGGAAGTCCCTTGCGTCCCAGCAGAACCAATTTCGCCTGGACAGTCCTTGCAAGGTATTCTGCCAATACTAAACCAACATCTCCGAGTCCACCAGTGATTAGATAAACTCCTTGTTTTTTTAACCTTGTTTTACCGGTAATATTTGCATCTAAACGAATAGGCTCGTATGTTTGAACCCAGCGATGATTTCCGCGATAAGCAATGACATTGTCAGTTGCTTGTGCTGTAAATTCAGCAAGTAGGTAATCAATATACTTTTGCGAAGACTTGTGTCGCGAATCTGCCAACACAATATCAAAGCAACAGCAGCTAATATTAGGATATTCCTGGGGAATTACTTTGCAAGGACTTAATATCGTTGCTTTCTCAGGACACAAAATCTCCGAACCAGTTACATCATGTATATTACTGGTGACAACCATCAACTTAATCGGCTCAGTGATATTTTGCTGTCCCAAAGCCTGTGCTAAGAAGACAAGACTGTACAAACCGAGATTTTGACAATCTTCAAAAAACTGACGCTTTAAGTGTATATGTCCATCTAGTTCTTGACTAGTTAAAGTATCGTCAGGTGTGATGCTCCAAAAGTGCGCTATCTCTTGTGGCTTCCAATCCTGCTCTTGCAATGCTTGGAATAAAGCATCATAGTCATCTTTGTGTTGAGGATTAATTGTGTATGTATGATCGTCAAGTCTGGTAAATTGCTCTCCCAAGCCCACTGTCACCACATCCTGTCCCTTTTGTTTGAGTTGCTCGGCAATTTCACCTCCAACTCGATAACTATCTACAAAAACTAGCCAGCAAGACTTTTGCTCTAGCAATTCTCCCTTTTTAAGCAGCTCAAGCGGCGTAGATTCTTTCCAGCGAGGAACATAAAACCAATCAGCAATATCTGGCTTTTTGTGCATTGATTGCTGTTGCATCATTGCTAAAGTCGCGTTTTTGTTGACCTCAATCCAGTAACGTTGGCGTTCAAAAGGATAGGTTGGTAAAGGAATACGATGACGACGCTCATGGATGTAAAAACCAGACCAATCTACTTTCACACCAAATAGCCACAGCTTACCTAAACTCTTAAGTAAAAATGCGACATCAGACTCTTGCTCTTGGGGGTGGCGCAGTGATGTTAGCACTGGGGATTCTTCTTTTTGAAGCTGTTTCACAAAAGTGCTTAAGGTTCGTCCTGGTCCGATTTCCAAGAATAACGTTTCCGGTGTTTTAAGTAATTGTGTAATTCCTTGGCAAAAACGTACAGGCTGTCTAAGATGTTGCGCCCAATAATTGGGGTCTGTTGCTTGGGCTGTTGTCATCCAAGTACCGCTAAGGTTGGATATAAGAGGAATTTTTGGCGGATTTAGTTTAACCTTTTCTAGAAATTGCACAAAGGTCTCAATGATGGGTGACATCATTGGAGAATGAAAGGCATGGTTCGTGTGCAAACGTCTACAGTTTACACCTGTTTGTTGTAGCTTCTGTTGGAATTGGTCTATTGCTTGTGTGGAACCCGATACCACACACGAAGAAGGTGAGTTACTTGCAGCTAGAGAAACTTCCTCGTCTAGCAGTTGTTGTACTTCCTTTTCGTTCAGCCCAATGGAGAGCATAGCACCACTACTGCACTGCTGCATCAGTTTTCCTCGCGTTGCTACGATCGCTAAGGCATCTTCTAAACAAAAAACTCCAGCCAAAGTCGCTGCTACATACTCCCCGATACTATGACCAATCATCATCTGTGGGCTTACACCCCATGCCATCCACAACTTGGCTAAAGCATATTCAATCACAAACAGGGCTGGTTGAGTAATTGCTGTTTGCTGCAACTTTTGTGTTGCTGCTTGAGCTTTTTCTTCGCTGGGATAGAGAACTGTATGCAAGTCTAATTGCAACTGAGGTTTGAGCAATTCGCAGCAGTAATCAACTTGCTCTCTAAATATGGTTTCACTTTCATATAATTCTCGACCCATATTTACATATTGTGAACCTTGTCCGGAAAACATAAATACAATCGGACGATTACAAGGTTCTTGGAAATGGGTGAAAGTTCTTTGAGAGTCTTTTAATGCATTGATAGCGTCTTCTTGATTTTGACAAACTACCATGCGGCGATGATTCAAATTCCAGCGACCCACTTGCAAGGTATAAGCAACATCAGCAAGATTTAAACTTGGATGTTCCTGGAGGTAATTAGCCAGATTTTCTGTAGCAGTTGAGAGTGCTGTACTTGTCTTGGTTGAAAGTACTAATAATTGCCAAGATCGAGAAGGGCTAGAAGGTTTAGCTATGGGAGCTTCTTCTAAAATGACATGGGCATTTGTTCCACCAAAACCAAAGGAACTAACACCTGCACGACGAGGAGTACCGTTAGTTTGCCATTCAGATAATTTGTTATTTACATAGAAAGGACTGTTGGCAAAGTCTATTTGGGGTGATGGTTCCTCAAAGTTTAAACTAGGTGGAATTTGTTTGTGTTTTAAGGCTAGTACGGTTTTAATCAAGCCTGCAACCCCAGCAGTTGAATCTAAATGTCCAATGTTGGTTTTAACAGAACCGATACGACAAAAGCCTTTTTTTTGAGTTTTCGCACGAAAAGCCTGGGTTAACGCAGCTATTTCAATCGGATCGCCTAATTTAGTACCCGTTCCATGTGCTTCAATGTAGCTAATCGTATCGGGTTCGACTTCCGCCATAACTTGAGCCGCCCTAATTACCTTTGCTTGACCATTTACACTTGGCGCTGTGTAACTAACTTTATCTGATCCATCGTTGTTAATTGCAGAGCCTTTGATTACTGCATGGATGCAATCTCCATCTGCGATCGCTTCTTCTAAACGTTTGAGAACTACAAGACCTAAACCCCTTCCTTTTACGGTTCCCCCAGCCTTTGCATCAAAAGCACGGCAATGTCCATCAAGAGATTCAATTCCTCCCTCTTGATACAAATAACCGTCTGCTGTAGATATTGAAACTCCTCCTGCTAAAGCAATATTACACTCACCACTGAGCAAACTTTGACAGGCTAAATGTACAGCAATTAATGAGCTTGAACAAGTGGTTTGAACCGCATAACTTGGCCCTTGCAAATTTAATTTATAAGAAGTAAGCGTAGTAACATAATCTGGAGAAGTTCCTTTTTCTATCTGCTTATCACCGACAGAAGTTACAATATCGTAATTTGAATAAATATTAATTAAATAACTGCCAAAACTGGTACCAGCATAGACACCAATAGGCTTTTTATAAACTTCAGAACTATAACCAGCGTTTTCAAGTGCTTTCCATGAATGCTCCAAGAAAAAACGTAGTGAAGGATCCATGACTTCAGCTTCTCTAGGACTGATGTCAAAGAATGAAGCGTCAAATAAGTCGATATCTTTGACTACACCTTCTGCTTTAACATAATTTGGATCATTTAATAAGGCTGAATCTATACCTAATTTTTGTAATTCTTCGTCGGTGAATCGATGGATTGATTCCACACCATCTCGAAGATTTCGCCAGAATTCATCAATATTTTCAGCATCTGGAAAACAGCCGCTCATTCCGATAATAGCTATTTCCAAACCTGTTGTATTACTTAAATATGCTGAGTTTTCCATTACTCATTTCACCTATTGCTTGTTGGCTATTTTTTAAACATTCTGTTTTTGATTTCGTAAAAAGCGTTGCTTTAATCTGGCTTTGCCAACTTCTAATGCTTCATTCAATTCATCACTTTGATTTGCAAATCCATCATCTTCTTCTTGATTTAAATACCGGGATATGGAACTGATAGTTGGATATTTAAACAGGTCAGTTATAGCTAAATCTGCTTTAAATAATTCTCGCAGTTGACTGTAAACTTGAAGCACGTTTAAAGAGTGACCACCAAGATCGAAAAAGTTATCTTCAATGCCGACCTTTTCAACTTTAAGGGTTTTCTGCCAGATATCGGCAATTGCCAGCTCCATGTCATTTCGCGGTAATACGTAAGCTGTTTCTAATTGTGGGCGAAGATTGTCTGGTTTAGGTAGAGCTTTACGGTCTATTTTTCCGCTTGGTGCTAACGGCAGATTTTCCAGCATCATAAAGGCAGAAGGAACCATGTGGTCAGGTAATTTTTCCCTCAAGAAGTTACGTAATTCACTAATACTAGGAGCTGGCTCTGTCTTCGCAACTATGTAAGCAACTAATACTGTGCTATCTACTTCCTCTTCCTCTTGATAAACCACAACTACATTTTCACGAACATTCGGGTGCTGACCCAGAAATGTCTCTATTTCACCAAGCTCAACCCGGAAACCGCGAATCTTTACTTGATGGTCGATACGTCCGAGAAATTCAATATTTCCATTACTGAGCCACCTGCCTAAATCTCCTGTTTTATAAATTAAATCTGCACGATTTTCTGGTAACTTCTTGCTTGGATCTGGAAATGAATTTGGGACAAAGCTTAATTTAGTTTTTTCTTCGTTTTTCCAGTAACCAGCACCTACACCGATTCCCGATACACAAATCTCTCCTGGAGCGCCAATGGGTAATAATTTCATTTGTTCATCCAGGATGTAGATATTTAAATTCGCTAGCGGTTTTCCAATGGGAATTGTTCGCTGATTTTCTGGCAAAGGCTTGTCAACGATAAACTGGGTAATATCATCAGCAGCTTCGGTCGGGCCATAGGCGTTAACAATTTTGATTTTTGGATATATCTGGAGCCACCTATTTACCCAATGAACCGATGCTGGTTCCCCAACAACCATCATCCATTTCAAATTAGGCAATTCTCTTTCGTGATTTGATAGCCCCGAAGTGTGTTCAAGTAATCCCCCAAATAATGCTGGTACTAATTCGACAACTGTGATTTTTTCTGATTTAAGTACTTTAAATAACTTATCAGGAATTGCCACAGTTTCAATATCTACTATTACCGCCCTTCCGCCAATTAATAATGGTGCCAAAAACTGCCAAACGGAAATATCAGTTGAAGAAGGGGCGCTTTGGAGAAAACAAAATTCCTCAGTCAATTCCAACTCGTCGAACTCGGCATAAATGTGATTAACTGCACCATCATGTCTAACTATTGCTCCCTTGGGTAGTCCTGTGGAACCGGAGGTATAAAGCATGTAAGCTGGATCACTAGCATCATTTATTGGCTCTAAGTTGTCTGTGGGAAGGTTAATAAAATTCAGGCGATCGCATATTGTTAATTTCTGGTTATGAGTTAGTTGTATGTTTTCAGAAATAACTCCGTCTAAACAAATAATAGATTTTAATTGAGAGCAGTTATCTATTAATTCTGTCAACCCAGTTAATAAGAAAGTATCAGTTAACAGAAACTTAACTTCGCTATTAGACAGCATATATTCAATTCTATTTGATGGATAAGTGCTGTCAATCGGTACATAAGCACCACCAGCCTTATAGATAGCCAGAATAGCGATCAGAAAATTTATATCACGGTCTTTAAATATGCCTACAAACTCACCTTTCCCAAGTCCTAATTGACGCAACATTAAAGCTAATTGATTAGCTTTTTCATTTAATTCTTGATAATTTAGTTTTGCTTGTCCATGAACTACAGCTATATTATTAGGGGTTTTCTCTGCCTGCTGCTCAAATAACTGATTTATTGTAAAATCAACTGGATATTCTTTAATATTACAGTTAAACTCTTGAATAATTTTATGTTTATCGTAATCATTCAAAACATCAATATCTGATATCTGAATATCGATGTTATTTATAATATTCTCTATGATGTTTGTGTAGTAATTAGCTATTAATTTAATATTTTTGTTATTAAAAATTGCTTCTTTGTAATATATCGAACTGCAAATCTTATCATTTTCTGCAAAAAAAGAAACTGTAATATCATTATTCAATTTTAAAATATCAGTTTTGTTATGAATATTTTCTAATAATATAACTATATCAAATAATGAACATCGATTCTCTGCTTGAGGTAAATTTAATAATTCAATTAATTCATCAAAACAATAATTTTGATGGCTATATGCTTGAATTAAATTATCTTTGACTTGCATGAGAACATTTCTAAATGTCATCTCATTATGTAACTGAGTTCGTAAGGGAATCAGTTTATTATCATTCAAATCATCTAAGTTGACACCATTTATTTTCTTGTATACTGGTATTCCAACAATCAGGTCATTATTTCTAATGTACCGTTGTAGCAATATCTTGAATGCTGATAAAAGTATTAAGTACAATAAAAAATCAGACCCTTTAGCTAACTTGATAATTTTATGAGATAAGTAATCGGGTAGCTCAAAATAATGACTTCTATTTTTTTCAGTATACTGAGAGGGTCTAACATAATCCTGTATGAGATTGGTTTCTGGTAATTCTCTATAAAGTTGATTTAACCAGTATATTTTTTGAGAAAATAGCTCTTGGGGATCTAATATTGTAGTCATCATTTTTAGCTGATTGAAACTAGTTATACTAGCAGAATAATTAAATTAATTATCGTCATAATAAGTTATTAACTAGAAGTGAATGGGTAATAAATATTAAAATCAAACTCACACTTTGTTGTGATTTAATCTAGTTAATTCCCAAACATTCATGAAAAGCTGTTTCTATGATTGAACAACCTTCTTGTAAAGTAGGCATATCAATCGTTAGAGGAGGTAATAATTTAATAACAGTATCATTTCTTCCTACTCTTTCCACTATCAAACCTTTCTCAAAACAAGACATTGTGATTTGTTTTGCCAAATTACTACCACCAAAATTAGCCAAATCTATACCCCAAATCATTCCTATTCCTCGTATAGCTATATTTTCGTTGATTGGTGATATTTGTTGGGACAGAAAATTATTCAAGAAAAATTCTTTTGTCTTAACATCCTGTTCAAGACAGCTATTTTCTCTATACTCTAAAGCAGCAGTAGCCCCGACAAATGCCAATTGATTACCTCTAAATGTACCATTATGTTCACCTGGTTCCCAAATGTCTAATTCTGGCTTAATTAACAATAAAGACATAGGAAATCCATATCCACTAATCGATTTAGAAAGTATAACTATATCGGGAACAATACGTGCTCTTTCAAAAGAAAAGAAAGAGCCTGTTCGACCGCAACCTACTTGAATATCATCACAGATTAATAAAATATCATGCTCATCACACAACTTTCTTAATCTTTGCATCCACTCAACAGGAGCAACAACAACCCCACCTTCAGCTTGGACTGTTTCAAAAATTATTGCAGCTGGTTTATCAATTCCTGAACTAACATCATTTAAAATTGACTCTATATATTTTATAGTGTCAAAAGTCTCCATAAACCCATAGGGATAAGGCATAAATGTGACATTACTTAATGTCCCATTTGCTCCTGCTCGAATTGCAGTATTAGAAGTAATCGACAAGCTACCTAAAGTCATCCCATGATAGGCACCCATGAAGGAGAATATCCCAGGTCTTTTTTTGACTTTTCTAGCTAATTTTAAAGCTGCTTCAACGGCATTTGTTCCAGTTGGCCCGCAGAATTGGATACGATAATCTAAGCGTTTTGTATTTAGTATAACTTCATTAAACTTAGCTAAAAACTTCTCCTTAGCAGAAGTATACATATCTAAGCCGTGGGCTATGCCATCAGCATCTAAATAGGAAATAACTTTTTGTTTTATGTAGTCATGATTATGCCCATAATTTAATGCGCCTGCACCAGCGAAAAAATCTATATATTCTCGACCTGATTCAGCATAAACTATCGAACCCTTAGCTCGATGAAATATATCTGGAAAACTACGGCAATAGCTTCTAACATTTGATTCGTGCTTTTCAAAAACATTCATAAAAATTTTCTCTGTTTACGACGCTTATTCTCTCTGAATACATTTATTTTTTTATATAAAAACTGATTTTTGCCATCAAGAGATATAATTCAAATAAGATTTATAAAATTTGAATATTACTTGAGATGGAATTTTAAATACTAATCCTATAGCAAGTAAAAAATTATAGTAAGAGTTTTGGATGGGCATACCTTTAACACTTGCTGTTAAGGCGTTCAAAGAACTTTTTTTTGTATGCCAATCAATATTAAAAGAAATCGACATCTCTAAGCTTCTAACATGATGTAATGTCCCAGGCGGCATATATAAAATATCACCAGGATTGACGATAAATTTAATTGGTCTGGCATTTTTATATTCAGGATATTTATTGAAGTCTGGATTTTCTGGATTGACAAGAAACCATCGCCAGCCTTTGCGATAACAATATTTTGCATCTTCAGGTAGTAATATCGTAAATTGTTTACGCCCAACAATTTGAAAAAAAATATTATTAGTCAAGAGACAATCAAAATGTAGTGGAGTAACACTATTAGAACACCCCAAGAAAAACTGACAATAACGCCACCACTTATACCAGTACCATTCTGGTAAATAATCTAAAGGGAATGGTTGAGCGTCTTCTATTAGTGAAGGAATTAAACTAAATAAAGGTAGGTCGTGACAATATGGTGGTGAAAGATTATTTAGAGGATCAGCTTCATAGGCTTCTATTAATCCTATATATTTTTCCATTGTCAAACTACATATTTTAATTCCTTTATCGCTAAATCTTTTAGCGTAAATATTCAAAGATGGTGATAATTCTTTGAAATATTTTAAAGACCATTGACTAAAGCCATTCCACTTAGGAATAACCCCAGAAATTATGACAGGCTTTCCTTGGTTAACATAATTTTTAGTAAATTCATCACTGGAAAGTTTGTATCTTCTTTCTATCTCAGATACAGTTATCATACTTGAACCCTATTTAATAGTTGAGATTAACAATATTTAATTTTCTAAGTTAAATATGCGATTACATCAATTAGGATTGTTTGTCATATCCTCATTCATAAATCAAAACTAATTAATAATTAAATTAATGCAACTTCTTTTTCTAAGTATTTTGAGATTTCTTGTTGCCTTGCAGTTAAAAATGATAAATCCTTAATTTTGACAAAAGGATTAGACAATATACATTCTAAAACTATTTGAAAATCTACAAGAATTCCAGAAATAGTGGCAAGATCAAATCTTCGACAATCATATGAAATTGCCACTATCATTTCTGATGATGGATATATAACTAAATTTAAAGGATAATTAGTTCTGAAATACTCACCTTTATCTGTAATGATTTCTAAATTTCCTTCCCAGCCTAGTACAGATTTACCAGTTGGAACGTTCTCAACTACAATAAAACTTTCAAATAAAGGTAAATTTCTAGGTACTTCGCTCCATCCTTGAATTTGTGTAAGTGAAGTATATTCATGATGACGTAATTCGACTAACTTACTTTGAATAGCTTGAAGCCATGACAATAAATCTTGTTCTGTATTTATTTTTAAATTCATAGGTAAGGTGTTTATAAATACACCCACCATTGATTCTACTTCGGCTAAATCTACTGGTCTTCCTGTAACTGTACAGCCGTAGACTATGTTACTACGACAAGTGTAACGACTAATGAGAATAGACCAAATACCATTAATTAATGCAGCTAGAGTTAGGCGATTTTTTGCAATAAAACTTAAAAGTGCTTTCGTTCTTTCTTTTGATAGCTTAAACTTTTCTTGATCGTACCTTTCTTCTGTCAATGTTAACTGCTTATTCTCTATATGAATTAGAGGTGTTGGTGCTTTAATACCCGCTAATTGTTCTCTCCAAAAAATTTCAGTTTTTTCTATGTCCTGCTCCTGTAGCCAGTCAATATAATCGCGAAAAGGACGATTCGGTGAAAATCTTATTTCCTTTCCTTCACATAGGGCTTCGTAAGTTTGTAATAACTCATCTAAAATGATCGCCGAAGACCATCCATCTGTAATTATATGGTGAAAACTCCATATAAACTCATAATAGTCATCAGCAAGACGGATTAAAGTGAGACGGGCTAAACATGGCTGCGAAAAGTCAAAATAAAATTTGCGATCGCTCTCCATAAATGATTGTAATCGCTCTTCCTGTTCTGCTTGTTCAATCCCGCGCCAATCATACTGCTTTAAGGAAATTTTCACATTTTTATAGACGACTTGCAAAGGATTATCAATGTCTTCCCAGTAAAACCCTGTACGCCAAATCGCGTGTCTATCTACAATTCTTTGCCATGCTTCCTCAAAAGCTTTGACATTTAAATTACCATGTAAACCCATAGGAACGTGAAAAAAATATAATGATGATTCTCTTTCGTATAGAGAGTGGAAGAGCATACCTTTTTGTACAGGTGTAAGCTCATATATATCCTCTATATTTTCTGCTTTCATTGAGTTTATCCTTCATTCGCTTGGTTGATTTTTGCTAGAAGTTTATCTAAGTTGTTTTGACTCAATTTTGCCCTTGGAAAGTCAGAAGTAGTAAACCTTTGCTTATCAATAGACTGACAATGAACAATAAGATTTTGCAGAGCTTCAATATAATTTGAAGCTAATGTTTCAATTGTTTCTCGGTGATAAACTTCTGTACTGTAAATCCAATTTAATTGCAACTGTTCTTGAACAATAACTGCATTGATTTCCAATAAGTAAAACCGATTGGCACTTGAGCCTTGATTCAGTTCAAGGAACTGCTGGGTTAAATTAAATAAAGATATCTGGGAAATAATTTGGTCAAAATTACCCAAGTATTTAAAACTTACTTGAGGTTGGGGAAATGATTTTAGCTCCGATTGTATTTCTTCATTACTGCTTATATAGCGAAGCAAATCATAGCCAGCACCTCGATTAGGAATACTACGCAAATAATCTTTGATTGCTACCAATGCGCTTCCTTTATCGGAAGCTTCTGTGATATCCAAATTTGCAGGAAAGCAAGTTGTAAATAAACCAACTGTACGAGTCAGGGAAACATCAGTTAAATTTTTGAAAATTTTCTCTCGGCTATAGTCTTCAATATCTACCCACAGTTGTAATTGTCCCGTCCACTTTGCAAATGCTTGCACTAATGCTGTGAGGATAATATCGTTTATTTGGGTATTATAAGCCTTATTGACATTGTTTAATAAGGCTTGTGTTTGGGTTTTATCTAGAGAAATTGATACGATATCAACATTTGCCCCTGTATTTTCCTTATCAGTATAGTCCACAGGCAGAAGCTGGAAAGGTTTTTGGGCTTTTGTTAACCAGTATTTTCGCTGTCGCACAACTTCTGGAGTCTCAGCATAATCTTGGATACGTTGTGTCCATTGTTTGAATGAAGTAGTTTTATCAGGCAGATATATCGCTTTTGATTGGCTAAGTTGCTGATAAGCTGTTTGTAAATCTTCTAGTAAAATTTGCCAAGAAATTGTATCTACTAAAAGAGGGTGGATTGCAATTGCTAGGTAGCTATTTTTGTGCGATCGCAATTCAATCAAAGCAGCTTTGATAAGGGAACCTCCACTTAGATTGAAGCTACTTTGTATTTCTTGAATCTTAGATTTCAAAGCATGTTCATGCTCAGTTTCTGCAACTGAAGTCAAATCAACATAATCATATTCTATGACATCTACATCATTGATATTAGCTTCAATTTGCTGCCAGCCAGATTCTTTTTGAATAAAGCGTAGACGAAATACATCGTGGTATTGAATTACATATTTTACAGCTTGTTCTAATAGCTGGCGATCGCAGACTTGTTTTACCTCCAACAGTAAAGATTGACTAAAGGAATTTATTGCATCTGGATCATTTTGAGCGAAGAACCGATGCTGGATGGGTGTGAGGTATACTTCTCCTGCTTGTAAAGAACGTTCAGTTAGTTTTGTTTCTTGCATAGATGCTGCTGTTGCTAATTCAGCAATAGTCTGATGCTGAAACATTTGTTGAGCGGTTAACTTTAAACCTAATTGGTTGGCTTTGGAAATAACTTGAATTGCAAGAACCGAATCACCGCCTAATTCAAAAAAGTTATCATTAATTCCTACTTTGTCTATTCCAAGCCGTTGCTGCCAAATTTTAGTTAAATTTTCTTCAATTTCATTACGAGGAGCTACGTAATCATTCTCCAAATTCGGACGGGGATGATTCAGTAAAGTAATATTTGCTGCAATAAATTTATCTTCTAATATTGATAATTGTTCTTCCACTTGGAAGGATTTACTTTGTTCAATTAAAGCTAGAAAATCTTGGGTTGAGACAACGATATGGGGAAAGTTACTTTCTAAAGCACGATTAAAAGCATCAATACCTTCTTCAGGCTTAATTCCTAATTTTAAGTTAGTTTCTTCGCGTGTCTGCTTAATTTCATCTCGTACTACAGTCTCGACTTCCATTCCTACTTGCCAAGGCCCCCAGCTAATTGATACTGTCGGTAGACCTGATTTACAAGCGCAATAGTGAGCATAGACGTCAAGAAAAGCATTTGCAGCACAGTAATCTAGTTGTCCAAAGTGTCCCAGAACAGAAGTTTGAGATGAACAAAGCACAAAGAAATCCAAATTGGAATTTTTCAAAACTTGTTCTAGTACTAGTGTGCCTCTGACTTTTGCTGCGAGTACGCTATTTACCATTTCCTTTGTCTTGAGTTGAATTATGCCACCTGGAGAAATACCTGCTGCATGAATTACACCATTGATACGACCAAATTGTTTGCACACTTGAGTAACTAACGCTTGCATTTCCTCAAGATTAGCTACATCGGCACTATGAACTTGAACAGTGGCTCCTAATTTCTCAAGTGCTAACACTTTTTCAATTTTACGGCTAACACTATCTTGGTTGTCATGAGTTGCTAACCATTCTTGCCATTGTGAGCGTTTAGGTAGTCCTTTTCTTCCAACAAGAATTAATTTAGTATCTGCTGTCTGAGCTAAATTTTCTGCTAATACTAAACCAATACCACCAAGCCCCCCGGTAATTAAGTAAACTCCTCCTTCTCTTACCTTAGATTTACTTGCAATGTCTCGATCTAGCCGCACAGGTTCAAAAGTTTGCACCCAGCGATGATAACCCCGATAGGCTATTGTGTCATCGATTGTTGAGGAAGTAATTTCTGTGACAAGAAAATCTAGGAGTTTTGATGTTGGCGGATTTTTGCTAGCAGGAATTACTATGTCAATCGTAGAGCAATGTATCTTGGCGTATTCAATAGGAATTACCTTAGATGCTCCTAGTAATATAGATTTTTCAGGGCATAATCTATCCTCACCAGTCACATCATATACATTACTTGTTACGACGGTTAACTTCAAAGCATCGGAAATATTCCATCTTCCCAAAGCTTGTGCTAGAAATAGCAAACTCCAGAAACCCAAATTTTGGGTATCTTCAAAAACCTGATGTGGTGATTGTACTTGTTCTAACTGTTCATGGGAAGATAAAGTATCATTTGCCGTAACGCTCCAAAAATGAGCGAAATGCCATCCGGTGCGCTTCGCGATCGCATTTGCGTTTAAATCTAATGTGCTAAGTTCTTGCAGCAATGTATCATAATCACTACTGGTCTGAGGATTAATTGCGTAAGCCCCTTCACCTAACTTAGCAAAACGCTCTCCAATGGTTACAGTTATGACATTATGACCCTGTGATTTCAAATGCTGTGCAACTTGTGAACCAACTCCAAGAGTATCAACAAAGACTAAGCAACATAGTTTTTGTGATGACTTGGATGGTAAGTGGGGAGAACGCTTCCAGGAAGGGATATAAAACCAGTCGGCAATATTCGGTTTTTTGTGTAATGCTTGCTGCGCTTGTGTAGCGAAGCTGGCTTCAGGATTGACATCAATCCAGTAACGCTGACGTTCAAATGGGTAAGTCGGTAAAGGAATACGAGCGCGTTGTTCATTGGCATAAAAGCCAGACCAATCTACTTCTACCCCAGTCAACCATAGACGACCCAATGTATTGATTAAAAATGCTATATCTGACTGCTGCTCGTAGGAATGCCGTAGGGTGGGAAGCATGATCAATTTAGCTCTATCCTCACTTTCTAGGCATTGGGATGCAAAACTAATTAATCCTTGACCAGGGCCAACTTCTAATAAAATTGGATTGTCTTTTCGCCACAACTGTTGTACTCCCTCAGCAAAGCGTACTGCTTGACACAAGTGCTTCACCCAATAACTGGGGTCTGTTGCTTGTTCTGCTGTAATCCAAGTACCAGTAACGTTAGAAATATAAGGTATTTTTGGGGGTTTAAGGCTAAATGTTTTGACTAAATCGCTAAAAGCAGGCGCGATCGCTTCCATCATCACAGAATGAAAAGCGTGAGATGTCTGCAAACGCTTACCAATTAAATTTTGTTCGCCTAATTGTCGTTCCCATTCGTCCACCGCATCCTTAGTACCTGCAACCACACACAACGATGATCCGTTGATTGCAGACATGGAAATTTTTTCATTCAAAAGGGGCTGTATCTCTTCTTCGGAAAGCGGCACTGCCAGCATCGCCCCTTCTGGCAACTCTTCAATCATCTGCGCTCTTCTAGCTACTAAGGTTAAAGCATCTTCTAGAGACAAAACCTCGGCTAGCGTAGCTGCTACATATTCCCCAATGCTATAACCAATCATTGCCGCAGGACGAATTCCCCACGATATCCACAACTGGGCTAAAGCATATTCAATGACAAATATAGCTGGTTGGGTAAGAAGGGTTTGATTTAATTTTTGAGTAGCGACATCTGCTGGTTCTTGCCCACGACCTAACATTTTTCGCAAATCCAACCCGCTTGAGGAGGTGTTTTGCTTTTGCTTACTGCCATTCTGGGCATTTCTCTGGGGATACAAGATATCTCGCAAATCCAGCTCAAGCAGAGGTTTGAGAATTTCACAGCATTGGTCAACACAGGCGCGAAATGTTGGCTCAGTTTGGTAAAGTTCAAGAGCCATATCAATATAGTGAGTTCCCAAGCCAGAGAACATAAAGGCAACAGGATGTTGCTGAGTTTTTTGATTACTGGTGATAAATCGCCTGGAATCTTGAAGTGCATTAACAGCATCTTGAACATCCCGGCAGACAACCGTGCGCCGATAACCGAAAGCTGTGCGCCCAATCTGCAATGTATAAGCCGCATCAGCAAGGTTTAAATCGGGATGTTCTTGGAAGTAGTTAGCTAAACTTGTTGTGGCTGTTTCCAGTGCTGAACTGGTTTTGGCGGATAGCATTAATAGTTGCCAAGGACGAGAAGAACCAGAAGTCTCGACAACCGGAGCCTCTTCGAGAACAACATGGGCATTAGTTCCCCCTAATCCAAAGGAACTAACTCCTGCACGTCGGGGAATGCCATTAGTTTGCCATTCGGTAAGCTGGGTATTGACGTAAAAAGGACTATTGGCAAAGTCAATTTCCGGATTAGGCGAAGTAAAGTGTAAGCTGGGAGGAATTTGTTTGTACTTCAGGGCTAGGACGGTTTTGATTAATCCGGCCACACCAGCTGCTGTGTCTAAATGTCCAATGTTGGTTTTAACCGAACCAATGGCACAAAAGCCTTTTTTTTGAGTACTTAAACGAAAAGCTTGCGTCAGGGCGGCAATTTCAATTGGGTCTCCTAAAGCTGTTCCAGTTCCGTGAGTCTCAACATAAGTAATAGTCTCAGGTTCAACCTCGGCTACTAATTGGGCTGTTCTAATTGCCTTTGCTTGGGTATCGATGCGGGGTGCTGTATAGCTAACTTTGAGTGATCCATCATTATTGATAGCTGAACCTTTGATCACAGCATGAATTGTATCGCGATCGCTCAAGGCATCTTCCAATCGCTTTAATACTACAATGCCTGCACCCTCGCCTCCCACAGCACCCTGAGCATTGGCATCAAAAGCACGACAATGTCCATCAGCAGACAGTATCCCTCCTTCTGTATATAAATACCCAGCTTTTCTTTTTGCGTTGATGGCAACGCCACCAGCTAGAGCAATATCACATTCACCATTAAGTAAGCTTTGACAAGCTAAGTGAACAGCAACTAAGGATGTTGAACAAGCTGTTTGAACTGTATAACTAGGCCCAGTTAGATTAAGCTTATAAGAAATACGTGTAGAAAGAAAATCTTTATCACAAGCGATCGTTAGTTGTTGTCCATCTACTGATATAGCCTTTAGATTTGAATAAACATTAAGTATATAGTCATTTAAACCAGTTCCTGCAAAAACACCTATTGGATATTTTTCGGTTCCAGATTTATATCCCGCATTCTCTAATGCTTCCCATGCACACTCCAAAAAAATGCGGTGCTGTGGATCAGTGATTTCTGCTTCTCTGGGATTATACCCAAAAAAAGCAGCATCAAATAATTCAGCATCTTCTACTACAGCATTCGCCTTAACATAGTTTGGGGAACTGAGAAGTTCTTCTTCTATTCCTGCTGCCAACAGTTCTTCGTCACTGAAAAAAGAAATTGCTTCTATACCGTTTTGAAGATTATTCCAAAATTCATCAATATTATTAGCTCCAGGAAATTTTCCTGCCAATCCAATAATTGCTATTTCTGATCCGTTAGTAGAAGTTGATGCTGTTGGAATACTCATTTTTTCAATTACTTGAATATTTTCAAATACATTTACTTTTTCAGTCAGTTTCTGATTAATTTTGCATCTACCAATCAGGAGAAACAGCAGATGCTAAAACACGAGTTGATTTCAATGAATTCTAAATATTTTGAATAGATTTGAGTTTTTGCAGACGCTTTTTTTGTTGAGCTTTTCCATCTGCTATTTTTTCAGTCATATCAGCCATAATATCATGAGATGCTTGTTGATTTTCAACCTGATTAAAATAATTCGCTAAAGATTTTATGGTTGGATACCTAAATAAGTCTAGAAGAGAAAAATCTCGTTTCAGAACTTTCCGTAAATTGCTATGAACTTGAA
>NZ_AJLJ01000240.1 GCF_000317245.1 Fischerella muscicola SAG 1427-1 = PCC 73103
TCCTGTTTTGTAAAGGCGTGCTGGTTTATCACTAAAAGGATCGGGTATAAATTTTTCTGCTGTCAAATCCGGACGTTGAAAATAGCCTCTGGCTAGTCCCACACCACCAATACACAATTCCCCTATTACACCCACAGGAACCAACTGGTGATATTTATCAAGGATATAAAGCTGCGTGTTGGCAATGGCCGAACTAATTACTACGGTGTTGTCCACAGTTTCTACTTGGCTAGCGGCTGACCAAATAGTGGTTTCCGTCGGCCCGTACATATTCCATAAACAATCACATAAGCCAAGTAATTGCTTTGCTAGGTTTGCTCCTAAAGCTTCGCCACCACAGAGAATTTTTAATTGATGATTACCACTCCAACCTGCTGCCAAAAGTAACTGCCATGTCGCTGGTGTGGCTTGCATGACTGTAGCTTTTTCTTCTAGCAGTTTTGCTGATAACTCAGTTGCATCGGCAACTATTTCCCGACTGGCTATTACTAAACGAGCGCCGACAATGATTGGTAGGAAAAGTTCTAATGCTGCAATATCAAATGAGTAAGTCGTGACTGCGAGCAAAATGTCTTCGCATGTTAAGCCTGGTGCTTGTTTCATCGAGTGCAAAAAGTTGCTCAAAGCAATGTGGGGAATTTGCACACCTTTGGGCTTACCTGTAGAACCAGAGGTATAGATGGTATAAGCTAAGTTGTCAGTTGTGAGTTGGGAAAATGGATTTTTTTGGCTTTGTTGAGCGAGCAAATGCCAGTCTGTATCTAAACATACCACCTGAGTTTGATGTTGCGCTATCACCCCAACTAGCGAAGATTGAGTTAGCAATACTGGCGCTTGAGTGTCTTCTAGGATAAAAGCGATTCGTTCAATCGGGTAACTAGGGTCGAGGGGTATATATGCACCACCAGCTTTGAGGATGGCTAATAGTCCGATGAGCATAGAGAGCGATCGCTCTACACAAATCCCTACCAAAACTTCTGGTTTTACTCCCAGTTTTTGCAAGTAATGTGCTAATTGATTTGCTTTGGTGTTTAGTTGCTGATAAGTTAGCTGTTGGTTTTCAAATACGACTGCTACTGCATCAGGTGTTTTCTCTACCTGCGCTTCAAATAATTCATGAATACATTTATCACAGGGATAATCAGTTGCTGTATTATTCCACTCCCGTAACAATTGATGTTGCTCATATGCTGTCAGTAGTGGTACATCTGACAAACGCTGCTGCGGATTTGCAACAATTGCTTCCAGAACTTGCTGGAAATGTCCAGCCATCCGCTTGATAGTTGGTAACTCAAATAAATCTGTATTAAATTCCAGATTAGCACAAAGCTTTTCTGGTGTTTCTGTTATTTCTAGAGTCAAATCAAACTTGGCACTACCATTATCGATTTGCAAAGGAGTTAAAGTTAAACCAGGTAGCTCAAAAACAGGTGTCGGTGTGTTTTGAAGTACAAACATCACCTGAAATAATGGCGTGTAGCTTAAGTTACGTTGTGGTTGTAGTTCTTCTACTAAGTACTCAAATGGTAAATCCTGATGGGCGTAAGCACCTAACGCTACTTTCCGCACACGGCTTAGTAACTCCTCGAAGGTAGGATTACCTGTAAGATTAGTTCTTAGGGCAATTGTATTTGCAAAAAGGCCAATTAACCCTTCTAATTCTGTGTGATCGCGGTTAGCGATTGTTGAACCAATAATAATATCTTCACTAGATGTGTAATGATATAGCAGCGTTTTAAAAGCTGCCAATAAAGTCATAAATAAGGTACTACCTTGCTGTTGGCTCAATTTCTTTAAAGCCCAATATAGTTCATGGGATAACTCAAATGAATGGGTAGCACCCTGGAAATTACTGAGGGCAGGTCGTGGTTTGTCGGTTGGTAGCTCTAAGAGTTGTGGCGCTCCTTCTAGCTGTTGTTTCCAATAAGAAATTTGTGATTTTAAGACTTCCTCTTGGAACTTTTGTCGTTGCCAGCTTGTAAAGTCTACATACTGTATTGGTAGTTCAGCAAGTGTGGATACTTGTTCCTTAGAAAAAGCTTTATAAAGAGCGATAACTTCTTTAATCAATACACCCACTGACCATCCGTCACCAATAATATGATGCATTATGAACACCAGAATGTGTTCTGTTTCCTTCAAGCGTAACAACTTAGCTCGCATTAATGGAGCTTGTGCCAAATTGAAGGGTTGCTGTATTTCTTGTATAACTAACTTTTGAATTTCAGCTTCTTGCTCAATCTCAGTGAGGTCTTCTATATTTATGGTCGGTAAACCCAATTTTATAGTAGGAATAACTAACTGGACAGGTTTTCCTTTGATAGTTGCGAAACTAGTTCGCAAAACTTCATGACGACGCACTATTTCATTGAGAGTTTGATGTAATGCAGCTTTATCAAGGAAGCCCGTAAAACGCAAAGTACCTGATATATGATTAGCAAAGTTTCCAGGATTTAATTGTTCTATAAACCAAAGCCTTTGTTGAGCAAAAGACATTGGAAAAATGTGATTATTTTCGGATTTTTCTTGAAGTAGCTTTGCCAAAAGCTCACGTTTCTGTTCTGATGAAAGTTGATTCATGTCGTGAGTATTGGTCATTCAACAACTCCCTTTCCTGCTAACATATTCTTAAGTAATAGCTCAACTTCACTATCTGAAATTTCATCAATACTTGTTAAGTTCTGTTGTTCATTACTCCGATCAATTCTTTCTATTGTATTAAAGTTTAAATTTTCTTGAGAAAACTGATTTTTTTCATTAACGATTAAGGCTTGTTCAATAATAGTGGGCGTATCAAAAAAACTATGCATGGAAAAATTGACTTTAAGTAATTGATGTAATCGAGAGAAAAGTTGAGTAGCTAATAAAGAATCTCCTCCTAGTTCAAAAAAATTATCATAAATACCTATTTGTTGAATTCCCAGGAGATTTTGCCAGACTTCAGCAATAGTTGCTTCAACTTCATTTCGAGGTGCTACATAATCATTTTGTAGATTAGGACGGGGATGATTTAGTTTAGAGAAACTTTTTGCAGCAAGTTTTGCTTCTAAAAATGCTAGTCCTTCTTCCAAATACCTAAAAGAATTATGATGCTCAGTTAAAGCTTGAAGGTCTTTTGTGGACACAATAACATGGGGTAAACAACTTCCTAAGATACGATTAAAAGCATCGACACCCTCTTGAGGCATTATTCCTTCTTCAAGCTCTTCTTCCCTGAGATGTTTGATTTCATCTGGTATTACAGTTTCAACTGCCATACCTATTTCTTGCCAAGTGTCCCAGTTGATTGATATTGTTAATAGTCCAGATTTATAAGCTTTATTTGCATATACGTCTAAAAAGGCATTAGCCGCACAATAATCGACTTGTCCAAACTCACCCAAAATAGAACTTTGGGATGAGCAAAGTACTAAGAAATCTAGATTGGTATTCTGAAAAACCTGCTGGAGTACGACTGTTCCTTTAACTTTTGGTGCTAACACCTTACTTGCCATATCCTGCGTTTTCAGTTGGATAATACCACCACCAGCAATACCAGCTGCATGGATAACACCATTAATTTGACCAAATTTTTCGATTGACTGAGTAATCACAGATTGCATTTGTTCAGAATTAACCACATCTGCGCTAATTACCAACACCTCTGCCCCAAGAGTCTCCAAAACTTGGATTTTACGGATTATACGGCTATATGTATCTTGTTCATCATGACTCTCTAACCATTCCTGCCAATTGCTCTTTTCAGGAATAATTTTGCGTCCAACTAAAACCAATTTAGCCTGCACTGACTTTGCTAGATGTTCTGCTAACACTAAACCAATGCCGCCCAACCCACCAGTAATTAAGTAAACCCCCCTTTGCTTGAACCTGAACCTACTTTTATCAGCCATGCTCTGTTCTAAACGCATAGACTTGAAAGATTGAATCCAGCGACGATCTCCACGGTAGGCAACTATGTTACTGCTTTGCTGTACTATGAATTCTGTGATGAGATAATCTAAAACTTGTTGAAATGATGGATTCTTAGAAGAAGGAATAACTGTATCAATCATACAGCAATTAATATTTGAATATTCCTTTGGAATTACCTTACATGGGCCAAGTATAGTTGCCTTTTGCGGACATAATTTATCGCCACCAGTTACATCGTATAAGTTACTGGTAACAACCATAAGTTTCAGGGAATTATTAATATCTATTTTTCCTAACGCCTGTGATAAGAAAAGTAGACTCCAAAAACCAAGATACTGACAGTCTTCAAAGAACTGATTTTGTGTTTGTACGTCTTGCTCTTGAGTCAATAAAATATCGTTAGGAGTTATACTCCAAAAGTGAGCGATCGCTTGTGGTTTTAAATTATGTTGTTTTATCGCTTGAAGCAAGGTATCATAATCATCTCTTTGTTGGGGATTAATTGTGTATGTATAGTCATTGAGTTTCGCAAAACTATTTGCAATCCCCACAACAATCACATCTTGACCTTGCTGCTTGAGCCTTTGTGCAACTTCTGCTCCAACTCCGTATGTATCTACAAAGACCAACCAACATAATTTTTGTTCCAAAGATTTTTCCTTCTGGAAAAGTTCTAGCGGCGTAGATTCTTTCCAGCGAGGAACATAAAACCAATCAGCAATATCTGGCTTTTTGTCCATTGATTGCTGTTGCATCATTGCTAAAGTCGCGTTTTTGTTGACCTCAATCCAGTAACGTTTGCGTTCAAAAGGATAGGTTGGTAAAGGAATGCGATGACGACGCTCATGGATGTAAAAACCAGACCAATCTACTTTCACACCAAATAGCCACAGCTTACCTAAACTCTTAAGTAAAAACGCGACATCAGACTCTTGCTCTTGGGGGTGACGTAGTGATGTCAGCACTGGGGATTCTTCTTTTTGATGCTGTTTCACAAAACTGCTTAAGGTTCGTCCTGGCCCGATTTCCAAGAATAACGTTTCCGGTGTTTTAAGTAATTCTGTAATTCCTTGACAAAAACGTACAGGCTGTCTGAGATGTTGCGCCCAATAATTGGGGTCTGTTGCTTGGGCTGTTGTCATCCAAGTACCGCTAAGGTTGGATATAAGAGGAATTTTTGGCGGATTTAGTTTAACCTTTTCTAGAAATTGCACAAAGGTCTCAATGATGGGTGACATCATTGGAGAATGAAAGGCATGGTTCGTGTGCAAACGTCTACAGTTTACACCTGTTTGTTGTAGCTTCTGTTGCAATTGGTCTATTGCTTGTGTGGAACCCGATACCACACACGAAGAAGGTGAGTTACTTGCAGCTAGAGAAACTTCCTCGTCTAGCAGTTGTTGTACTTCCTTTTCGTTCAGCCCAATGGAGAGCATAGCACCACTACTGCACTGCTGCATCAGTTTTCCTCGTGTTGCTACGATCGCTAAGGCATCTTCTAAACAAAAAACTCCAGCCAAAGTCGCTGCTACATACTCCCCGATACTATGACCAATCATCATCTGTGGGCTTACACCCCATGCCATCCACAACTTGGCTAAAGCATATTCAATCACAAACAGGGCTGGTTGAGTTATCTGAGTGTGTAGCAATTGTTGTGTGCTAACTTCTGTTTTACCTTCATTTGGATATAAAATCGTGCGTAAGTCAACGTCAAGATGAGATTGAACTATTTCACAGCACTCATCTACATGTTTCCGAAATACTAACTCAGTTTCATATAACTCTCGTGTCATGTTCACATATTGTGAACCTTGACCAGGAAACATAAACACAATTTGTCTATTACAAGGTTCTTGGAAATGAGTAAATGTTCTCTGTGAATCTAGGTTTTCTAGAACTGTAACTGCATCTTCCAAATTCTTACATAGAAGTATACGACGATATTCAAATGCTCTCCGACCAACTTGTAAAGTATATGCGGTATCGGCTAAGTTTAACTCATGATGCTGCTTGAGGTGAGTAAGTAAATTTGTGGTGGCAGTTTCCAATGCTGACTCAGTTTTTGCAGAAAGAAATAGCAACTGCCAAGGACGAGAAAGGCTAGATGCTTGAATAGTTGGAGCTTCTTCCAGAATCACATGAGCGTTGGTTCCACCAATACCAAATGAACTTACTCCAGCACGGCGGGGTATGCTATTGGTGTTCCAATCTGAAAGTGTGGTATTAACGTAGAAGGGACTATTGTTAAAATCTATTTTGGGATTAGGCTGCTCAAAATTTAAACTGGGAGGTATCTGTTTATTTTTTAGGGCTAAAACTGTTTTTATTAAACCTGCAACACCAGCTGTAATATCGAGGTGTCCAATATTTGTTTTAACTGAACCAATAGCACAATAATTTTTCTTTCGTGAATTAGCAGCATTAGCATAAAAAGCTTGTGTTAGTGCTGCAATTTCAATTGGGTCGCCTAAAGAAGTTCCTGTTCCATGTGCCTCAACATAAGTTATTGTCTCAGGTTGAACTTCAGCGATAGTTTGGGCTGCTCTAATTACACTTGCTTGAGTATCGATACGAGGTGCTGTATAGCTAACTTTTAAAGCCCCATCATTATTGATAGCTGAACCTTTGATAACAGCATGAATACAATCTCCGTCGGCTAGAGCATCTTCTAATCGCTTCAAAACTACAATTCCTACACCATCACCGCCAACAGTTCCCTGTGCTTTAGCATCAAAGGCACGGCAGTGACCATCTGGAGATAAAATTCCTCCTTCTTTGTAAAGATATCCAGTTTTTTGTGATGAACTAATTGCAACACCACCAGCTAAAGCTATATCACATTCACCACCAAGCAAACTTCGGCAAGCTAAATGTACGGCAACTAATGAGGTAGAACAGGCTGTTTGAACATCTATAGAAGGGCCTTCCAGGTCTAACTTATAAGAAACTCGTGTCGTGACGAAATCTTTATCATTTCCAAAAACAAGCTGTTGAACATCAATATGATTTTTAATACTTGGATTTGAATAAAGGTTAATTAAATAATCATTAATACTTGTACCAGCATAAACCCCAATTGACCCTTTATACTGCTTGGAATCGTAACCAGCGTTTTCAATGGCTTGCCAAGCACACTCTAAAAAAATGCGCTGTTGAGGATTAATAACTTCTGCTTCTCTGGGATTGAAGCCAAAAAAATTAGCATCAAATAATTCTATATCTTCTAATAAGCCTTTAGCTCTAACATAATTAGGATTACTCAGTACAGCAGGGTCAATTTCTGAAGATTTGAGTTCTTCATCTGTAAAATGCACTATTGACTCTACTCCATCTCTTAAGTTTTGCCAAAATTCCTCAAGATTTTTAGAACCAGGAAAGCGCCCTGCCATCCCAATAATGGCTATTTCTAAACCCGTTTGGTTGAAATTAACTGAGTTACTCATATTATTTAACCGCTTTACTAATTTTCAGAAATTGTTTAATTCTAGTTTTACCTTCCTCTAATTGTTTAGAGCGATCGTCTGTGTGATGAAAATCTGATGATTCAGAAGTATTAAATAGACAAATAAACTCAGCCAACGAACTGATTGTTGGATATCTAAATAATTCAATTAGTGAGAAATCTTTTTGAAATATTTTACATAATTGGCTATGAACTTGCA
>NZ_AJLJ01000241.1 GCF_000317245.1 Fischerella muscicola SAG 1427-1 = PCC 73103
GCCTGTTCTATAAAGACGTGCTGGTTTATCACTAAAAGGATCAGGTATAAATTTTTCTGCTGTCAAGTCAGGGCGGTTTAAGTAACCTCTACCTACTCCCACACCACCAATATAAACTTCACCTGTTACACCCATAGGAACGGGGTTAAGATACTTATCAAGTAAATATATTTGGATATTTGCAATTGGTTGACCGATGGGAACTGTGTTTTGATGGGTAACATGATCTTTTTTGCACTGCCAACAAGTAACATCCACAGCAGCTTCTGTTGGCCCATAGAGATTGTGTAGTTGAGCATCAAGTCGATGAAAGAACCGTTGTTGCAACTGGGCTGGTAATGCCTCACCACTAACAATGACTCGTACCAGTGATTTACATTTTTCTAAACCTTCTGCTTCGATAAAAACTTGCAGCATTGAGGGAACAAAATGCAAAGTCGTTATTTGCTGCTCTAAAATCAAGTTGACTAAATAGTTTGTATCTTTATGACCTTCTGGTTGAGTGATAACTAAACGTGCACCTGTAATTAACGTCCAGAAAAATTCCCATATAGATACATCGAAACTGAAGGGAGTTTTCTGTAAAACTACGTCTGCTGATGTTAATTGGTAAGTATTTTGCATCCATAGTAAGCGATTGCGAATACCCCTATGGGCATTCATGGCGCCTTTGGGTTTACCTGTAGAACCGGAAGTGTAGATTACGTAAGCCAGGTTATCAGGTGTAATGATGGATATGGGATTTTCTGTACTTTCATTAGCGATTTTCTCCCAATCACTATCGATGCAAATTACCTGAGCTTGATGATTTGGTAAATTTTTTAATAAGTATTTTTGTGTGAGCAATACGCTTGGTTGGGAGTCTTCTAACATATAAGCCAAGCGTTCTTGGGGATAGCTAGGGTCGAGGGGTATATATGCACCACCAGCTTTGAGGATGG
Source organism: Fischerella muscicola SAG 1427-1 = PCC 73103 (assembly GCF_000317245.1). Lineage (GTDB taxonomy): Bacteria > Cyanobacteriota > Cyanobacteriia > Cyanobacteriales > Nostocaceae > Pelatocladus > Pelatocladus muscicola_A. The sequence continues at coordinate 942 of NZ_AJLJ01000241.1, forward strand.
CTAATAGTCCGATGAGCATAGAGAGCGATCGCTCTACACAAATCCCTACCAAAACTTCTGGTTTTACTCCCAGTTTTTGCAAGTAATGTGCTAATTGATTTGCTTTGGTGTTTAGTTGCCGATAAGTTAGCTGTTGGTTTTCAAATACGACTGCTACTGCATCAGGTGTTTTCTCTACCTGCGCTTCAAATAATTCATGAATACATTTATCACAGGGATAATCAGTTGCTGTATTATTCCACTCCCGTAACAATTGATGTTGCTCATATGCTGTCAGTAGTGGTAAATTTGACAAACGCTGCTGCGGGTTCTCAACAATTGCTTCCAGCAACGTTTGCAAATGACCTACCATTCTCTGTATAGAACTTTCCTTGAATAAATCAGTATTATATTCAAAACTTCCAACTAATCCTAACTCTGTTTCTTTCATAAATAGAGTTAGATCAAACTTGGCAGTATTACTATCACTTTCTAATTGAGTTAAAGTCAAACCAGGCAACTCTAAAGCTGACATCGGTGCATTCTCAAGCACAAACATCACTTGAAATAGTGGTGTATGACTTAAATCTCGCTGCGGTTGTAGTTGCTCTACTAACAACTCAAAAGGTAAATCCTGATGTACATAAGCTCCTAATGCTACTTCCCGCACCTGTTTGAGTAGCTCCTCAAAACTGGGATTTCCCGCCAAGTTAGTTCGCAATATCAAGGTATTGACAAAAAATCCAATTAAACTTTCTATATCTGCTCGGTTGCGATTGGCGATGGGTGAACCAACTACAATGTCTTTCTGCCCTGTGTAACGCCATAGTAATATTTGCAAACCTGCTAACAAGGTCATAAATAAAGTACTTCCTTGCTGCTGGCTTAATTTATTTAACGATGCGGATAGTTCTTTTGATAACTCAAATGAGTAACTGGCACCACGGTAAGTCTGAATTGCCGGTCTTGGGTAGTCTGTGGGTAATTCTAAGACTTTTGGTGCGTTCTCTAACTGCTTTAGCCAATAAGATAACTGAGTTTCAAGTGCTTGTCCTTGCAGCCATTGTCTTTGCCAAGCTGCGAAGTCTATATACTGTATTGGTAGTGTAGGTAATCCAGAGGTTTGTCCATTACAAAAGGCTTGATAAAGTGTTGCTAATTCTTCTACTAATACGCCGATTGACCAACCGTCAGAGACGATGTGGTGCATTGTCAGTAGTAGGATATGTTCTTGCTCTTTAAGAGCTAATAACTTGACTCTCAGTAGATGATCGTTGCTAATGTCAAAGGGTTGTTGTGCTGCTTGTGCTGCTTGTTTCTCGATTTCGGCTTGTTGTTGATTTTCTGCTAAGTCGCTAATATCGAATATTGACAGCGTTATGGGTTTTTCTTGAGAAATGACGGCTACTGCTCGTCCTTCGCTAGTTTGAAAATTAGTCCGCAGTGCTTCGTGGCGATTTACGATTTCGTTGAAACTTTGTTCTAATGCTTTTACATTTAACTGTCCTTGTAGGCGAACAGCAGCAGGTATGTTGTAGAACGGGCTATCTGGTTCTAATTGAGCTAAAAACCACAGTCTTTGTTGGGCAAATGATAGTGGTAATTGTTGCGAGCGGTCTATTTGTTCAATATTTGTGAGTTCAACTGCTGAGTCTTGCTTAATAGCTCTTTCAATTTCTGTTGCTAAACCTGCTATTGTTGGTTTTTCAAATAAATAACGTAAGGGAAGCTCTAGTTGAAATACTTGCCGAATTTGAGAAATGACGCGAGTCGCAATTAATGAGTGACCGCCTAATTCAAAGAAGTTATTATTAATACCTATTTGCTCTATACCCAGTATTTCTGCCCAAATTCCTGCTAATAAATTCTCAATTGGTGTGGAAGGAGGAACTATATTTGATGATGATATCTGTGTTAA
>NZ_AJLJ01000242.1 GCF_000317245.1 Fischerella muscicola SAG 1427-1 = PCC 73103
TGAATCTACCGATTCCTCACTAACTATAACTACTGTTTCTTCCACTGCGGGATGTTGATTTATAACTGCTTCAATTTCACCTAGTTCAATTCGGAATCCTCGAATTTTTATTTGGTTATCAATTCTGCCGATATACTCAATATCTCCACTGAGTAAAAAGCGGGCTAAATCACCTGTTTTGTAAAGGCGATCGCCCTGTTTATTACTGAAGGGATTGGGAATAAATTTAAGGGCTGTTAAATCAGCTTGATTTAAATAACCTCTAGCTAATCCTAGTCCACTAATGTACAATTCACCCGCTACGCCCATCGGTACTGGTTGTAAACATTGGTCTAAAATGTACAACTGGGTATTAGCGATCGGCTTACCAATGGGTATAGAGCCTGAAGAATGTTTACCTACTGGAACCTGATAAACACAGCAGCCTACTACTGTCTCTGTAGGGCCGTATTCGTTTACTAATATCGTATTTGGAGCTACATCTTGCCAGAAGGTGATGCTTTGAGCTAATAAATTTTCTCCACCAATAATAAAAGCCCTAGTTTTATTTGCTATGTCTTCTTTAGATAACTGTTGCTTAAGCAATTCCAAGTGAGCAGGAGTAATTTTCAACAAACTTAAATTTGAGCTTTTAGTCAAAGCTTGAGAGAGAGTTTCAATGCCTTGCTTCTCTGATAGTAATTCGACTGTACGGCCAACTAATAAAGGAGACAAAAGACTAGTAATTGTTAGGTCAAAACTCAAAGGTGAATGAACTAAAGTTCCTACTCCTTGTTCTACTGCGTATGCTTGAGTAGCCCAACTTAAATAATTAACTAATCCTTGATGGGGAATTAGAGTTCCTTTAGGCTTACCAGTGGAACCAGAGGTGTAAATAACATAAGCTAAATTTAATTCAGTTATTTTTGTTATTGGATTTTCGTTTTTTTGTTGATTTATGATCGGCCAATCACTATCTATACAAACTACTTGAATTGCATTTATATCTAAATCTGCAATTAAATGTTGTTGAGTTAGCATCACTGGCATTTGAGAATCCTTCAGAATATAATTTTTTCTTTCTAAAGGATAGCTAGGCTCGATTGGCACATAAGCGCCACCAGCTTTTAAAATGCCTAAAAGCCCAATCAGCATTAAAGGCGATCTTTCCACACAAAGGCCTACCATTACATCTGGCTTTACACCTAATTTTTGTAGATAATGAGCTAACTGATTAGCACGATTGTTTAATTCTTGATACGTAAATTGCTGGTTTTCATAAGCAACTGCAATATTATCTGGTGTGCGTAGTACTTGTTCTGTAAAAATTTGAGAGAAACATCTATTCCTTGAAAAATCAAAATCAGTTCGTGTATCATTAAAACCAATTAATAGTTGTTGCCGTTCAACATCACTAAGTATCTCTAATTCGCTTATTAATGAATATGGATTATTAATTGCACTTTTTAACAAAGTATTAAATTGTTCTGCTAACCTTTCAATATCTTCTGATAAAAATAATTCAGAATCATAGTGCCACTCGGCACAAAGAGAATTATCTGTGCGTATAAATGATAATTTTACTTTAAACTTATCAAAACAGACATATTGCAGAGATAAAGAAAATGTGACTAAATTAGTAACTAATGAATTAAATTTTTGTTCTATAAAATCAAAACAAAATGGGAAAAAAGGTACAGTTGTATCTGTTCCTAAAACTAACTCCCAATTAAAACAATCTTGCCATTCATATACTTGATTGTAAGTACAATTTATTTCCTGCAAAACCTGATTAAATTTTAAAGTCTTTTCAAGATGGCAAATGACGGGTACATATTTTGCAAGCAGCCCCAGCATTTCTTGAAGCTCTTCTTCCGGTCTACCATCGCAATTAGTACCAACAACCATAGTTGACACATTGGTTAAACGCCATAGTAGGATTTGCCAACATGTTAGCAATAGGGTTGATTCAGTAGTATTAAATTTTTTGGCAAATCTAATTATTTCTATGCTCAAATCATTAGGAATGATATGAGTGAAAATTTGTGGTTCAAATCGATTTTTATTAGATAATAGTTTTTCATTGGGAAGTTTTAAGTCAAAAATATGGGTGATATCTTTTTGCTGCCAATATTCTCTACCAATTTCTGCTTCTTGTGATTCTAATAATTCATTTTGCCAATCTGAAAAAACTATATATTGTACTGGTTCTTCATCAGGTAAATTTCCAGCGTAAGCATTACTTATTTCTGCTACTAAGTTATTTAGTGAGGTGGCATCTGCATATAGACTAGGTAAATTTAATAGCAATACATATTTAGATACTGACAGAATAGCTAGAGATATTTGT
>NZ_AJLJ01000243.1 GCF_000317245.1 Fischerella muscicola SAG 1427-1 = PCC 73103
AATAAAGATGATTTTTCAAAATCCAATATTTGCTGTTTAGCAGACTCTATAAGTAATTTAACAGCATTCTTTTGTTCTTCAGGTTGGATTGCTCTAAAATCAAATTCTTGTATTAATATACTGTCACCTTTTTCAATTACTTGTAGTGGAATTTTCATTCCTGACAAGCAACGAAATTTTGTGCTAAAAATTAGGTGCCTTTTTATAACAGCTTCTAATGCCTGTTTTAAGAATGTAGTATTTAAATTGCCTGCAATTTCTATTGTACAGAAACTACGGTAAGCAAAGCTATTAGTTTCTTGATGTAATAGCCATAAATGTTTTTGTTGCGGCGAAAGTTCAAAACCGGAAAGTGATGCACTATTCATGATAGATAAATTCAAAGTAGTTAACTATTTAATAATTATTCATAAAACCTAACCGATTGTTTTGAATGAATAATTACTTACAAGCGATGCTGAAAAGGCTCACCCATTGCAGTTAAAATGTTTCTAGAGCCAGAGTAAGGATTACGTGCGTGAGCTACCAACATATTATCTAGCATTAATATATCCCCTTTCTGCCAAGGGTAAACGATTTTTTCTTGTTTATAAGCTTCACGAATTTCTGCAATAACTGAGTCTTCAATAGGAGAACCATCACCATAAAAAGTATTGTAGGGTAAATCTTCTTCTGTAAATTCCTTGAAAAAGTTTTCTCGAAATTGTGTTTGTAAACTTGACACATGCCAAAAAACAACATGATTAAACCAAACCATTTCACCAGTTTTTGGATGTTGTGCTATGGCTGGACGAATTTGACGGGTTCTTAAACGATTGTCATCTTTCCACTCAACCTGAATACTAGCATTACGACAATATTCTTCCATCACGGCTTTATCTGTTGTGTGAAAGACTTTTTGCCAAGGTAAACCAAATCCATGACCATAGTTGCGAACTAACATCCACCCTTTTTCTTGGAAGCGTTCTCTAATATGAGGGTGAATACGTTGAAATACTTTTCTCACATCCGCAATAGGAGTTTCTCCACCTTGTTTGGCAGGTTCAATGCAGCAAAACCATATCTTCATCGGATAGGTATTGCTATATGATGATTCATTGTGTAAGGCAATGGTTTGATCTGCAGGAAATTCGGTAGATGTATAAACTTTTTCACTTAACTTAGTACGAGGAGTTGAGGATTCTGTATAATACATTAGTTGAGGACATACGGCACTAACAAATTGTTCAAAATCCTCTTTTTGATTGACAGCAAAACCCCTAAATAAAATTCCTCCATACTTCAACAATTTATTGACAATGAATTTTTGATTATTATTAGCCCAAATTGGTAAATTTAAATCACTAATTTTAGGCATAATTACCAAAGGTAAATTTGCACCTGATTGTAAGAAAGATTCTGTAATTAATTCTTGTTGTGATACATTAATTATTGCAGATTTTGGCTGAGATTTAAATGCTTTAATTTTTTGGCGGCGTGCTTGTTGAAATTCCTGTTGCTTGATATTTTGTCTCTGGTTATCTACTGTTGTTAGTGTTTCTTTTATAGTTATAAGTTTAATATTAGGTTGAACAACAACAGTACGCAAAATTATCTCATAATCTTTAAGAAATTTAGCGATCGTAGAAGCATTGAATAAGTCTGCACTATACTCCAAACTGCCAATCAAGCCTTGTTCTGTCTCGCTAATATTAAATAGTAAATCAAATTTAGCTGTACCATTATCAATATGTTTGACGTTCGACTTAAGACCCTCTAGTTTCAGTGAGTGTGTCGGGGAACTTTGTAGGACAAACTTATGTTGAAACAGAGGTGTACGCTTCAAATCTCGTTCTGGCTTCAGGGCTAATACTAACTGGTCAAATGGTACATCCTGATGATCGTAAGCAGCCAAAGCCACTTTACGGACACGTTTCAATAATTCCTGAAAGCTTGGGTCATCAGATAGATTTGTACGTAATACTAGCTGGTTGACAAAAAAGCCTATTATCTTTTCTGTTTCAGGTAAATTACGGTTAGCAATATCAGTACCAATAACAATATCATCCTGGTTTGTATAATAATGCATCAAAGTCTTAAATACTGTTACTAGAGTCATAAATAAAGTGACTCCTTCCCGATTACTGAGTGCTTTGATTTCTTCACAAAGTTCTTTTGGCAGTTCTAGATATTGCTTAGTACCGCGAAAAGTTTGGATTTTGGGACGGGGATAGTCAGTAGGCAATTCCAGCACAGGTAAGTTAGCAAGTTGCTGTTTCCAATAAGATAACTGTTTCTCCATCACCTCCCCTTGCAACCAGTGACTTTGCCAAGAAGCGAAGTCTGCATACTGAATCGGTAATTCTATTAGAGGTGAAGGTTTTCCTATACTGAAAGCACCATAAAGTGTGGAAAACTCTTGAAGAAATATACCAAGTGACCAACCGTCAAAGGCGATATGGTGTATTGTTAATATTAATAAATGTTCTTCCTTAGTTAACAGCAGTATTTTTATTCGTAGTAAAAAATCCTTTTTAAGGTCAAAGGGTTGTTGTGCTTGTGCTAGTACTAGTTGATTAACTTGAGTTTCACGTTGATTTGCGGGTATTTGACTAATGTCAATTACAGGCAAATCTACTGATTTTGCTGAAGAAATAATTGCGACAGGTTGTCCTTCCCTAACCTCAAAGTTAGTTCGCAAAGCTTCGTGCCGTTTTATAATTTCATTAAAACTTTTTTCTAAAATTGCCAAATTTAAAACGCCTTTTAAGGTTATACACACAGAATCGTTGTAAGTATAACTTTGAGGTTCTAAGTTTTGGAGAAACCATAGCCGCTGTTGGGCAAAAGATAGAGATGCAAGGCTATGTTGAGTACGGCTAGGAATAATTATTTTTTGACTATTAGACTCATGCTGACCACGCAAGCGTTTTTCTAAAATTGCTTGCTTTGCAGGTGAGAGTTTAGAACGTCGTTTAATAATTCTGTTGTCTATGCTATCCATAATAGTATTATTAATAACGAAATATTTTTATTTAGTATTAATTTCATTAATGAACTAATTGAAATTTCACATACGAAGGTATAGGCTGAATCCGGCTGAAGTCATTTTCAAAAATCACTACATCGCCATTTTTATTAATTTCTTTAAAACCTGCAAACTTATATGATATGTACATCATTCGGTTGCGATCATTCGGGATAAACTCTGCCAGAAGACGGACATGATTTTTTTGAGCCAGACTCATAATATGATTCATCATAATTGTCCCAACTCCCCTTGACATAACGCGACATGACATCAGCAAAAGTTTGATTGTCCATATATCAGCTTGGCATTTGATTAGAGCTAAACCTATTTTCCCGTAGCTTCCATATTTATCTTCCAAACTTGCAATTAGCAGTTTATGATTTTCTGAAGAGCGAAAATGATTAAGTTCGTCATAGGAATAGGTATAACCAGTTGTATTCAGTTGGTTAGTCCGTAATGTTAATTCTTCTGCACGCTGCAAATCTTCTTCTTTTGCAGAGGATATTGTGAAATTCATATTGAGCGTAGCTAAGAATTCATCTGCTGTACCAACAAATTCTTTTTCTGCATTCTGCCGCTCTATATCACTAAGATACATCAACCTTCTAATTCTGGAATCTTCCGTAATAAAACGGGGATTCATAACAGGCATATCTAAGATATTACCGATTTCATCAGCATTTATACAAAGAATTTCTGGTAAGGTAAATTTTACTTCTTCTAATTCAAATAGTTGGTCATCAACAAAAGCGATCACATCTAAACCAATATTTAGTGATGTAGCAATTTTTTTTATAGAAGACGCTTTAGAATTCCAATTGATTTGAGGATATAAGAAATACTCCTTTAATCCAAATTCTTCTAATTTAGCTATTGCTATTGCACTTTCATTCTTACTTGCTATAGATTGTAGTATACCACGACTATCTAAAGTGTGAATAAGATTTACTATATTTTCTCGTAAAGAAACTTTTTCATCTTCCAGTAAAACACCTTGCCATAAGGTATTATCTAAATCCCAAACGACACATTTAATAAGTTTTTTGTCTTTTTTTTTGCTGTCTACTTCCTGTTTTTGAGTGCTCATCATATCTTAAATCCTTTCTGCTAGTTTATTTTTCAAGCCCGTAGAGACGCTTGAAAAAAGATAATCTTGATAACCTGACTCGGCGATGGTAATTTCTTGAATTTGAGTACTACCTTCAATAATTTCCATAACTTTTGAGTCGCGTAAATATCGTTCTACGGGGTACTCACTACTACAACCATTCCCACCGTGAATTTGTACAGCATCATTTGCTATTTTAGCCGCTACTGTAGATGCAAAGTACTTGGCAATAGATGTCTCTATAATTGAATTTGGATCATTAATATCTTTGAGATAACCAGCTTGATAACACAACAGTCTCGCTGCTTTGGTGTTAGTGATCATCTGAGTAATCTTTTGGCGTATTAATTGATGTTCTTTAAGGTAAACATCAAATTGTTTTCGCTCGTTAGTGTACTTAATGCAAGCTTCTAAGCAAGCTTGAGCAATACCCACGCTACCAGTTGCTACACTATATCTACCGTAATCAAGTGCAGAAGAAGCAATGTAGGAAAAACCAAAACCCAATTTACCTACTAAATTTTCTAGCGGAACGTGGCAGTTATCAAATTGCAATTCTGCAACCATCGAAGCCTTAGTGCCTAAAATACCAGACATCGGTTTGATAGAAAAACCTGGACTATCTTTTTCTACTAAAAAAGCGCCTGCTTTACCTTCGCATTTAGCAAATACTAAAAATAGATCTGCTATTTGCCCATAGGTAATCCATTTTTTTTGCCCATTTAAAATATAAGCATCACCAGAAAGTATTGCTTTTGTTTCTACGTTTTTAGCATCACTACCTACATTTGGTTCACTTAATGCAAAAGCACCTATTGTTTCTCCAGATGCAAATTTAGGAAGCCAATACTCTTTTTGAGATTTATTTCCCCATTTACACATCGCTTGGGAAACCATATTGTGAACTGTCAACAAACTACGTACAGAAGAACATCCCCGTCCAATTTCTTCATTGAGAATACCGTAGGTAATAATGTCCATTGCTTTACCACCATATTCTTGGGGTAATATGGCACCAAGAAAACCACATTCGGATATTTTCTTGATTATTTCTGGCGGCGTAAATTCTTTTCTATCCCATTCTCCAGCATGAGGACAGATTTCCTTATCAACAAAAGCTCTAATCTCAGCTTGATAATTTTTTTGTTGAGCAGATAGTTCGATTTTCATAATCTCATCACTTCGTTGCCATTTTTTACAAATGGACAAATGGCAATTTAGATTTTATTGCTGCACGAGAATAGCAGTTTTACGTTCAACTAAATTGGCAATAGAATTGATTGTGCGGAAGTTTTCAAATTCTAAGTCCTCGTTTTCAATAGCAATTTGAAACTCTTGCTCTACAAATAGAACAAGTTGCATAGCAAACATGGAATTAACAAAGCCTAGAGCAAAAATATCTTCATCTGGTTGTAAATCGTGACTGCCGAAAAATTTTGACAGAAAAGTTTTGATTCTAGCTTGAATTTCGTTCATTAGTCTGAGATTATTCCTATTTATTGATATACGTAAAATCCTTTACCATTTTTTCTACCATGTAATCCCGCATCAACCATTTTTTTGAGTAAGGGGCAAGGTCTATATTTACTATCATTAAAGTTTTCGTACAAGACTTCGATAGAAAATAAAATTGTGTCTAGACCAATCAAATCTGCTGTTTCTAAAGGCCCCATTTTGTGACCAAAACAGCCTTTAAAGATTTTGTCTACATCTTCCGCTGTTGCGACTTGGTCTTGTAATAAAAAAACTGCTTCGTTAATAGTTAACATTAACACACGGTTGGAAACAAAACCCGGTGAATCATTCACAATTATGCATTCTTTACCCATTTGAGTTAGCATTTTTTTTGCTATCTCAATAGTTTGATTAGAAGTATGATAGCCACGAATCATCTCTACCATTGGCTTCATCGGTACAGGATTCATAAAGTGGATACCAACAACTTTATCGACACGTTTAGTGACTGAAGCAATGCGAGTAATGGGAATTGCTGATGTGTTAGCAGCGAATACGCAGTTTGCTGGACAAATAGAATCTAGTAGGGGATATATCTGCTTTTTAATATCCCATTTTTCTGTGACATTTTCTACTATAAAATCTGCATTATCTAAAATTTTATAGTTTGTCGAAAACTCTATTTTTTCGATGATACCATCTGTGATTTCCTGGTGATCGCTTTTTTTGAAAAAACTCTGAAAGCGAATATTATTCCTGATTTCCTGTTTAGCTTTATCCAGAATATCTTCATAAATATCTATAAGAAGAACTTGATGACCTGTTTGAGCAAGGTTTTGGGCGACACCTATTCCCATTACTCCTGCACCAACAACGCCTACTGTTTGAATACTCATAATTTATATTAACCTAATTTTACTACCTAAACCTGAATATTTGAAACAAGCTTTTCTGCTTCATATTCAGTCAACTCTTCCAATTCTTTTATCAATACATCCTCAATCACCAAAGCTAGTTCAGCCACAGTTGGTGCTTCAAAAATACGGCGTAGTGATAGTTTGATATGAAAATATTGACTAAGTTGAGCAACAATTTGAGTTGCTATTAAGGAGTGTCCACCTAAATCAAAAAAGTTATCATGAATACCCACTTTCTCTAAATGCAAGACTTTTTGCCAAACCTGAGCAATAATCTTCTCTATTTCAGATTGAGGTGGCTGAAAAGCTGCTGTCATATCTGGACGTAGATTTTCAGGTGCAGGTAAAGCACGATGGTCTACTTTGCCGTTGGGCGTTAAAGGTAAAGTATCTAACACGACAAAGGTAGAGGGAACCATGTATTCAGGCAGTTTTTCCTTGAGAAAATTTCGTAATTCATTAACAGAAAGCTTAGCTTCTTTATGGGTAACTAAATATCCAACCAACAATTGACCATTTAGTACATCTTCTCTTGCAACGACTACTGTTTCTTGTACTGCTGGGTGTTGGTTGATGAGAGCCTCAATTTCTCCGAGTTCAATGCGAAAACCACGCACTTTTACTTGATAGTCAATTCGACCGATGTACTCTATCTCTCCATTGGGTAGATAACGTGCTAAATCTCCTGTTTGATAAAGACGTGCAGCAAAATTATCGCTAAATGGATTGGAAATAAATTTTTCTGCGGTCAGGTCAGGACGATTTAAGTAGCCTCGTGCTAGCCCGTCTCCACCAATATATATCTGGCCTGATACGCCGACAGGAACAGGTTGCTTGTTGGTATCTAGTATATATATCTGCGTATTAGCAATTGGACGACCAATTGAGACAGATGCAGATAGGGGTGCTTCTGGACTAATATTGTAGCAAGTAACATCCGCAGATACCTCCGATGAACCGTAAAGATTTAACAAGGTACTATCTGGCAAACTCTGCCGAAATTGCATAAGCAACTCAGTAGACAGTGCTTCACCACTACAAACCCACAACTTTAACTTAGGTAGCCGTAACTGTAAGAAATCATATGTATTTAACAGTATACGTAGTAACGAAGGGACGAGTACTATCCGTGTGACATTCTTATGGAAAAGAGTAGTTACAAACTGTTGTGGATCTTTGAAAACCATATCAGGGATAATTACTATAGTTACCCCTTGTAGCAGGGGTCCAAAGATTTCCCATACTGAATCCACAAAGTTTAAAGATGTTTTCTGGCAACAAACTTCTTCCTCTACAAAAGGATAATTCTGCCACATCCACTCAAAGCGATTGATAGCACCCTTGTGCAAACCCAGAACTCCCTTCGGTTCACCTGTAGAACCAGAAGTATAGATAACGTAAGCTAAGTTGTTGACTTCTGAGCTACTGACAGGGTTGTCTTGTGTATGTTGGTTTATTTTTCTTATGTCTAAGTCACTGTCCAGGCAAACTACCTGTGCTTCGTGTTCAGGCAGTTTCTCTTTCAGGTGCTGCTTAGTTAATAGTACTGTAATTTGGGTATCTTTTAAGATGAAGGCTAGGCGTTCTTTAGGATAAGCTGGGTCTAGGGGCATATAAGCACCCCCTGCCTTCATAATGGCTAGTAATCCTACTACCATTTCAATAGAACGCTCCACACAGATACCAACCAGAACATCTGGCTTCACGTCTAGCTGCTGCAAGTAATGTGCTACCTGATTTGCTCGGCTGTTTAAATCCCGATAGGTTAATTTTTGATCGTCAAAAATTAGAGCAACCGCATCTGGTGTTTTTTCTACCTGTTCTTCAAATAACTGATGAATGCACTTATCTTGCGGAGAATCTATTTTGGTATCATTCCAGTCAATTAATAACTGTTTGATTTCCGATGGCGTTAATAGTTGCAGTTGTGAAATACATTGCTTGGGATTGCTAACTATGCTTTCTAACAAAGTCTGGAAGTGTCCCAGCATCCGGTTAATGGTATCTGCATTAAATAAATCCGTGTTGTACTCGCAAGTTGCAATTAACCCTCGCTCGCAATCCTGCATGAACAATGTCAAATCAAACTTAGATGTGCCGTTGTAACCTTCTTCATAACTAACTGATACATCCGATAGACTTAGATTGGGTTTGGGCAGATTCTGGAGAACAAACATCACCTGAAATAGTGGGTTGTAACTCAGGTCTCTGCTTGGCTGTAATTCCTCTACTAATTTTTCAAAAGGTAAGTCTTGGTGAACATAAGCTTCTAAAGCCGTTGACTTCACCCGCCCTAACAACTCCTGAAAACTCAAATCGCCAGATAAATCTGTACGCAGTACTAAAATATTGACAAATAATCCTATTAATGGTTCGATTTCTGCTCTATTACGATTGGCTATTGGCGAACCAACGATAATATCAGTCTGACCTGTATAGCGATATAGCAAAATTTTAAAGGCTGTAAGCAAGGCCATAAACAAAGTTACTCCCTGCTGACGGCTTAAATTTTTCAATTCTTTTGTCAGAGTTTGGGAAAGAACTAATTTCGCTTGAGCACCTTTAAAAGTTTGAATAGGCGATCGCGGACGGTCAGTAGGCAGATTCAATACAGTCAGTTCACCCTGCAACTTTTGTTTCCAATAAGTTAATAACGGTTGAATGCGTTCGCAATTCATCCATTGTCGCTGCCAATTCACAAAATCTCTATACTGAATCGGTAAATCAGCAAGTGGCGATAATTTTTCAGTAGAAAATGCTTCGTATAGTACAGTTAATTCTTTGATTAGAACACCGATAGACCAACCATCTGCAATTATATGATGCAGAACCAAGATTAATTGATAATTTTTATCACTTAATTGTAAAATTTTAGCCCGCAAAAGGGATTGAGTAGACAAGTCAAATGGTTGCTGTGCAAATTCAGCAGCCAAATGTTGTGCTTTTTGGGTACGTTCACTTTCGGATAGTATACGTAAATCTTCAACCGTCAAAGTTAAGGATAAAGCTTGATTGATAACTTGGACAGGTTTTCCGTCTACTACTGTAAAGCTTGTGCGTAATACTTCGTGTCGTCTAATAATTTCGTTAAGGCTGTCTTGCAGAACTGTTAAGTTGATACAACCTTTAAGGTTAATAATTACAGGAATATTATATGTAGGAGTATGGGGATTGAGCTGATTGATAAACCATAATCCCTGCTGGGCAAAGGATAGAGGATGAATAGATGTATTTCTCTGTTGTTGGGTAAGCGATAGTGACGGTAGTCCATCTGTCGCCATTTGAGCAAGGATCTTTGTGACGAGCGATCGTACACTCATCCCTTCAAACAAGTCTGCTACGGATACTTCTACTTCTAGGTCAATCTCAATCCGATTTTTCAATTCAAATACTTTTAAAGAATCAAGTCCCAGCGTGCTTAATGGTGCTTGTGGATTAATATCATCTGGTGCTATGGAAATTACTCCTGCCAAGAGTTCAATCAGATATGCTTCTAGAAGGAGTTGACATTCTCTTGGGGAAAGTGACAACAGCTGATAACGCTGTAATCGAGTTTCTTTTCTAGTAATCTCACTAATTTTGAGAATATTGCTTGCAACTACATTCAGTTGATTATTTTCAAACTGAGCGCGAGTTGCACGACGTTGAATTTTACCACTGGAGGTTTTGGAGATACTACCTGGTTTAATCAAGACTACGCCATAAACTTGTATTTCATGTTCTTCAGTAATGGCTTGGCGAATTGCACTTATTACTTCTGCTAAATTTGGTTTGGCGCGAAACTCTAATTCTTGGACAATAAAGAGCCTTTCTTCTTGATTGACTTCTACTGTAAATGCGGCATTAGCGCCGGGGCGCAATGATGAATGACTGCGTTCTGCCGTTAATTCTATATCTTGTGGGTAGAGGTTGCGACCGCGAATAATAATTAAATCTTTGGCTCTACCTGTAATGAACAGTTCTCCATTATCTAGAAAACCCAAATCTCCCGTCCGTAGAAAAGGGCCTTCGCCAGTATCGGATAGATAAGCATGAAAAGTTTCTTGTGTTTCTTGTTCACGATTCCAGTAACCTTGACCAACACTCGGCCCAGCTACCCAGATTTCCCCTATTTCATCGGGTTTGCAACTACTAAGTGTTTCTGGATTGGCGATGACTACTTTTTGTTTTGGTATGACTCGACCACAACTAACAAAATGAGAAAAATTTTCATTTTGAGAAGATAATTTAACTAGGCGATCGCATTCTAATGCAGATTTCTGCACTGTTTTAATTTTCGGTGCTGTTGCCTTCTCGACGCCAGAAACCATGAGTGTTGTTTCAGCCATACCGTAACAAGGGTAGAATGCCTCTTTACGGAAGCCACACTCTGCAAAAGCTTCTGCAAATCTTTCTAAAGTCTCATGTCTAACAGGTTCAGCGCCGTTAAACGCCACACTCCAACTGCTTAAATCAAGGGTTGCTTTTTGTTCTTGACTAATCCTTTGGATACACTGCTCATAAGCAAAGTTGGGACCACCACTGGTTGTGCCTTTGTACCGAGAAATTGCTTGCAACCAACGATAGGGACGTTGCAAAAAAGATGCTGGAGACATGAATACACAATTAAACCCACCATACAAGGGTTGCAGTATTCCGCCAATTAATCCCATGTCATGGTAGATAGGTAGCCACGAGATAAATTGACTGGTGGGAGAATGCTCCATGAATTGATAAGTCGTGGCGGCGTTGTGGAGTAGATTACTATGATTGAGGATTACACCTTTGGGTACGCCTGTAGAACCAGACGTATATTGCAGAAAAGCTATAGTATCTGTATTAATTAAAGGTTGTTGCCAAGAATCTTCTAAGCCCTGTGCAAGATTGTCGGTCACAAGCCAGCGTAAATTTTTCTGGTCTGTTTTTTTTACCAATATAGATTGCACTGTGGGGAGCATTGGCGTTGTGGTCAAAGCTAGACTCGCTTGTGCATCTGCTACAATTGCTTGTATTCTGGACGTTTTGCGCTGATTGTGAGGTGGAAAAGCAGGAACTGCTATTACCCCTGCATACAAACAACCGAAAAAAGCACTTAAGTAATCTAGTCCTGATGGATAAAGCAGTAAAGCACGTTCACCACTCATACCCATTGCTTGCAGTTGAGATGCGATCGTACGAGAACGCCTATCCAACTCTTGATAAGTCAGTGTTGTTTCTTGACTTTCTCCATCCTCCAAGAAGGTAAAAGCGCGATGCTCAGGCTGGGTAGAGCTTCTCAAGCGCAGGACATCGACAATTGTAGAACAGTTATGGGAAATTTCTTGGAGGCTTTTGGTTTGTTGGGACATTGTTATTCCTCAGGCATTAAGATGCACATAAATAATCTTTGAGTACCGTTTGCCCACCGCATATTCAACTGTTAGCGAGTTAAAATACTTTCCTCAAACGCTTCTTTAGATACAACTGGATAAAGACTTGATAATGTTGCTTTATGGTTAAGTATCTAAATTGTTACAACATTAAAAGCTTAAGTCTTTCTTGAGTTTATTGCAACTAATTTTTAATTACCCCATTGTACTTTAATAGCAAGTAATACTTTTTAGCAACTAAGTAACAATAGAGAATTCTTATCAATAGTCTGAAAAGGTATTGCTCTTTACTATTTGAAATTCTTTCTAAAATTTTTGTGCAACTAAGCCTGCTACACTAAGCTTTGATGGCGCTTGTCATCTTGTTGCCACTCTATCTCAAAAAAATTTAAAAATTTGGCTTACCTTGCTCAAAGACTGTCCGTTCGCTCATTTTGCCTCTGTAAGGGTGAATTATGTCTTACAGAGCTTAAGTTCTAGCTTATAAAGGGATTCAGGCATTTTCATCAATGCAAGAATCCGTTGAATGAAGGTCGTTGATAGGGGTAATAAAAGAGGCACTGATTTAGGTGTCAGACTCGAGCCAGAAGCATCTAATTTTAATGAAGCTGACTTTGAGCGTCAAACAGGGAAAGTTCATTTGGTGGGCAACTTGACATTGAACTATGTAAAAGTGAGATGCATTGCACATATTGATTTACAAACACTAGCAAGGTAAGGGACAGCTTGAACCAGTCCAACAGTGAGCCTCACCAGTGGCACAGAATTTAATTCTGAATTCTGGCAAAATAGCGCCTAATTTCTTTCTAGGTGACATCCTTCCACACCATAATCTTTGATTATGGCGGGGACTTGCTGCTCCCCAGACCCACGTTAGTTAAATAACAGGAGATAAAATATGTACCAAGACGACAAAGAAGACACAACAATTTACAAAGTTGTAGTCAATCATGAAGAACAGTATTCCATTTGGCCAGACTATCGGGAGAACCCTCTCGGCTGGAAGGATGCTGGCAAAAGTGGTTTGAAACAAGAATGTTTGGAATACATCAAAGAAGTATGGACTGATATGAGACCGCTCAGTCTCCGCAAAAAAATGGAAGAAGCCGCTTACAGTAAGCCCTAAAGCCAAACGGAGGCGGTTAAACAGTGGTTTGGTGTTTCTAGGTTTGTCTACAACACCACTGTTAAACTACTGCAAGATTCAACAGGTGGTAGCTCTTTGATTTTTCGCACATGGTCGGACAGCCTACCCACAACGGTCGAAGTTTGTCCCATCGAACTACCTGGACGAGGAACACAGATGCGGACTGCGCCGTTCTCGCAGCTAGAACCTCTTGTTGGTGCGATCGTTCCTGTCCTCCTTCCACATTTAAGTAAACCATTTGCCTTCTTTGGTCACAGTATGGGAGCGGTTGATAACTTCCAACAACAAGTAGAAAGCAATCATGAATCCAAAAGGCAGTTTAGTAGTTACCACAGAAAAAGGCATTATCGTCTCTGTCCTGTAGGCAAAGGTCGTAGCCAGGAAGCATTGATTTGGGTTGAGTATGCCTACGTGCAAGGTACACTCCCTCTCAGGAAGGGATTGCGAATCTATGAGTTTAGTCAGCCAGCAACATCTGAAACAAATAGACATATCCGCAAATGAGCATCAAAGCCTTGTACAGCAAAGGTCAAAACCTAATTTTCGGATAAGTCTAATGTAGATAATTGCGATAAAACAATCCTTAACAATAAGCAAATTTTGGAGATTAGAGATATGTTTGGGTTAGAAGTTGCTACTATTAATGAGATTGCCAATTTTTATGAACTGCCGTCAGAAATTATTGAGCGAATTATATCTAAAAAGCAACAAAAAAATATTAAATATCGTAATACTTAATGGGGGCTTGTAACCCAATTACTTAATTTAAATTTTTTATTTTTTCTTAATTTTGCATTTTGAATTCTGAATTCAAAAACTAGTCAATTGAAAGCTTTATATAATAATTAATAGTATAAAGTAAATTGAAATGCTGAATAACTTCTTTGTGTTTATCAAGTCATTTATGACCTCTTCAAATACCTCGCTAACACATCCTAATCCTATGCCTAATCACATCCTCTTTGTCTGTAAATCTTGCCACCATTCCTCCGAAGAACGACCCAAAAATCAACCTTGTGACGGTACTATTTTAATTGATAAGCTAAACACTCTATGCAACGATAAATACCAATTTGACGAATTTCACATTAAACCAGTTGAATGCTTATGGGCTTGCAGTCAAGGTTGTGTTGTATCTGTATCAAGTCAGAACAAACCCGTTTATTTATTTGTTAATCTTCCTCCAGAAGAAAGCCCAGCAGCATTATTAAAATTTATGCAATTATATATCAAGAGCCGTAAAGGTACTATCGCTTGGAAACAGTTACCCAAAGTTTTACAATCTGCTATTTTTGCACAAATCCCACCTGTAATTGTTGAAAAAGGGTAACTGCCTAGCTAGTAGTAATTGAGGCGAGAAAAACACAGACATTACCAAGTAGCGCCTGAGTAATAACTTTGCGGATTAGGGGTGATTGACAGGAGTGAAAACTCAGTCCTCGTTGTAGAATTTGCTCATACAGTTGAGTCAGACGAGCAACAATATTTTTAGGAATACCTTTAGGATAACGATGCTTGTAATTGCAAGCTAAAAGCAGTAACTTGTTCATGGATTTAGCCCAAGGTTCTTGCTCCCCCTTGAAAAATATATAAATCCCACGAAATAGATTAATAGGGCTGGGCTGATTTATTCGCGGGTTTGTGCCTAAAGCTTTGAGTCAAGGAAGATGATGGGCATTACACAAAGCGTGATTGACATCAAGGAGTTGATAATAGGGTTTCCAATAGACCTGTCCGAAATATAAATTTGAGGACAGGTCTAATCGTTAATAATTAAATGAAGTTTAAATCCATAATGCCAGCCAACGGAATTCTTACCCCATTTGACCAACCCTTTAAATACTTTATGGGCGTGTGCTCGACAATTGTGACAAACATCTATTGGGGTGGAATCGATAAAACTAATTCCTGTAATTTCTCCCGTGCGTGTATGTAAATAACAACATAACAACATTGGTTC
>NZ_AJLJ01000244.1 GCF_000317245.1 Fischerella muscicola SAG 1427-1 = PCC 73103
CAACATTAAACACCAAGGCATTAACTCCACAAATCGCGTATAGCTAACTAAGTTTGGAAAAGCTCCACGCCAACCTGGTAGTACCTGTAGCGTATAAAACTCCTTAAATGTCCGGTAGCCCGAACCGTGAAAAGCGTTCGCGCAGCGTGTGCGAAGCACTCTCGCGATAGTTATGACTTCACTTAGATGCATCCGGGAATTACTACGACGTTCTCCAACCATTGATGGTAGCTGTGGTACTTGCTCCCGCATTTCTCACAAACAATAAAAAATCAATTCACATCACTCGAACTAAGTTATTTTTTTGATACATCATAAATTGAAAACTAAGTGGGTAAATAATGTAAGTACAACCTAGTAGCTATTAGGATAAAACAATCACTATATTTTGCTTGACACTGAAATTAAAGCACTCTGTTCATAAAATTAAGCATCCAAAACAAGACTTGAATCATTCTTCGTGGTCATTCAAGGCTTCATGCCCCATGACCAGCCCGTATATCCGTTTGCCTTACAGCAAGCCGCTTGCGCGTCTACCCATCAGTAGACTACGGGACAAGGAGAACTTGGAGGAAGCTGCCCGTGCTGTTCTGAAGTGTTTGGGAGAACTCAAGCGACCGTATTTGACTGATACACTCGTCTTACTTATCGTGACTGATTTTCGCCCTCTTTGCAAAAAACTGAGATGCTCCCCTGCTCAAGCGGCATAAATATCAATGGAAAATTTACAGAAAGAAGATTATTAAAATTGATATTACACCAGAAAAATTGGTAAAATTGGTTTTTTAGAACTTATTTGTACCTTAGAGAAAATTATTTTTTCCTTTTGATTTACACCACAGACTTACAACGCCCTCAAAATTATCAACCTTAAAATAACAAATAAGCCGTGACAATTACATCAAAATCTCCGAAAGTATCTACCAAGCGTAGGAATTTATCTCATCCCTTACAAAGCTTGTTAAACTATGGAAGCCAATATCGTCAGCAAATTTGGCAAGCAACAACATTTTCTATCATCAATACGATTCTAGATTTAGCACCACCGTGGATAATTGGTACTGCGGTAGATATTCTCGTCAAACAGCAAGATTCTGTAATTGGCAAATTGGGAATTAGAGATATATTTTCGCAATTTTTGTTGCTTTCATTTGTAACAGTTATTATTTGGATGTTTGAATCGCTTTCTGAGTATGCTTATAGTCGTTGGTGGCGGAATTTAGCTCAAAATATTCAACATGATTTACGTTTAGATGCTTACAATCATGTACAAGAATTAGATTCAGCTTACTTTGAAGAAAGCAGCACTGGTGGCTTGATGTCAATTCTGAATGATGATATCAACCAGTTAGAAGATTTTTTGAACTTTGGAGCTAGTGAAATCATCCAGATTAGCACCTCAATCATTATTTTAGTTGGTGGTGCTTTCTTGATTTTACCTCCCTCTATTAGTCTCGTGGCAATGTTGCCAATGCCATTTATTGTTTGGGGTTCCTTTACTTATCAAAAACGTTTGGAAATCCGTTATGCTGATGTACGGGAAAAGGTCAGTTATCTGAATTCACGACTAGCAAATAATTTGAGCGGAATTAACACCATCAAAAGTTTCACTGCTGAAGAATATGAAAGTGCTAGATTAGCAGGAGAAAGTCAAGCATATCGAAAGAGTAATATTAAAGCAATTAAACTTTCTGCTGCATTTATTCCTTTAATTAGAATGCTAATTTTAGTAGGTTTTACAGCCTTACTATTTTGGGGAGGTATGGCTACATATGCTGGTGTAATATCTATCGGTAGTTACAGTGTTTTACTCGTTTTAGTCCAGAGATTATTGTGGCCTTTAGTGTCATTAGGAGAAATATTTGACAAATATCAAAGGTCTATGGCTTCTGCTAATCGGATTATTAATTTATTAAATACTCCTATCAATATTACTGCGGGAAATATATATTTACCTGTTGATAAAGTAAGTGGTGAAATTGAGTTTCAGCAAGTCACTTTCGCTTATCAAAATAGGGAACAAATCATTAAAACACTAACCTTACATATTCCTCCAGGAAAAACGATCGCTATTGTTGGTTCTACAGGTTCAGGTAAAAGCACTTTAGTTAAATTACTATTGCGATTTTATGATGTTTCTTCTGGACAAATTACTATTGATGGTATTGATATCCAAAAATTAAACTTACGTGATTTGCGCCGCAGTATCGGCTTGGTAAGTCAAGATGTATTCTTATTTCATGGTACTGTTGCTGAAAATATCGCCTACGGTACTTTTGATGCTAAGGATGAAGAAATAATTAAAGCTAGCAAAATTGCCGAAGCTCATGATTTTATTATGCGGCTACCCCAAGGTTATCAAACAATAGTCGGGGAACGAGGGCAAAAATTATCTGGTGGACAACGCCAAAGAATTGCGATTGCACGAGCAGTTTTGAAGAATCCACCAATTTTGATTTTAGATGAAGCTACATCAGCAGTTGATAATGAAACGGAAGCTGCAATTCAACGTTCTTTGGAAAAGATTACTGTAAATAGAACAACAATAGCGATCGCACATCGTCTTTCCACTATCCGTAATGCTGATTGTATTTATGTGATGGAATATGGGCAATTAGTCGAGTCAGGAACCCATGAACAATTGTTGGCTCAAAACGGGATTTATGCTAATTTGTATCGAGTTTCTC
Source organism: Fischerella muscicola SAG 1427-1 = PCC 73103 (assembly GCF_000317245.1). GTDB lineage: Bacteria > Cyanobacteriota > Cyanobacteriia > Cyanobacteriales > Nostocaceae > Pelatocladus > Pelatocladus muscicola_A. The sequence goes on from NZ_AJLJ01000244.1 coordinate 2,688, forward strand.
CTTAACGTAAAGACATAGAAGTATTA
>NZ_AJLJ01000245.1 GCF_000317245.1 Fischerella muscicola SAG 1427-1 = PCC 73103
TTTTTTCATTCAAGTCACACCCACGGCTTTTAATCAAAAGCCGTGGGATGAATTACCAGGTTGAAGATATTACTTGCCCAAAGGACAACAGAAGGGAAAAATAACTAATACCCAATTGCCCAATTTTTCAAGCTAGCTTGACACTCGCCCTACCTGCTCGACATCACTGAACATGCGACACCCATGAGTCTTACAGCTACGTTATTTATTCAATTAATTAATGCTTTGCGGGGTTTTCCACTAAGCCAATGTTGCGGTACACTCAGCTACTTGCCATTACTTACATTCTTGGGATATCGACTCAATGCGATTCCGAAGATGCCGGGAGTTCGCCGTACTAAGAAGCTTCAACGTGCAGGAGTATTACCTTACTCACTCTGTTATTTTACCATTTTTTGACTGCGACTAAAGTGAGCCACTCCCTTGCGGGGGTTCCCCCCGTTGTGGGAAGTGGCGTCGCACGAGTCACTATTTCCGCCTCGATCTAAAGATGCGAGGCGTGACCTCGTTTCCCGCTATTTTCGGGTGTAGCGAAGCTGAGTATCAGGCCTTCTAGGTAAAAAAATAAAATGAATTGGCACTGTAGCAAAATTAGAAAGCAATTGTAAGAAGATATAGACTCTGTGTCTAGTAAAAAACCTTATGCAATTAGAATTCATTTCTGTTGAAGAGTTTTACTTTGCTCTGACTTTAGCAGTTCGCACACTCGAAGAAATAGATAAACCTGATTTGGTAGAACAAGTGCGATCGCGACTTTTGGCAGAATGTGGACAACCCTCAACTGTTGCTCCTGGCAAACAGAACACATTTAATTACGTATTCAAAGTCAAAGATATAGATAACACTCCTGCGCCTAGTCTGATTGTCTCTATTTCAGATTGGCAAGATAAACTGCGCTTAAGTAGCGATTATGGTTGGGTGCTAGATCAACAACGTAAGCCAATTCGCACAGACAAATACGATCAACGTTCGCATTTCAACCAAAATTTGCGATCGCACTTACAAAAATGGTTGCATATCGCTTTTGACTAAGTGACTGTGTCAAACTGCAATCTGTATAAGGCATAAATTTTGCTTTTTTTAGCCTTTGACTTCTAGCCCCTGGCACCTAGCTTGACAATGGGTGTGTGGGGGTGTAGGAGTATAAAAATCATATTTTCATGCACAGGTTGTGGGATTTTCCCGAACAGCTAGCTTGAAAATAGTTGGAAGGTAAATAATTAAAAATTAAAAATTCAAAATCACTTTGAACTTTTAATTTTTAATTACTTCTACTGGCGGATTAGGTGGTAGTTTGTGCAGCCAGCATTTGTTTGAGTTTTTCCAACTCAGAAGCCCAGCGTGGATCTGGACGAATAGCATCTGTATCACCTGCTGGAGAAGTTTCTTTGGGACTACCACCACGGCGAGGCTTCTTAGATTTTTTGTTTTCTCTGGGTGTGCTAGCACTGGCATGACCACCACTTTGACTAGCAGCTTTAGTCGGTGCTTGTTCTTCATTATCCTCTCCCTTTGTACGAGGTAATGCCTTTTCTAATTTGATGGGAGAGTCTTTGAACAATTGACCATTATATTTTTCAATAATCTGGTCTGCTTGTTCGTCATTATTTACCGTGAGAAAACCAAAGCCACGACATTTGCCAGTTTTCCGGTCTTTAATCAATTTAGTGGTGACAGCATCACCTTCTTCTGCAAAAACTGCTTGCAGTTCTTGACGATCTATTTCTTCTTTAGGCAAATTGCCTATATATAGGCGAACGGACATGGACTAACCTCCAGAGTTAATTGAAAAACTACCAGGCAAAAAACAGTGATTGGGTTTTGGCTTTTGATAGATGCTATTGAATAACAATGCCACAAACCTAGTTTTTTACTCCAAACTATTAACCTATTACAATACTGTTTTTTCCAAAAATTAAGCCTGTTGAATACAAAAGCGTACACTGCGCTCACAATACCTTTATTCTAAGAATTTATGAATCTTACAACTTACTGCTTACGACAGGAAATGACTTCAACGCCCTTGTTCCAAATATTTAAACACCATTTCTTACATTATCACGGTATTTTCTACGTAGCTAGCTTAGGACGGACATTTCCGACTATTGCATGAAAGCATCGTAGCATAAAATACTTTTTTTTTTGAAGTTGACTTTTTGGAAACAAAAACCAGCCTGTGGCTGGTTGATTTGCTGCTGTGTTGGAAGGAGAAAAGGGGATTGATTGGGGCAAACAGCCAAGTCTCATTACCAAGCTTGGTGATTGAGCTATATTGGTTGCTCCAGTTTATGTAAATAAATGTAACATTAACTAAAATATTTTGCAACATTTATTTACATTATCAAGTTGTTGGGCATTGGGCTAAACAAGTCAAAAGTCAAAAGTCAAAAAGTTCTTAATTTTGAATTTTGTAGACGCGGAGCGGCTTCCGCAGGTATTTTGAATTTTGAATTGATATGTCCCCCTTGTCTCCCTTGTCCCCCAGTCTCCCCTATCCCCTCAGAAGAATATATGCTCCCCAAACCTCTGCTGCGACTGCCAAAACAATAGACCAAATGGGGTGAGGACTGTTAATGATTTTTCCGCCTTGAGTTTGTAGGGTTTGAACATCAATCCAAGGTGTTGCTCCGCGTCGTAACCAGCCAGTGACGGTTATCTGACGTCCGATCAATTCTTGAGGATTGACATGTTGTCCCAGCCAAGAAATGTGATGTAGTTTGACTAAACCTGTGTGACATTGCAAAACTAAATCTTGTGCCAAACAGTTGCCAGTACCTCGACGACCTAATAACTTTCCGACAAAACGCACACCGATGCTATCAATAGGAATGCTAGCTGGATTAGTTAATAAGTTGGGCAGTTGATCATCAGTTTGGGCAGTCGCAGGTTTAATGTTTGAAAAGAAAGAATTTATCCGTAACAAGATGCCGATACTAAAGCCAATTAGCATACAGCCCTTGATAAAATTCCAGTCCTCATAAATCCATTTCAAGTTTAAAAGTTTCAGTGCGAACAGAGTTTGCCAAATAAACCAGATCAGACCTCCAAACGCAATGCCTAAAGGAATTCCCAACCAAGGGGCAATTTGTAATAAAAGAGACTGAGGTTTGATTCTTAAAGGCTGTTGGCTTTCAAGATATAATTCTGGGTTTACATGCCAAAGACGAGCCATTCTACACAGGCGTAGAGCGCGATCGCCAATTAAAGGATGAGTATTATTAATGACAAACCACCAGCGATAAGGATTGACACAATCCCACATCAACAGAGATTCAAAGGTAGTATAAGCAGCCATACTACCCAAGCACAGACTTTGTTTATAGCCAACGGGTATAACTAGATTTAAGCTTTCTAGCTGCCAACTGGTGTGTTCTTGTTTTTCCACATCACCAGCAATACTAATAGCCATTTTCAGTAAAGCACGGACTAAAGCATTAGGATTACCAGTAACTTCCGCCGCCACGCGATCGCACCAATAAAGCCGCAGCTGCGACAACCATAAACCAGTTGCTGTCAGCAAGCACCACAGACCATAAACCAGACTTGTCATTACACTAAAAATCCCACGCCAGATAGGTTGGGTTTTTATATCTCCCCACTCTCCCAATAACTGATATAGCTGGTAAATTGGAATAGTTAGCACTAGTAACAAAGACATCACAGCACAATCCCAGTGAGCAATCTGTCCTAATTGACTGGCATAGATTGTGGCAATTTCATCATTTGTTAGTTGCTCTAATAAGCTTTGACTAACTACAATTCTCGCTGTGCGAGGTAAATTACCATAGCAAAAAGCAATTGGGGAAGTGATTGGTAGGACAAATAGCTTTGGTGTCCGCCAGCCCCGTTGTTGGCAATAGCGTTGTAAAACTCGCACTGTCTCTTTACTATGGCGATGTAAAATGTCTTTTTCTAATTCTCGCTGACCGTAAAACTTTGTCAGTAATCCATCCAACAACCAAGGAGATAAACAGAACAGGACAAAAATCAAAACCAGTAGGATACTTGTAGGATCTTTATATAAAATCTGTAATGGCTCTAAAAAAGGCAATTTAACAAAGGCATTATTAATAAATCTCATTACCCCCACCAGCAGCATTTTGATTACCCAAAACAGGGCTACGCATGTTCCTGCTTGGAGTAAGTACAATAGCTTTAAACCCCGCTTTGCCAAGGGTTGCCATACTTTAGCGCGTCCTGCTTGTCGCCAGTAAATCGTAGGTGGTTTGACTTTTTCCTGATTAACAGTAGTTGGAGAATTGGGGGGTGGAGGAATTGGTAAAGATGAAGTTTTTGATACAGAGGCGCGGGGTGTGGAGGATGCTGAAGCTAGCCAACCTCGCGTTTGAGTTCCACCAAACGTAGGTACTCTCAGACTATGGGCTGCTGTTTGCTCGATGTTGGTGTTCTCAGCATCTTGGCGTTCGCGCGTCTGGGCGTCCTCTGTTTGCGACTGCTGAGACTCCACTACAGGTGAAGAATTATCCCAGGGGATAAATCCAGTGACCTCAGCAGTAGACGCATCGTCATTTTGATAGCGTTTTTTGATCTGTTCTAGAGAACGTTCTGCCCATTCTTTAACTTGTGAACGTTCATTTTGAACCAGAGTCTCGCATAATGCGATCGCCGCTGCAACTTCACCAATACGTGTATAAACAACAACCAAGCCTATTTCCGCTTGGATAACCGCCGTGCGATCAGTATTACTACTTAAAATCTCTTCTAATATAGTTTTTGCTGTTTGATAATCTCCTTGCTTCAGGGCGGTTAAACCAGCCTTCAAAGATGGTTTTGAATGTGAAGGCATAGTAGTTTGCACTCCAATAACTATATTGTTAGTGGTTAGTATTTAGTAAATAATGGGTAATTGGTAATCGCAATTACCCATTACCAATTACCCATTAACCACTGGTTGTTGACTAGAAAAAACTGGGGCGATCGCAGTTAATTTCAAATCAGGGTGATCTTCTTGTAATTGATGGCAATTCCACTCATTACGAAATAGTAGAACTGGTCGCCCCATACTGTCTTTCACTGTAGTTGTATTGAACAAGCGTCCGATTTTGGTCAATGCTTCCCAACCACCTTCTACCCAACGCGCAACGCTGTAGGGCAATAAATCCAGTATGGTTTCAACTCCATATTCATTCATTAAACGGAATTGCACCACCTCGAATTGCAACTGACCTACCGCAGCTAAAATTGGATCGCGTTTGGCTTCATCTACAGAATACATAATCTGTACAGCCCCTTCTTCACGCAATTCCGAGACGCCTTTTTGAAATTGCTTGAATTTAGATGGGTTGGGATTGCGGAGAGTTGCGAACAACTCTGGAGAGAAATAAGGAATTCCCTCATATTCCAACTTTTGCCCAGTGTAAATTGTATCTCCAATTGCAAAAACACCAGGATTATTTAAACCAATGACATCACCTGGGTAGGCGACATCAATAGATTCTCGTTCTTGGGCAAAGAGTTTTTGCGGACGAGACAAACGGACAACTTTACCTGTGCGGGCGTGATTGACCGTCATATCTTTTTCAAATTTGCCTGTACAGACACGCACAAACGCCACGCGATCGCGGTGTTTGGGGTCCATATTGGCTTGCAGCTTGAACACAAACCCAGAAAATTCGGGATATTCGGGTTCAACTTCTCCCACGCTACTGTTGTGTGGGCCTGGTTTGAGGGCGTAGTCTAGAAAATACTTGAGGAATAACTCAACCCCAAAGTTAGTCATCGCACTACCAAAGAAAATAGGCGTCATTTTGCCTTGGTGTACTAAATCTAGATCTAGGTCTCCTCCCACCCCTTCTAACAGTTCTAAGTCGTTTTTGAGCTGATAGTAAAGATCTTGTTCTAAAAGTTCTTCAATTTGGGGATTACCCAAATCAACAACTGTTTCTACCGCTTCTTTACTACCGTGGGCGCTACGTTCAAACAGGTGAATTTGTTGTTTGTGGCGATCGAAGACACCTTTAAAGCGATCGCCCATACCAATGGGCCAGTTGACTGCATAGGTCTGCAATCCTAATTCTTGCTCAATCTCATCTAGCAGTTCAAGGGGTTCTCGTCCGGGGCGGTCAAGTTTGTTCACAAAGGTAAAAATGGGAATACCCCGCATTTTACAAACTTCAAACAGTTTGCGTGTTTGGGGTTCCAAACCTTTGGCAGCATCAATCAGCATCACTGCATTATCTGCTGCCGCCAGAGTCCGATAAGTATCTTCACTAAAATCCTGGTGACCAGGAGTATCTAGTAAATTTATCTGACAGTTTTGGTAGGTAAATTGCAACACTGTGGAAGTAATCGAAATACCCCGTTGTTGTTCCATTGCCATCCAGTCAGAAGTCGCTTTGCGCTGTGCGCGTCGGGCTTTGACTGCGCCAGCTTCGTGAATAGCACCTCCGTACAACAGGAGTTTTTCTGTGAGCGTAGTTTTACCAGCATCCGGGTGAGAAATAATCGCAAAATTGCGACGAAGTTCAACTGCTTTCTGAAGTTCTAACTCAAGGTCAGTTGACATAACTGTATCTACTTGTAAATTAAATCTAACTTTACTTTTTCCAACTTTAGCGAGTCTTTTTATCTTAAGACAACGATGCTCATGATAGTTTCTTAATGGACTTGAAGATAGGAGGCAAATTCAGTTATCAGTTATCAGTTACCAGTTCACAGCTACTAATGGCTCACTGTTTATTGTTTACTGACTTCATCCTTCACTCTTTACAGGCTTTACCCCAAACTGCACCCAAGTATAAGGAACAGAGAAATGTACGACACGGACAAGCGTAAGCTTTTATCAGCACTTTCTCATGCAGCCATTTTTTTGAGTACTACATTAGTATCGATTGGAATACCAATTTTCATCCTCTTTGCAACTGAAGATCCTGTTGTGAAAGAAAATGCCAAAGAAGCCATTAATTTTCATTTGAATGTCTGGTTTTATGGAGCTATTATTGGTGTTTTGATTTGGGTAAGTTTTGGCTTGTTGATACCTCTAGCAGGTTTATGGTTTTTAGTTCACTGGGGATTAACAATTTGGGCGCTTTCTCATGTTTTAACTAATACTGAAAAACCTTTTCGTTATCCCTTCATTCTCCGACTTGTCTAGTAAAAAATCAGTTTTTATCCGGTTATATTAAAGCCACTGATGAATATATAAAATAAACAGGTGGCTTGTAAATTCAGGGTCATCGCTTATTGGTAATAGGTAATAGGCTGTGTTTTCCTTACCGATTATCATTGCGCCTCACACATATCTCATCACAAATTTTTAATTAAGACCATCTATATATATTGATGGAAATTTTTCTATACTTTCTTGTCTTTTTTAGAAGATAAATGACAAGCAAGTTGTAAAATACAAAATTGCCCCACAACCTCATCAGTTATAGGGCAGAGGACAGTTAAGCGCTGTTTGTAGTGTGTCCTTGGTAAGCGGGTTTTTACCCCAAGTCTGTGACGCTTTGTTTTTTGTCCATTTGTGTTTTTTCTTCATAAAAATTTATGTTTCCAACCCATCGCCCCCGCCGTCTGCGTACCCATCCTCAACTCCGCCGGATGGTACGTGAAACCGTTCTCACCACCAGTGACTTGATTTACCCTTTATTTGCTGTCCCAGGTGAAGCGATCGCCAATGAAGTGAAATCTATGCCTGGTGTCTATCAGCTTTCGATAGACAAAATTGTCGAAGAGGCAAAAGAAGTTTACGATTTGGGAATTCCCGCCATTATTTTATTTGGTATTCCAGCCGATAAAGACGTCGATGCTACAGGCGCATGGCATGATTGCGGTATTGTCCAGAAAGCTGCAACCGCGGTAAAAGAAGCAGTACCAGATTTAATTATCATTGCTGACACTTGTTTGTGTGAGTATACCAGTCACGGTCACTGCGGTTATCTGCAAGTTGGTGATTTGTCAGGACGAGTTTTAAATGACCCCACCCTGGAACTACTTAAGAAAACCGCCGTTTCCCAAGCAAAAGCAGGCGCTGACATTATTGCGCCTTCGGGGATGATGGATGGATTTGTGCAAGCAATTCGCGCTGGTTTGGATGAAGCAGGTTTCCAAGATACGCCGATTTTGTCTTATGCTGCCAAGTATGCTTCGGCTTACTACGGCCCGTTCCGGGATGCAGCAGACTCAGCACCCCAATTTGGCGATCGCCGCACCTATCAAATGGATCCCGGTAACTCCCGCGAAGCCATCAAAGAAATAGAATTGGATATCGCCGAAGGCGCTGATATGCTGATGGTGAAGCCAGCTTTGGCTTACATGGATATCATCTGGCGTGTGAAACAAGCTAGCAACTTACCTGTTGCTGCTTACAACGTTTCTGGTGAATATTCTATGGTCAAAGCCGCAGCCCTCAACGGCTGGATTGACGAACAGCGCGTGGTTATGGAAACCTTAACTGGCTTTAAACGGTCTGGTGCAGATTTAATTTTGACCTACCACGCTAAAGACGCTGCACGTTGGCTGGGGTAAGCGGTGGTTTGGCCTGTCAGGCGACAAAATTTCATCTGGTTAATTGGCTTAATTAATCTCACGCAAAGGCGCAAAGGTGCAGAGTGAATCTTATGTATCTTGGTGTCTGGGCGTGAGATTATTGTTTGCTGAGGAATTTTAGACATGAGACCGCAAAAGTGTGGAAAAGATCACATTCCCTTGACAATATTTATTGAATACTATAGTATTCAATAATGAGACAGAAAGTTATTGATTTATTTGCTGGAGCAGGTGGTTTGACAACAGGATTTCACATGGCGGGCTTTGAATCTCTATGTGCGATCGATGTAGATGCAAAACCTTTGGCGACATACAAGCACAATTACCCAAACACTAAAATCATTCATCAGGATATACGTAAGATTAATCCTTCTGATTTACGATTAGCCTTGGGCTTGCAGCGAGAAGAATTAACAGCGTTGATTGGTGGTCCCCCATGTCAAGGGTTTTCACGAAATATTCCAGCTGGATATCGCTATCTTAATGATTCCCGCAATCAGCTATATCGAACCTTTTTGGAATTTGTAGAGGAGTTTAGACCCATTTACGTCGTAATGGAGAACGTGCCTGAAATCTTGAAGGCTTACAATGGCGTAATTAGGGAAGAAATCACACAACAACTAGAATCATTGAGTTACAAAGTAGTGTCTTCATCATTAAATGCTGCACACTATGGAATACCACAAACAAGATCCAGAGCTTTTTTTATAGCTAGTCTCGATCACTACCTTCATTTTCCTAAACCAACACATTTTGGTGATATTAGGAGTGACTATAGAACTAGGAAGTCTTGTAATCAGCTTAATTTGTTAGAAACAAATGTTTCTCCACTTGTCACAGTCAGAGATGCAATTGGAGATTTGCCACCACTAGAAGCAGGACAAAAATATGAGGCTGAAGTTTATCCTTCAGCTCCACAAACTACATATCAAGCTATGATACGTAATCAAAGTGTCAAGGTTGTCAATCATGTTGCTCGTGCTTTAACTCCAATTCAATTGTCGAGAGTACGTTTACTCACTGAAGGACAAGATGCTAGAGACTTACCTACTGAATTAGCTCCAAAAAAATACTATAGCGGTGCATACGGCAGACTTTACTGGGATAAGCCAGCAAGAACTATAACCAGATGGGTCTTCCATCCTGGATCGGGTAGATTTTTTCATCCTACTCAGGATCGAACAATTACAATACGCGAAGCTGCAAGATTACACTCTTACCCAGATAATTTTCACTTTTTGGGAACCTATACTGATATGGCTTCCCAAATTGGTGAATCTGTACCTCCCTTTCTAAGTAAAGTCATAGCTTTATCTATTCTTCAGGCTCATTCTCAGAAAACTGCATGTTGATTTGATCTTGCAAAGCAAAGATAACTGTCTTTACATATCGATCAAGAGTAAGACGAGTTCTTTCAACTGTAATACGAACCGCTTGTGCGGGAATAGTCCTAGCTCTGAAAAGTTGTTTCTGATTTTTATACCACACTAATTCTGTTTTGCCCACAATGCTACCTTGTAGCCCTACCCCTGCACCGCCAGTAGTTTTGTCCACCGTCCAAGCCCAAGAAAACGTGCTTGGATCAAGAGGATCGAGTGGAAACTCACAATAGATATACTCGTAACCTTTGATAGTTTTCAGTAATATGCCTTCATAACTATTTACAACGCTTTGTGCTGCCTGACTCAAAATAATCTTCTCATTCCAATGTTGGATAATGGCTGCTCCAAGCTCATCCGGCGAAGATTGCTCAGTCAGACCAGGAAAACCCAGCTGGACAGACTTCTTAAGGATATCTGCTCTCTGAATAACAAATAAAAATGGGCTTTTAAAGTTAAGGCTCTTCAATTGGAGGGATTTGAGTGACCAACCAGTTTTAGTAACTACGTCAACAGCATCATAGAGAAGCTTGCTGCGTCCCAGAGCGGGATCTGATAAAGGAATATCCTTAACATAATGAAAAATTGCTTCCCATGTATAATCTTCTATCGAGCCAATTACAGGAGATGCAATGGTCGCGATAATGGCTTGCCTTAATCTTTCAATCTCGTTGTTTGTCAACACTCAGGGATTCCTCTACAGCTTGTAAAAATTCACTCATTTTTATTCCCAAAGCATTGGTAATATGACTGAGAACTCTAACAGATGGACTTTTTAGTCCTCGTTCAAGCTGGCTGATGTAAGTCCTATGCAGACCTGTCACTTCTGCAAGATACTCCTGTGACCAACCTTTCTCTATGCGATGACGCTGTAGTTCTAGTCCTAAAATTTGATCTAATTTACTGGATTGCATGAGAAAAAGCGTAGAATTTTGAATATTAAAGTTCTACAGACTAAAGTATTCACAAAAGTTCCTTGAGTTATGCGATCGCCCTCTTCATCCTCAACTAGAGACTTTTTTGATTAACTACAGTTGATTGAATCAGCGATGCGATCGCCGCCTCAACTCGCTCCCAACCTGTAGGTGAACTGAAATCCAAGCCCATAAATGTTTTGCTGACTTTAGTACGCAGTACTAGATAGACGATTCCTGCTACCAAAACAGCACTGATTGCAGGAATATCTTGATCTTCAGGGAACGAACACTTCTGTTTGAGAAAATTAAGACTATCTAATGCCATAGAATCGCGCACATTGGCCAGTTCACGAGTTAGTTCATTGCCTTCTAGCAATTCCCAACGCATAATCTCTTGTGTAATCGGTCGTTCTTTCAAATCGTCTAGCAATCGTATTAATAGATAAATCATCCAATCAGCTAGAGACTCAGCATCAGCAGTTGTTTCATCGCCAATCAGCGCCTCAGCAGTGATCCAATAGTCTCCCTCTTTGCCAAACTTTTGAAGTAGAGATGGCAAATTCTCAAAATATCGGTAAATCAATACTTTATCAACACCAGCCTCACGAGCGATCGCATTCACACCCAATTGCTGAAATCCCGATTCTGCCAAAAGTTTACCCACCGCCGCCAAAATTCGAGCTTTAGTTTCCTCTTTATCACGCATCATGAATTGTTCTGATCTACTTGTCACTTATTGGTGACTATGATACCTTGTCACTGAGAAGTGACTTTTAAACTACTTAGTGCTTCCCTGTGAGAAGTGGACATGCAAAAAATAGCTTTTGATTTGGATGTTTATTCCTATCAGATTGATTTCATTGGACACGTAAACAATGCTGTTTATATCCAGTGGATGGAAATAGGACGAACCAAGCTACTGGAAGCTGTAGGAATGGCGACCCATGAAATTTTGCAGCAGGGTTTCGTACCAGTTTTAGTTCATACCAGTATTACCTATAAATCACCATTGTATTTAGGCGATCGCGTGCAAGTAAAACTGTGGCTATCTGAACTGCGAAATGCTTCTGCTATCATGCAGTTTCGTTTCTATAACAGTCAACAAGTGCTGGCGGCTGAGGGGCTACAAAAAGGATTGTTCGTTGACAAACAAACTATGCGTCCAAGGCGACTTTACCCAGAGGAACGCGCTTTATTTGTTCCGTATTTAGACGCAAACACTGAAACTTTTGCTTAATCTATCAATCTAATTTATTCATGACGAGAGAGTTTAAGAGCCAATGAAATATTATGAATCTCCTGTAAGCAGTTTTGTAAACGCGATATGCTCTTGGGGGTTGGCGACTACCAGTAGCGATCGCCTGCAAGTAGAACTGTTGCTTGAAACTAATATCAATTCATGGGACATATTGGATTAACACCCCAATCTGTTCATCGTTTGGGCTATCGTCAGCAGGGTAAAACAGCAGATGATAGACAACGGATTCTTTCAGAAGCAATTGCGCTTGAGCAAGCAGGAGTGTTTGCAATAGTTTTAGAACACATCCCTGCTGACTTAGGGTTAGAAATAACGCAAAAACTCACTATTCCAACAATTGGAATTGGTGCAGGAGTTCACTGTGATGGACAAATTCTTGTCACCCATGATTTGCTAGGCTTATCAGAGCGCCAACCTCCTTTCTCCGAACCCTATATTGATTTACGAAGCATGATCATGCAAACAGTTGAGAGGTTTGCTACCGATGTTAAAGACCACAAATTTAGAACAGGAAGTGGTGATTTGACGATTTAGCTTACCCTGTTCATTCTTAAAACGACTAGGTGATTGTCAGGCTATGATCTAGAGCGTATTGCCAGTGATCATCAATTTATGAAAACCTTCACCGCAATTATTGAGCGTGATTCTGATACAAATCTCTACGTCGGCTATGTTCCTGGATTTCCTGGAGCCCATTCTCAGGGAGAAACTTTAGATGAATTACAGGAGAATCTTCGTGAAGTGATTGAGATGCTTCTAGAGGATAAAGAGGTGGTATTTGAGACGGAATTTGTTGGTACACAACAGATTGTAGTTCCATGAGCAATATTCCTGTCCTGAAGCCACAAGAGGTTGTGCGTATTCTAGAGAGCCTTGGTTTTGTAGAGGTGCGCCAGAAAGGTTCACACAAGCAATTTCGCCACGAAGATGGTTGAGGAACAACCGTCCCGTTTCATAAGGGACGTGATATTTCACCGAAACTGCTACGCCAGATTGCAAATGATATTGGTTTGTTTGTTGAAGAAATGCTGGAGTCGCACTGAGGCATATTTTGGCAGAGTGTATCAAGTTGTGCGATCGCAATAGTTAAACAAACGCCCTGATCGGAATCAGGCGATCGCAGTTTTTAATGAGCTATATAGACAATAGATTTGCTTATAATTCGGTAGTTAAAACGCGCTTATACAGTAAAATATCCGCAGTCAGGGTGCTAAATCGCAGATAGCGGTTGAATAAATACTTAGATCGCAGAAGATATCAAAAAAAGTAACCCTATGGATATGTCGGTATTTTTGGAATGTTTCATAATTTGCAGAACGAGCGATTGCAGCGAGTGCAGGGATGTGATTACGCGATCGCGCAGCATGAAGTAGAGAAGAAATCAGCATGATGGGACGAAAAACTATGTCTCAAACAAAATCCATATCGGAATTTATGAGGTTTATCAAAATCTTATTGCTTGGTGGAGTATTGGGTGCTGCTGGAGTTATTATATTGTTGCTGTTCGGGCCTCAACGATTTCGGGGTTTGTTTATATCCACACAGCCTCAATTAGTTCCCTCAACAGTTGCAGTTAGTTCCTCACCAGAAGTTTCCCCAACACTAAAGCCAGATTCAACTCCTTCACCTACCTCTTCACCCGTTACTCAGTCTCTTGACCAAGTCGGCTTTGAGGATATAGTAGGGGTTTTTGGAGAGAAAGAAATCACTCAACTGGCTAGACTGGGTGTTTTTGACAAAATAACGGGTAAGTTTAATCCTCAACAGCCGATTACCCGCGCTGAATTTGTACGCTGGCTCATGCGTGCTAACAATACTATGTGGTTTGATGAACCTGATAAGATCATCCGCAAAGCTGAAGGTGGCAAAGCAAAGTTTACAGATGTGCCAGCCACTCATCCAGATTTTCCTTATATTCAGGGATTACTCAATACAGGATTCATTTCTGGATCTGATGAAAAGACCTTTAGACCTGATCAACCACTGACTCGTGAACAGATGCTTGCTATCAAAGTTGTGGTAGATATCGGGGGAATTAATGAGAATTTGAGAAACTCCAAGGAACTGTCTAGCAATGTCCCCTCTTGGAAAGATCGCAACCAAATATCTCAAAAGTTCATACCAGCTTTTAACGCTAGCTATTTTTCTGCTCCGGCTAGTGATTTCAAGAATCTCGAACGTTCTTTTGGAGGAACTGTAATTTTAAAACCCCAGGAAGCTGTTACCCGTGCTGAAGCCGCAGTGTGTCTGTCATTAATTGGTGATCACCAAGGTGGATACAATCACCGGATGGCGGAACAGGTACTTCAGGCAAAAGCAAAGCAACAATCACTCAAATAAGTAATGCGATCGCTCCTCACCACAAATTTGAATTGGTGCAAGAAACTTCCAGATATCCTTTGAGTCATTCATATTGATTCTGCGAACGCGGTTTTTGACTATAATTAAGTGCGCTTTTCAACTAGGTTTATTGTCTTAGTGACACTCACTATCCAAGTCTTTGCTTTTGTCCATATAATTACTGAGCCTGCCTTTCTAGCTAGCAGGATTAAATCTCAGCATTCCTTACTATCACATTGGTTTATCTATTTGCTATAGGGTACAGCGAACACTATAAAATAATATAGTTAATAACATAGCCATCGGTTGGCTTTTTTACGTCAATTGATTTAATAAATGTATTCATATAGTTATCAAAGGGAGCATTTTGGTATGGATATGCAAGTCCTGAGAGAACGCGCGGGACTTAGCCGTGCAGAAGTCGCCTTCAGGCTTGCAATCAGTGAAACCAGCGTTCGCAACTGGGAAGCAGGGCGTACAGAACCGACAATGACGCCGAAAAAATACTTAGAAGCGTTGCGACTATTTAAATGTACACCAGAAGAATTGGCAGCAGCCAGCGAAAAATCTATCAACCAGCGGCATAAACGTAAACCAGGAAGACCAAGGAGATTTCCCAATAATCAATTAAATCAAGTGACACCTATGCCTGATACACCAACTGCTGAGATGCGGCTATAGCTCAATCAAATCACACGATACTGCTATTTTAATGTTTATGAAAAATTCATGAAATGAATTGATAAAATTTATACCATATAGGTACAGGGTAAGGTAGCAAGCTTTGTAGACATCTTTTGCCACACTTATCCCAAAATTAATGCTGGTACACAAAAGTTTGCGTTGAGCGAATTATTCGCAATAGACGTAAAATATTTTTGTGGCATCAATTCACGATTTGCATAGCAATTTGTGTGTCACTCCAAGAGCATAAGTTTTGAGATATACCCGAATTTATCAAATAAATTCATGTGTTTCACACACATTGAGAACAGCAGCATCGCTGACCGTATTTACAGCTGAAGCACGATAAGATTCTAAAACAATAAATTTATCAGAGGTCGAATGGCAGAAACACTACTCTTCAACGCCTTAAAGGAAGCCATTGATGAAGAAATGGCGCGTGACTCCACAGTATTTGTACTTGGTGAAGATGTGGGACATTATGGTGGTTCCTACAAAGTGACAAAGGACTTGTATCAAAAATACGGTGAACTCCGAGTTTTAGATACTCCTATTGCTGAAAATAGCTTCACTGGCCTAGCTGTAGGTGCAGCAATGACCGGGTTGCGACCAATTATAGAAGGCATGAATATGGGTTTTTTGCTCCTTGCCTTTAACCAAATCGCCAACAACGCCGGGATGCTACGCTATACTTCTGGCGGTAACTATAAAATTCCGATGGTAATTCGTGGGCCTGGGGGTGTAGGGCGTCAACTTGGTGCTGAACATTCCCAACGATTAGAAGCTTACTTCCAAGCTGTACCCGGATTGAAGATTGTAGCCTGTTCTACACCTTACAATGCCAAAGGATTGCTCAAATCTGCTATTCGCGATGAGAATCCAGTCCTATTTTTTGAACACGTCCTACTTTACAACTTAAAAGAAAACCTACCAGAAGAAGAATACTTCCTACCTCTGGATAAAGCAGAAATTGTACGACGTGGTAAAGATGTCACAATCCTCACCTATTCACGGATGCGTCATCATGTCACACAAGCCTTGAAAACTTTAGAAAAACAAGGTTATGACCCAGAGGTTATTGATTTAATCTCTCTCAAACCTTTAGATATGGAAACGATTGGGGCATCTATACGCAAAACCCATCGAGTGATTATAGTCGAAGAGTGTATGCGAACAGGAGGCATTGCAGCAGAATTAATTGCCTCAATTAACGAGCGCTTTTTTGATGAATTAGATGCACCTGTACTGCGGCTTTCTTCCCAAGATATCCCCACACCTTACAACGGTATGCTGGAGAGATTGACGATTGTTCAACCAGAACAAATTGTCGAAGCTGTAGAAAAAATGATCGCTTTGCGAGTTTAGGAGCAAATTATTGGTGGTTGGTAGTTCGTAGTTGTTGAGAACAATCAATAAACAACCACCAACCATCAATCAACATTTAAAAACTTAACTCTTCACTCATAAAATCATCAAAGAGCGTTATCATATCGTTTGTCGCAGCGAGTTATGGTATGCAAAGACAGCGATCGCTATTAGCTTTAATTTTAGTTTTGGTGATTGCCGCTATAGCGGTAATTGCCACAATTCCTATTCCGCTTGGATTAGACTTGCGGGGAGGTTCACAACTGACAATTCAGGTAAAGCCAACACCAGAAATTCCACGGATCACTGAACGAGAATTAGAAGCTGTCAAAAGTGTCGTGGAAGGCCGTATTAATGGTCTTGGTGTCTCTGAACCTGTAATTCAAACAGTTGGAGAAGACAAGATTTTAGTACAGCTACCTGGAGTCAACGATCCAGAGGAAGCAGAACGAGTACTAGGTGGTACAGCACAGTTAGAATTTCGCCAACAAAAACCAAATACAGAAACTCAGCTGTTTGCTTTACGAAGTTCACAACAAGAACTCAAACAAAAACAGCAGGAATTAAAAAACTCTAAGGACACCGCAGCGATCGCCCAAAATAAAGAAGCGCTGCAAAATAATAGCAAAGCGATCGCTGAACTCTTTGAGAGTAGCAACCCACCACTCACTGGTCAATATCTCAAAGATGCCCGTGGAGAACCTACATCAGGTAACAATTGGGAAGTAGCCATTCGCTTTGATCAAAAAGGCGGTGAACTTTTTGCCCTAATCACCAAAAATCTAGCTGGTACAGGTCGCAGTATTGGGATTTTTCTTGACAATGAACTGATTAGTTCTCCTGTAGTTGGGCCTGAATTTGCTGCTACAGGTATAAGTGGTGGCGGTGCAGTAATTACAGGTAACTTTACACCTCAAGAAGCCAACGAATTAGGCGTACAGCTCAAAGGTGGTTCTTTACCTGTACCAGTAGAAATTGGTGAGATCCGTACAGTTGGAGCAACATTAGGTAAAGATAGTATCCAAAGCAGTATCTGGGCAGGTGTTGGTGGTCTAACCTTAGTTCTTATATTTATGGTGGTTTACTACAGACTACCAGGACTAATTGCTGACATCGCATTGGTAATTTATTCTCTTCTGACTTGGGCTAGTTTTGCTCTGCTGGGCATTACACTTACCCTACCCGGAATCGCAGGCTTTATCCTAAGTATCGGTATGGCTGTTGATGCAAATGTGCTGATATTTGAACGCACACGGGAAGAATTACAAGCAGGCAAAACTTTATACCGTTCTGTAGAATCTGGCTTTTACCGCGCCTTTTCTAGTATTTTGGACAGTAACGTCACGACCTGGATTGCTTGTGCTGCCCTATTTTGGTTGGGGTCTGGTTTAGTCAAAGGCTTTGCTCTCACTCTTGCTTTAGGTGTAGCAGTCAGTATGTTCTCAGCAATTACTTGTAGTCGGACATTAATGTTTTTGGCAATTTCCATTCCTTCCTTACGTAAACCTGGACTATACTCTCCTAATGTGCCAGCCTCAAATAAGACGGAGGTGGCTCGATGAAACTGAGTATCAACAAATCGCGATCGCTGTGGTGGATAATTTCTGGCATCATTATTCTTGCTGGGATCATCTCCATGGTTATTTCCTACCAGCAAATAGGCGCACCCCTACGTCCCAGTCTAGATTTTGTTGGTGGTACGCGCTTGCAGTTTGAACGAGATTGTACAAACCCAGATAACTGCAATAAAGCCATTGACATCAATGAAGTTCGGGAAGTAGCCAATGCACAAGGACTTGGTGACAGTAGCATCCAGATTGTTGCTGACAAGGATACACGTAAAGATAACGGCGTCTTAATTCGTACCAAAGCCTTGGATGTAGAGCAACGTACAAAGTTACAAAATGCTCTGAGCGAAAAAATAGGCAACTTTGACCAGCAAAAAACTCAAATTGACACTGTTGGCCCTACAATTGGGCGGGAACTGTTTAGGAGTGGTGTAATTGCGCTTATTGTCTCGTTTTTAGGTATAATTATTTACCTTACTTTCCGCTTTCAATTAGACTATGCTGTCTTTGCGATTGTTGCTCTATTTCACGATGTCTTAGTTACAGTAGGAATTTTCTCAATTTTGGGTTTGGTGGCAGGTATAGAAGTAGATAGCCTATTTATTGTTGCTTTGTTAACTATTACAGGTTTCTCTGTAAATGACACCGTAGTAATTTATGACCGGATTCGGGAGACACTGCAAACTAACCCCAATCGTCCCATTGCTGACATTGTAGATGATGCAGTTAACCAAACCCTCACACGGTCAATCAACACAACCTTAACAACCTTGCTGACGTTGTCTGCTATCTTTCTGTTTGGTGGAGCAACCCTGAAATACTTTTCCCTAGCTTTAATTGTTGGTTTCACGATGGGTGCATATTCCAGTATTTTTATCGCTAGCACTCTTTTAGCTTTGTGGCGAGAACGCAAAGCCCAACCCGTCGTTTCTCCAACTTCTGAATCGATAAATAGTTAGTAGTTGGTTGTTAGTGGTTGATTGTTTACTCCCACACTCTCTTCCTAAATTTTGAATTTTGAATTTTGAATCGTTTACTCCCCGTTCCTCGCCTATGGATGAACCAGAAAAATTATTAAACAGTGTAAACACAGATGCTAAGTTTGCCAAACAAGTACAAAAGCTACATCATCTGACAGTATATGGCAGATGGTTGTTTGTTGGCTTTTTATGGCTGACTATTGTGCCTTGGTGCTTGTGGAGTTTACGTGAAGAGATTGCTTTGTGGCAACAATATTTTACTTGGGTGGCGGTCAGATATGGACTTTTTTTCCACCCATTTGCCACCCTTGGTTTAGCTTTCTGCATCGGGATGACTGTTGCTGTTTTGGTTTGGCAAAGCCGTAATATTCTCTTTGGATTACCGCAGCAAGATCAGGAGCGTCTAGAAAACCAGGTTTTTCGGATACGTCAACAGGGGCCAAGTCATCCCCTGTGGAAATGGATATGTCAGTAAACCTTGAATTATTAGTTAAAAGTTGTTGCGATATCAGCATAAAGGCTGTATCTTCAAAGCGAAACTCAGCAAAGGTACTGCCTAAATCGGTGTGATGATTACTTCTTCTGAAATTCAATTAAGCGATCGCAAGTCAAAAATCGACCTTTACCAACTCCAGCAGCTGTTAGATATTTCAACTTTTTGGGCAAAAGGACGTAGTATTGATGATTTAGGGGTAGCCATTGCTAACAGCGACCCCGTGATCAGTTTTTGGGATGAACAACAACTAATTGGCTTTGCTAGAGCAACTTCCGATTGTATTTATCGCGCTACAATTTGGGACGTTGTGATTCATCCAGATTATCGCGGTAACGGACTGGGCTGTAAATTGGTAGAAACAGTTCTGAATCATCCTCGTCTCCAACGGGTAGAACGCATCTACTTAATGACTACTCACCAACAAGAGTTCTATGAAAAAATTGGCTTTCAACAAAATTCTACTACTACAATGGTGCTTTACAATAAACACTAATCAGTGATCAAAAATTCTGATCACTGATTAGTATTTATTGTTAACTTTTAACTGATATATTGGGGGATCGTTATTTGCAACCTACTCATGTCTTCAGACTGTTGTGTTGTCATAGGAAACGAAGCGATTTCTAAATTTCCCCCCATCACTTCTAAAATAGTTTGATTGAGTAAGAACTTCATTCCGGGGTCGAAAACAATATTTTCTTCCTCAGTTTTAACAACCTGATTTTTAGATGAAATTAAATCTATTGATTCACTATGTGAAATAGCCTGTTTAGGCACATCTAGCCAGACATAAACAACATTATCTGTAGATGAAGCTTGGGCAGAAATATAAATATTACCTTCCTCTATTTGAGCGATCGCAGTTTCAATTAAATTGATTAATACTTGTTTAAACCAACGAGAATCTACAACCACTTTCAATTCTGATTCTGGTAATAAGACTTTGAAAGGAAAATTGCGATTTTCCGCCAGCATGTAAGTTAAATCATAAACCTCCTGCAACAGTTCAGTCAGCGATCGCGGTTTCAGATCGAGTTTATTTGTACCATGCTCTAATCTGGCAACAGTGAGAATTTCATCAATTAATTTCAGTAGCTTGAGCGTGCGATCATGAGCTTGCTTGATAAATTCTCTTTCTTCTTCTGGATCTTCACACAAATTTGCCAAAATTAATTGCTGTAAACCAATTAAACCATTGATTGGCGATCGCAATACGTGGGTAGTCCGCGCCAAATACCCCGCTTTAAACTGACTCATTTCTCGCGCCATTTCATACGCCAGTTGAGTCTGTTTAATCTGTTGTTGGAGTTTTACAACATCTTGTTTTTCTGTTGGTGGTACTAGGGATGAACTAGATAGCCTATTTTTACGTGCCAATAATCCACTAATACCCAATCCTAATAAAAGTCCGGCTCCGAGATCTACCCAGTTACTCCAATTCATACATTCGGCAAATATCAACTTTTTAACAGTGATCGTTTATCAGTTATCAGTTAACAAGTTTAATCACTGATAACTGATAACTGATCATTGATTTAATCCAGCTTAACTCCTCCTTGCCGTAAAATCTGCCAATTCATTCCAGTCCATTTGACAACAGTGGAAGGTAATCCATTTCTCGGTATTTTACTTTCATACTCTGAACTAGCTAAAGCCAGAACTTCAGGGAACTGGGCTGTAATTTCCGCCATGCTTTGCAAAGGTGGCTGACCTGACAAGTTAGCACTGGTGGTAGCGAGGGGGCCTGTTTGCGCTAATATCTTTTGAGCGATCGCACTATCAGGAACTCGGATACCAATAGTTGTTGGATCTATAGGATTCATAACTCTTGGCACCTGTGTAGATGCTGGTAAAACTAAAGTTAGCGCCCCTGGCCAATATTTCTGAGCAACTTCTTGCCAAATTTGATACTCTTGTTCGCTACCCTTCACAAAAGTCCAGAGTGCTTCTGGATTAGATGCCATTAAAATTAATGGTTTATCTTGAGTGCGTTGTTTAGCTTGAAAAATTAATGCCGCCTGCTCTGGTAAACTTGCCAAAGCAGGAACTGTGTCTGTAGGAAAACTGATTAATTTGCCTGCTTTTACACCAGCTACGAGCGTATCGAAAGAAACTTGTGCCATTGCAAAAATATGAATTATAAATTATGAATTATAAAAATTATTTTTTTCATCACTCATAATTTATAGGCAAGGGCAAAGCGTTCGATACCAGTTAAATCAGCATAAATTTTAATATTGCAGTAATTACCTTGATTTTGTAGCATCTCCTCTACTGCATCCGCTTGTCCGGCCATCATCTCTACAAGCCATACCCCACCTGATTTTAAATAACTAGGGGAAGTTTCGATTAAATAGCGGATACAATCTAGACCATCATCACCACCATCAAGTGCTAAATGTGGCTCATGGTTGACAACTTCTGGTTGCAGGGTTGAAACGGTACTGGTAGGGATATAAGGCGGATTTGACACCATACCACTGAATTGTCCTTTTAAAGACTCCAGTGGTTCCCACCAATAGCCTTGATAAAATGTAATGCGATCGCTCAGTCCAGCATTCTGGACATTAACTTGAGCGATCGCAATTGCTGCGCTTGAGTAGTCAACCGCGTGAATTGTCGCCTCCTGCAAAGCATCTGCTAGTCCAATGGCGATCGCTCCGCTACCTGTTCCTAAGTCTACCCAGTGTCCTTGTTGGAGGCTGAGATTTTCCTTGCTCTTAGCCACTGCTGCAATAGCAATATCAATCAAGCATTCAGTTTCTGGTCTAGGGATTAAAACCGCAGGAGAAACTGTAATTTTAAATTGTCGCCAAGGTGTAACTCCCGCAATGTATTGTACTGGCAGGCGTTCTTTTAATCGTTTTTGCCACAAAATATCTAGTTCTTCTAAAGGTAACTGCAACTGGATATGCGATCGCTCTTTAAACGACTCCAAACGTAGCGCCAAACGATCTAAGCCAGCTATTTCTTGTAATAGCCAGTCTACTTCATGAGGTGATACATCAGCAGCGATCGAGGCTGCGATCGCTGCTTGACGCCATTCCCAAAGTTGCAAACCAGAAATTTTTCTTACTTGTTGCTCTGCCATAATGAACAAAAAAGGGAACGGGGAAACGTCGTTCCTCCCCGTTCCCTTTTTTCCGTTACCTTTTACTTATTTTTTCGGTTGAGTGGGTGTTGTAGCAGCAGGATTGGGCTTGAGAGCTGGTGTAGCAGCTGTGTTAGGTGCATTAGTCCTTGGCTGCTTGCTGATATATTCTAAACTTTCAGAAGATGGTACTAGAGTAACTTGCTTCAACCATTCATCATTTTTTTGCTGTAACGTTTGGATGACGCCTTCAATATCAACTACTTGAATTTCAGCTTTGGGAATATCTTTCTTAATCTGGTTCAATAGACCTTGGGCGTCCTTTTGACTGAGAAACAAAGGCACAATTTCCTGATTGTTAGAACGCCGTTTGACTGAAACGTATCCTTTATCTGCCGATTGAACAATAAACACAGGTACGATTAACTGTTTGACCTCTTGACCTTTTTGACGTAGTAGTGTGACTGCTCCCTGAAGATCTTGTTGTCCAGGTTGCAGAGCAAACAAGACACGATCTGGTTTATTTTTATCTTCTTGCAGTTTTTTATAAATTACCCCCATTGGTACTGGTTTGACTTGCAGAGTTTTTACCATGTCCACAATTTTTGGGTCTTTTTGTTTCCGCAGTTGTTCTAAAAAAGCCTGTGCTTCCTGTCCATTCATAAAGACATCTGCTACCGTAGTACTTTTTTGTCCATTTTGGGCAGCAGGTAGAGTGCGAGTTAGGGGTACACCTTGAGGGTTAGTAAGAAGAAAAACAGGTACTTCATTCAGTTTTTCGGTTATTTGTTGTTCTGGTAATGCTAGTACTGGCGCATTTCCGCTAAGAAATGTTGCCAGCAGAGTACTCCCCACTAAACCTAATGTTGTACCCCAGCGCACCAATGATTTCATGACTTCTCCTAGCATCAATATTTTTAATCAAATCAAAGGAATAGTTATATTCGCACAGAATCGACTAGTTTTTGTTATGGTATCTGTTTTGCTAGTAAATTGTGCAATTGTTTGTTTGTCAATTTCGCCTAAAGATTGACAAACAGCAAAGTAACGTAAGATAGATGCCTGCTATATGTTGCTTTCAAAAGGCGAATTATTTTCGCTTGTGAAGGCGACAAATGCCATTTTATTGCCTTTACTATGCCATAGTTGACGCCACATGCTAGTCATTCGTTCCATCTACCACATAAAATGACTGCCTTAATTTACACATATCCTCAAATAAATTTAATCTGTTGTTTATATCTAAAAACCAAGCTAACAGCAAAATTACAAAGTTTTCTTTTACCGCAAAAACAAGTAAATAAAGTGCAAATATAATTACCAAATTTTTTTGAAAATTTTTCAGATTAAAATATAGTCAATTTTTGTTTATTTATGAGAAAAACCAAAAGCTCTATGTTTCTTGGTCTAGGGCTGGAACAATAATATTTAACCAGCCTAAGTTGAAGGTAATAGATGACAGATTAAATGAGATATTGCGATCGCAATATCTACTTGG
>NZ_AJLJ01000246.1 GCF_000317245.1 Fischerella muscicola SAG 1427-1 = PCC 73103
CCAAAAGCAATTAATTGCTCTAGGCATAAATAGCTGAAATCTTGAAATCGGGATGACAGGATTTGAACCTGCGGCATCCTGCTCCCAAAGCAGGCGCGCTACCAAGCTGCGCTACATCCCGTTTATTACATTTAATAGCTTATCACAGTTTGAGCGCATTTAAGCAAAACATAGGCTAAGTTGTAGATATTTACTCTACAGCTTTGTACTATGTACATTTACTTTTGTGCAAACAATAGATAAACATATAAGAAACTTGCCCATATGTCAAGCGACATCCTCTTGGCGCTGCCACAAGTAGACAGCGCGGGTTTTTCACTGACTGATTACTGAGGATACCAAAACATACCTTTAATACCTTCTGGGTCGGACATGAAACCCAAGCTTCGATAGAAGTCTACAACATGGGGGTCAGCAAACAGAGTCACATTGCTAATTTCTTCACTCCTCAGTTTTTTGAGTACGTATTTCATCAGTGCTTTACCCAGTCCTTGACCTTGAAATTCTGGATGAACTACCACATCCCAAATCGTGGCATTAAAAGCATGATCTGAGGTAGCACGGGCAAAACCAATGAGCCGCCTTTTATTACCTCGCACTTGCCACATGGAAGCGACGAGAAAACTATGCTCAATAGCTTTCTTTACTTTTCTTAGAGGACGACGCGACCAACCAACCGCATCACATAGTTCTTCAAGTTCATATAAATCAATATCTCGTTCTGTACTAAAAACAATGCGAGCCTCCTGGGTAGAAGCTTCTTTGACACCATTGGAATTACCAACGGTGTCCACTGTATACTCTTCAAAGGAAGTAGTTTTACTTGTTGCGATCGGTTCAGAAGCACTAAACCAAGTTTTCCAAAAACCCATGCCAGCGTGGTTCGGGTAGTATAACTGAATTGGTTTCTAATGAAAGAGTGTTTCTTAACGCTTAACTAAGATTTATGTCTAAGTATCTCTCACATCCAAGATTTTTGGCGTTGTCGAGATTGCCAATGACAGTTCTCAGTAATTGTTTACTTCACATCAATCATTTTCAACTTTAGCATTTTGTGGTAGGGCTAGGAGAAATTAAGCCAAAGGACAACTGTCTTAAAAATGGGTGTAGAGGTGTAGGATAAGTCATCTTTTGTACCCTGATTGTGTGATTGTTCACTGACCGTCTAAGTTGAAAATGGCAGCTATGCTGGAGGCTTAGTTGGTATAAAGTTAAAGGTTAAATTCTTTACCTTTTCCCAATCACCTATAATCCAATGGTAATTTTCATCCATTAATTGGTGTACGCAGTTCATAATGGCTACTTAAAACTAAATAATACACAAAATATAATTAACGCTTTAGATTTGATCACAGCAAGCAAGGCTTACTTCCAACAATGGCTTCTGGTTTAAAATCTTCGACACTGGAACTCTTAAAGCGCTTTAATCGCGCATTTCCTCAGTTTTATGAGCAATTTGTCAGCAGTGAGATTCAGCTGCAAAATTTACGGTTGGCTTATCGCCTATATAAAAGCAGACGCGCGGTTATTGAGTTGAAACCAGAAGGTAGCAAAAGTGCCTTGCATTTCGCTTACCGTAACCAATCATTTCTGTTGAGCGATATATTTGGTGTACTAGCGGCTTATGGACTAACAATTCACGGTTTAAGTTTATACGGTCAGATCCGATCGCCGATGCTAGTATTTATCAAACTACTGGTTTCCCGTGGTAGTAAAGCTCTGAGCGAGAAAACATCAGAAAATGTTTGTCGTGCTATTCGAGAGGCTTTAGCAGGGCGATTTGAAGTCGAAGAAATGCTGGCAGTAGAATTTAATCTTGATATTAGTTTAGAGCAGGTACAAACTGAATTTTATGTTGATCCAGTCTTTCATCTTCCGGCTTTAGTAATAGAGGCTGATAACCAACCGGGATTATTTTATAAGGCGATGTATGCTATTTGGCAGGAAGACCTTTTGGTAGTTAATGCCAACTTACTAGTATGGCGTGGACGTACACGCTTAATTCTCTACTTGTTAGGGCCTAATGAAAGTCTCATTCCAGAATACTTGGGTCATAAAATTGCTGAAGGCGTACGACAGAGATTGTTGAGCAAGTAAAAAACGTCATTGGTCAGCCAATTTTGGATTTTGGATTTGCGATTTTGGATTGACCTCTCCCTATAAGGAAGAGGCTTGCAGCAACGATTTTTTATTTTTTATCTCCGTAAACCCAGAGGTAGCAAACATTTTATTTTAGATTTGCGATCTTCATTTAATCCAAAATCTAAAATCTAAAATCTAAAATCGCTTCGGTCAATCCAAAATCCAAAATCTAAAATCCAATGACTAAGTCGTACTCACTCTTCGGAGTACGATAGAAGTATGGCTACCATCGAAATCTTGGGCGTTCCACACGCATACGAACTTACTGTTCCCACATCCTATCCCTATACTTTGGTATTTGTTCACGGTTGGCTCAATAGTCGTGGCTATTGGGAACCTGTGATTTCTCGCTTGTCAGCTGATTTTCAGTGTCTATCTTATGATTTGAGGGGTTTTGGCGAATCCCAATCTAAGAAATACACTGATTTTATTCATCAGGGAGTTTCTTTTGAACTGGGTTCTATTCACCGTAGTGACTTTGTAAATCCATTCGAGTCCCTTTATACACCAGCTGCCTATGCACAGGATTTAACAGTTCTGTTAGAACAGCTAAATATTACCAGTGCCTGGCTTGTCGGTCATTCCTTGGGGGGTACGATCGCTTTATGGGGAACTGCTCAAAAGCCCGATCGCATTCGGGGAGTTATCTGTATCAACTCTGGTGGTGGTATTTATCTCAAAGAAGCTTTTGAGCAGTTTCGTTTAGCAGGTCAACGATTTTTACAAATTCGTCCTCGATGGCTGAGTCAAGTACCCTTGATTGATTTACTGTTTAGTAGAGCTAGTGTGGTACGTCCCTTAGAACGCTACTGGGCCCGTCAACGGATCATTGATTTTATTAGTGCTGATCCCGAAGCAGCTTTAGGAGCATTGTTAGATTCCACAACAGAAGATGAAATTAACCGTTTACCTCAGCTAGTATCTCAACTAAAACAGCCAATTTATTTCCTTGCGGGTGCTCAAGATAAGGTAATGGAACCCAAGTATGTTCATCATTTAGCAAGTTTTCATCCATTGTTTCAGTACAGTGGGAACAATGTGATCGAAATCCCTAATTGTGGGCATCTAGCTATGTTAGAGCAACCAGACGCGGTGGCTGACCATATCCGCTCAATTGTTTTTCAACACTCGGAAATAGGGGTTAGGGACTAGTACCGCTAGTTCCCTCCGGGACGCTTCGCGAACGCGGAAGTTAAAAGTCAAAAGTCAAAAGTCAAAAGAATTGTATTCGGGGCTTTTGCGTCATTTTAAATGGTATGTTTATTTCCGCGGTGCTTTACTAGGAGGACATGGGGGACAAATCAATACCTACGGAAGCCGCTTTGCGTCTACAAAATACCTACGGTAGGCGCGTAGCGACTTCTGATAAGTAGCTGCTTTGCGTCTACAAAATTAAGAATTTTTTGACTTTTGACTTTTGACTTTTGACTTGTTTCTCCCTACCCCCGATACAACTCCATCACCTGCGTCAATCCAAGGCGAGACTGAACGCCGAGAGTTAAAGGTGAGGTATGACCCCGGCTTAAATGATCAGAGGCGGCACAACCAATCATTGCGGCGTTGTCGGTGCAATATTTGAGGGGAGGAAACAAAACCTTGAGATTGTGTTCTCTGGCTGCGGCTTGTAAGCGTTGTCTTAAACCACTGTTAGCTGCGACACCACCACCGACGGCAATTGTATTGAGGCCGTAGTTGATCGCACAAGCGATCGCCCTTTTCGTGAGCGATCGCGCGACTGTGTCTTGAAAACTGGCTGCAACATCTGCCACGGGTACTGGTTGCTCTTGTTTCTCAAACTGCTGTACTAGCCGCAACACTGCTGTTTTTAAGCCACTAAAACTCGCATCATAGGGATGATACCCACCATTTGGTAAAGATACTCTCCCTTCTGGCAAGCTAAAGGCTTGGAAATTTCCTTGTTGTGCTAACTTATCTATGACTGGGCCACCAGGATATCCGAGCTTTAAAAGGCGAGCGACTTTATCAAAGGCTTCACCAGCAGCATCATCACGGGTTTCGCCCAGAGTTTCGTACACGCCACAATCTTTGACGTAAATCAAGCTTGTGTGTCCACCGGAAACTAGCAAGCTTAAAAAGGGAGGCTCTAGGCTTGGCTCGCTAAGGTAAGTCGCGTAAATGTGACCTTCCAAATGATGGACGCCCAAAAATGGTTTGTCATGTACCATCGCCAGGGTTTTGGCAGCAGTTAACCCAACCAGCAGCGCTCCCACTAGCCCAGGCGCACAGGTGGCGGCGATCCCATCTATCCCTTGCCAATCGAGCTGGGCTTGTTCTAGAGCTTGAGCGATCGCCAAATTAATTATTTCTAAATGCTGTCTGGAAGCCACCTCCGGCACTACACCACCATATTGACTGTGGACAGGAATTTGGGACGTAACAATATTACTTATTACTTGACGATTGTTAACAATTGCTACAGCAGTTTCATCACAGCTGGTTTCTATCGCTAAAATGCTTGCCATCACTGGGTTATGCCTAATAAAGACTAGTTTGAGAAACTTTAACTTTTATTGACTTCAACTTTACTCGGTTCACAGGCAAGAGTATGATTGCCATAGACTCAAAACCCATCAAAATAATAGGAAAAATTGAAAATTTTGTCAGATTAATACCTGTCAAAACTTCTGTTTATCCTTATTTGATTGTGGATTTAAACTCCACAATTTCACAAAAGACCAGATAAGAAATATTAAATTTCTCCTGGTCATTAAAAGTGAACATGCTTCTACATACCAAGGTAGCCACACAATCCTTTAGGGTTGAAGTGGAAAAGACTGATTGAGCCAGTCAAACCCCCTTTGGGGTAGAACAAATATTGTGTAGTGTAGCTGAAGCCGCATGTCACAATATCAATACCCTTCGGGAAGGCTAACGCCAACGCAATCCTGGTTTTTTCAGAGCCAGGAGAGTTCAAAATGATGTAATAGTTGTGCAAATCAAAATTGTACAAGCCGCTTCGTTTTGTACAATATTAAGATTTTGTTTCGTAATGAAAGGAAACAATTCCATGCGACGCTTGTTTGCTTTGATTTTAGCGATTTGTCTTTGGTTTAACTTTGCTCCCGTCGCTAATGCGCTGGGAGCCGACCTCGTACCTTGTAGTGAATCTTCTGCCTTTGCCCAGCGCGCCCAAGTTGCTCGCAATACTACCGCTGACCCCGAATCTGGGCAAAAGCGATTCGAGCGCTATTCTCAAGCGCTGTGTGGTCCTGAAGGTTTACCTCACTTGATTGTTGATGGTCGTTTAGATCGCGCTGGTGACTTCTTGATTCCCAGCATTCTCTTTTTGTATATTGCTGGTTGGATTGGCTGGGTTGGTCGTGCTTACTTGCAAACAATCAAAAAGCAAGGAGGCGACGTCGAACAGAAGGAAATTCAAATCGACGTTCCTTTGGCGCTGCCTATCATGCTATCTGGCTTTGCTTGGCCAGCAGCAGCAATTAAAGAATTGCTTTCTGGTGAACTAACAGCCAAGGATGAAGAAATCCCCATTTCACCACGCTAGCATTGCTTGATTCATTCACCGTTTTGGAGATTAATTCATGGATAATCAAAGCCCTTTCTTTAAGTTTCTTAGCACAGCACCCGTAATCACTACGATCTGGCTGTTCATTACAGCAGGTATTTTGATTGAATTCAACCGCTTTTTCCCTGACCTACTTTTCCACCCGTTGCCATAAAGAACTAACGGGTTTTAATTTTTGAAGGGTTTGGTTAGTAGGAGCGGAGCATTTGTATATGTATATTTATCGTCCAAGCGAAAAATTTATTGTACAAATGCTCCGCCCATATAGTGAATAGTTTAAATAACTGAAGAAATAACTGTTGATTTTTAGCGATTAAAGACTAAAAATGATAATCTAAAACTTTTTAATGTTGCAAACAAGTATGATTTTTTATTCCCATAAATAAATTATGCTCTTTTATATCTTAATCTAAAAATATCTGTTAAATTCTTTTGATTTTACACTACTATAAGCAGTTTAGGTGTCTAGTATATCCTTTATGGTTAATTAACATAAATCTTTAAAAGAAACCTATAAGCTGAAAAATTCTGTTTGCTTGAATCGCAAGAGAGTAAATTAATTTTTCTAAACTTTAGTTTTCAAAAATCATACTCAAAGACAATTATTATTAATATAAAATATTGCCACCTTACTGTTGAGAGGCGAAATTAAAATATGGCGCAAGCAGTAGATGCATCCAAAAATCTTCCTAGCGATCCTAGAAATCGGGAAGTAGTTTTTCCAGCAATGCGTGATCCACAAATTGGCAACTTGGAAACACCAATTAATTCTTCTGCCTTAACTAAGTGGTTCATTAACAACTTACCTGCATATCGTCCAGGTATTACTCCCTTTAGAAGAGGGCTAGAAGTTGGTATGGCCCATGGTTACTGGATTTTTGGCCCCTTTGCCAAATTGGGTCCCCTGCGGGACGCTCCAAATGCTGATTTAGTTGGTTTGTTATCAACTATAGGTTTGATTGCGCTTTTGTCTGTTGCCCTATCTTTGTATGCTAATAGCAATCCCCCTGAGCCAGTTGCTAGCGTGACTGCACCTCACCCTTCTGATGCTTTCCACACTAAAGAAGGCTGGAGTAATTTTGGTAGCGCTTTCTTAATTGGTGGTATTGGTGGTGCTGTTACAGCCTACTTCTTGACTGTCAATATTGGATTGATTCAGGGTTTATTTGGTTAATATAGATATTTGTTGTTTATTGGTGGTTGGTTGTTACAAAGAATAAACAACTAACAAACAACTACCAACAAAGAACAAAATACGAAGGACACGAACAAAAGGCTCATTGGCTTTTGCTTTGTGTCCTTTGTTGGTTTTTTGTGCAAAGGATTGGAGTTTATTTAAACAAAGTTGCTTCAATAGAATTGAGAGTTGTCTCAAAATCGTCATTCACGATTTGAATATCAAATTCATCAGCAGCATTGATTTCATCTTGGGCGCGGCGTAGACGACGGGCGATCGCTTCTTCTGAATCTTGTCCGCGAGTACGTATCCGTTTTTCTAACTCGCTAAATGAAGGTGGCAGAATAAAAATACTGAGCGCTTGGGGAAAAGAATGGCGAATTTGTCGCGCTCCTTTTAGCTCTATTTCCAGTAAAACCAATTTGCCAGAACAAATTTGGTTGAGGACTGGTTCACGGGGAGTACCATAGTAGTTGCCAGCAAATTCTGCCCACTCTAAGAATTCACCATCTGCTACCAATTGTTCAAATTTACTACGGCTAATAAAGTAATAATCTTTGCCGTCAATTTCTCCTGGACGAGGAGAGCGAGTAGTTGCAGAAACAGAATAATAAAGCTCTGGATGACGCGCCAAAAGCGATCGCATTAAAGTGCCTTTACCTACACCACTAGGCCCGGTTAAGACAATTAGCTTGCCAGAAGATTGACAATCATTGGTACTAGCACCACTATGGATGGATAAAACTTGCATCATCCGCTCAACCTGTGAATCAATTAATAGACATTATTCATGAGTCGTCAGCCGTTGTGAGTTGCTAGGCCAACTATTTAATTTGAATTTTAGATTGTGAAGTCACTGTGTTAGGCGATGTGCTGCTCTGATTGCACCATGGGGTTTCTCCCATTGTCGCACTTGGCATTCCGCTGTAGCACGTGACGTGATTTTGGATTATACAGTTTTTGAGCCGTGCCTCGCCCGCAAATGGGGCGAAACAAATCGTCAATTGACTTTTTCTAATCCTCAAATTTTTCCCTAGCTAGGAATCTACCTAAAATCCAAAATCAATCTGACTAACGGATTTTGTAGTCTGAGTGACATAAAATTTGTCTATTTCACATGTTACTGCTGCTATGGCGCAAATAGGAGTAGGAATTTTCACCAACTCCTGATTTAGTTATCCACCGACTGATGCTCGCGGGAAACTACGAAACGATTCGCTACTGTTTCCGGTTGAATCGCCGAAAGGATCACATGGCTGGAATCAGTAATAATTACAGCTCTGGTGCGGCGACCGTAAGTTGCATCAATAAGTTGACCTCTATCACGTGCATCCGTAATGATCCGCTTAATAGGGGCAGACTCTGGACTGACTATGGCAACTACTCGGTTGGCCGACACAATATTGCCGAAACCGATGTTGATTAACTGAATGTCCATAAAAAAAACTTACACCAACTCTGGTGTGAGAAGCTTAATTAGATTATTTCCCATGTTATCCCCAAAAAATAGCACTTACAACGCTTAATTTCACGTCAGCCAGTGTTTTTTTTAAAGAAATGCTTTTTTAGCAATTTTTCATATCAATTAACTAAATATATGCCTCAAGATATAGGCAAAATCTTAAAAATAAAGGTATTTGCTGGATGTATCTGTTGAGAGCAAAAGCTAGGTGTTAAGAGGGCTACGCGAAGTTCAAAATTCAAAATCCAAAAAGCCCGAACTCAGGTTTTTTTAGTTGATTTCAGATAGTATCTTTATTCTCTTAGTGCCGCACTCGATAATAGATTATGATAACAAATAAATTTGTCTTTTTGATACAAGACTATCATAAATGTAGTTACTAACAACAATTAATAAAATCAAAGTTTTAAGGTGTTTTTTCAGAATATTTGAGCTTTTAAATTCAGTAGGAAAACTTATTTGCCTTAGCCTGTATAGATTTTCGTCTCTTAACCTATCTGAGATGAGGATAGCAGGTTATTAAAATTTGTAATCAATATGAATAAAGCATTTTAATTTTATGTGATTTAGTATCACTAGCAAAGAATTCTGAATTGTTTTATACTGCATATTTTTGGTAATATAATTACGCTTGTTGTTGTAACTATAAGTTGCAAACTATATCTATACACAAGCCAAAAATAAATATGCACAAATCGCCCCAATACAAGGTTTCATCTCAGCAAATCTCGGCTCTTAGCTTCATTGCCAGATTTAACACTCCAACCGTGAGAATGACTATTCCGTTTGTGCTAGCAGGTGCTTTGATGATTAAGTACGTAACTACACAGTCTGCAAGAACATCTGCTGCACAACCATTAAATTCACTTAATAGTGATGCTTCAGGCTCTATTTTGATTGCTGCCAAATCATCTACTCCACAATTATTCCAGATAGGTACAAATGTACCAAGTTCTGCCCTACTTCCTGCCACATCATCTACTCAAAAAACATTAAAAGTACGTACTATTCCCCCACCACGTCCTAATTGGGCGATCGCCAAAGGAATGCCAATTCCTTCACGTCTTCCAGGCAAAGAAAATACACAAGTTGCCTATAATCTCGACACACCGCCAGATTTTAAACATAGCCAAGAATTGCAAAAAATTGTTAATCAAGCTGTTAGTCTTGCTGCTGCTAAAGGTCTGCCTAAAAAACCTTTATCAATTACATTAATCGATACCAAAACAGGTGAGACAGCAGGATACCAGCAAGATACACCCAGATATCCTGCTAGTGTCGTGAAGACGTTTTGGATGACAGTTTTATATTCCCAGATAGAGAGTGGAGTTTGGAAAAAAGAAAAAGACTTTACTCCTTATCTCGCCAAGATGATTAAGGAGTCTGATAATGAAGCTGCTAGCTATATTGTTGATCAAATTACAGCTACGCGTTCTCAATCAAGACTAAAGAGTACAAAATTTAAGAATTGGAAAGATAAACGTGAACAAGTAAATAGATTTTTCCGCAACGCTGGCTATAAGCGGATTAATGTGAGTCAAAAAACTTTTCCGCTTTATTACCTCAATCTTTCAGAACCTAGAGGTAGTGAATCGCAAATGTTAGGAAAGCCTACTTGGAATCCGAATCGGATTACAACCAGACAAGCAGCTAGATTGATGTACGAAATTTGTTACCTGAAAACGGCTGTTTCTCAAGAAGCGAGTCAAAAAATGTGTGGGTGGCTAGAAAGAGATTTAAATCCCAAAGCTTGGCAAGATCCGGATTTATATGCTTTCAATCCTGTACGAGGTTTTTTAGGTCAGTCTTTATCTAAGACTAACGTTAGTTTTCATTCTAAAGCTGGTTGGACTTCCCGTTCCCGTGCAGAAATGGCAATGGTTTCTACAGGAGATGAGAAAACAACTTATGTTTTAACTGTGTTTGGCCAAAGTCCCGCATACTCCAATAGTGTAGATATATTTCCCCAAATTTCTCGTCTTGTTTACAAACGCATGACTGCTCGCGATTCTAAACCAGAATTGAAACCCATAGCCCTTTCCAATTAATTATTTATATTTTGATTTCAAACAAAGAACCTCCTCATACAGAGGAGGTTCTTGATTGTGATTATGTCTTAAATCTCAGAACTTGCCGATCGCCAAACAGATGACAGCCAAAATTGCACTGATCATATAGAAGACGCCAACTACTTGTAGTTCTGACCAACCTGAAAGTTCGAGGTGATGGTGTAGAGGAGCCATTTTAAACAAACGTTTACCTTTACCATCAGGGCCTTTAGTTGCTTTGTAATAGCTGACTTGCGCCATTACAGACAGAGTTTCTACAAAAAAGATGCCACTGAGAATAAATAATGCTATTAAACTGTTAGTCAACAGTCCCACAGCAGCTAAGGCTCCCCCCAGGGCGAGAGAACCAGTATCTCCCATGAAAACACGAGCTGGGTTGCGGTTGTGTCCTAAAAAGCCTAAGCAACCACCGCTTAAAGCAGCGCAAAAAATCATCAGTTCCGGTGAAGTAGAACCAACCAACGCCCCTAACGCCAGTAATGCGATCGCAACTGTTCCTGCGGCTAATCCATCAATACCATCTGTTAAGTTAGTAGCATTACTTTCTGCTACTAATACAAAACCAGCTAGAGGCCAGAATAGCAAGCCTAAAGGTAAAGACAAACCAAAAGGTAAAGCTAAATTTGTGATGTTGGAAGGTTGATTAAAAAGCAGCCATACACAGAACAGAACCGCAAAGCCAATCTGTAGAGCAAGCTTCATGCGAGGAGAAATACCCTTGTTGGACTTGCGGCGCAAAATTTGCCAGTCGTCGATCCAGCCAATTAATCCGTAACCTAGCGTTAATGCCGAAACTGCTAGTACTTTTGTATCAAAGTTTGATAATATACAAGCACCCATCACCCCAACAGGAACAAAAAATACACCTCCCATTGTTGGTGTACCTGCCTTTTTCAAGTGAGCTTGAGGGCCGTCTTCGCGAATGATTTGCCCTGTTTTGAGTGCTTGCAGCATTGGCACGACAAAAAAGCCCACGGCTGCTGAAATTACAGCACATAATAGAAATGGCAAGGTGAGGGAAGTGCTAGTCCACGGCAATCTGTTTGCCATACCATCCAAAATTAGCGTTGCGACACTTAACCCTACACCTAAAACTGAAACTAAACCTATGCCAGAAATGTTCAACCTCTGGTCAGGAGACAATTTAGCGTCCACGGATATTTCCCCTCACTCCACACTTTTACGACAGATGAACAATAGGGACTCGTTAAGCTGTTGACTGCGAAATCTTTAGTAATCTTTAAGTGACTAATCTTCGTCTGGAACTATATCATCATCGTCATCAAAGTCATAATCGGCTATACCATCATCACCACCCAAAAATTCCGAAATTTCTTCTTCGTTATCTTCTCCAAACTCTTGCTCTTGGATATCACGTGCTATCAGGCGGCCATTATTCTGCAACCAATCCAAAAGGGAGGATTCTTGCTTTAATGGTATTACAGCAGCACGCTGAGTACGAGGTTCTTCACGTAATGGGGAATTTAGCATATTAGACTTCAGATACAAGGAGCGCTATTATAGCTTGACATTAAGAGTCTATCACTTGATAGGAAAGATTTTAGTTGATCATTCAACCAGTTACTTTCAAAATCCGACAAATTTTGTGTTTTTACTATCAATAAAGTAAATAGTGATAGTTACTTTGTGATTAGGCATCTTGCAAAAGTAATAATTGCTGTAAGTATTTTTGGGAAAGCTTAAGGAGTAAAGGGAAAGGAAAAATCAGTTTCTTTAATCTTTTGCCTTTCTCTTTTCCTGGTTTATGCAAAATTTTATTGGTACAACGCAATACACAAAGACATCAACTTCTTGTTGTTCTTGATTGAGACTAATACTGTTTTAGGTGACAGGCGATGTTCACAAAAGCGACTTTATTAGAGGCTATTGCTGGTAAAAATCGTGGTCTTTTGGCAAGCGAACAAGATAGGCAAGCTATTTTGATTGCGATCGCCAATCTCGAAGACTTTAATCCCACACCACGTCCAGTGGAAGCTGGAGATTTACTTGATGGTAATTGGCGGCTTCTTTATACCACTAGCAAGGCTCTTTTGAATCTTGATCGATTCCCTTTGTATAAACTGGGACAAATTTATCAATGTATTCGTGTTAAAAGTAACAGCGTTTACAACATTGCCGAAATTTATGGTTTACCTTTTCTTGAAGGTATAGTCAGCGTAGCTGCTAAGTTTGAACCAGTTTCAGGTCGCCGTGTCCAAGTTAAATTTGAGCGATCAATAGTCGGCTTCCAACGTTTAATTGACTACAAGTCTCCAGACAAATATATCCAACAAATAGAAAGTGGTCAAAAATTTCCTGCTATTGATTTTTCTCTCAACAGCAACGAACAACAAGGCTGGTTGGATATCACTTACTTAGATAGCGAACTACGAATTGGCAGGGGCAACGAGGGTAGTGTATTTGTTTTGACCAAAGCATAGGCTTACAAAAAATTTTTGTTTGCGACTGAAGAATATTCCATGATTTGGTCTTTGTCAAGGAGGGTATGGCACCCTTTTGATTGGGGGTTGGGGATTGGGCATGGGGCATTGGGCATTGGTTTTTCTCCCTGCTCCCTTGTCCCCCTTGTCTTCCTTGTCCCCCAATCCCCATTCCTGTTTCCCGTTCCCTTTTAACTATGCTTCGCGGGATGCCTCAAGTATGTAGGAGTTGGAATTTTCTGGTACTGGTATTTGTACGACCTTTTTTTTACTAAAGGTTAACTCGTGATCTGCTTTATCAATGACAATGGTGTCCCCACCGATAAAGGTATTCTCTAAAATTTTGGTAGCGATCGCATTCTCTACTTCTCTTTGAATTGCCCGTTTAATCGGACGAGCGCCGTAAACTGGGTCGTATCCTACTTCCACCAGGTAATCACACGCAGCAGGAGATATTTCTAAAGAAATTTTTTGCTCTCTCAAGAGATTTTTCACTCGTTTGAGTTGAATAAGCACGATTTGCCGCATTTCGCTGCGGTTGAGGGCATGGAAGATAATTAAATCATCAATACGGTTGAGAAATTCCGGGCGAAAGTGCGATCGCAAAGCATCCATTACCCGGTTTCGCATTTTCTCATACTGGGAGTCATCACTAGAAACATCCAGGATGTGTTCGCTACCGATATTACTAGTCATGACAATAACGGTATTGCGAAAATCAACTGTTCGCCCCTGGCTATCCGTAATTCTACCGTCATCAAGCACTTGCAATAAAATATTAAACACATCTGGATGCGCTTTCTCAACTTCATCCAGTAGTACCACCGAATAGGGACGACGGCGAACCGTTTCCGACAGTTGACCGCCTTCTTCGTAGCCGACGTATCCTGGAGGCGCACCCACTAACCGAGAAACCGAGTGTTTCTCCATATACTCAGACATATCCAACCGCACCAGAGCGTCATCGGAATCAAACAAAAACTGGGCTAAAGCACGGGCGAGTTCTGTTTTACCAACTCCTGTCGGCCCCATGAATAAAAATGAACCGATGGGGCGACCCGGATCTTTCATTCCTGCACGGGCGCGACGAATAGCGGCGGCAACAGTTGAGACAGCTTCCTGTTGTCCAATGACTCTTTCGTGCAAATGATGTTCGAGTTTCAGTAATTTCTGCCGTTCTGACTCCAACAAACTATTGACGGGAATTCCTGTCCATTTGGCGACGATTTCAGCAATATCGGCTTCGGTGACTTGTTCGCGCAACAGGGTTTTACCTTGGCTTTGAATTTTCAGGAGTTCAGTTTCTTTCGCTTCGCGATCGCGTTGTACTCCCTCCAACTTGCCATACTTTAATTGGGCAGCTTTATTTAAATCGTAAGCCCGTTCTGCTTGTTCAATTTGTACCCGCAGCTTTTCTTCTTCTTGCTTCAAAGCGCTAATCGCTTCTAATAGCAGCTTTTCGCCTTGCCATTGTCCGTTCAAATCCTGCTGTTTGGCAGTTAAATTGCTGATTTCTAGCTCAATTCGCTCTAAACGCTCTTTTGTTTGCGGTACAGCCTTCTCTTCTCCCGCCAAGGACAGCTTTTCCATCTCTAGCTGCATCAGACGACGATCAATTGTTTCCAATTCTGACGGTTTCGAGGTAATCTCCATTTTCAGTTGGGCTGCGGCTTCATCTACCAAATCAATGGCTTTATCTGGCAAAAAGCGGTCATTAATGTACCTAGCTGAGAGTGTAGCAGCTGCCACCAACGCTGAGTCTGATATTTTGACGTTGTGGTGAACTTCATAACGTTCTTTAAGTCCGCGCAGGATAGAAATAGTATTTTCCACGCTGGGCTGATCTACAAATACCTGTTGAAAACGCCGTTCTAGGGCTGCGTCTTTCTCAATGTATTTACGGTACTCATCTAAGGTAGTAGCACCAATACACCGTAGTTCTCCCCGTGCCAACATCGGTTTGAGTAAATTTCCGGCATCCATTGAGCCTTGTTGCCCGGAACCCGCACCCACAACGGTGTGTAGTTCATCAATAAATAAAACAATTTGACCGTTTGATTCTGTAACTTCCCGGAGAACTGATTTAAGACGGTCTTCAAATTCACCTCGATATTTAGCCCCAGCAATCAAACTACCCATATCTAGGGCGATCAGTTGGCGATTTTTCAAAGATTCGGGGACATCACCATTGATAATGCGTTGTGCTAAAGCTTCGGCGATCGCAGTTTTACCAACTCCTGGTTCACCAATCAAAACAGGGTTATTCTTACTACGCCGGGATAATACCTGAATCAACCGCCGAATTTCGTCATCTCGCCCAATTACTGGGTCGAGTTTTCCAGCTTTTGCCTGTTCTGTCAAGTCTCTGCCGAATTTTTGCAAAGCTTCATAGCGAGACTCTGGATTTTGGTCTGTCACTTTTTGGCTACCACGAACTGCTTTAATAGTAGCTTCCAGCTTGGCAGTATCTAGATTAAAGCCTTTAATTATCCGCCGTCCCACACGTTCATCTTCTACAAAAGCCAGCAGCATATGTTCTACGGATATGTAAGAATCCTTCATCCGGACTCTTGATTCTTCGGCTAAATCTAAGAGAGTATCTAAAGAGCGTCCTAAGTAAAGCTGATCGCTTCTGCCAACTTTAGGCTGACGCCGGATATAATCTTCTAGTTGCTGTAGCAAACGGTTAGCATCCACACCAGCACGGTTCAGAATTCGCGCTGCTAACCCATTTTCTTGTTGTAATAGAGCAATTATTAAATGTTCTACATCTAATTGCTGTTGTTGATAAGCGCGTACGATATCCTGAGATTTGACAATCCCTTCCCAAGCTTTATCTGTAAATTTATCTGGATCTGTAGGCTGCATCTTTACAATTTTGGATTTTAGATTTTAGATTTTAGATTTTTTATTCAATACAGTTGATGTTAAGGATAATTGTAGGTTGGGTTGAGCGACAGCGAAACCCAACAAAACCCAACCTACGCCAGGATTAGTTCTTAGCCTTAAATGAACCGCTTGATTTTTCATCTGAAACGACGGACGTATTTGTCCTAAACTATTATCCCAGCATGATTTCCTTGCATCCGCTTGTATCTAGGGTTGCAGATTTTAGGGATCGGGGATTGGGGATTGAGGATTGGGAACAGACTTGTTAAATAATTCTCCCTTGTCTCCCTTGTCCCTGTTCTCCCCCGATCCCCGATCACTTGTCCCCAATTCCCGATCCCCAATTTAAAATGAAAATACACTTCTAAGGGTGGTTTGCCAAATAGTACCGTTAGAACTATCGTTATCGGCGTTTGTTACTAGTGAAAATGTTGGGGTGATACTTAGATTGTCACTAAGTTGGAGATTGTAGAAGGCTTCATAATTTGTCTGAGTTGCATTTCCTAAATCTTCGCTGACAAATGGTTGTCCAACCGCCACACCCGCAACAGTACCGGGAAGTAAGAGGTTGCGGAAACCCACACCTATAGCCCATGTCACCGGATGTAAATCTAAATCCTCATCAATGGCGGTATTATATCCATTGTAGTTACCAAATCCGAAGCGTCCGAAAATCCCTGCATTCCGGTTGAGGCTATACTCGGCATTGACACCAAAGGCGTTAATATCTGTGTTGTTAATCAGGGCATTTGTATATTGCAGTCTCAAGGCTAGCTTGTCGCTGGGTGAGTATTCAACTTCCACACTGGCTTGATAGCGATCGCCAAACAAACCCCCTTCTGTACTGGTAGAATTTGGTTGGTCAGCATCGGCAGCTATGTAAAGCGATCGCAGTGTAAATTCACCATCACCAGGGTTCCACTGCACAGCAGCACCTGCACCCCCATTACGATCAATTTGATTTTGGACAATCAGAGGATTATTTAAAAAGAAGCTAGAACTAAAATCAACTGCTTCGTTATTGGCATACTTATTATGATCAATAAAGTCTCGTGGTGACATTTTTGCACCTACTGTCACCGCCACATCTTGGGAAGGACGAAAAGTATAGTGCAAGCGTCTTAACTTGAGATCAGAGTCTACTTCTACATAATCAAGTCCACCACCATCGGCTATTAAACCAGTGGTTCCTAGCAAGTTATCATCGTCTTGTTGTGCCAAACCTATCGCATCACCGCCATTGTTACCAGCTTCCAGTTGAGTCACAAGTACATCTTGTTGATTGAAGCTAGTAGAAAGGGTTAAGCGCGTACGAGTAATTACATTTTTATTAGCATCAGTACCATCACTCAAAGCAATAATAGCTTCACCATGTAATTTTGTAGTCGTAGAAAATTGATGTGCTTGTAATTCGCTGTTGCGTGCTTCCAAACCATCAATACGTTGGTTTAAATCATCTAAAGCTGAACGAAATTCTTTTTGCAATCGCCGTAAGACAACCATGTCTTCTCGGATAAAGCGATCGCTCATTGTCTCAGCAATGATATCTTCAACCTTAGATAAGGTAGCCGCAAGAGCGACAGCAAATTCATAACGGCTAACAGGACGATTACCACGAAAGGTGCCATCTGCATAACCAGAGATGACACCATATTTTTCCATGAGTGATTTTAATGCTTGATAAGCCCAGTCTGTAGGCTTGACATCAGACAATTCTGAGACAGAAGTTTGTTGTGTTAGTAAATCAGAATTGACGTCGAGACTACTAAACGATTCATTTTGTACTGACAATTCAGAGTTGGCGATCATTGAAAACTCTGTTTGCCAAGCACCAGTATCTGTATCTGGAGGTAATACTTCCACTTTTTTATTTGTGGGTGTATTAACCTCTGGCATAGCCGCTTGTAAACTTGATTCAGGGTTTTGGGTTTCTGGCGGCTGTTGAATTTCCAAAGAATCCGCCCTTGAGGGTAAGCAAGTGTGGGTAAAAATCCCCCAACCGACTAAACCACCTGCTAAGATTTTTGGCGAATGAATCCTCCATGGTCGGCATTGCTTGACGCTCAATTCTATACTCCTGCAATTCTGTCTCAGAATTACTGAGTTACAAGTTTTTGTTCTTCCTGTTTGCCAGTAGAACCTTGAGTACCCAGTTGAATCAGTTCTACTTTATACCCATCTGGGTCTTCTACAAAAGCAATGACTGTAGAACCATGTTTCATTGGCCCTGGTTCTCGTACTACCTTCCCACCACGTTTTTTAATTTCTTCACACGTAGCATAAATATCATCGACTCCGATAGCAATGTGTCCGTAAGCATTACCCAAATCATACTTATCCACGCCCCAGTTATAAGTTAATTCAATAACTGTGTGGTCACTTTCCTCACCATAACCAATAAAAGCCAGAGTAAATTCTCCGCCTGGATAATCTTTTTGCCGCAGCAATTTCATTCCCAAAACATCACAGTAGAACTTCAACGATTCTTCCAAATTGCCAACGCGCAGCATTGTGTGTAGGAGTCGCATAACTATCTCCGGTTGTGGTGATTGGTCGTGATTATTCTCTAAATATTCTAAACTGCCAAGCGTTTACGTGTTGTTAAGAGAGCTAGAGATAAACGCAGCTGAGTGTGCCTTAGCGATTTTAATTTTTTGTGCGTGCGATCGCATTTAAGTTTAAATCAAAACAAGTTGTCGTTAGAGCACAACAAGCTGTAGTTACGACACAACTTGTTGCTGTGCCAAACCTATCTCCTAATCTCCCAATTCCAACTTTCCCCGGTAGCCAGTTACAAGTCGGCTACCATCTTTAAAAATATGAATTTCGATTTGATCGCTTGCCCAAGAAATGTTATCTTGCAAAGCTGGATTAAAGACGTGAACCCTTTGATTGCTAGATGACACAGGAGAGTCGGGTGAGTTTAGGGCGAGTGATTGAATGTAGGGGCCATCAATAAGTATATCTAACTGGTCTAATAATTCTTGAGAGCCAGCTGGAGCGTATTCAGATTGTAATTGCTCTAAAGTAAAACCACTAAATGACATGACGTTGAGTCCCACCGCTTTAACTTTGCGGGCCACACTTGCCAACGCCGCCGCTTGCCAAAAGGGTTCACCACCAGAAAAAGTCACACCTTGATTGCGGGGATTACTGAGAATTTTTTCTGCCAGATGATCTATGTTTACAAGTTGATTAATCTCAAATGACCAAGATTCTGTATTAAAGCAACCTGGACATTCTCGCAAGCATCCTTGTACCCAAACTACAGCACGACATCCAGGGCCATTCACTTCAGATTCATCTACATAGCCCATAATATTGAGATATCCGGCAGGAATCTGCATTAGTGACATGTATGAGTCGGTTTTATTTTGAGTCATAGTTTTTTCTCTGTAACGAATGTATATACACTCAGTTAAGTATTGATATTGAGGAAACTGCACCGAGTCTTTTTCAACATGCAACTGCGGTTGACAGAGTACTGCTTGCAGGCTACAGGTAAAAGATGAAGAACTTGTGAGGAGAGCGAGCGAGGAAGGAGGGGACAAGGGAAACAAACGATTAATTGATTTCCAAGGAACAAGCAACAATTAACTATTTTTAAATTTATCGATGTGTATCTAGGTTGAACTGTGGTTTGAGACACAGAAACTGAACGATTCGGAACTACGATAAATTCTGCCTGAGTATGTGATACCCAATCTTCAACCCCTAATCCCTAACCCCTAAAATCTTCGTTAATCTCTGCCTCAAGCATCCCCCAACAGCCTATGCTAGATAGTCGAGCCAGCCACTGTGAGTGTTTGTGTTCAGCGGTAAGAACTAATTCACAAAAAGGACAAAGAAATAGATGATTGATACTGCCATTGAAGCAATTGTGGCTCGCGAAATTCTTGACTCGCGGGGTAGACCAACAGTAGAAGCAGAAGTACATTTAATCAATGGTGCTGTGGGACTAGCGCAGGTTCCGAGTGGTGCGTCAACCGGCACTTTTGAAGCCCACGAATTACGTGATGGAGACAAAAGCCGTTATGGGGGTAAGGGAGTACTCAAGGCAGTGCAAAATGTCAAGGATATAATTGTCCCGAAATTACTACACATGGATGCCCTTAATCAGGAATTCCTTGACCGCACGATGATCACTCTCGATGGTTCTCCTAACAAGTCTAATCTGGGTGCGAATGCGATTTTGGCTGTTTCTCTAGCAGCAGCTAAAGCAGGGGCTGAATCTTTAGATATTCCCTTGTATCGTTATTTGGGTGGACCTTTGGCGAATTTGTTACCTGTGCCATTAATGAATGTAATTAATGGTGGCGCCCATGCAGCAAATAATGTGGATTTTCAAGAATTTATGATTGTTCCCATCGGAGCGTTGTCTTTCCGAGAAGCGTTACGATGGGGTGCGGAGGTATTCGCCACCCTCAGCCAGGTTTTGGATGAGAAGGGTTTACTTACTGGTGTGGGAGATGAAGGCGGTTTTGCACCTAATTTAGAGTCAAATCAGGTAGCTTTAGAATTGCTGGTTGCTGCGATTGAAAAAGCTGGTTACAAGCCAGGGGAACAAGTAGCTTTGGCGTTGGATGTGGCTGCTAGTGAGTTTTACAAAGATGGGCAGTATGTTTATGATGGTAAGCCCCACTCACCAGCTGAGTTTGTTGATTATCTTGGACAACTAGTTGACCAATATCCGATTGTCTCAATTGAAGATGGGTTGCACGAGGAAGACTGGCAAAATTGGCAGTTACTCACCCAGAA
The DNA here is from genome assembly GCF_000317245.1 of Fischerella muscicola SAG 1427-1 = PCC 73103. Taxonomy (GTDB): domain Bacteria; phylum Cyanobacteriota; class Cyanobacteriia; order Cyanobacteriales; family Nostocaceae; genus Pelatocladus; species Pelatocladus muscicola_A. Next base: position 20,486 of record NZ_AJLJ01000246.1, read on the forward strand.
ATTAGGCGATCGCGTCCAGTTGGTAGGAGATGATTTGTTTGTTACGAACGCCACTCGCCTGCAAAAAGGTATTGATCTGAAAGCTGGTAACGCAATTCTGATTAAACTCAATCAAATTGGTTCACTCACCGAAACTTTGGAAACCATTGATTTAGCAACTCGCAACGGTTTGCGATCAGTGATCAGCCATCGTTCTGGCGAAACAGAAGACACAACAATCGCTGATCTCGCTGTCGCCACTCGTGCTGGTCAAATCAAAACAGGTTCTCTGTGTCGTAGCGAACGGGTGGCAAAATACAACCGCTTGCTACGAATTGAAGATGAATTAGGCGATCGCGCCGTGTATGCCGGTGTGGTAGGTATGGGGCCAAAATAGGGATCAGGGATCGGGGATTGGGGATCGGGGAAAGGGGATTGGGAAGAAACTTGTTAAATAATTCTCCCTTGTCCTCCTTGTCCTCCTTGTCCTCCTTGTCCTCCTTGTCCTCCTTGTCCTCCTTGTCCCCGATCCCCAATCCCCGATCCCTGATCCCCATTATGGATAAAAGCCTAACTTCGGTAATCCCAAAGTTTCATCCCAGTCCATCATGATATTCATACACTGAATTGCTTGACCTGCTTGTCCTTTGATGAGGTTGTCGATCGCTGACATGACGATCGCTCTGCCTGTACGTGGGTCAACTTCTATACCGATATAACAGAGATTACTACCACAAGCCCATTTAGTTTGGGGATAAATACCAGGATCACAAATTCTCACCCAAGGAGAGTTGCGATAAAAAGCTCTGTAAATGGTAATTAAGTCATCTCTGACTAAGCCAGGATCGCGTAAAGAAGCATACACCGTGGATAAAATACCGCGTACCATCGGGATGAGATGCGGAGTAAATTGGATAGTGAGTTCATGACCTGCTAATTCGCTGCAAATCTGCTCAATTTCCGGTGTATGACGGTGACGGGCAACACCATAAGCTGTGAGGGAGTTATCTGCTTCGGCTAACAACATGTTAATTTTAGCTTCCCGTCCGCCGCCCGATGTGCCAGATTTAGCATCAATAATGGCTGTTTCGGGGATGATTAACCCTTGTTTGAGGAGTGGCGAGAGTGCAAGCAGACTGGCGGTAGGATAGCAACCAGGACACCCGACTAATTGGGCTTCAGCAATGCGATCGCGATACAATTCTGGTAGTCCATACACTGCTGTTGCGGCAGTAGCAGTATCTTGCCGTTGTTTACCGTACCAAGCTGTGTAATTTGCCAAGTTGCTAAATCGATAGTCAGCACTCAAATCGAGTACTTTACATCCTTTTTCTAGTAACTTTGGAGCAAGTTGGCAAGCCAGACCATTCGGTACAGAGAGAAAAACTACTTCACAACGGTGAGCAATAATTTCTGGATCAACTGCTTCTATCGATAGATTGACTGTATGAGCCAAATGTGGATATATCTCCCCAAACGGCTTACCAGCAGTGCTATCACCACCTAAGTAAACAAGTTCTACTTCTGGATGATCAATCAGTAGACGCACCAACTGAACACCACCATAGCCTGACGCGCCTACAATCCCAACGGGTACGCGTCTCAAATTGCCCATGATAATAAGATCCTTATCCGCTTTTGGTTAACCTGTTGTCAGCTATCAACAATTGACGTTTTAGCTCAAAGCTATTAGCTCCTAGCATATGACGGTGCAAGATTGAATGCTAACCCCTGATGATTGTTGAACTGTTACAGAATTTGAGTACTAAAACCTAATTTTAGCGGTAGACTTTTCGCTATGTTATATGAAAAATAACTCATCTCACGGCGCATGAAAACATGACCAATGACTAATGACTAGGGTACAATCTGAGAAACAGGATTTGTTAAAAAAATTTACCTTTAGTAGCTAAAATCTGTGTCTGAGATCAAGACAACTTCAACCCAAGCCTTTGAATTTGATTCAATTGACGCCGCTTTGGCAGATTTGAAAGCTGGCCGTGTCATTGTGGTAGTAGATGACGAAAACCGAGAAAATGAAGGCGATTTGATTTGTGCTGCTCAATTTGCGACTCCAGACACAATCAATTTCATGGCGGTAGAAGCGCGGGGGTTGATTTGTCTAGCAATGACGGGCGATCGCCTTGATGAATTAGACTTGCCTTTAATGGTGAGTAATGTTGTTACCGAAAGTCATAATACTACATACGACAATCAGACTGCCTTTACTATAAGTATAGATGCAGGCTTTCATCTAGGTGTAACTACGGGTATTTCTGCGGAAGACCGTGCTAAAACTATCCAAGTTGCTATTAACCCCACCACAAAACCCAGCGATTTACGCCGCCCTGGTCACATCTTCCCTATTCGTGCTAAGGAGGGAGGTGTCTTAAAAAGAGCCGGACATACAGAAGCAGGTGTTGATTTAGCTCGATTAGCAGGGCTGTACCCAGCTGGAGTCATTTGTGAGATTCAGAATCCTGATGGCTCGATGGCGCGATTACCACAATTAATTAAGTATGCTCAACTGCATAACTTGAAGATTATCAGTATTGCGGACTTAATCAGCTACCGTCTTCAGCATGATCGCCTGATTATTCGCGAAACTGTCACCAAATTGCCCAGTCACTTCGGACAATTTAATATTTATGCGTATCGTCATACATTGGATAATACTGAGCATGTAGCGATTGTTAAAGGCGATCCAGCGACCTTTAAAGATGAGGCGGTGATGGTGCGAATGCACTCAGAATGCTTAACAGGTGACGCTTTGGGTTCTCTGCGTTGTGATTGTCGGATGCAACTACAAGCAGCCTTGAAAATGATTGAAAGTGCGGGTAAAGGTGTTGTAGTATACTTACGCCAAGAAGGACGAGGAATCGGACTGATTAATAAATTAAAAGCCTACTCATTACAAGATATGGGTCTGGATACAGTTGAGGCTAATGAGCGTTTGGGATTTCCGGCGGATTTGCGTAACTACGGCATGGGAGCGCAAATGCTCATGGATTTAGGTGTACATCAAATACGTTTAATTACTAATAATCCCCGTAAAATTGCGGGGTTAAAAGGTTATAGTCTGGAAGTAGTTGATCGCGTACCATTATTAATTGAAGCTAATGACTACAACTCCTATTACCTGAGTACAAAAGCGACAAAGTTGGGTCACATGCTGTTGCAAACATATTTGCTGACAATGGCGATCCACTGGGAAGATGATCCAGAAGCAGTGACAGAACGCTACGAACGCTTGGAAAAACTGCGCCATTTAGCGAAAAATCATGATTTATTGTTACAAGAAGAAGCACGTCCCTTAGCGATCGCCTTGTTTGACAAACCATCTTTAACAGTACATCTGGGATTTGATCAACCACAACTAGCAACTCATGACTGGTACAAACAAAAAAATCATCCTTACGTGCAAGCGATCGGGCAAATTCTTGATTATGTTGTCAGTCTACCTTATGTACAAAAGCTAGAGTTTTTGATTTCTCCTGGTATAGATCCCCTGAGTAATCTGCAAGTGCAACTAGACCGCCAAACTTTCTCAGCAGATACCTCACCTTCGTCCATTTGTTGTGAACACTTAGAAACACAGAAAATATATAGTTTTCATCTTTAAAGGCAATTTCACGATATCGGCTGACGGAAAGAATGAAGTAAATTAAAAAACTTATCAAAATCAAAACTGCGGGGATCAATTCTTGTACCTGAACGATCAACAGCTCGATGGGTAGTAATGCGCTCATCTGGAACACTACTCTGAGCAATTAACCAAGCTAGAGAATAATATTGTGCATCGGTGTAACCAATGTGATACGGTTCATTGTTACGACCTTCTGGTGGTGTTTCTAGAGAAACATGATAAGCAAAATTATTTACAGATGGTTCTAAACCAGGATTAGTTTGTACAGTTTCTAGTCCGTTTGATCCATCAAAAACTGAGTTGCCAGCACCAAAAGCACGTTTATCCGGTGGAACTATATAGATAATTGTCCCATCTAGCGTAATCAAGCTATGGTAACTGACTTGCTTCTTGTCATCAGTGTGAGGTGTTTGGAAGGTATTAATCGCACTAGATGCAGAATCACTTGTTTCATGAAGTACTATGATGGCTTGATTGTTAATCGGTACACCATTGATATCTGTGGTAAAACGTTCTCCATAATTACTTGGGTTAGCTAAAGCAATTTCATAACTAGGTGTATATTGTTTAAAAGCTTTAGTAGTTTTAAACGAATATTGAGGAATTTTTTGTAATTGTTCTGCCTGCTTATTAGTTGATACAGGTTTATTAGTAGAAGCTTGATTAACTGATGGTGTTGGAGAACTTTGCAGTTTGTCTGCTTGTTTATTCTTTGATTCAAGCTTGGGAGTGGGACTAGTCTTTGTTAATGATTTAGAAAAGTCTTGAAATTCCTCTTCTTGCTCGTTCGCTGCTTGTAGCTGGACTTTGGCTGGACTCCAAGCAGTAGGATCTACATCTGTATTTGATGTGTTGCTGCTGTTTTGCTGTAAATTTGCTTTCCCTACTACAAGCACAACAGTTAAAGATATAAGCATCAAAGAAATTAGTAGCAATCTATTAATCCAGACGCTAAAACTCATATGTTTAAAAATAAAAATATTGCTTAAATTTATACTAATATATTCGCATTAATAGAAAATTATTTACTATCACAACCTTTTAGAAAAACAGATTTTCATGCAAGGCTCATGAAATTTTTTCATTGGGACTGATTACCTACGGTAGGCGCGTAGTGACTTCACATAAGTAGCCGATGCAGAGTCTAGTGCCTTCTGCTCTCTGTGTATTTTTGTAAAAAATATAACTAATGTCACTTGGAAAATCACCTTAAGAGGCGATCGCCTTTACAAAATCTCTATTGACGCAAGCTCCAAATTACCGTACGAAAAGAATAGGTATATAGGATTGTAGAGATAAGTTGACAAACTAGGCACTGTCAGGAGGTTCGGAAGAATTCCGGATAGTTCTATGAATACTAGAAGAGACAGTCAGTTAACCACTAGTTCTTATATATTTATGTTAATTCACGAATTTAAATGGTTACTTAAGATACCTATAAAAAAATAACATACAAAATTGAGCAATTAGCTTCCCTTTTTTTCCGCAATTGCCCCAAAGACAACTGAATATACATTGTGTACGGTTTAACTAGGCAATAAGTAATCGGCATCTTTCACAATGGATGCTCTCTATCGCGACGAAATTTTATATTTATAGTATTGTCTTGCTCCTATGACTCCAAAACACACCAAGCTCAAATTCCCTCTGTTGCAATATCTGAATCAGCCTTTGTTTAGTTCTAATACCAAATTGGTATTGAATCCTCGACGCTTCGCTCATCTCTACAGAATAGAACTTCTCAAAAAATGCTGGACAAGGGAATGTGATGCCAAGGGGCCTTTTTCTAGTTAGGGGATAGGGGATCCGGGAATTAGGAGGACAAGGAAGACAAGGAGGACAAGGAGGACAAGGAGGACAAGGAAGCAATCTTTCTCTCTTGTCTCCCCCCTCTCCCTGGTCTCCCGTATCCCTCATCCCCTATCCCCGCTCCCTCTTACCATCGAGTAAAGCACTGACAGTCATATCTCCCATCACATTAATAGCAGTACGACAGCGATCCAAAAACCAGTCTACGGTTACAAGTACGGCAATATATTGTGTAGGCAAACCGACGGAAGTGAATACGAGAGTCATAGTCACTAATCCAGCATTGGGAATATTAGCCGCACCTACTGAAGCAAAGATAGAAGTGAGAACGACAAGAAGTTGTTGCCCAATATTTAAATGTTGTCCTAATACTTGGGAAATAAACAAAGCAGACATTGCCTCATAAAGAGCCGTACCATCATTATTAAAATTTGCTCCCACCAATGCTCCTAAAGCTGCGGAAGATTCCCGTAAGCCTATTTTTGTTTGCAAAACTTCAAAGGTGACGGGCATTGTTGCCCCAGAAGAAGATGTGGAAAAAGCCATCACAAAGGCGTCAGAACCACCACGCAGGAAATTAACTGGTTTTACCCAAGAACCAAATTTAACTCTACTCAAGTAGTAACAAGCTTGTAGTAGCAATGCTATTAGCACCGCTAAAATAAAAGCCCCCAAAGATATAAACGGCTCGAAACCTTCTTTGGCGACTGTAGAGGCGACAATACCAAAAACAGCCAAGGGTACTAGAGCAATTACCCAGTTAAGGATACGGATCACTGCCTCAAACAAAATTGAAATAACGTTTTCAATGGGCTTGTATTCATTCTTGCCTTGTGCCACCATCTCCGACTTAATCGCACGTAGAACAATACCAAAAGACAAGGCAATTACAATTAGCTGGATAACATTGTTATTGACTAAAGGCTCAAGAATTGCTTTTGGTACTGCGTCTTGAATCAGTCCCCAGGGATCAAATTTTTCCTGTGGCAAACCTGTACCACCTGGAGCTGACAAACGTCCCCATGTACCAGGATGCAGGACGTTTGCCACCAGCAGCCCGATAAATATTGCTACTGTAGTATTGGTGAGCAGTAGCACCGCCAAGCGTCGTCCAGCAGTACCAGGAATATTTGCTGTCATGAAAGTATGCAGCACTGCTACCAAAATCAACGGTGGAGCTAGAGCGCGTAGAGCCTTAAGTATTAACTCGGCGGGAATGGCCAGGTTCTTGATTAAGACTTCATTTGCTGGGCTGGAGTTGCCTGCACCTAGCGCAAATCCGACTGCGATCGCCAATATTAAGGCGATGATAATTTGTAATGTCAGCGGAATTTTTTGCCACCAAGGACGGCCTTTTTTTTCCGGTTGATCAATGCTGTCTATTTCTTTCATTACTTAAAGAATAAGCTGGTGATGTCACCATTAAAACAACACTTTGCCAAGAGAATTTTCTAAAAAAATACAACTCTTAATATTGGCAAACTGAGCTATCCTAAGATACCGTAGCTTTGAAAACTTATTAGCTATCAGTTATCGGCTCGCTAACTGTTCCCTGTTCCCTAAATACCTAAATAATAAACGTATATGTCTTTTGTGCCGTTGCATATTCATAGTGACTATAGTCTGTTGGATGGTGCTAGTCAAATACCAAATTTAGTAGATCGTGCCATCGAACTTGATATTAAAGCGATCGCTCTGACGGATCATGGTGTGATGTATGGTGCGATCGAACTCATAAAAATTTGTCGTAACAAAAATATTAAGCCAATTATTGGCAATGAAATGTACATTATCAACGGCGATATTACTAAACAAGAACGCCGTCCTCGTTATCATCAAATTGTTTTAGCAAAAAATACTAAAGGGTATAAAAATTTAGTTAAATTAACAACTATTTCCCATCTTCAAGGTGTACAAGGCAAAGGCATCTTTTCTCGTCCTTGTATTAGCAAAGAATTACTCAAAACATACCATGAAGATTTAATCGTTACTAGTGCTTGTTTGGGTGGAGAAGTACCCCAAGCAATTCTCGCAGGAAAACTAGATGCAGCCCGCCGAGTTGCTCAATGGTATAAAGATGTATTTGGTGAAGATTATTATCTAGAAATTCAAGATCATGGTTCTCCAGAAGACCGAATTGTCAATGTCGAAATTGTCAAAATTGCGCGGGAATTAGGCATAAAAATTGTCGCTACCAATGACTCTCATTATATTTCTTGTTATGACGTCGAAGCACACGACGCCTTGTTGTGTATTCAAACAGGGAAATTAATAGTTGAAGATAATCGGATGCGTTATAGCGGTACAGAGTATTTAAAATCCGCTGACGAGATGAAACAGCTATTTCGTGACCATTTGCCGGATGATGTCATTGAAGAAGCGATCGCCAATACTGTAGAAGTAGCAGAAAAAATCGAACCATATAATATTTTGGGTGAGCCTCGAATTCCCAATTATCCGATTCCATCTGGTCATACTGCTGATACTTATGTAGAAGAGATTTCCTGGCAAGGACTATTACAAAAACTCAATCGAAAATCTCGCAATGAAATCGATTTAGCTTACAAAGAACGGCTGGAATATGAATTAAAAATGATTCAGCAAATGGGTTTTTCCACCTATTTTCTAGTTGTATGGGACTACATAAAATTTGCCAGAGATAATGATATTCCAGTTGGGCCAGGTCGTGGTTCTGCCGCAGGTTCTTTGGTAGCCTATACAATGGGAATTACCAATATAGATCCTGTACATCATGGCTTACTTTTTGAAAGATTTCTCAACCCGGAACGGAAATCTATGCCGGATATTGATACAGATTTCTGTATCTCTCAAAGAGATAAAGTCATAGAATATGTAACAGAAAAATATGGTACAGAAAGAGTTGCCCAAATTATCACTTTTAACCGTCTGACTTCCAAAGCTGTGTTAAAAGATGTTGCCAGAGTGTTAAATATTCCTTATGCAGAATCAGACAAAATGGCGAAATTAATTCCCGTGTCACGGGGAAAACCAGCCAAATTGAAAGTGATGATTTCTGATGACACTCCTGAACCAGAATTTAAAGCTAGATATGATAATGATCCGAGAGTCCGTCATTGGGTAGATATGGCAATTCGCATTGAAGGAACTAATAAAACCTTCGGTGTTCATGCAGCAGGTGTAGTCATTTCTGCTGATCCATTAGATGAAATTGTGCCACTTCAGAAAAATAACGATGGTTCTGTAATTACCCAGTATTTCATGGAAGATTTAGAATCACTGGGTTTGTTAAAAATGGATTTTCTGGGCTTGAAAAATCTGAGTATGATTCAGAAAACCATCGAGTTAATTGAAAGTAATCATGGATTTAAAATTGACCCTTATGTAATTACTGCTCAAGAAAGAAAAGCGCAGAAAATATTAGCAAAAGGTGGAGAAGGCGCAAAACTTCCTCCAGATGTGAAAAAGACTTACGAATTATTAGAAGCTGGTGAACTTGAAGGAGTATTTCAGTTAGAATCTTCTGGGATGCGTCAGATAGTACGTGATTTGAAGCCTTCCAATATAGAAGATATTTCTTCGATTTTAGCGTTGTATCGACCAGGCCCATTAGATGCGGGACTAATTCCAAAGTTTATTAACCGCAAACATGGACGGGAAAAAATTGATTATGAACACACAACTTTAGAACCTATTTTAGATGAAACCTATGGAATTATGGTTTATCAAGAGCAAATTATGAAAATTGCTCAAGATATGGCTGGATATTCTTTAGGTCAAGCTGATTTGCTGCGTCGAGCGATGGGTAAAAAGAAAGTTTCCGAGATGCAGAAGCAGCGAGAAAAATTTATGGATGGTGCAGCCAAAAATGGTGTCAAGCAACAAATTGCAGACGCATTATTTGAGCAAATGTTAAAGTTTGCCGAATATTGCTTGAGTTATGATACTGAAGTTTTGACTGTAGAATATGGGTTTTTGCCAATCGGAGAAATAGTCGAAAAAACAATTGAGTGTAATGTTTTCACTGTTGATAGTAATGGTTATGTGTACACACAACCTATTGCTCAGTGGCATAATCGTGGTTATCAAGAAGTATTTGAATATGGTTTAGAAGATGGTTCGGTAATTCGAGCTACAAAAGATCATAAATTTATGACTAGTGAAGGGAAAATGTTACCAATTGATGAAATATTTGCCAGGGAATTAGATTTGCTACAAGTAACAGGATTAATAAATCATTCATAAACAACAAGACCCCCGACTTTTTAAAAAGCCGGGGATTTGGATATCTTAGAAATTACAGTTTTTGAAAGCCTTTTGCTGCTTTCTTTTGTCCTTTGGTTTTCGATTTAGATTTGTGGACTTCCCCTAAAGCTTCTTGGAATAAATTATGTAAATGTACAGGTACGCTGGCTATTTCTGGTAATTCTGGCTCTAGAGGTTTATGATATTCTTGTAACAGTGTATCTAAGTCATTTTTTAAGTTAAATTCTGGGCGTTGTAGGACTGTTTGTAATATTTTTTCTAATGAATTTGGATACTCTGTCGCAAGACGATGCCAAATAAAAGCGTTGATATCTTTACTTTCTAGGTAGTGGCGAATTAGTTTCTCTGAACCTTCAATACTCTGCCAATCTTCTGCTGCTAAGATTGTTTTGATTTTGGTATATGTTGGTAAAAACATCTGTCCCCAACGGGGATGAGAAAGTGCTGTGACTGCTTCTGCTTTTTTGAGATCAGCAGGTAATTCAACTTTTGATGTTACCATTTTGGCAGTGGTAGTTTTGTTGTTCAATAATTGCGATACTACTTTCGAGTCAGCACCCATATCTTCGGCTGCGGCTTTGATTTCTTCTTCATCAACTCCTGCTTCTTGAGCAATTTCTGCAAGTGATTTTGAGGAATCTATTCCTGCTGCGGCTAAACTTTTTTCGGTAGTGATTTCTTGGAGTTCGGCTATTTTTTTATTGAGTTGATATCCTGGCATTGTGATTTCATCACAACCAAAAAACTCAATAAATTGTTGATGATATGTTAGGACTGACTGCCAAGCTTCTTCTAACAAGTCGGGTGCATCACTGTAAAGATGGCTTTTGTAATTTTCTTTAAAATTACCAATTGCGACTGCTAGTTTTGGTTTACCTAGTTTACCCATTTGTGTGTACGGGCCAGAAAATGTCCAGTCGGATTCGGTGACAGGAGAAATGCGAGTGAGTAGAATTTCTCCTTCTTTTAACCGCGACATTTCCTGTTGGGTTTTGGCATTGTTGAATTTAACAATGTAGTTTTTGGCTGTTAGCCAGTTCATTAACTCAAAGCCATCGTCTAATATTTTAGCGATCGCAAACAACCCCATAAAACTACGATGCCAACTATTTAACAATTCGCGATCGCTCAGTGACAATTCTGGATGAGTTTGTATAAACAGATCTACTGGTGATTTATCCCCTACTTTACCTTCGATAGCAAAGCTGTCTATTGTTAACTCTTGTTGGATTGTATCACCAGATCCACGACGCAACTGTTCTGCTGCATAAGTTTCCAATGCTCCTGCTAATTCATCGTCTGCATCCAAAATAAAATCAATCAATGCTTGCTTGAGTTGGTGCGATCGCTCTAAAAGTGCATCCACAGTTTCATCTCTCGGTTTCAACTTTTCGTAGATTATAAGTTGCCGAAAGCCGGATGGATCTAACTATTGGCTTAATTTCTCAAATTGCGATGCTACTTGGTATAAATTACTTATTATTTACAATTGTTGTAATTTTTTGCTTGAATTTTCACATTAAATTACGTATCATCTCTTAATTGTTGGTTGTTTGACTCACACAAAATCACAACCTAGAATTTTTACTAGAAACACAATAACTGAGCAATTATTATATTTTTTAAGTAAAATCCGCAAAATGATTTTGAAAATCTGCGAAACTAGACCAGACTATATAGTAGTATTTACTATTACTCGATTATTGCAGTAAATTCACTAAGAGTTCAGTACAAAAAGAGGAAAATATGAAACGATATCTGTATCTAGGATTGGCTAAACAGTTTGTACTGATGGTGACTCCGATAGTAGCTAGTTCTGTTTTAGCAAGCTCACCTAGTCAGGCTGCAACTCTGGCTTTTGCTCAAGAAGAGTTAAATTTTACCAACTTTAGTCAAAGTTTTGGCATCATTGACAGACAAAATCAAGCTAATACCAATGCCTCTACTTTTACTGATGATGCAACAGTATTAACTATCAATCAACAAGTACAAACAGATTTCACATTTACTCCACCACAAGCCTATACTCAAGTCGGTTTGAGTCTTGCTAGTGGAGAAGGCACAAGTTACTTTGGAACAGCAGATACTTTTGGGGGAATAGTCGGTAATTTTGACATAGATGCTGGTAAATTGTTTTCTTTTGATTTCACAGCTTATTTAAATTTGGGAACATCAATAGATAATCCACCACAAGAAAATGCTAAAGCGATTGGAGATATTTCATTCTTAATATTTGATACGAGTTATATTGATCCAACAAATATCCCAAATTTTGTGGCTGATGTGATATCTGGAAATCAAAGTATTAATACCAATCCTTTAGATTATTTTTTACTCACTGGCAATATCAATACTACTGGTGATGATGATTTTCTCACATATCAGAACAGTCAAAATGTTAGCTTATTAAATGAATTAGACGCATCTGACTTCGGCGGAAATCAAGAAACAGCCAGTGCTACCATTAGTGGCACTTATCAACGCTCTTTTGAGAATAAAACAAATCTTACTTTAGTAGCAGTGAGAAAAAGCCAAGTCAAAGTTGCAGCACCTGAACCTTCAACTTATCTGGGTTCAATACTATTTTTTGGCTTGGGTGCAATTGCTCTGAAAGCAAAACGTAGAAGAAATAAGCCAATAAATATTATGAAATAAATACGCCCTCAACCCAAGTTGAGGCTATAAAGCTTAAGCCAGTTAAAACTGACTTATCTGAATAGACTGAAAATATCAGCCAGAACTTTTGTTCATGGCAAGTAATTTATCATCTTAAACTATTGAGATACTCTTGCTTTTTGACAAAATAGTTAGTTATTTCAGTTGGGTTCAGCAGTGTAACTTTTGTTGTCGTTCGGATTGGTTGTAACAAAGTATTAAGACTACAATGTGAATCGCTAGCTTTTCTATAGACAAAATTAGGATTAATACCTGGTATCCGAAAATAGTCACCGATTTGTAGTTCTTGAAAGGTCATACAGAGAGAAAATATTTTGTGAGACGTTTACAACTACTAGGTTAAATGAAAACCTACGATTGGATCGTGATTGGTGCAGGTATTACGGGCGCTGCACTGGCTTATGAACTAATGAAAGTCGGCTTTTCGGTGCTTTTGTTAGAACAAGATGCAGCGTTACACAATGCAACTCGTTATAGTTATGGTGGTTTAGCTTTTTGGTCTGCGACAACTCCCCTGATGCGTCAATTGTGTGATGAGGGAATAGCGCGTCATCGCATTCTTAGCACAGAGTTAGATGCTGATACTGAATTTCGGGAGTTAGATTTATTGTTGACGATCGCAACCGACACTGATCCAGAAGTTGCGGCGGCGTTCTATGCTAATTTTGCCATTCCTCCCAAGTTACTTAGTGTTGATGAAGCTTTGGAGATGGAACCTTTATTAAATAAGCAAGCGATCGCAGGCGCTTTAACTGTCAAACACGGTCATATTAACCCCGAAAAAACAGCGCAAGCTTACATTCAAGCATTTCTGCGAGCTGGGGGTGAAATGGAAATTACTCAAGTACAAACTTTCACCTCAAATCATGCTTCGCAAACCATCAAAACAACTACCAAAACTTATCACAGCGCTAACATTGTCGTCTGTGCTGGTGGACTTTCTCGACAGCTGCTCAAAGCATCCGGTATTTCTATAAAGTTGTATTTCACCCATGCGGAGATGATCCAAACTCCACCAGTAGAAGTGCGATTACGTACCTTAGTAATGCCGGCTAATCTCCAACGCTTTCAATTAGAAGCAGAGTCTACCAAAATTGATGAATTATGGAATGAACCGGGACATGAACTATTAGCACCAATTTTAGATGCAGGTGCAATTCAGTTTCAAGATGGGAGTATACGCTTAGGTCAAATTAGCCGTGTCCTCACCGATCCCTATATTGACATAGATAGAAAAACAAGTGAAGGCTGGCTGAGGCGAAGTATAGGAGCAATATTGCCAGCATTGTCTAATTTACCAGGAACTTGGCATCATTGTTTAGTGGCATTTAGTGGCGATCGCGCAGCGTGTCCGAAGGACTCTCGCCTTCCTATAATCGGTTCTATTCCTGGATGTCATGGAGTGTATCTATTTTCTGGATTTAGCAACCCTCTAGTGCTCGTACCACCTCTAGCCCAACGCTTTGCTAATTATTTAACTGGCAAAGAAGACGAAATTATTTCTCAATTATCTCCTGTTCATTTTCAATCTTCGATGTAGTTAAAAGTTCTGTGGCTTCTTTGAAAAGATTATTTTGTTCTTTTTGAATTTCAGCTAACCTTTGAGCAATTTCTTGTAATCTTTGTTGTTTTGCTAGCTGAAGATTTTGATAAGTTTCTGGTGGTAAAATAGGTAATTTATTCTCAGATATATGAGAGCCTGTTAGTTTTTTGATTGCTAAATTACTAATTTGAGTAAATGATGCAAAACTAAATTGAATAATAGCTAAGATTAACTTTAAAGGAACTTGTAATATTGACCTACTAGCGTATTCAATCAAGCGACCAATTGCCTGAATAATACTTCCAATTATAGCTAGAATAAACAAAAAAACGATAAAACTAACAATTGGGTGATTAGCTGCCCAACCAAGAATTTGTGCTAATTGAAAAATAGAACGATTTTGATTCAGCCAATCATTCATATAATATCAAGTCCGGCTAGTTGCTTACGATAGAAAGCTTAGTCATTGAGTTTATCTCATTGGTTTTTCCCATTACCGACACGGCTGGATCATACAAGTGTTCAAACGAACATAATATAATTTGATTTTTGGTGGTGGTTAATAGGGTGAACATTTCGCTGCAAAATTCCCTAATTTTAAGCCACCATACCTATATGGGCAGCGACGATATGCCAAGTTCCGCTCGAAGAGACAGCCCAAACCCGCGTGAAACGAAAGTCACCATTTGCAGGGCTGCCATTATAACTACCAGATAATTGCATTCGGACTGAAACGATCGCTACCTCTCCATGAATTTGAATATGCTGCTCAGAAGGTTTCAACTCGTGTATCTTAATCAAACCAGATTCGTGAGCAGCGAGATCATCTTGTTTTCCTAATAATTCTCCAAGATGACTAGTGATGATAATTTCGGGGGCTAGTAGTTCATTTAAAACACTGACATCAGAAGCAAGCATTGCCTGTCTGAGCCTTTCTTCGACGTTAATAATCTGAGTTTCTATTGTTTCAGCCATGGTGTTTGTTTATAGAGTGTTTTTATACTTGTCTGGTTATAAAGGTTGAAATCTGACTCTTAATCCATCTTTCGGGTGAACGGTAGGAATTCGTACGTTATTTAAACTTTGATTGGGCAAAATTTCCCATTTATAACTACGCAATAAATGTGCAGCTATAATTTTCATTTCCATCTTGGCAAATGCTATACCAACACAGATGCGCTGACCACCACCAAAACCGATTAAACTGAAAGGGCGTTGTTTTTGTTCTTGTCGTTGGGAATTAAAGCGATCTGGATCAAAACGCTCTGGTTGAGGATAAATTTCTGATATCCGGTGAGTTTCTGGAATTGCATAGAGTAGTTTCCAACCAGCAGGTACAGAAAATCCTTTAAATTCAAATTCTTTGATCACACCACGAAAACCTCCTCCTACAGAAGGATGCAATCTTTCAATCTCTAGCAATATCTGCTCTAAATAAGGCATTTGCCCTAGTTGTTCTAAAGTTAAAGCACCATCACCAACAAATTGTTGTTGTTCATCTCTGGCACGTTGCATTACCTCTGGGTGAAGAGCTAATTCTAAACATAGCCAAGTTAGCATTGTAGTTGTAGTTTCATGTCCAGCAAAAAGTAGTAGAACTGCTTGGGCAATTAGTTCTTTTTGACTGAGACTGTTACCTTCTTCATCTCTAGCTTGAATTAGAAGACTTAAGGCGTCTTTTGTAGGATTTTTTTGACGTTCTTTAACAACTTGAGTTAAATGTTCTAATATTTGATTACGAGCTGCGATCGCTTTGCCGAATTGGGTGAATGGGAAGGTTAGTGGATTAATAGCAAATAGTCCATTTGTTAATATTGTAAACAATTTGCTGAGACGCTCAGATTCAGCATCTGTTCTAGTACCTAACAATAGTTCACTAGCAATACTAAATGTCAACTGTTTGAATTCTTTAAACCAAGTAAATTCCTGTTTTTTTTCCCATTTTTTCAAATAACTAAGTGTAATATTCTCCATCGTATTGATATAATTTGCCAGCGCTGGTCCATGCATTGCAGGCATGATTAAACGACGTTTTAGGCGATGTTCTTCTCCATCCATGAGAAATAATGATTCGCCCAACAGGACTTTAAAATTATTTGGCCATCCCTCACGCCAAGAAAAATGATCCATGTGGCTAGAAAGAACAAATTCTGCTGCTTCTGGCCCCACCATTACCACAGTCGGTTTGCCTAAAATATGACTTTTAAAAATAGACCCGTAGCGTTTGTAGCGCTTGGTGATAAAATCAGGATCAACAACGAATGGTAATGTTTCACCTAATACAGGTATACCGAAGCTTCCAGGTGGAATTTGCTTGTTTTTCATGTGTAAATGCAGATAATTTTGCATAAAAACTGGCAGCCAGAAGTAAAATTTTGATTGATTTATAAAGTAGTGTAGCGTAGCAGAAGTATGGGTGTATGGCTATACGCTCCTACCCATGTATTTGTATCATCAACAAAGTGAAATACACATAACATGCGATCGCTACAAGTCATTGGTAGAGTTGTAAATAGAGGCTTGAGAATAGATAGGTAAAGATGATGACGCTGCAAGAATTCAAGCAATTAATCGAAAAAGAGCAAAAATGTCCTGATTCACTACCAAAAGCTCTCCAAGCATTGTGGTTTGACTATAAAGGTAATTGGGATAGAGCGCATGAAATAGTTCAAAATGCCAATGATCTCGATAGTGCATGGGTTCATGCGTACCTACACAGAAAAGAGGGTGATTTGAGTAATGGGCGTTACTGGTACAGACGCAGTGGGAAGCCAGAATTTCACGCAGGACTCAATCAAGAATGGGAGCAAATAGTTTCTGATTTGCTGATAAAGGTGCAAGAATCATGGATGCCAATGAACTAATACGGCGTTACACTGCTGGAGAAAGGGATTTTACTGCTGTCAATTTAGCAGGAGCTAAGTTGATTGGAGCATATTTAGTTGGCATCAATTTGTATGCAGCAGACTTGAGTGGTGCTAACCTGGCTAAAGCTAAATTATGGGGTTCTAATTTGGGTGGAACAAACCTAGCCAAAGCTAATTTAACCAGAGCTAACCTCAGTTGTGCAAATTTGATAGAAGCGAATGTGCGTGGAGCTAAACTACACTATACCAAGCTGTTTGGAGCAAATTTAACAGGAGCTTGCTATGACGACAGTACTCGATTTTCCTATGGATTTGATCCACAAAGCAGAAATATGCGAAAGATTTGACATCTTGTACAAACTACCTCTCACGGATGAGGGATTAATTCTCAGCAGATATTAAATTTTGTAAATATGCAGTTTATTTTGCTCGATTTTGGGAAAAAGCCATGAAAGCAAGCAAAGGCATTTTACAAAAAGCTTTGTTGAGTGTAGTTGGTGTGGGTAGCCTCTTAGCCTTGTCTGCCTGTGGTCAACCGAATGCAGAAAATACTACTCCGACTGTTGGAGAAGCACCTACAACAAATACCTCACCTGTTGCTGAAGTGACTCCAACAACCACTGCAACTGCAACAGAAACCCCTGGTGGTACAACCGCAAACCAAAATTTTGCAGAACTTGCTCAAGCAGCAGCCAGCCAAGGATCTTTTACAACTTTAACAAAAGCATATAAAGCCGCAGGTTTAGAAGATCAATTGACTGCACAAGGGCCTTATACAGTGTTTGCACCGACTGATGCTGCTTTCAAGGCTTTACCAGCAGGTACTGTAGAAAACCTCCTCAAGCCAGAAAACAAACAACAGCTAGTCAAGCTTCTTAGTTACCACGTCATACCCGGACAAGTTACCTCTAGTCAATTGACATCTGGAGATGTAAAAACAGTTGAGGGTACTCCTGTAACAATTGATGTTAATAGTACTGCTAAAACAGTATCAGTCAACGGTGCTAAAGTTACTCAAGCCGATATTTTGGCTAGTAATGGTGTTGTTCACGTAGTTGACAAGGTAATTCTTCCTCCTGATTTGCAAGTAAGTCCTACCTCTAGTCCTACACCATAGTAATAGTTTATTAGTGAAGTTTCGATAGTTTGTAGTAAGCACTTTAGTGGTTGAATATTTAAGGACTAAAGTCCTAACTACAAACCAAGCAAAAAACCGGGGAACATAATTGCTACCCGGTTCAGTCTATGGAGTATGAGAATCCTCAGCTTAGGGACACAGGATTAATGTGTCCCTATTTACTTATTTGGCAAAATTACAGAGCAACAGTTTTCTTGATTGCAGCAGCGAGTTCGCCTTTTGCATACTTAGCAGCAAACTCTTCCAAAGAAACTTGTTTGATCTTGCTAGCATTACCAGCAGTTTCAAATTGTTGGTAACGTTCTGCACACACTTTTTGCATGTACTTAATAGAAGGCTTGAGGAAGTGACGGGGGTCAAATTCCTTGGTATTAGCAGCCAATGCTTCCCGAACCGCAGCAGTAATGGCCAAACGGTTATCAGTATCGATATTTACCTTACGTACACCGCTCTTGATGCCTTTTTGAATTTCTTCTACAGGTACACCGTAGGTTTCAGGGATTGTACCACCGTACTGGTTAATTAAAGCAATCAAATCTTCAGGTACGGAGGAGGAACCGTGCATTACCAAGTGGGTATTGGGCAAACGGCGGTGAATTTCTTCGATGCGGCTGATTGCCAAAATTTCGCCTGTTGGCTTGCGGGTGAACTTGTAAGCACCGTGGCTAGTACCAATAGCAACAGCCAAAGCGTCTACTTGGGTTTGCTCAACAAAATCAACAGCTTGGTCGGGGTCGGTTAACAGTTGAGAATGATCAAGTTTACCCTCGAAACCGTGACCATCTTCAGCTTCACCCATACCAGTTTCTAGAGAACCCAAGCAACCGAGTTCGCCTTCAACGCTGACACCCAAAGCATGAGCTACTTCCACCACTTGACGGGTGACTTTGACGTTGTACTCATAGCTAGCTGGGGTTTTAGCATCAGCTTCCAGAGAACCATCCATCATCACGCTGGTAAAGCCGTTCTTAATTGCTGAGTAGCAAGTAGCAGGTTCGTTACCATGATCTTGGTGCATGGCAATGGGAAGATGGGGGTAAGTTTCCACTGCTGCCAAAATCAAATGACGCAGGAAGTTTTCGCCTGCATATTTACGAGCGCCACGAGAAGCTTGCAAAATCACGGGGCTATCTGTTTCATGAGCAGCTTGCATAATCGCTTGAATCTGCTCCATGTTGTTCACGTTAAAAGCTGGAATACCGTAATTGTTTTCAGCCGCGTGATCCAACAGCAGCCGCATTGGCACGAGCGCCATAGATAGTCCTCCTAATTGTGTTGTCAGCTAGTCGGTTTGGAATATTGCGTAAATATATATTACGCTAATCTTAAGAAATTATTGTGATCCTATAGGAAATTATAACTAGTGATGAGTGTCTATGCTGAAAAAGTTTGCAGTATCTCTGGATAAATATCCTCTATAGTTGCTCGATGGTACTGTACAATCAGTTACCTGACGTCTTGGGGTTTTGGTAACAATGTATTCCAAATGAGCAAATAAGAAAACCATCGGTAGGGAGCAGGGAAAGGGGACAAGGGAGACAAGGAGGACAAGGGAGCAGGGAGCAGGGGGACAAGGGAGACAAGGGGGACATATCAATTCAAAATTCAAAATTCAAAATTCAAAATTCAAAATTCAAAATTAAGAACTTTTTGACTTTTGACTTTTGACTTTTGACTTGTTTAGCCCAATGCCTGATGCCCAACAACCTGTGGATGAAAATATGATTATTCTTATACCCTTATACCCCTACACCCCTAATATCTATAGATATAGTTAAAGCTCCTTAGTCATGCAGACTTCAGGAGCTTTGATTTTCATTCACCGCAACGCCGTTTTACCTAAGTTTTTGACCTGGAGTAAACCAGGTGGGTACCATGTCTTCCGTTTAAAGTTTCCGGGTACAAGCCCGGTTTACTGCCACGAAAAATGCTTGGTTCCCTTACTTTTACAAGTCATAGATCACAAAACTTGTTGGCAGTCACCAACGTCGCAGTGCTATGAATTGATTATAGCTTTTAAAGATGATTTTGTGTATCCCAAATTAGATTTTTTCGCTGGTTTAATGGGCGTACCAAATATTTTCTATATTGCGGGCGATCGCCATCGCTTGATCTTGATTTTGATGATCTAACAAAACTGTGACGTGTCCTAACTTTCGCCCTGGACGAGATTCTGTTTTTCCGTACCAGTGGACATAACTTTGAGGAATTTGTTTTATTTGTTGACGTTTAGTAATATAAACGTTTGTTGAAATTTCGTAGCCCAACAAATTTACCATAATAGCACATGGGCAAGTAAGTTTAGGATTACCTAATGGTAAACCAGAAACTGCTCTTAAGTGTTGCTCAAACTGGGAAATTTCGCAGGCGTCAAGAGAAAAATGTCCAGAATTGTGAGTGCGGGGTGCTATTTCATTTACTAGCACTTTGCCATCTGCATTAAGGAATAATTCAATGCCAAAAACTCCTACTGCTTCCAGGCTATTCAGGAGTTTATGGGACATATTCTCAATCTCTTTCTGCACGTACGATGGTATATCTGCTGGTGCAATCACTCGCCGACATACTTGTTCTTCTTGTTGGGTTTCTACAATCGGATAGATTACTACTTCACCGTTTACAGAACGCGCTGCAATAACTGCTAGTTCTCGTTCAAACGGGATAAATTCTTCTAATATAAAAGCTAAATTATTTGCAGATTCTAATTTATCCTGAAGAGTGTGGATATCTTTAATAATAAAAGTACCCTGACCATCATAACCGTGACGCCGAGCTTTTAAAACTATTGGAAATTTTAATTTACTTATAAGTGAAAAATTATGAAGATTTTCGTTTTGTATTCCTAACTCTTGACTTTCAACAGCTAACTGTTTATTTCCTGTTTGTACGTCTTCTTTCCAGTTTGCTTTGATATCAAAGAATTGAGGAACTGGTAAACCTAAATCGCGTAAATAACAGCGTTGATGATATTTATCTAGTAGGGGGACTAATGCTTGTAGCGGCGGACGAAAACAAACCCCTTGTTCTGCTAAAACTGATAGAGCTTTAAGATTAACAAACTCGTTTTCAAAAGTAATGATATCGCATCTAGTCGCTAAAACTTCTGTAGCTGCGGCATCATCTATTGGGGCGAAAATAGTGTCATGAGCGATCGCCACAGCAGGATCATTAGGGCTAGGGGTTTGTACTACCAATTCCACGCCTAACTTCTTTGCTGTACCACCCATCATCCAGGCGAGTTGTCCGCCACCAATTACACCAATACGCACCATCTTACCCCAAACAATCGCGAATGTTTACCCTGTCTTAGGATCATAGCGCGCTCAGGATCAGTTACCAGTTACCAGTAAAGACAAGATCCCCGACTTCTGGTGAGAAGTCGGGGATCTTGAGGTATCTTGTTTTTCGTTGCTTGACTAAATCCGCGATTTGACAAACTTCTCCAACCGATCCATCCCCTTTTCTATTGTGGCCATATCTGTAGCGTAGGAAAGACGAATGTTGTCATCTGCACCAAAAGCAATCCCCGGAATGACTGCAACTTGTTGTTCCTCTAGTAAAGCGTCAGAAAATTGCAGAGATTTTAATCCGGTTTTGCTGATATCAGGAAATAGATAAAACGCACCGTCTGGTTGGGGACAAGTTAATCCAGAGATGGCGTTGACTCGTTTTAGCATGACTTGGCGGCGTTTAGCAAAAGCTTGGCGCATTTCTTCTACACAGTCTTGGGAACCTTCCAAAGCTGCGATCGCACCATACTGAGCAAAGGTACATACATTTGAAGTACTATGACTTTGAATCGTACTTGTAGCTTTAATAATATCTATTGGGCCTGCCAAATAACCAACCCGCCATCCCGTCATTGAGTAACCTTTGGCAAAACCATTACTGATAATTGTACGGGCAAATATTTCTTCTCCCAGTGAACCAATAGACAAATGTGTTGCACCGTCATAGAGAATTTTTTCGTAAATCTCGTCAGAGACAACAAATATATCTGCTTCCACAACAACTTCCGCCAAGGCTTTGATTTCCTCTGGCGTGTACACCATACCTGTAGGATTGGATGGCGAGTTGAGGATAAATAACTTAGTCTTGGGAGTGATAGACTTGCGTAATTGTTCAGGAGTAATTTTATATCCTGTACTCGCATATGTCGGAACAATTACTGAAACACCACCCGCTAATGTCACCATTTCGGGGTAGCTTAACCAGTAGGGAGCAGGGATAATCACCTCATCACCTGGTTCAATCGCTGCTAGCATTAAATTAAACAAAGAATGTTTACCGCCATTGGTGACGATCACATTTTCTGCTTTATAATCAAGACGATTATCATTTTTCAGCTTACGGGCGATCGCTTCTCTTAACTTTGGTTCCCCAGCAGCAGGCCCATACTTGGTTTTACCTTCATCTAATGCTTTTTGGGCAGCAGCTTTAATATGTGTTGGGGTATCAAAATCCGGTTCACCAGTGCTAAAACTACAAACATCTATACCTTCGCCCTTCATTGCTTTTGCTTTCGCTGCGATCGCTAAAGTTATAGAGGGCGTAACTTGACTTACTCTTCCTGCCAGCTTCATCGTCACTCAGCCAATTATCACCTCTTCCAGAATATCCCAGAAATAGGGATCGGGGATCGGGGAAAGGGGATCGGGGATTGGGGATCGGGGATTGGGGATTGGGGAATTGGAAATCGCGGAAATATAAAACTTGAAAGGAAACAAGGAAAATCTCGATACAAAATTCTCCCTTGTCCTCCTTATCCCCGATCCCCAATCCTCAATCCCCAATTCAAGCAATCGTCACTTCTTTGGATAAATAAACATCTTGGATGGCGTGGAATAATTGCACACCTTCCTCGAAGGGACGCTGGAATGTTTTGCGTCCAGAAATTAAGCCTGTACCGCCAGCACGTTTGTTAATCACTGCGGTACGGACTGCTTCTGCAAAGTCATTTTTCCCGGATGCGCCACCAGAATTAATTAAGCCAGCGCGTCCGCAGTAACAATTCAAGACTTGATAACGAGTCAAATCAATGGGATGATCTGTTGTCAAGTCAGTGTAAACTCGTTTGTCGGTTTTACCGTAACTCTTACCTGTTGCTTGGGCTACTGCTGTGTAACCATTGTTATTTTCTGGTAGCTTTTGTTTAATGATGTCAGCTTCTATGGTTACGCCTAAATGATTGGCTTGTCCTGTCAAGTCAGCAGCCAGGTGATAATCTTGATCTTGTTTAAATGCATTATTACGCAAATAGCACCAGAGAATTGTCACCATTCCCAATTCATGGGCGCGTTTAAAAGCTTGGCTGACTTCTTGAATTTGTCTGGTAGAGTTTTCTGAACCAAAATAAATTGTCGCCCCCACTGCGACAGCACCCAAATTCCAAGCTTGTTCAACGGAAGCGAACATAATCTGGTCAAATTGATTGGGATATGTCAGAAGTTCGTTGTGATTGAGTTTGACAATGAAGGGGATTTTGTGGGCATATTTGCGTGAAACGATGCCCAACACTCCTAATGTTGTAGCTACAGCATTACAACCAGAAGCGATCGCCAACCTGATAATATTTTCTGGATCGAAGTAAATCGGGTTGGGTGCAAATGACGCACCTGCTGAGTGTTCAATCCCTTGATCTACTGGCAAGATGGAAAGATATCCAGTATAAGCAAGTCTACCACTAGAGTATAGTGTTTGCAGATTACGCAAAACTTGGGGATTGCGATCGCTATTTAGCCAGACTCGATCTACAAAGTCGGGGCCTGGTAAATGCAACAAATCTTTGGAAACTTTGGCTTTATAAGTCAGTAAGTCTTGGGCTTCTTCACCTAGAAGAGATTCAATGGAATCGGGCGTTGCTAGCGTTGTAGTCATAGCCTTTCCTGCAATAATTTAGACACTGTTGCGAGTATTTAGCAACACTAATACTATGATGATGCTAGCAAAGCTTTGTTATATCGACTTTTAGATACAAAAAATTGAACCTAAGACCCCAAAAAGACTTCTATAAGGTTCATAGTTAAAGTCAGTTCATTTAAGATAAAGTAAATATTAAGTAGGTGCGTTAGACGCTCATATAATGTTTTTCGTGAAAAACTAGATCAAAATACGTGCCTAACACAACGCCAGTTGCTACAACAGAACGGTCTTTCTCAGCCGAATGTAAGCTCCCGGCTCCAGTCATCTCATCGGAAACCTCCAAGGGCGTACTGGCTCCCCTACAATAATTTTATTTTTACTTTATGAATAACCTCTAAACCATAAGATTCCTAAATTATTCGTGAACGATCCCCGACTTCTTGTAGACACTTGGAGGCTGGCTTCCCAAAGGCTAGAAGTCGCGGGTCTGAGTCTCTCAATTTTCAAAAAAGCTGGTATTTTACCCTTGCTACTGTATTTAAAACAATAAATTTTGATTGATAAAATAAATTCAGGAATAATCCAGTTTTAATTTGTATATATAAAGTATGGCCATAAAACTCATTAAGTAGCAGAGAATTTCCGCGACTCGGATTTTCATATGGACTCAGAATCAGAATTTCCTTGGTTATACGCTAAAGAAGCTGCCGATCAAATTTTATTTCAATATACGGGCAAATACCTAAGCGATATTGAAATTAAAGTACTTAAGGCTGCTTGGGATTGTAAAACCTATGATGATATGGCAACGATTTATGGCTATAGTGCTGAGTATCTTAATAAAGATGTTGGTAATAAATTATGGCATAAACTTTCTGAAGTCTTAGGAGAAAAAGTTACTAAAAAAAATTTCAAAGCAGCGCTGAAACGAACATGGGAAGAACAACAGTATAAATCTTCTATTTTTAAAATTAATAGCTTTCAATTTCCAGAAGGCTCACTAGAACCAAATTCTCCATTTTATGTGCAACGTCATGGCATTGAAATGACTTGTTATGAAACTGTTGTAAAACCTGGTTCCCTCATCCGTATTAAAGCACCCAAACTTATGGGTAAAACATCATTAATCAATAGAGTTTTAGATTGCGCTAATAAATATAGTTATCAAACAATTTATCTAGATGTCAGTTGTATTAATCGTGAAATATTAATGAATTTAGATAAATTACTACGCTGGCTATGTTGCATTATTAGTAAGCAGTTAAAGTTAGAGAATCGATTACAAGATTATTGGGATACAGATATTTTAGGTAGTAATGATAACTGTACAGCGTATTTTGAAGAATATATATTGACAGAGATTGATTATCCTTTGGTATTGGCATTAGATAACGTCGATAAGATTTTTCCCTATACAGAAGTCATAGAAGATTTTTTGGGAATGCTGCGAAGTTGGCATGAAAAAGGAAAAATTTTAGAAATCTGGCAACAATTACGATTAGTAATAGCACACTCTACCGAAGTTTATATCCCCTTAGATATTAACCAATCTCCTTTTAACGCCGGAGTTCCTATAGAGTTGCTGGAATTTGATCACAAGCAAATTCAAGATTTAGCTCGCCTACATAATTTGCATTGGGATAATAACCAAGTGGAAATATTAGCCAACATGATTGGCGGACATCCTTATTTAGTACGTTTAGCAATGTATGAGGCGAGTTCTGGAAATATCACTTTAGAGCAATTGTTGCAAGAAGCTACTACAGAAGCAGGAATTTATAGCAATCACTTGCGTGGATATTTACAATTACTGCAAGAAGCTCCGGGACTGGCTCAGGCTTTTAAAATGGTGGTAATTTCACCTGAGCCAGTGGAATTAGATTCGATGCAAATCTATAAGTTACACAGTATGGGGTTGGTACGTCGGCAAGATAATTATGTTATGCCTCGGTGTGATTTGTATCGGGAGTATTTTCAGCGAGTTTTGGTTTAAAACTACACTATTTTCAAATCTCAATTATGTCTAAAATGCTGCCCTCAAATAAATTTGGGGCTAATAGCTTAAGTCTAATGAAGTAGACTCATATTTTCATTGAATCATTTAAAGATGACTTAATACTATCAGCCAAGTGGTTTTTGAAAATAGGAGTATTTAGACTAATTATTCAGCAGGTTTATAGACATCTTCACCATTTGAACCACAGCCATAACAAACATATCTTTTTGTAGAACAAGTGTCGTCATCAATACCATCGAGAGGATCTTGTCCTGTACAAAGCCAGATACAATTAGGGTTAGTTCCTGGACACGAGCTAGGTGGTTTCTTACTAGGTTGTTTACCGTTAGTGAAACTTCCGTTTGTGGGAGTGGGAGTTGGTTGAGGATTAATCAGAACCTGAGCAGTTGCAGCAGTAGAAAGAGTACCAATTAGTAATACACCAAAAATAAAGGGACGAGCAATAAGATTGTTGGTGAGTTGAGAAATTCTTTTCATGTCAAACCTCCTGAGAATAAGTGATGAATAAGTTTTTATATGTGCATTGAGTTACACAGAGAATAGGAAAGCTGGCTTTTTTACTACAATTCATTTAAAGTTTGACAATGCAGCCACTCCAACCCAAACTCTGACGCATATTCATTGCGTTTTCAAACACTCCACCTCCTGAGCCAGTTACTTTTTTATTTCCTTGAATACAAGAAAGTTGTCCTGTATTTTGACCACTTTTATAGTATCCCCATGCTGCTCTATCTACACTTTTACCTGCATTCAAAAGTTTAGTAAAAACTGCAAAACAAGCTTCTTCAACAGTACTTGAACCCCATCTCATCCAACTTACTCCTTCATTAGAAGCTGCTGTACAGTAGGGTTTCTGACCAGATTGTCCTAATACTTTGGTTGTATTGACAGCCTGTGATAAAGTTACGCAAGCAAGAAACAAAGTAGTTGTTATAAATAGTTTTGTTTTCATAGTTAGTACCTCTTGAATAGAAAATGATTTGTGTATTACAACTAAATCATTTATCTGACATTTAAATAATTAAGCTAATTTATTGAAATACCAATAGGTTAAAATCAGGTATTATGAAAAGTCAAAAATCAGTATCGTAATATTTAAAATAGGAAAAAATCAGGTATTATTATTAAATCAACTAATTTATGGCGACAATTAGTATACATGAAGAAAGAGTTAGCGTTCTAAAAACATGACAGAATCAGCAGCAGATAATGAATATCATGTGGGAGGAAGTCTCCCTGTTGATGCGTCAAGTTATGTAACGCGAAAAGCTGATTCTGAGTTTTACAAAAATTTAAGTTTAGGTGAGTTTTGTTACATACTCAATTCCCGGCAAATGGGTAAATCTAGCTTGCGAGTACGGACAATGCAAAGACTGCAAGCTGAAGGATTTATTTGTGCATTTATTGATTTAACGGGGATAGGTAAAGAAGATGTCACAGCAGAAAAATGGTATGCCGGCATAGTTCAATCTTTAGTGAGTAGTTGTCAATTAGGTAAAACAATCAACTGGCGGACTTGGTGGCGACAAAGAAAAGATTTACTGTCGCCTGTACAGCGTTTTAATTTATTTATTGAAGAGGTTTTATTAGTTGCAATTCAGCAAAAGATTTTTATTTTTGTGGATGAGATTGATCGAGTTCTGAGCCAAAGTTTTTGTCTAGATGATTTTTTTGCTTTGATTCGGTTCTTTTATAATAAACGGGTTGATAATCCGGCGTATCAACGTTTGACATTTGCTCTATTAGGTGTGGCGACTCCCAGTGATTTGATTACTGATAAAACGCAAACTCCCTTTAATATTGGTAAGGCAATAGAATTACATGGATTTGAATTTCATGAAGCTCAACCGTTAGCAAAAGGCTTAGAAGGTAAAGTCAAAAATCCCCAGTTAGTTCTTCAGGAAATATTAAGTTGGACTGGGGGACAGCCATTTTTGACGCAGAAGGTTTGTAAGTTGGTGGCGGAATTAGGAAGACGGGGGAACACGGGGGACACAGGAGAGGTTTGGTTTTCTGATATTAACTTGTCTGTTTCATATTTTGTAGAACGTTTGGTGCGTCAGTGTATTATTGAAAATTGGGAAGCACAAGACGAACCAGAGCATTTAAAAACAATTCGCGATCGCTTACTCAGAAACGAACAAAAAGCTGGACGATTACTAGGCATTTACCAGGAAATTTTACAATCTTCATTAGGCGATGACGAAGGCGTACCTGCTGATGGTAGTCCAGAACAAACAGAGTTACGTTTA
>NZ_AJLJ01000247.1 GCF_000317245.1 Fischerella muscicola SAG 1427-1 = PCC 73103
TTTATCAGGTTTAGTAGTCCAGCAACAGGGAAAATTAAAAGTTTATAACAGCATTTATCAACAGGTTTTTAATCAAAACTGGGTCAAAAAACAATTAGAAAAACTGCGCCCCTATTCCCAAAGCTTCAATGTCTGGGTTAGCTCTAATTTTCAGGATGAATCCCGGTTATTGCGGGGAAAAGCTTTACAGGATGCACTTTCATGGGCAAATAATCAAAGCTTAAGTACTTTAGATTATCGTTTTTTAGCTGCTAGTCAAGATTTAGAAAAACGGGAAGTTCAACAGAGTTTAGCAGTTAAAGAAGAAGAAAGTTTGATCTTAGCTAGAGCAAACAATACTTTAACCCAAGCTCAACGCCAAGCCAAGCTAATTATTAATATTGGTTCTATGATTTTGGTAGTTTCTTTAATTGCAGCAGTAGCAGCAGGTGTACAACTAGGGATAGTAAGGCGAGAACAAGCAGAAGCAGATGTTCTTTTGACAAGTATTAACTCACAAAGGGCCTTTGATAAAAGTCCATTCCAGGCATTACTGGCTGCATTGAAAGCAGGACACAAATTGCAAAACTTGGAAAATTTATTTCCAGCCAAACCAGCAACACGTCAGCAGGTGATGTCTGCATTGCGGCAATCTATTTATAGTATCAGAGAGCGGAATCGTCTGGAAGGACATCAAGATAGAGTAAAAGCCGTTAACTTTAGTCCCGATGGTAAAATTCTTGCCTCTGCCAGTACAGATCATACCGTTAAGTTATGGAATGCTCACAACGGTATTTTATTGGCAACCTTAAAAAGTCATACTGAGAATGTTTTGAGTGTTAGTTTCAGTCCTGATGGTCAAATGCTTGCTTCTACTGGCAATGATGGTACAGTCAAGCTGTGGAATGTCAAGTCTCGTACTTTAATCAAATCATTTAAAGGTCATCGCGATCGCATCCCCAGTGTTAGTTTTAGTCATAATGGTAAAATGCTTGTCTGTGGGGGTTTTGATGGCACTATTGGGTTGATAAATGTGGACAATGGCAAGCTAATCAGAATTCTCACTTCTAACAAGGAACCTGTACATAGTGCCAGTTTCAGTCCTGATGGGAAATTGGTCGCCACTGCAAGTTTTGACCATACTCTCAAATTGTGGCGTGTCTTCGATGGTAGCTTAGTCAAAACACTCACAGGTCATCGCAATAAGCTGGCTAGCGTCAGTTTTAGTCCCAATGGCAAGATGGTTGCAACCGCAAGTTTTGACCATACTGTCAAACTCTGGAATGTTGCTGATGGTTCTTTAGTACAGACCCTAGAAGATCATATAGCTCCAGTCAAGAGCGTTAAATTCAGTCCTGATGGTAGATTTCTCGCCTCCGCTAGCGAAGATGGCACAATGAAACTATGGAATGTAAAGCAAGAAGACATTGAGCCACAAACTTTTGCAGGACATGGTGGTCATATTTGGGATGTCAGTTTTAGTCCTGATGGTCAGACTTTAGCCACTGCTAGTAATGATAACACTGTCAGGCTTTGGCAGGTTGAGAGCATCGAACCCCAGGTATTGGCAGGCCATCAGGGTAGGGTGTGGAATGTCAGCTTTAGTCCTGATGGTAAGATTATCGCTTCTGCCAGTGCAGATCAAACAATCAAGCTGTGGTATTTTGAAAAGTCGCAGCCACAAACCCTGATAGGTCATAGCGCTGATGTTCGCTGTGTGAGTTTTAGTCCCGATGGCAAGATGCTTGCCTCTGCGAGTGACGACAGTACAATCAAGTTGTGGCGGCTAAGTGATCGCGCTTTGCTGCGAACTCTCAATAGTCATAGCGATCGGTTATCCAGAGTCAGTTTTAGTCCTGATGGTAACATCCTTGCTACTGCTGGCGATGATTCGGTGGTGACACTTTGGAATGTTTCTGATGGTAAGATATTGCAAACCCTCAAAGGCCACGGCAACAGACCCACAGGTAGTAGATTTACTAGTATCAGTTTTAGCCCCGATGGTAGTATTCTTGCTGCTGTAAGCAATAGGGGAGAAATCAAGTTGTGGCGTGTAGCAGGTGGTAGCTTCATCAGAACGCTCAAAGCTCACAGTGATATACTGACTAGTGTTAGGTTTAGCCCAGATGGTAAACTGCTAGCCTCTGCCAGCGCAGATAATACAGTCAAGTTGTGGCGTATCGGCGATGGAACTATAGTAAAAACACTGAACGCTCATAGTAATTGGGTTACTAGCGTCAGTTTTAACCCCAACGGCAAAACTTTAGCTTCTGCGAGTTTAGACAGCACAATCAAAATATGGAACATCAGTGATGGTACTTTGCTGCAAACTTTTAAAGCTCATCGTCACTGGGTGACTAGCATCGATTTTAGTCCAGATGAAAAAATTTTAACTTCTGCTGGTTCTGACGAGATGGTGAAGTTGTGGAATGTGACTTTGGAGATCAAAGATTTTATGAAGTTGGGGTGCAGATGGCTGAGAGATTACTTAGCGATCCATCCCGAAGAAAGAGAAATACAACAGATATGCCAAAACTGATACTGTTTTACAAAAACCCCGACCTACGACATGCCAATTGAGGAAATCGAGAAAGAGATATTTCTATTGATCCCAATTTATATCATAAGTGTTTAAGCTGACATAATATAACTGCTCCGTTTCGTTAAACTGATATAAATTTCATCACTATTGTTGCCTCAAGTTACGATTTCTCTATAGCAAAGTTTGTCTCAGGCTGAACTATCAAGATTCCCAGAGGAGAGATTTTTATGACTTATGATTCGGAAGACATACAACAAATTCTCCAAATGGCATTTGCTCAAAAACAGGAAGGTGAATTTTCACGAGAGCAACTTGTAGAAATGGCATCTGAATTAAATATTTCTCCTCACATGCTGGAAAAAGCTGAACAACAATGGCTAACTCAGCGATCAGAACAACAACAACGACGAACATTTAATAATTTTCGACGCAAAGGTTTCTCAGCACATCTGATTTCTTTTTTGGCAGTTAATTTATTCCTGATTTTGTTAAATGTATTCACCACTCCTAGTTATTTTTGGGCAATCTTTCCATTGTTGGGATGGGGTTTAGGTTTGTTTTTTCACGGTTTGAGCGTTTATCGAAAAGAAGGAAAAGCTTATGAGAAAGGCTTTCAAAAATGGCGTAGCCAACATCTTAAAAGTAAAGATTTTTGAGCATATTTAAATTGTTAGGTTTCCAATTGCTGTAATTGTAAATTACCAAACTAAGGCTTGAGTATAACTAACAAAGGGATGAAGATTCATCCCTTTCTCTTATTTATATTTATTCTTAACCAAAAAGTATTGGTGTCACTTTGACTTTACCAGCAGCTGTTATGGCTTTTTCTCGTGCTTGTTGAATATTGTTAGCTTTTGCTAAAGCAACTCCCATGCGACGATAAGGATGAGCAGTAGGTTTACCAAATAGCTTAATATCTACATCTTTTTCTGACAACGCCTCAGCTATACCCGTATAAGCGATCGCATCCAATTTTTCCGAAGCTAAGATTACCGCACTTGCTGAAGGCCCCAACTGTTCGATGTGGGGAATTGGTAAACCTAAAATTGCTCGCAGATGCAGTTCAAATTCATTCAAATTTTGCGAGATCAGAGTTACCATTCCCGTATCATGAGGTCTAGGTGAAAGCTCTGAAAAAATTACCTCGTCTTTGGTAATAAAAAATTCCACACCAAAAATTCCTGCACCACCCAAAGCATCAGTCACTTTTTTGGCAATTTCCTGCGCTTGTGCTATCATCGCTTCTGAAATTCCCGCAGGTTGCCAAGATTCTTGATAATCTCCTCTTTCTTGACGATGACCAATTGGAGAGCAGAAAATTGTCGGTGCATTCCACTGTTTAATAGTCAGTAAAGTAATCTCAATTTCAAAATTAATAAATTCTTCTACGATGATTTTTTGAGTGTCACCTCTAGAACCTGCGATCGCATAATTCCACGCTTTCTCAACTTCTCCTTTGTCTTTGACAACTGACTGACCTTTACCAGAAGAAGACATTACAGGTTTGACAACATTCGGAAAACCAATTTCATCAGAAATAGCAATTAACTCTTCAAGGGTAGAAGCATAACCATATTTTGCAGTTCTGATCCCTAATTTTCGGTGTGCTAGTTCCCGGATGCGATCGCGATTCATTGTGTAGTTAGTCGCTGCTGCGGTTGGAATAACTACCATTCCTCTTTCTTCAAATTCCAGCAACTTTTCTGTTCTAATTGCTTCAATTTCCGGTATGATAAAATCCGGCTGATAATTACTAACAATTCTTTCCAAATCATCAGCACTCAGCATTGAAATTACTTCTGCACAATCGGCAACTTGCATTGCTGGAGCATTTTCATAGCGATCCACAGCAATTACATAATTACCAAGGCGTTGAGCTGCAATCACAAATTCTTTTCCTAGTTCTCCCGAACCAAGTAACATTAGCTTTTGTGGTAATTTAATATTACTATCCATAACAATCTGTATCTATTTATAATAGAGTTTTCAACAATTAAAAATTGCTCCGCACATTAGTAAATCTTGACGTTGTTGAGTGCTTAAACCAACTCCTTCACCAAAATTGCATTTTTCCACCAAAGCTTTTAACCATATAGTCTCATTGAGAGTAGCTCCTCTTAAATTTGCATCTGTGAAATCTGCCCCTGTAAAATTAGCAAAAATTAGATCAGCATCAACTAAACTACTGCCTTTTAAATTTGCCCATGATAAATTTCCACGAATAAAGTTTACTCCTTCTAATTCTAAGTCAGATAAATCTGCTCCCATCAAATTAGGAAATTTTAGCTGATTAGGATGAGCTAAAAAACGGCTAATACAAACAATATTCGCTTCATTTAAGCGCATTTTAGCTAAAAAATCATAACGCGCTATCCCTAATTGTTTGAGTATTTGCAAACGTTGCTCATAATTTTTCTCTAAAAAATAAGTACTTTGCTCACGAAGTTCTAGGTTGGCAATATTTAGCATTTCTATCAAAATCTGGAAAGTATTTAGATTTCCAAATCAATCAAAATATAACACGAAAATCACTAACTTCACTTGGTATTTAGATTATCATTTGTGAATTAAGTCATGTGTCCTCGTCTTTTTCAGATACAGGGCTAGTTTTATCGATGTGCATCGGTGTACCTTGCGATTAGTACAAAATTGCATAAATTCATGGCAAAATTTTGACACAAAGACTCCGCGCCCCTCTGCGTTTACCTTTGCTAACTGATGCGTTTTAAATCGCTACGAATTAACACAAATCTGTACTTAGATATGCATTGACTACTTCTACCAAGTTGCGACAGTTCTAAGTTTTTCCTACACTAAACCTCATTGCAAACCGATATATTTCAGTATGAAAATAAAATTTTTGCCTATTTATTTTCAAGGTAGCTTACTGATACTAACTATATTATTGTTGGGAGTTTCGCTCATCTTGACAGGTTTCTTTTCACTGGATATTTTCAGAGCCAGAGTTATAGATATCGACAAAGCAAATCGGCTTTTAGAAGCAAAAAAGCAAAAAGAAAATAATTATTTAGGGACTACTAAAGTAACTTTTTCCCAAGGATTTAATGACAAAGGAATAGATCCCAGATGTCTAACTTGGCCATCTAAATTGTCATATAGCGGTTGGAGTAATGATCCTAAAGACCATGACTTTTTTATCGATCATTACATACCTCCTGGTAAAAAAGCCATTATTTGTGCAACACCTGCATTATCAGCCGCACTCGCCATACATCCTCGCAAGAGATTTCTATATGAAGTGTCAAAAATTGACTTAGATGAGGGATTATATGTTCGGGTTGTAGTTGGACTATCGGAAGTAAGAGAACCTTGTCAATTATTCACAGGTAGCGTAGATTGTGTGAACTCAATTTTGGCACGACAAGCTGTAGTTAAATATGAGCCGTGAGGTTGGGAATTGAGGGACAAGGGAGACAAGGAGGACAAGGGGGACAAGGAGGACACGGGGGACAAGGAGGACAAGGGAGAATTATTTAACAAGTCTTTTGCCAATGACTAATGACTACTTTTTTGTATATGCTGCTTTGGTAGGCAAACTGTAACTTTAGTACCTTGGTCGGGTTGACTATCTAAGCTAATATTGCCACCATGTAATTCTACACAAGCTTTTGTAATTGCTAATCCTAAACCTGTTCCCGGCAGTGTGTCAACATTACTTGCACGAGAGAAGGGTTGAAACAGGTTGATTTGGTCTTCTATTGGTATACCTATACCTTGGTCTTGAATAAAAAATATAACTTCAGATTCTTTGCCAATCAAATGGAATTCTATATTGCCTCCTTTTGGAGAATATTTAATAGCATTGGACATTAGATTACTAAATATCAGGCGCAAAAGTCCTTGATCGCCCCAGAAGCCTTTATGATTTCCAGTACTCTGAAAAATGAAGTCATGGCGATCGCTAACTAATTGCTGCTGTTCGCTGATGAGGATAGAGAAAAATTGCTCTAAATCGAGAGGAATTGTTTTAAATTTGGTCTTGTTGAGTTCAAATTGATTCATGACTAACATGTCATCTATCAATTTAGACATGTGTCGTGCTTTCTGTTCAATGATATGCAAAAACTTTTGTTTTTTTAATTCATCGAGATGGTCGCCATATTGCTTGAGTGTAGATGCAGCAGCTAAAATTGAAGCCAAAGGTGTACGATACTCGTGGGAAACAGTGGTGATGATTTGAGATTTAAAAGCGTTGAGTTGTTTTTCTTTTTCAAGAGCAGCTTGAGTCTTTGTGAGTAATTCTGCTTGTTGAATGGCGATCGCTAGTTGTACAGATACTTCACAAAGTATTTCTAGTTCGTCAGATTGCCATTCTCGTTTTTTAGTACAATGATGAGCAATCAAAAACCCCCAAGGTTTTGATACTGGTTGTTGATCACTCAAAGTAATGGGAACCATTAAATTTGCTTTATTATCTAATAGCTCTAGCGGTTTGAGGTTGCAATCATCCGAGCCTGCCCAATAACATAATAAAGAATTATTTTGACCTGTTTGTTCAGAATCTGTTTCAGGGGAAGACTGACATACTATAACGCGATCGCACTTGAGCAGTTGTTGTACTTCTCTGACAGCTGTGTATAAAATCTCCTCCAAATCAAGAGACTGGCGAATTCTTAGCAACATCGTAGCAATCAAGCGCTGTCGTTCTTGAGTTTTTTGTAACTGAGTTTGCAGATATAATTGCTTGATCACATTACGAACTGCTAGTTGTAAAACATCCGGCTTCAGGTGTTGCTTAACTAAATAATCTTGGACACCCTTTTTCATCGCTTGCACAGCAACCTCTTCGTCACCGTGTCCAGTCAGCATGATCACGGGTACGGAAGAACCAAAGGTTTTCTGTCTAAGCTGATCTAGAAATTCGATCCCGCTCATATCTGGCAAGCAAAAATCTAGCAGAATCAGATCACAAGGCATATTTTGGCACAAGCCAAGTCCAACTTCTGCTGAATCTGCCTCCAGAATTTGGTAATAATGGTGAGGATCTTTCAAAAGAAAGCGACGATAGATTTTCCGATCCGTTGCACAATCATCAATGATGAGCAGTTTCCAGGCATTCGGCATAAGAAAATGGGGCAGGGGTGCAAAACTCCTTCCTCAACATTGCCATAAATTACGAAAACATTAAGAAAAACTAAAAGAAATGTAAAAAAAATATAAGTGTTGATCGGGAAGAGATGCACCTGACGCGGAGAGTAGGATTTAACTTAGTCGCGGCTACTGCGTTTCGTGTCCGCGATTTTTGTTTTATGCGATCGCATCTGCTAAGGGATGAAAAAATAATCCATCTGACACAACAAGTGGATTACTTACTTGACTTAATACTACCAACATAGTTAATTAGTGTCGTTTTAAACATAAAAGTAGCTAATAAATAATGTAGCGATCGCCCTCCCAGTTTTCCCAATCCCCCTTTTGTCCACACATTACTTTCATGAGAAAGGGGTGTCTTAATGTCACCCCAATAATTCGTTGGTCTTCATATTTGAGTTTTCACTTCGATATTGTTGCAATAGCGGAAGAAAAAAGCATCTTACTTGCGAAAATAAAAGATTAATCTACTTTGTATTTGTCATCACAATTGTTCAAGTATATAAAACAAGTTGCCCCTTCTCTCCAATCAAAAGCCCTGGACGGGTTATATTTAGAAGCAACAAATTGTCACAACATCGACACACTAAAACCAATCTGTCGTTGTATTGCAGTGATAGAAACTGATTGATGAGTATTTGATGTTAAAACCACCTGTGCTTACAGGTGGATTTTTTTAGCACTAACAATATGCAATTACCAGATGCTAAAACGTATAAGCCCGTGTCTCCCTTCCAATCCCCAATTACCCAGAAATCGGTGAAATATTAACTTGCAACCAATAATCGACAAACGCTTGAATGGTCTTTTGCAGTTCTTGGACATCCATTGGCTTGACGAGATAGCCATTTGCACCCTTTTGATAACAAAATTCAATATCCTTGGGGTTGGATGAAGTCGTGAAGATAACTATAGGAATTTCCTTTAAAGTTTTATCTTCCTTAAGTTGCTCTAGGATGTCACGACCATCAATTCCTGGTAGATTCAGGTCTAGCAGAATCACCGAAGGTCGAGATAATCCATTGATGTTTTTCCCTTCTTGATAAAGGTAGTCTAAAACTTCATCCCCACTAGTACAACGATGTATGGGGTTTTGGACAGCCATCCGCCGCATCAGGCGTTGGAGAATTCGGAAATCATCGTTGCTGTCCTCAACAACCAATAGTGGTTCATTAAGTTTTGTTGCCATTAGGTTGATCTATCTGAGCAAATTATGTTTATTAAAAAGTTTTGTAATATATCTTAACCTATCATAGTGTTAAATAAAATGTTGATCCTTCGCCTGGGGTAGATTCAACCCAAATTTGACCGCCGTGACGTTCAATTATTTTCTTGGCGATCGCAAGTCCTGCACCTGTTCCACCGCCATATTTTTCTTGAGTATGCAGCCGTTTGAACAGTTTGAAGATGGTTTGGTGGTGATGGGCTGGAATCCCAATACCGTTATCCCGTACGTAAAAAGTGATGAGAGATTGGGAATCAACATAAGACGCAGTTACGCCCAGAGAACTAGGCGCAGAAATTTGTCGATCAGCGTCCCCTTCTCCCGCATGTCCTCCTTGTCTCCCATCTCCCCGCGTCCCCGCGTCCTCCCTATCCAAGTAGCCAATTTCTACCCATTTTTCTGCTTTATCATTATATTTAAAAGCATTAGTAATTAAGTTACTAAAGACCTCATTAATGAGAACTGAGTCACAGCGAATTGCTGGTAGAGGTCTGGGAATACGAACTTCGAGATTATGTTGTTGACGGCTAGCATGAAAGACGTTGATCACTTGATCAAGCAATTCGTTTAAATTAACTGCTTGTAAATGTAGTGCTGCTTGTCCTAATTGCGATAGTCGTAGTAGACCATTAATTAGGGTTTCCATGCGTACCGACAAGGAAATTACAGTCTGTAAGTACTCTCTAGCATCTTCATCTAGGACAGATGCATAGTCTTCAAGGAGAATTATTGAGTAGTTATATATACCTCTTAAGGGCTCCTTGAGATCATGAGAAGCTGCATAAGCAAAAGAAGCTAATTCGCGGTTACTGCTTTCTAACTCTTGGTT
This sequence comes from Fischerella muscicola SAG 1427-1 = PCC 73103, assembly GCF_000317245.1. Lineage (GTDB taxonomy): Bacteria > Cyanobacteriota > Cyanobacteriia > Cyanobacteriales > Nostocaceae > Pelatocladus > Pelatocladus muscicola_A. The sequence continues at coordinate 9,688 of NZ_AJLJ01000247.1, forward strand.
GATCTTCGCTAATTCTTCTGCCTTTTTAAGAACAATTCCAACGATCGCATTTCGCAGACTCAAAGCGCTATCAATTTCGCATTCTTGCCAAGGTACAGATGTTAATCTCACAAGTTCTTGCCATTTTTCAAAGGACTTTCTGGGACAAAGAGTGACACTACCATCTGAGTTAACTTGAATTGATTCATTGGGATTACCTGCCCAGTTTACCGTGCGGATTACTTCGGGGCGAAACCAGAGAATATAATAATGTCGCAATTTAGAAATCCGCAATAGCAACAAGCCACTAGCGGTATCTTTAAATGTCTCAGCCTCTGGGTAAAGTTTGGGCAAGGAATCAGTATAGAATATATTGTCTCTCACCTGAGCATTTGCCCAAGTAATGAGCGATCGCACATCTTCAATACCCGGTGTTGCTCCCAGCAGATAAATTTCATGATCCAAACAAACCGCCGCCCCTGTCGCACCTACAAGACCTAGTAAGCGGGGTTCAGGATGGATTAATGCATCTCTGAAGTTATCTGCTTGAGAAATCGATTCGACAACACCAGACCGCAGAGATTCCAATCTAACTTTATAGTCTACTTCTTCTTGAATAACTTTATTCGCCAACTCCGATGACACAATATGTCCCAAAAATTCGCAGCCAGCCCGAATTTCATAAGGGACATATTTAGGAGTTTGATGATGACAGGAAATTAGTCCCCACAGCTTGTCATCTTTAATTAGGGGAATAACCATCAAAGCTGCCACACCCATATTTTGATGATACTCCACACAACAAGGATCAACACTCCGCAGTACAGACAGGCTTAAATCCAGGGGAGTCTCATCTGTTGTAGGAATTAATTCTACAGGTTTAGCGTTGATACATGGTATAATTCGCAACGAATTGCGTTTGTATAAATCTTTCGCTCCTCGTGGGATATCTGTGGCTGGATAGTGAAGTCCCAAATAGGGCGATAGCTGTTCTGCTTTGACTTCAGCAATCACTACCCCTGCGCCTTGATGGTCAAATTGGTAGACCATCACCCGATCAAATTCTGTAATATTGCGGACTTGCTGGGCTGCAATTTGTAAGAAATCTATCAGGTTATTTGTGCGTTTGAGTTTGGCGATCGCTGCTTTGATTAAGGTGTGAATGTTCAAGAAATTTACTTGAACTGGCGCTTGTGTTGGTTCTAGCTCTAAAATGATGGTGTCTTCTACTCGATGCACAAAACCGTCAAAGTTTTGCTCACCCTCATTTGTGCGGACTGATAGCTTCAGGTAATTAACAGTGTCAATTTCGTCTGTTGGAAGTTGAGCGATCGCTTCTAAACACAAAGCATTGAGCAAATAACTGAGATGTTGACCAAGCAACTCCTCTGGCTGCTTACCCAAAGAGTCTTGAGTATTGCTGCTAACTTGTAATATCTCCAATTGTGTACTTAGTACTAAAAGTACACCGTGGGGCTGGATAAAACCAGGGTTAAAAGTGAGATCGTCGTGGCTAGTTAATAACAACTCCAAACAATGAGGTTTTTAATAAACAGCTAGTTAAACTACATGATTGGGGCTAGTGTTTTTGCTTACCCCAAAATTACGTTATTATTCACTAGTTTAATATTTTTTAAAGATTTTGAATAGATGGCAATCTAAATAGAATACATAAATTTAGGTCAATATGAATAATTAAAGTCTTTTAGTAGGCATTACAGCGCTTTAGCGTTTACTAGGAGATTTTCTCATGACTTTACCTTTATTTACATAAGGTTTGAAATTTCAATAGATATATCTTCTCAAAGCAGTATTAGAACGCATACTAGTGAAATTTAATGTAAATAAGAGATTTACCCGATTTAAGTCGATTTTTGGCGCAAAAAATCTGTTTTCTGACGTGTGAAGTTAGTTTACAAGTTGCAAAAGTTAGTAGAGACGCGATTATTCTCTTACGAGAAGCCGCTTTTACGAGCGTCTACGCGTCTGTACAAAGTCAAAAGTTAGTTTACGAGTCGCAAAAGCTGATTTTCTTCAAGATAACGAGGGAATCCTTTGTCCCCCGTGTCCCTTATCTCTTACTCTCTCTGCAATAAGA
>NZ_AJLJ01000248.1 GCF_000317245.1 Fischerella muscicola SAG 1427-1 = PCC 73103
TCTAAAGTTCCTAAATACCTCTTAAAATCAAAAAAATTCATCAACTGATCCAAAGTTGCATCTTCAGAGGTAGGAGTATTTACTACAATTTTTTCGATATTTTCTGGATTTAAAAATCTAAAGACTTCCTGAATAACAACTGGAACACTCTCAACTGGCAAACCTTCAATTTCATAAGTATAGCGAGCCAGTCTATCTTTAGCAAAATTGACTTGAAATCTAGCTCGTTTCAGTAAACGCTGTCTAATACTGTCGTGAAGTTCTGGATTAGCCGAATTAAGGTCGTTTTGCAAAAGAATTGGAATCAAATCAAGATTTTCTTCTAAAAATAAAAGACTTCCTTCTTCGTTGAAAGCTTCAATTCCTTCTATTCCTAATGTACCAAGATCAGCAAGAGCGGTGATTCTACTGACAATGGATAAATTTTTCTCAGAATTATAAAGATCAGCTTGATAAATTGAACCTCTGACAGAATCATATGAGCAGATTGTTGCTTCAATCGCTTCTTTAATGATTTTTAAATCAGAATCTGTAAAAATCCCCAGACAGTTGGAGTCAAATTTGGATAAATATTCATTTAAATTAT
>NZ_AJLJ01000249.1 GCF_000317245.1 Fischerella muscicola SAG 1427-1 = PCC 73103
GAATGTAAGCGATCAATTTGTTAATTGTTGCAGCTTCGCTCACACCCATTTCTCTTCTGCGAGGAGTATGAGGTTCGCTTTGAGGAACAAACTCTTGGACTAAATCGTGAGCTAGGGTGGAAATTTCTAACAACAGTTCCATCCGGTTGAGATATTCTAAGGGAGCCTCATTATTAAGACTCTTTTCCCAGTAAGGTTTAATAACTTGAAAAATTTGATTTGCTCGGCGTTGTACTCCTTGAACATGTTGACAATTATGATAATAAAGCTGTTTTTGAACAGCTTCTTTTTTCATTTCTTTGAGCGCAAAATCCTTGACTATAGCAACTGTTTTGAAAAACTCTTTGAAAGAATGATTGTGATGATTCGTTTGTTTCATGGTCAAAATTGATTTTAAATGCCAAAAATAGCTTGAATGCGTTTACGAATTTGGGTAAATGGAGTTTCATTTTGAGCATTACCAGCGATTTTGATCCCCAAACGTTCTAATGTTTCTTGACGTTTAGATAATTCAACAGAAATTTTATCTGCTAAATCTGGTTGCTTTTCTAAAAGACTCTGTAAATTATCCCGATCTACCACAAACAAAACAGTTGCTTCTAAAGTGCGGAGAGTAGCAGTACGGGGTGTCCCCATCAGTAAAGACATTTCTCCAATAAATTCCCCAGGATGTCGTGTAGCAACTTGTTTGTTAATAGATTCAACAAAAACTTCTACTGCACCAGATAGAATAATATAGAAAGAATCTCCTGGTTCATTTTCTCGACAGATGATTTCATCAGCTTCTAAGACTCGTTTATAACCACGTAAAATTATATGACGCAATTCTGTATCACTACATTTTTCAAAATAGCTGACTTGCCGTAATAAGTTTCTTAATAATGGAATGTTAGTTGATTTTTGAGAAGCTAGTTGAGAATTTTCTTGATTTAATTCTGTGTTGATAGAAGAATTATTAGCCAATTCTTCAACTGATGATTTTTGTGAGAATGAACTCAATTCTTTTAAGTTATCAATATAAAGCCTTCGTTGAGGAATGGGACGATCAACTCCGCGATCGCGCAATTCTTCTTCAATAAAAAAGTATAATGAGCTTGTAATTTCATCTTTTTTTTGGCGGTCACTTATCCACACTAGTAATTCAAAATCCATCCCTTCTTGAAAGCCTTTAAATTGAACTTCAGGACAAGGTGACAGTAATATATTAGGTTCCCGACGAGCAGCAGCTAAAAGCGACTCAGCAACTACAAGAGGATCGCTTTCATCAGGAACATCAATAGGAACATGAATTCTAACTTTTGGATCTTTATAAGTCCAATTAATTACCTTATTTTCCAAAAAATTCTTATTAGGAACAATCACAAACACGCCATCAATGGTTTTAATTATTGTCGAACGAATAGAAATATTTTCCACAATTCCGGAAAGATCATCAATTTCAATAAAGTCTCCCACTTTAATTGATTGCTCAAATAAAATAGTGATACCGCTAATAAAGTTACTTGCAAGATCCTGAAGTCCGATACCGAAACCAATACCAATTGCTCCAGCAAAAATAGTTAAAGAACTGAGGCTGATACCAACACTTTGTAGAACGACTAAAAATGCCAAAATTGTGAGAGTATAGCTCAGGAGAGCAGATAGGGCTTCTAGACTACCACGCTCTTGTACAAAGCGAGCTAAAAATAAACGTTTGATTAGCTCTTTAATTAAACGAGCAATAAAAAAAGCGATGACAAGTGAAAAAATCAGTTCGGTGAGAAACTTCAAAGAGATGTCTTTGTTTCCTAAAATAAATAGCTTGGTTGTCCACAAGCTAGATAATTCAATCAATAGTTTTTTTATTTGTGAAGTAAGCCAATCTATCGTCCAGTTCATGAGTGAGTAACCATGAATATTTAAATATTCTCACTAGCCATCAAGAATCGAAATAATTAATTTACTTTTTTTGATAGATTTTTTGATAAAAATAATTTTTTAAATGATTTTTACTACTTATTTTGTTTTTATAGAATTCTAATTATGTTAATATTAACATAATTCTGACATACAGTTTACAGTAAACTATTAAACAAAATAGGATTCATTTTTGATTTTTGTTGGCATAGCCTACGTTTTGCGCTTACACAACTCAATACAGTTTTTTATGTTCTTTGTTCCCCTATGTCTGATTTAATAAGATCTGAACCTTTTAGTTCTTCTTCAAGTTTAAATATAGACCAACTCTTATTAGAAAATTCCAATCTCAATCAGGAGTTAGAACAAGTCAAGCAAGAGAAAGCGGAATTAAAAGCCCTAGTAGAGACAATTACAGAAAGCTCTGATGTCGTAGCAAAGGAACTACAACAGAAAGTAGAACAAGCAAAGTGTGAAAGTGAAGAACGATTTCAACTGATTGCTGAAGCAACTCCCGTCACAGTCATAATTTCGCAGCTAGCCAGTGGGAAAATTTTATATGCAAATACCGCAGCTAGTTCGATGTTAGATTTAACTAAAGAAGAATTGCTGAATCGTCGAACCTTGGACTTTTACTACGAGGCTAGCGATCGCGAAAAATTACTAAATATTTTCCGCAAACATGGTAGTCTCAGGAATTATGAAGTCCAGTGGAAAAAAGCAAATGGTACAAACTTTTGGGCAGTTATATCTTTGCAATCGTTTGTTTTTAATGGTTCAGAAGCCCTGTTAGGTACAGTTTTAGATATAACTAAACGCAAACAAGCAGAAGTTGATCGCATTCGTTTCACCCAACAACTAAAAGAAAAAAATGCTCAATTACAGCGCCTCAACCAGCTCAAAGATGAATTTTTGATCAACACCTCCAATCAACTATCTACTCCGCTCGAAGGCTTGGTGAATACCGCTAAGTCAATGTTACAAGGAGCAATGGGTGAAGTATCTCCACCACAACAAAAAAGTCTACAAAATCTTACCCAGAGTGGGTATCAACTTCTCAACCGCATCAACAATATTCGTGAATTTTCCAAACTCAGACACGGGGATATTAAGCTAGAACTGCAATTAGTGGATTTGCACCAAATTGCTGAAACGGTGTTGCAATCAATGCGATCTCTGATCGATCAGAAAAATTTAGAGTTGGTGAATAGTATTCCCGCCAAAAGTACAAGCGTTTATGCTGATCCGGTTCGCTTACAACAAATTTTACAAATTCTCGTTGATAATGCCATTGAATTTACCCCAACAGGGCAAATAGAAATCTCTACATCTGCAATTGAAGTTGAAGATCCTCAGAATTCATCACACATTGCTATTAGCATTTATGATACAGGTAAGGGAATTGCCGAAGATGAATTAGCAGAAATTTCGGAATTATTTAAGCAAGCAGAGCATTTAGCAACTCGCCAAGCTGGAAGTAAGGGTTTGGGCTTGAGTATTGTCAAAGCGTTGGTAGAGTTACATAAAGGTAAAATTACTGTAGAATCTACGGTAGGGGTAGGTACTCGTTTTACCTTTACTTTGCCTAAAAATATATCACCTATCCCCAGTAGAGCGATCAAAAATATCCAACCTAGTGATCTTATAGCCTCACCTCCTAGCCTCACAACCACAAACGCTGTATCTTGCAAAACTACAAAAAAAACACGTCCTGTTCAAACTGCTGTTGCAACCGTCAGCAAAACACAGCAACAGAATCAGCATACCCGAAATAAGTTTGTAAGAGGACTGAGTAAAATCCCACTGCGAGTAATTCTAATTGTTCCTTTTGTGGTGCAAGTCGTAGGAGCAGTTGGTTTAGTGGGTTATCTCTCATTTAAAAATGGGCAAGAGGCCGTTGATAATCTGGCTACTCAGTTGATGAGTGAAATTACTGCTCGCATCGAGCAGAATTTGCGAACTTACTTGGAAACTCCACATCAAATTAATCAAAGTAATGAGAATGCGATCGAACTAGGGTTAATGAATACACAAAATTTGCAACCTTGGGAGAAATACCTTTGGCAGCAAGTACAGTCATATCCCTACATTAACTTTATTAAATTTACAAACAAAAATGGACAAGAGCGCACAGGTGAAAAACTGGAAAATGGCACTTTATTAATTAATGTCATAGACAAATTTACTAACTTTGATTTTTATTCTTACAATACGAATACGAAAGGCGATCGCACAACAGTTGCAGCAATATTCAAAGATTTTGATACTAGAAGGGGAGCCTGGTACATAGATGCAGGTAAAGCAGGTAAAGCAACTTGGAGTTCAGTTTATCTCTCGCTTTTAGAACCAGTATTGCTAATTAGTGCTTCCCAACCTGTGTATGATTTAACAGGAAAACAATTACAAGGAGTACTCAATACTTCTCTACGACTTAATAGTATTGGTCGATTCTTAAATAGTCTCAAAATAGGTAAATCTGGACAAGCATTTATTGTCGAACATGATGGAACACTACTAGCAACTTCTACTCATGAACAACCATTTCGTACTCAAGGAAATATCAGACAAGTATTTAAAGCCGTAGATAGTAACGACCCAGTCACTAAAACGACAGCTAGATATTTAGCTACTCATTATCCAGATTTTAATCAAATTAAAAATTCACAAAAACTCAATATTGAAATAGAGAACAAACGGCAATATGTAAAATTGATGCCTTTTCAAGATAACAAAGGATTACATTGGCTGATTGTGGTCGTTGTTCCTGAAACCGACTTCATGGCACAAATTAATACCAATAACCAAACTACTTTTGTGTTGTGTATTGCAACTTTAGTAGTGGCAATTGTTATCGGTATTCTCACATCTCGCTGGGTGACAGAGCCACTTGTGCGACTTAATTTTGCAGCCAAAGATATTGCCAAAGGGGAATGGGATAAAACTGTTGATATTGAACGTGCTGATGAAGTCGGAGAACTAGCCAAGACATTTAACTACATGGCTGGACAGCTGAAAAAATCCTTTGAAACCCTAGAAAATCAAAATAATGCCATTGTCCGTTTCTTTCCCCATGAATATCTCAAGTTTCTGCAAAAGAAAAGCGTGATTAATGTTCAGTTAGGAGATCATGTGAGCAAAGAAATGGCGGTGATGTTCTCCGATATTCGCTCCTTCACAACCATGTCGGAGAGCATGACACCCCAAGAAAATTTTGATTTTGTCAACGCCTATCTACGACGGGTTTCTCCAGAAATTCGCAATCATAACGGTATCATTGTTAAATATCTGGGCGATGGAATGATGGCAATTTTCCCCAACAGTGCAGATGATGCAGTCCAAGCAGGGATTTTCAAACTGCGACGAGTTCATGAGTATAACCAAGAGCGAGCAGAGAAAGGTTATGCACCCCTGCAAGTTGGTATTGGTATCCATGTTGGTCATATGATGGTGGGAATGGTGGGAGAAGAAAACCGGATGCAAGGCGATGCTTTTTCGGATAATGTCAACCTCACAGCACGTTTAGAAGGTTTAACTAAGTTTTACGGAGTGTCTATATTAATTTCTGAACAAGTCTTGGAAAAATTGAGCGATCCCAGCCAATATCAAATTCGATTTTTAGATCGAGCAATTGTTAAAGGTAGAAAAGAAGCGATCGCAGTTTATGAAGTCATGGACGGTGAAACAGAAGAGGTTAAAGCCTTGAAATTCCAAACCCAATCAGATTTTGAACAAGGACTAGAATATTACCGTTGTTGCCAATTTACCGAAGCTCAACGATACTTTGAGCAAGTTTTGGCAGTCAATCTCTCAGATAAAACAGCAGCACTTTACCTAGAGCGAGTCAATCAATTAATCGAACGAGGTGCGCCGGAAAACTGGGATGGCGTTTGGGCATTTAGCGAGAAATAATAGTCCTGGTAAGAAAAAAGCTCAAGTTCTATTTTATTTAACGCATCATAATTTAATAATTTACCCTTTTTTCCTCTTCTCTTGGCGCAGATCCCCGACTTTTTGAAAAAGTCGGGGATCTATGACCTCTCATAATTTGTTTGATTGACTACTAGAGTTTGCTTGATTCAAAACTCAGGTTTCAAACCCTAACAATAAATGCACACAGATAAAGTTTACCTGTGTGCATCAATAAATCTATTAAAATTTAATATTTAGTATGTTGGTACAGATGGATCAACTTCCTTACTCCAAGCCAGAATACCACCCTTGACATTTGTACCATCAATTCCTGCTTGCTTGAGAATTCCCAAGGCTTTTGCAGAACGCATACCCGACTTACAATGCACAATCAAGCGATGACCATTAACTAATTCCTGAACTTTATTCACACCATCACCATTTTCAATATCAGGTAAAGGTACTAATACAGAACCAGGAATCTTGGCAATTTCATATTCATGTGGGTTGCGGACATCCAGCAGTACAAAATTGTCACTACCGCCATCCAACAACTGCTTCAATTCCTGCACAGTCATTTCGGAAAGTTCCATTTGCTGTTTCGCCTCCTCTGCTTGCGCTTGTGGAATACCGCAGAATTGTTCGTAATCTATCAACTTTTCAATTACTGGACGTATCGGGTTGGGACGCAATTTCAATTCGCGGAATTTCATTTCTAAGGCATTGTACAGCAGTAAGCGTCCACTTAAAGTATTGCCCTGACCCATAATAATTTTAACGGTTTCTGTTGCCTGGATGACACCAATCATTCCCGGCAAAATTCCCAAGACACCGCCTTCTGCACAAGAGGGAACCATCCCTGGTGGTGGGGGTTCTGGATACAAATCACGGTAATTTGGCCCACCCTCGTAGTTAAATACCGTTGCTTGACCTTCAAAACGGAAAATGGAACCGTAGACGTTGGGTTTATCTAGCAATACACAAGCATCGTTAACAAGATATCGCGTTGGGAAATTATCAGTTCCATCAACTACAACATCATAAGGTTTAACAATATCGAGGGCATTTTCGGAACTCAGACGAGTTTCGTAAAGATCAACCTGACAATAGGGGTTAATTTCGAGAATGCGATTCTTGGCTGATGCAATCTTGGGTTTACCCACCCAAGAAGTACCGTGAATCACCTGACGTTGGAGGTTGGAAGTATCAACAACATCGAAATCAACAATACCGATGCGTCCAATACCCGCCGCCGCCAGATATAAAAGTAACGGTGAACCTAGTCCACCTGTACCGATACACAGTACACTAGCAGCTTTGAGACGCTTTTGCCCTTCTAATCCTACTTCCGGCAAAATTAAGTGTCGGGAGTAGCGTTCGTAATCGTCTTTCGTCAGCTGGATTTCATCCAAATTCGGATTTAGCATAGCAGTTAGATGAGGAAGCGCGGACTTTTTATCCTACCCAAAAACGATACCCTTTGTGTCTTTGTATCCTTACTAGTTTTTAAAATAACTTTTCAATTGTTTCTGGTTGAAACTGGTGGTGATCATCAAGACACCAGCTGTTGATCTCACCAGCTTTGCCATTTTGTACAGAAACAATAATGTATGAGTATTCTTGCCAAGCACACTGTCGGTCAATTTCTGAGGGAATTGCTGGATAGTCTGGATGAGAATGATAAATACCTATTATATCGAGAGAACGTGTCCGTGCTGCTTTTTGTGCTTGTAACATGACTTGAGGTGCGATCGCATACCTGCGCTTTTTCCCATATATGATTTCATCACTAGGAAAATCCAGCGCTGCTTCAGCACTCCAAGCATTTTCTGTAGGCATAATTTCTACTACAGTTTTACCATCATCGCCACGATCACCAAAAATAATCCCACAGCACTCCTCTGGGTAAGTAGTTTCAGCGTGACTATAAATGGTTTGCAAATTTTGGGGAGTAAGTTTAATCATAATAGAACCTGTTAGTAGGGGCGAATGGCCGTTCGCCCCTACTATCTATCTATGACTGAGTTTATCGATGAATAATTCCAGAAGTTCTTTTACTTGCACTGTTTTGCTGACTAGGCGATCGTAATCACAAGAATCGAGCATATCTAACTCATAACACAGCAGCAGATAATACTCTACCTCAATCGCTGCATCCCTTGCGGTTTCAAGAAAATTAACTTGCTCTTCTCTCTCTTCGCGATTGCATCCCTGGGCTATTTTAACGGGGATTGCAGAACAGGCTAAACGTATTTGTTGCGTTAACCCCAGTAATTCTTCTTCGGGGAAAGACTGAGTGATTTCATAGACCGCAACTGTTAACTCATGGGCTTTTTCCCATTCTTTGAGTTCTCTGAAGTCTGTCATTTTGATTGTATACCCCTAAAAAATAGTAGGGTGGGTAGTACCCACCCTACTACTATGCCATTCGATGGCGGCTAGTGGTAGTTGTTAGGTGTTTGTTATTTGGCTAATAAATTTACCGTTATCAATAACCTCTTAACTCAATAGCTACGTTAAGGTATTTATGAGATATGACGCTATTTATTACAATCGGGAGAATAAACCTTATTTTCAAGCAATTATTTATAATATCTTAATCACATGCCACCTTTACCTACATATACTCAACAACCTCAGACAGAAACCTACACTGAAATTATTGATGTTCGCTCTCCCAGAGAATTTAGCGAAGATCATATTCCAGGTGCAATCAATTTACCTGTACTAAATAATTCCGAACGCACAGAAGTCGGAAAGATATATAAACAGATAAACACGTTTCAAGCCAGAAAAGTTGGTGCGGCTTTGGTAACAAAGAATATCTCTGAGCATATCACTCAACACTTTGCCAAGAAAGAAAAGAGCTATCATCCTCTTGTGTATTGCTGGCGGGGTGGACAACCTTCTTTAAGTATGGCTTTAGTACTTGGTCAAATTGGTTGGCGCGTAACCCTACTTGAAGGTGGCTACAAAACTTATCGTGCTTATGTGCGTCAACAAATAGAAGAATTGCCCAAAAAATTTACCTACAAAATACTGTGTGGTTTAACTGGTAGTGGTAAGACCTACATTCTAAGGCAAATGCGTGAGCGTGGCACTCAAGTATTAGATTTAGAAAATTTGGCTCAACATCGTGGTTCTGTATTTGGTGAAGAATGGCAAGATAAACTTTCACCCCAGCCTACCCAAAAATACTTTGAATCCCTACTCTTGCAACAACTCCAAAGCTTTAATCCTAACCAACCAATTTGGATAGAGTCAGAAAGTAGAAAAATAGGTAAAGTCTATTTACCGAAGTCTTTGTGGGAAAAAATGAAACAGGCATGTTGTGTAGATATTCAACTACCAATCACAGCCAGAGTCAAGTTTCTTTTACAAAAATATTCCCACTTTATAGAATATCCTGATATTTTAAAAGCAAAATTGGAAAAACTCAAAGACCGCTATGGCTGGGAAAAAGTAAATCAATGGTATCAATTAATTGATTCTGAAAAGTGGGAATTATTGATCAAAGATATTTTATCTAATCACTACGATCCAACCTATCGCAAGTCAATTCAACGAAATTTTAGTAATTTCAAAGAGATGCGATATCTCTACGATTTATCTGATGAGAGTATACGCGCGTTGTTAGATTTAAGTTTGTAGTGAAATCATAGCCTTTTAAACGCAGAGGGGCGCAGAGTCAGCGCGGAGGTTCGCAGAGTTTTTCAGAATTATATTCGTTACGAATTTGTGAAATGTTGTGCTAAGTTAATCCCCGTTCCTCTAACTGTTGCTTTAAAGCTTCTGGGATATTTACCGCTTTATCTAAACCACGCACATCTTCCCATTCTAAATTTTCATTCCAAGTCATTTTTTCTAAGTTGGCGTCGCTGAGGTCTGCGCCACCTAAAATTGCATAACTCAGGTTTGTGTAGCTGAGATCAGCACCATTGAGGATCGCACCACTCAAGTTACTACCACTGAGGTTGGCGCTGCTAAGGTTGGCGTAACTCAGGTCAGTAGCCAAAAGAATTGCATCGGTGATGTCTGCGCCACTGAGATCAGCTTCGTTGAGAACCACGCCACTGAGATCGGCTTCGTTGAGAATGACATTGGTGAGGTCTACACCACCAAGGTCTGCACCCAGAAGAATAGCACTTTTAAGGTTAGCACCATTGAGTTTTGCACCGTTGAGTTTGGCATAGCTGAGATCGGCGCAGATGAGAACAGCTTTTTTGAGGTTTGTGCTAAAAAGAATGGTGTCGCTGAGGTTAGTGCTTTTGAGATTAGCATGATTGAGGTTTGCACCACTAAGGTCAGCACGGCAAAGATCAGCATAGTCAAGGTTAGCACCGTTGAGGTTGGCATCACTGAGATTAGTGCCAAAGAGAATCGCGTGATTAAGATAGCTACTGCTGAGTTTTGCATCCCTAAGATTAGCACTGGTTAGGTTAGCATGGCTAAGATCGGCACCACTGAGGTTAGTACTGCTGAGGTCAGCATGACTGAGATCAGCGCGGTAGATATCAGCACCACTAAGATTAGCGCCACTGAGGTTAGTACTGCTAAGGTCGGCACACCTGAGATTAGCACCACCGAGGTTAGCACCACTGAGGTTAGCATCACCAAGGTTAACAGCGCTGAGATTAGCACCGCTAAAGTTAACACCTGTCAGGTTTGCATCCCCAAGATAAGCACCACTAAGGTTAGCATCGCTAAAGTTAACACCTGTTAGGTTTGCATCCCCAAGATAAGCGCCGCTAAGGTTAGCACCTTTGAGGAATTCCCCAACAACATTAGCAAAATTACCAATTTCGATCGCATCGCTATAATTGATCACACGCAGGAGTTGGGATGTGAAAAAATTATCTTTGTGCCGTTGACCAGAGGGATAAAAATTTATTTGGGCTTTGATGTCATCTTGCTGTTGGGCATAACGATGCAATTCCAAGAGTAAAATCAACACATTCAGCCCTGTATTGATGTCTACCTGTCGCAGTCCGATCGCAAGATTGTGTGCTTGCAACTGCAACATCTTTTTCTGTGGTAGGTTCTCACTGGGTACTGCATCTATAAATACCCCCTCACACCAACGACGGTAAAAATCTACTAAACGCTGAAATAACACTACAGGTCGAAAATTCTTACTAGCAACCAACCTCTGCATTACTGGTTCGACAATTTCAATCTTTAATGTAGTGTTTCCCAATAAGTCATAAATATTCTCATCTAACTGGCGATCGCTTGTTTGAAAATCCAATCTATCGCTAGTTTTTGTCCATTCTTCTAAACCTTGTTGCAATTGTTCAGACGATAGCAGTTCTTTGTAATTATTTTGAGTATTATTACTTTTTACTAGAGCAAAAATTCCTTCGAGTTCAATACCCGTTACATTTGATGTCTCTTGTTCTTCGATTCTTCTTATATAAGTTACCAAACGCTTCCACACTTGATATAATGCTGTCATACATGTATCCGTTAATACTATTAACTCAAAAAATGTTTATCCTTAAATATCGGACTTTTCTGTCGTAAAATGGTTTTAAAATATATTAATAAATTGTAAAATTTTATACATAATAATTGTTGAAAATAGTACTCAACCTTCTCCTCTGATTTCAACCAAAATGTCTGCTTAAAAACGTTTTCGTTTTTCAAGAACCCCAAGCTGTCTGATTGAGTTGTTATACTAATTTGTCAGCATCTTTAATTTGGTCAAATATCAAAACAATAGATTCTGTTTGCTACAGATATAGTTGTTAGCAAAAATACTACAGTAAAACATTGCAGAAAAGCTCATCAATGTCATTAACAGCTAACATAAAAGTTTCTTGCTTGATATTGAGCGTTAATATGGGTTGTCATCTGCCATGAGTCTAAGTTTTTACTGGAGAATATTTTTGAGAGACCGTAGCAAGTCAGCCAATAGTAGTAGTAAGGACATTTTGCCTTGCAAGTATTAAAACTGAGATCATGAACGAAGCCAGGGACTTTCGGATGAAGAGACTAATTTATTATGTTGTTGCTTTACCAAGCTTGTTTTTAGGAATAATCATCGCTAGCGCCAAGACACTGGCTGTGGAAACAGGGAATAAAGAGATAGAGAAGATAGAGAAAATTTCTGTGTCTGGTAAAATTGCCATGCCAATGTCTTCTTCTCTACCTTTATCCAAGGTTTGGGTAATCAAAAACAATCAGCAATTACAGCGTCAACCTTTCATTTGGGTAAAAAATACTCAAAAAATTGAGCAGCAGCCTTTTTTACTGATCGCGAAAGATTCAGAAAAGCCGGATAAAGATAAACCAGAAAAACCAGATGATAAACCCGATTCGACTTCCAAACCATCAAAAAAAGAAGAATTGGAAGACTTTAACACAGTCATCAAAAATACTCAAAAGCAGCAAGGTTTATTTACTATTTACCGCAACAAAGAAGACAATAAAATATATCTAGAGATCAAAGCAGAGCAACTAAAGAAAAATTTTCTCGCCACAGCAACCTTAGAATCAGGCATTGGTGAAGCTGGTATCTACAGTGGTATGCCTTTGCAGGATTTTTTGTTTTATTTCGAGCGCGTCAATGATAAATTAAACTTTGTTGTCCGCAACGTCAATTTTCGGACTCGTGAAGGAGATCCCCAAGCGCGATCGCTAGCGCGATCATTTAGTGACTCAGTTCTTTATTCTATAGACATCAAAAGCATTCATCCCCAGAGCAAATCTATTTTAATCGACCTCAGTGATTTGCTACTGACAGACATAGCAGGATTAACCTCAAGTTTGGGATTACCTGGAAGTGCTGATGAATCTTATTTTGGCAACGCCAAAGCTTTCCCGCAAAATGTCGAAATTGAATCTGTGATGAATTTCTCTGGTAGTAGCGACGATGACGAAGATGAAGAAACACAAAGCTTCATGACCGTACCAGATAGCCGTGGCTTTACCTTACGGGTTCACTATAGTCTTTCTCAACTCCCACATAATAATTACCAACCCCGGCTAGCAGACGATCGCATCGGCTATTTTCTCACTGCCTACCAAGACTTATCCAACGATGAACGCAAAGAACCCTTTGTCCGCTACATTAACCGTTGGCATTTAGAAAAACAAGATCCCAGCGCCTCTATTTCTCCCCCCAAAAAACCAATAGTCTTTTGGATTGATAACGCCGTACCCCTAGAATACCGCTCTGCCATTACTGAAGGCGTCTTGATGTGGAACAAAGCCTTTGAAGCAGCTGGATTTAAAGATGCAATTCAAGTCAAACAAATGCCGGATAATGCCAAATGGGACGCTGCGGATATCCGTTACAACACAATTCGCTGGATTAACACCGTAGATGGATATTTTGCGATGGGGCCTTCCCGCGTCAATCCACTCACAGGAGAAATCTTAAACGCCACAATTTTAGTAGATGCAAGTTTTGTCCGCGCCCTGAAAAATGAGTATCGTCAAATTATTCAACCCAACGAACAAAAAAACAGAACTTCCTTAACAGCATTAATGCAAAATCGTTTGCTTTGTACCAATGGTTTAGAAGCAAACCAAAACCCAGTCAAGTCAAAGTTATTTACCAAACACCTATCGAAACTAGCTGGAGAGTATGACCTTTGTTACGGTATGGAAGCTGCTAACCAATTTGCTTTTGGTTCCATAGCAATGTCACTTCTCCAACAAACACCTCCCACTAATGACCAGGTGAAAAATTATATCCATCAATATTTAAGGTTAATTATTGCTCACGAAGTCGGACATACTCTGGGGTTACGCCACAATTTTCGTGGTAGTACGATGCTGACACCAGAACAACTGAACAATACAGAGATCACCCGCCACAAAGGGCTAGTTTCATCTGTAATGGATTATATTCCCCCAAATATTGCCCCTAAAGGTCAAAAACAAGGAGATTACTTTCCTAGTATGGTCGGGCCTTATGATGATTGGGCAATTCAATACGGCTACACTCAATTTTCAGCAGCAACCCCCACAGCCGAAAAACCCTTTTTGAATGAAATTGCTGAAAAATCAGACCAGCCAGAATTGACTTATGCTACAGATGAAGACATGTACGACCTAGATCCGACTGCTGACGCTTGGGATAACAGCAACAATGTTTTAGTTTATTCTCAGTGGCAGTTAGAAAATGCCCGGATTATGTGGGATCGTCTCAACCAGCGTGGCCCTGTCGATGGCGATAGCTATAGCGATGTCAGAGAACAGTTTGGTACAGTATTAGGAAATTATTTTCAAAATATTTTTTACACAACAAAATACATTGGTGGACAGTCATTTTACCGAGTTCATCCTGATGATAAACAAAGAAAACTACCCTTTCAAGCAGTACCATTAGAAAAACAACGGCAAGCATTAGCGCTTTTGCAAAAGTATGTCTTTGCCGAAAATGCTTTTAATTTCTCATCAGATTTGCTGAATAAATTAGCCCCATCCCGTTGGCGACATTGGGGTAGTAGTCCCCGTATCGGTCGCTTAGACTATCCGATTCATGACTGGGTATTGTTCATGCAAAGTCTGGTGTTGTGGGATTTGCTTTCAGGCGATCGCCTCTCCCGCCTCAAAGACATGGAATACAAAAATAAAACCGAAAATTCCTTGACATTACCTGAGTTATTTAATACTCTGCAAAATGGGATTTGGACAGAAGTATTAAAACCTCAAAGCAAAACCATCAAGATTTCTAGCTTACGTCGAGGCTTACAGCGCCGATACGTGGAAACTCTCAATGAAATGGTATTGCGAAAACAAGAGGTTCCAGAAGATGCCCGGACTCTAGCTTGGTATAACCTGAAACAACTATCTGAAAAACTGGATAACGTTCGTGGTGGTGATGAATATACCAAAGCACATTTACTAGAGACACGCGATCGCATCAAGAAAGTTTTGGATGCACCTTTACGGGGGAATTAAAGAAGAATATGGCGACTGAACTACCCCTGGGGTAGTTCAGAAATAGATCCATACAATTGCGCTAGTGATTAGTTTGACATACACTTACGCTTACAACGTAAATTACGAAGATTATCACTAAAGTTATTTAAAAATATGGTTAATAAAATAGAGCTTTTGGGACTACTCCTGAGCTTTGACCAAACCTTCAGCAAAAATACGACCAAAGTGGTCTTCAATAAAGATTTCCAAAATCTTGATCTCTATTTATCCAGCAAATAGGCATCTAATTAGATAAGTAATTTATTTCAGGTAAACAAGGAATAATTATGAGCCGAGCTTTAAATCTTATTTTTCCCTGCTCCTAACATCTAAAAATATGAAGTAAATTATTATTTTCGTTTGATTTTTAAGAAAAATTACGAGCATTCACTATAAAATACGAATTTAGTTTTTAATACTTTGTGTAGTGTGAGTTTCCGTATTTTTAATCGTTAGGGTTCTCTTCCATTATTAAAAAAGGATACTGAGGATGACACAGTTAAGGTATACATTCTTGCTCTTCATCTTGCCCCTAGCGATATTAGAAACTCTTACATTTCTCACTATTGCTCAAGCACAACAAATCACACCAGATAACAGTTTGGGTGCTGAAAGTTCTATAGTTAATTCAGATGTTATTAATGGTATACCGAGCGATCGCATTGATATTGGTGCAAAACGTGGCTCAAATTTATTTCATAGCTTTAAAGATTTCAATGTAGATGCAAATAGGCCAGTTTATTTTTCTAATCCTGATGGTATCGCCAATATTATCACCAGAGTCACAGGCGGTAATCCCTCGAATATTCTTGGTAAACTTGGTGTTTTAGGTAACGCAAATCTATTTTTACTCAATCCGAAAGGGATTTTTTTTGGTCGAAATGCCAGTTTAGATTTACGTGGTTCATTTTTTGCAACCACAGCCGACAGTTTTATCTTTAACAATAATTTTGAGTTTAGTGCGACGAATCCACAAGCACCGCCACTTTTGACTGTAAATGTTCCCATTGGTTTGCGGTTTCGGGATAACCCTGGAAGTATAGCTAGTCAATCGATATTCCGGAATGCAAACAACAATTTAGTTGGACTTCAGGTACAACCAGGAAACTCTTTAGCGTTGGTAGGCGGCAATATTAATTTATCAGATGGCGGCAGACTGACTGCAACAGGAGGCAGCGTTGAATTAGGAGGATTAGTTAGCAACAGAAGGAACAGTAGGATTAGATTTAACTGGCAATAGCTTTAAGCTGAATTTTCCCTCTAATAGTTTGCTCTCAGATATCACCATATCAAATGCACGTGTGCAAAATGTTGTGTTTTCTGGGACAACTGGGACTGCTGGCGATGTCAATATCACAACTAACAATCTTTCTCTCATTAATGGCGGACAAATTAGTGCCAGTACCTATGGAAAGGGTAATGCTGGCAGAGTCATCATTAATGCAACTGGTAATATTTCCGTTTCAGGTGAAAACCAAAATAAAGACTATGGAACTAATGGTGGAATTTTTAGCCAAGTAGCCACTAATGCAGAGGGAAATGCAGGTGGTATCCAAATAACTACCAACAACCTTTCTCTGAGAGATGGTGGACAAATTAGTGCCAACACTTTTGGAGAGGGAAGTGCAGGGAGAGTCGTGATTAATGCCACTGGCAATATCTCCGTTTCTGGTGAAGATAAAAATGGAAACAGGAGTGCAATTTTTAGCCAAGTAGTCAACTCAAAAGCAGAGGAAAATTTTAGCGGTATCCAAATAACTACTAAAGACCTTTCTCTCATCAATGGCGGAATAATTAATGCCAGCACTTTTGGAAAGGGATATGCTGGCAGTATCATCATCACTGCCGACAATATCTCTGTTTCTGGTGAAACTAAAAATGGAAACAGCAGTGCAATTTTTAGCGGAGTAAACTCAAAAGCACAGGGAAATGCTGGTGATATCCAAATCACTACCAAAAACCTTTCTCTCATCAATGGCGGACGAATTAGTGCCACCACTTTTGGAGAGGGAAATGCAGGGAGAGTAGTTATTAATGCGACTGGTGATATCTCTATTGTGGGTGAAAATAGGAGTGGTGCAATTTTTAGCCAAGTTGGCCAGGATGCACAAGGAAATTCAGGTGGTATTCAAATAACTACTAAAGACCTTTCTCTGACTGATGGTGGACAAATTAATGCAAGCACCCTTGGAAGAGGAAATGCAGGGAAAGTAGTTATCAAGGCGACTGGCAATATCTTCGTTTCTGGTGAAAATAAAAATGGATATAGTAGTGGAATTTATAGCAATGTTGAATCGTCAGGTGTGGGCGATGCTGATGGTATCCAAATAACTACCAACAATATTTCTCTGACTAATGGTGGACGAATAAGTACCAGCACTTATGGAACGGGAAATGCGGGCAATGTTATCATTACTGCTACTGGTACGATATCCGCTTCTGGTGAAACTAAAAATGGAAACAACGGTGGAATTTTTAGCATTGTTGGCAAATCACGTGCGGGAGAGGGAAATGCTGGTGATATCCAAATAAATACTAAAGACCTTTCTTTGACTGATGGCGGACAAATTAGTGCCAGCACTTATGGAAGGGGAAATGCTGGCAAAGTTATTATTAATGCTACTGGCAATATCTCTGCTGACGGTAAAGCAAACGATGGAACCAGCAGTGGAATTTATAGCGTTGCTAATCCATCAACTGGAAATGCTGGTGGTATTAAAATCAATGCGCGATCGCTTTCTCTTTCTAATGGCGCTATTCTATCAGCAAATAGTGAAGGAATCGGTGCAGCAGGTAACATAGAAGTCACAACTGCAAAAGACATTCGATTAGACAATCGAGCGTCGATTACTGCCAATACTATAGGTGGTGAAGGTCGTATCTTCCTTAACTCTCGTGACTTAATCTTACGTCGCAATAGCAACATTAAAACTGATGCTACAGGTACAGCCACAGGTGGAAATATAACTATTCAAACTGACAACCTAGTTGCATTTCCTAAAGAAGATAGCAACATCAGCGCCAGGGCTGATGAAGGTCCAGGAGGGAGGGTATCTATCACGGCTACTCGCGTTTTTGGTATAGAATTCCGGAAAATAGCTACTGAAAAAAGCGATATTACAGTTACTTCTAACCTTGGGCCTGATTTTAGTGGTACAGTCCAAATCAATAGTCTAGACGTTGATCCCAGTCAAGGATTAGTGCAATTACCAAATAATCTTGCAGATGTGAGTAATCAAATCGCCCAAAATCCTTGTCAAAAAGGTGCTGGTAGCTCATTTACCGTCAACGGACGGGGTGGTTTTCCCTCCAGCCCAGATGATGGCTTTAGAAGTAATGAAACTCGTATCGATTTAGTAGAACCTGTCGCCAGTAGCAGCAGTTCCCAAAATTCAACTATCAATCAACCAACAACCCAACCCACTGCTAAACAAATTATTCCTGCCCAAGGCTGGATATTTAACGATAAGGGTGAGGTAGTGCTGACAGCCTATGACCCCACAAATATTAGCACTGCTCAACGGAGTTCTAAAACAACTGCGACTTGTACTGCTCCTGAGCAATCAAGGTAAATGGAAAAATGACGCTTACTTTTGATCAAAATGCTTATCGCAATCTCTTGGCGGAGGTTACTCCTACAGCAATTGAGACAGAACAAGAGTACGAACGTGTTTTGCAAGTAGTAGAACAGCTAACTTTTAAGAAGAATCGCACGATTGAGGAGCAAATCTTACACAAGTTACTAGTAATATTGGTTGAAGCATATGAAACGCAAAATTATCCGATGGATGAATCTGCGCCTCATGAAATTCTCCAACACATTATGGAAGCCAGTGAAACTCGTCAAGCTGATTTAGTCGGTATTATTGCCTCAAGTGGTGTACTGTCGGAAGTTGTGAATGGTAAACGTTCCATAAGTAAAGAACAAGCCAAAGCCCTTGGCGATTATTTCAAAGTATCGCCTAGCCTGTTCATCTAAGTACAACCTCACAACAAATCAGTTAAAGAAAACTGCCGTTGTTTATCTAATTCTTGCAATCGCAACTTCTCTGCATAAAAAGCTTGATAATATGATTGCCAACGCTCAGGTTCAGCTTTAGGATCAGTTTGTTCCCACAATTCCAAGAAATGACGATAACGTTTTTCTCTCAATACCCGTTCCATACAAGCAGTAGTTGCTTGAACTACATGAGGAGTACGTAATATTTCTTTCTCATTTTTTTCGTTGAGTTGGAATAGATGGGAAACTAACGTCATTTCTTCAGAAAATTCCAAACATTTATCTTGTACCGTTGCGATTAAATTATCTTCTAAATTATCCGATGCAAGTTCTAAAATTTGTCGCCACAAAAAGCGATGGTGAGAAAGACTAAATTGTAAATCTCGTTCTTCTAAAGCATCGTTGATGGCTTGGCGTTGTTCGGGACAATGGAGATATATTCGCAGTAATAAAGCTTCTGCTTGTTCTAGTAGAGTTTTTTCTGAAGTTACAGAAGTTTTTTTATTTGTTTGTGTTGATAAATCTTGGTTTTGTCTATACTGCGATCGCGCTATACTTCTGATATTATTTTGCGGCGCAACTTGAGTCAAAAGATTTTCGACTCGCAACGGTACTAATCTGGCGTCTCCTAAAGCTAAAATTTCTGCACAATAAGAAACGTAATAATTAAGTGTATCTATATTAGTAATATTTTTGAGTAATTTAACTACCTGCTGCGAGACTTGCTGAAAATCTGTAGCTTGTTTCAAGTCCCGATCTTTTGTGATTTGCTGAATTTGCCAATTTAACCACAGGGGTGCGTTCGCTAACAGCTGTTGATAGTCTGCGGATGTATGGGTATGTAAGTATTCATCGGCGTCTTTACCATCGGGTAAGTTGAGAATTTTTAGTTGCACTTCGCCCTTGTACGCCAGTTCCGCAATTTCTCCAATTGCCCTTTCGGCAGCGATATTACCAGCTTTATCGGCATCAAAGTTGAGTATTAGTTGTTTCGAGTCGGTGTAGCGTAATAATATGCGTACTTGGTCTATACTGAGGGCAGTACCCAAAGAAGCAACAGCGTGATTAATGCCAGCCGCATGAAGAGCGATCGCATCAAAATATCCTTCCACCACCACAGCTTGATCCATTTGGGAAATACCAGCTTTGGCTTTGTCAAGAGCAAATAAAGTTTTACCCTTATTAAATAGTTCGGTTTCTGGTGAATTAAGATACTTCGGTTGTTCATCGCCCAAAGTTCTACCGCCAAAAGCAATCACCCGTCCCATGACATCGTGAATCGGAATCATCAAGCGATCGCGAAATACATCATAATACCCACTGCTTTCTTTACGCGGTTTAATTAATCCGGCTTTCTCCACCAACTGCACCGGATAGCGTTTATCTTCTACTAAATAACGATAAAGAGTTTCCCAAGCCGCAGGGGCGTAACCCAAGTTAAACTGCACAATAGTCTCGTCTTGTAGTTGGCGTTTTTGTTGCAGATACTCAAGAGCGAGTTGTCCTTGGGGTTGTCTGAGGGCATGTTGATAAAATTGGGCAGTAGAAGCGAGAATTTCGTAAAGTTGCGATCGTTCTGATAATTGTCTTTGTAATTCCTGTCTTTGTTCTGGTTCGAGAGTTTGCACAGGAATTTGGTAACGTCGCGCCAAATCCAGCACCACTTCCGCAAAAGAATGCTTGTGCAAGTCCATGAGAAACTTGATAGCATTCCCTCCCGCTTGACAGCCAAAACAGTAATACATTTGCTTTGTGGGACTGACGGTAAAACTGGGGGATTTTTCGTCGTGGAAAGGACACAAGCCCACAAAATCTTTACCACGCCTGCGTAAAACAACGTGTTCCGAGATCACATCATAAATGTCAGCCCGTTGTTTAATTTCCTCTATAGTATCTGGGTGTAGGCGGGGAGTGTACATATTAAGTCATTGGGCATTGGGCATTAGGCATTGGGCATTGGGCATGGGGCATTGGGCATTGGGCATTAGGCATTGGGCATTGGGCATTGGGCATGGGGCATAATTAAGAAATTTTTGACTTTTGACTTCTTTCCCCCGATCCCCGTTCCCTGTTCCCTGTTCCCTGTTCCCTATCCACTAACAAATGACAAAGGACAACTGATAGCTATTATATTCTTGTTCCCAAGCCAATAATGATGTATTCAATTACTTACATTGAGATTTTATAAGAGGAAATACTGAAAATGGGACGTGTTTTTCTTTCCGCAGCTCACGGAGGCAAAGAAACAGCTGGAATTGATCCAGGTTCGGTGGCTGGAGGTACAACAGAAGCCAGAGAAATGATTTTGTTGCGTGATTTAATTTTGACAGAACTGAGGGCGCGCAGTTTTGAAGTGTTGTCAGTTCCCGATGACTTGAGTGCCAAGCAAACTATAGACTGGATCAATTCTCGTGTTCGTCGTGGTGATGTCGCCTTGGAAATTCACGCTGACGCTGCTAGTAGCCCTTCTGTGCGTGGGGCTAGTGTTTTTTATATTGCCAACAATGATGAACGCAAAAGCAATGCAGAATTAGTATTAATGGGGTTACTACGCCGCGTTTCGCAATTACCTAACCGAGGAGTGAAACCAGATACAAATTCGGGTATGGGTAGTTTAGCATTTTGTCGCCAGACACAAGCGCCTGCTTTGTTAATGCAAGTTTGTTTTTTGAGTAATCCAGAAGATCGTGGTTTACTACAAAACCGCCGTCGTGATTTTGCTGTGGGTATAGCTGATGGACTCGCTGCTTGGAGCCGTGCTGTTGATCCTGGTTCAACAGGCAGTGAACCCACTTACCCAGCAATTAATATTAACATTAATGGACAAAAATATTCTGAACAAGGGATATTAGTTGACGGTAATGCTTACATCCCAATTGACTTAGCGGATCGCTTGCAAATTGATCTATCAAAAGCACCAAATGTCCGCCGCATTACCTATCGTCGAGTTGTTTATGTTAAAGCTATCGAACTCCGAGAATTTCATGTTTCTATCAGTTGGGATAGTAATAGTCGTACCGTCACTTTACGTTCCAACTTAGTAATTTGCTCCGGTCAAGTTGACAAAATCATGTCTCATGGTAATACCTCAGAAGTACAGCTACAAATATTTCTCAAAAATAACAATGAAAATGCCTTGGTTAAATTTCCTGACATTGGCAAACTCTATCGGGAAGAAGCCGCAATCGAAGGGGTTAGCTATGACATTGCTTTCTGTCAAATGTGTGTAGAAACAGCTTTTTTACGCTTTGGCGGTGATATTAAATTAGAACAAAATAACTTTGCAGGTTTAGGGACAATTGGTGGAGGTAGCGAAGCTGCAAGTTTTGAAAGTGCCAGAATTGGCGTCAGGGCGCATATTCAACACTTGAAAGCTTACGCTAGTTTGGAACCTCTGGTACAGGATGTAGTAGATCCAAGATTTCGTTTTGTTACCCGTGGGATCGCTCCTTTAGTGGGTCAATTATCAGGGCGATGGTCAGCAGATTTAAATTATGGCGACAAGATAATAGCAATGCTCAAACGTCTGTATGAATCAGCAGGATTGATGTAGAAGAAAATTATTTAGCTTTGATTTTGAAAATATCTGCATATCAATCTACCAGCATCAATATTATCAAATGGCACAATTTTTCCATCTGCTTCAAGTTTATTTTGCTCACGACAGTTGTAAACTTCGAGGGGTCTTTTGACTCCATCTACACTGACTATTGCCCTATATTCCCAATAATTTTTAGCACTGCGTTTAATACTAATAATGCAAATTTGGTGTCCTTGCAAATTTCGACAAACAGAAGCTTGAACAGGAAATATGATAGAGAAAAAAAGTATGAATACTAGACCAAAAATGATACAAGCTGATAAATATTTAATTTGCATGATGATCAGTATAATTTAGATACAAATAAAACTTTTAGGTTGGGCAATACCACTCTAGAAAATTTATAAAAATCAAATGATTGTTATATCTTAACTGAGCTTAAGATTTATAGCGATTTTCTACGCAATCAGGTACAAAACCTCATCCCCATCATCCAGAACTCAACTATGAAACCCTCAACTCTTGATTCCAAAGAATTTGAACAGCATTTTTCTGGGACACTTTCAGATTATCTAACTGCGATCGCTTGGTCACCTCAAGGTACAATACTTGCTGTGGCTTCTGCTGCTGGGGAAGTTGCACTCTGGCAAAATGATGAGTTAACAACTTTGCAAACTGGCAATCATAGTTCTGTTGACTGCCTTGCTTTTTCTCATGATGGACAATTCTTAGCTGCTGCTGGACAAAATGGCCAGGTAAAAATCTGGCGAGGAACTGAATTAACTGCTACTTTAGAAAATACCTCTGCTTGGGTTGATCAACTAACTTGGAGTCCCAATGCTCACCAGTTAGCTTTTAGCTTAGGGCGGCATGTGCAAATATGGAACGCTGATACTCGTGAAATTGTCGTCACTCTCAATTTTGAGTCTTCATCAGCATTGGGTATTGATTGGCGTAGCGACGGAAAATACTTAGCTATCGCTGGTCATCAAGGTATAAAAGTATGGAATTGCCGAGATTGGAATCAAGAACCGTACAGCCTAGAAATACCTTCTGTCAGTCTTGCTATGGCATGGTCGCCTGATGGCAAGTATCTGGCTTCTGGTAATATGGATCGCACGATCGCTGTAGTTGAAAGTCAGTTATTAGTTTCTGGTAATGACCCCCAGCCTTGGATAATGCGGGGCTTTCCTGGTAAGATTCGCGAAATTGCTTGGTCAAGTGTTGGCGATCAAAATGGTGTACCGATATTGGCTTGTTGTAGCGTTGACGGTATCGTCGTTTGGCAAAAGTCCTTGGATGAGTCTCTAGGTTGGGAAGCAACTGTATTAACCAATCATGTGGATATAATTAATGCGATCGCCTTTACACCGAAAAGTTTTCTTCTTGCTTCTGCGGGTTCTGATGGCTGGATTTGTCTGTGGAAAGATGCTAACCAAGTATCGCAAATTCTTACAGGCGCATCAAATGGCTTTTCATGTTTAGCTTGGCATCCCCAAGGTAAGCTACTAGCTGCTGGTGGTAAAGAAGGTGAATTATTTATTTGGACGAAAACAGAAAAGTAAAATCTACTCACACCAAATTAGGAACAATTATTACTCATCACAAGCCAGTAAAAGCTGGCTATGCTATATTTTTATAGAGTTTTTTTATCAATTTATGAACATAATCAAACTAATTTTACTTGCTTTTCCTGTAGTCTTTGCTTCTATGCTAGTGGTAGTAAATCCAGCGGCTGCATCTCCTCTCCAGCCTGCACCTGCTATCACACAACAGATCACATTGGTATCTGCACAACCTGTTCACCAATGGATTACATCCAGCTTATCTAGTGATTCTCAATCGATCATTGATCAACTTGGTTGCAGTTGTGCTAGCTGTGTGCAAGCTAAACTTCAGATGGAAGGCAAACTTTTACTGGCTGATTTACTGTAAGTTTTTTAAAAGCACCGTAAATATTGCTAAACAGGCTGGGGAGTTATGAGTTAGTTCATGACTCCTTGTTTTTATCCCACTACTGCAACCGCAAAGCATAATGGTAAAACTCTTCATCCTTTATGTATCCTCGTGCTTCATATAGTTTTTGCGCGTTTGTGTTAGAAATTTGAGTAGCTAAAATCACTCGAACTGCTCCACTCTCTTTTGCGTATTTTTCCACAGTACTCATCAATAACTTTGCAACTCCCTTCCTACGATACGACTCTTCTACATACAAATCGTTCAATATCCATACTCGTTTCATCGACACTGAAGAAAAGCTGGGGTAGAGCTGAGTAAACCCAACTATTTTCCCATTGTCATTAGCTACAAATACTATCGAATCATTATTATCAAAACGCTCTTTTAGAAACTGCTTGGTAGCTTCAAGATCTGATACCTGATTGTAAAAAACACGATACCGATCAAACAGTACCGAAATACTTTCAAGATACTCAATATTAGCTAAAAAAACTTCCATTATGTGCTTTCATCACTTCAATACTGTAGGTTTTATCATTCACCGCATGGGGTCTTTCCGCAAGGATGATAAAACAAGAGTAATTACACTTAAAATAGAGATCTGCGTAGGTGCGATCGCATTTTTAAACAACTGTGTATTGCGATCAACCGCACACCAAGTCAAAAATAGGAAGTTAAAAGAGTTGAAAAATGATGAATTCTGAACTTTCATCATTCATAATTCATTATTTTTCCGTGTTTACAATCGCTGCAATAAACTCAAACCATGAGTATCAGTCCCACAGGTGTTATAAAGTCCGTATTCAACAGCTAACTGTTGGACTTGTTGTGATTCTGTCGCACTGGGTTTCCAAGGTTTTGGGTTGTTGTAGGCGTAGAAAGTTTCCACACCGTTAATACCAAGTTCAGCAGCAGCAGGAATTAATTCTAAATGCGATTTTCTATAGCGTGCTGGGTGAGCAAGTACTGCTAACCCGCCAGCTTTTTGAATCGCACCAATGACATTAGCTGCTTGATACTCTTCTCCTGTAGTAATTCTCCTTTGGATGTATGGCTTGATACTTGAGTGATTAGTATCGAAGGCATAAGCCAAAATGTGAACTTCTATACCGAGCAAATCAGCATTAATTTCTACACCACTCCAGAGGTGAGGAACAGCTACACCTGGGTGATTCCATCGCCAATCTTCCAGCCATTGTTGTGCTGTATGGTAGCCAGATATACTATGATGATCAGTGATTGCAAGTCCTTCTAAACCGATAGCGATCGCTTGTTCCATTAACCCACTAGGCTGTAATTTGCCATCAGAGTAAATGGTGTGCATGTGAAAGTTGAAGCATTTCGGACAACTTTGAGCATCGATGTTTTGAAATACTTCTTCTAATAATTCTCTAGAGGCAAAAGCAGTCCGAACACAATTGACAGTCATAACCCCCTCTTTTTTGTGAATGAGTGATAGTTAACACTCCAACACAACCTATTCATAGCTCGAAATTTACCAGCACTTTTACATAGTGTTGGTGGCTTTTTTTTAAGCTTGGTTGGTAATATTTTTCAATATGTTAAGACTACGTTAGCAAATTTAAATGCAATTGGTCATGAGTATTTTCGATTGCCAACCTCAACAAAAGTAATCAATGTTGCCAATAACATCCGTTATTTACACAAAGCATCGATATAGAAATAACGGCTATAATACTTATGAATCAAGTGCAAGCTCTACTTGATTAGGGAAAAAATCAACCTAATCAGATGTATTTAATTTGTCATTTATTCCGGTAAACCTAATAATTCACCGGAGCCAGTAATCACTTCACCAATGACATAAGTTGCAATATTTTGTGACTCAAAATGATCAACTGCTAGCTGTACTTGTTGGGGAGGTACAAGTAAAACAAAACCGATCCCCATGTTGAAAGTGTTATACATCGCTTGAGGACTCACCGAACCAGTCTCAGCCAACCATTGAAATACAGGTGGAATAGACCAAGCGTCAGTATCAATTTTAATTGCTTGCCCTTGTCCTAAACATCGGGGTAAATTTTCTGGTAAGCCACCACCAGTAATATGAGCCATACCGTGAATTTGTAAACCCGCTTGGCGTGCAGCGAGAACGGGTTTGACATAGATGCGGGTAGGTGTGAGGAAAGTTTCTCCTAAAGTTTTGCCACCAAGTAATTCTAGGCGTTGATCCCAAGCAAACCCGTGATCAGAGATAATTTTCCTAACTAAACTATAGCCATTACTGTGAACACCTGCGCTACTCAGAGCGATCGCCACATCTCCCACTTGTACTTGCGAACCATCGAGTAGCTGACTTTTTTCTACAACTCCCACACAAAAGCCAGCCAAATCATACTCACCAGTTTGGTAGAAACCTGGCATTTCTGCTGTTTCTCCCCCCAACAAAGCACAACCCGCTTGTTTGCAACCAGAAGCAATACCCGCCACAACTTGAGTTAATTGCTCTTTCTCTAACTTCCCAGTTGCCAGGTAATCCAAAAAAAATAGTGGTTCCGCGCCAGATGTCAACACATCATTCACGCACATCGCTACCAAATCAACCCCAACGGTGTCATGGATGTTGAGAGTGTGAGCAATTTTGAGCTTTGTACCTACACCATCAGTACCAGAAACTAACACTGGTTCCTGCAAACCAGTTGGTAACTGAAAGTAGCCGCTAAAGCCTCCCAATCCGCCTAACACTTCCGGCCTAAAAGTGCTATGAACCAAATTACGAATCTGAGTTACAAAAGCTCGACCAGCCTCAACATCAACTCCTGCGTCCTTATAATCCATTACTTACAACACCGTAATCAACGCCCCAACTACCTAGATTATCACCATAGACACTTTGTGTTGTCAGTTGTCCTTTGTCATTTATCCTTTGTCATTGGTCATTTGTTATTTGTGATCTGATTTTGGATTGGTTCTCTATAAAAATGTAGCGCATTGTATTATTCAAGAATTATCACCAATAACTAATGACCAATGACCAATGACTAAGTTAAAATACCTCATTTTCTTGACCACGCCACCATTCACCCAAATTCATTAAATCTTGGTGAATATCAGCCAAAGTATCAGCATATTCAGTTTCTGAAAGTGCCTCACGCAGTTCTTGGAGTTTCTTCAGTCGCAGTTGTACCATTAACCAAGGCTTGGCAATGCTATCAGTCGCTTCCATGTATTGGGCTAAGTCTTTGCTATCCATGTTTTTTATTTCTCAATTGTTGGATCTATAAGTTGCTCTAATACAATCATGAATCAAAAACAGTCACGACTGGCATCGTGACTGTCTTAAGTTTTAGTGAATCAATTGAAATTTCGACGAATCACCAGTTATCAGTTTTTGCTCACTGTTCACTGATAACTGTTCACTGAATTTAAGCCGCAGCATATTGTTCAGCGACAAAATCCCAGTTCACCAACTGATCCATGAAGTTCTTGATAAATGCTGGACGAGCATTGCGGAAATCGATGTAGTAGGCGTGTTCCCAAACATCTAAGGTGAGAAGTGCCTTCTTACCATGAGCAAGAGGATTCTCTGCATTGGGTGTCTTCATCACCTTTAAGGTACCACCATCATCAATTAACCAAGCCCAACCGCTACCAAACTGAGTTGCAGCAGCATTAGAAAACTCATCTTTGAACTTATCAAAGCTGCCAAAATCTTTTTCAATTTTGGTAGCCAAATCACCTGTAGGTGTGCCGCCACCTGCTGGCTTCAAGCTATTCCAGAAGAAAGTATGGTTCCAAACTTGGGCAGCATTGTTAAAAATACCTGTCTTGGAGGAATCTTTAAAAGCAAGTTGGATTACTTCTTCCAATGGCTTATCAGCAAGCTCTGTTCCCTCTGTAAGTTTGTTCAAGTTATCTACGTAAGCTTTGTGATGCTTGCCATAGTGGTACTCGAAAGTTTCAGCTTTCATACCGTATGGTTCTAAAGCATCAAATGCAAAAGGAAGGGGGGGCTGTGTAAATGCCATTTTGTGAAATCCTCTCTTTACAGTTTTCCAGTTTAAAGCTTCAGTAGAAGCTTCGGAAAATAAATAACTAAGTGTTTAGCAGTTTAAGTTGCTTAACACTAGCAATAAAACTTAATAACTCGATTTTACTAGCAAATGTGGTACTAGAAGCGTCAATCTCAAGGTATAGAACCACAAAAATGCTACCAAAAAACTTTTATTTGAGTATTAATACTAAAACATCTATCGTAGGTCTGATTTTAAACGCAGAGCAGATATTGTCAAGCAAACTCAGCAGACGTAATTCTCATGAATAAAGAGTTTCGTTATTAAATCTATTAGTTATTTTTATAACTCAATTGTAAACCATAACCCACAAAACTTTTATTCCTCTAAATGTGATGAATTTGACATGAAAGTTTCAAAAGTAAAGACTTGACATTAAGCAAAAAATATGTATATGGTTCAGTAAAAGTAACTTGTTTTAACATCAAAAACAGAGCAGAGTTACAGATGGCGATCGCCATTAAGACTGAGCGATACTCAGATTAAATCAACTTCGTCATCAGCAGCAGTTGTAAACATGCAGCTCGCACTCCAACAATTAATAGTTCCTCCTGGACACCAATTATTGATCATTGATTGAGAAATCTATCCAGTACGAGATTTAGCAATTTAAATTGATATCACCTCTCGGACTCGTTTTAATAATTATGAGGCATTAGAAGTACCTGAACTATGGCGTTGGAATGGTAATAAGCTAGAAATCAACCTACTTCTTGATGGTAAATATATTGAATCAGATAAAAGTCCAAATTTCCCTGGTTTTCCAATTAATGAAATAATTTCTGAGAATTTAAATCTAAGTAAAAACTTTGGTATAAATGTGAGGATGAAAGCATTTAGAGCTTTAGTTAGGGAAATTAAATCATAGTATAATTATTAATTAATATACATAATCATAATCATAAATATGCATACAGCAAAAATCCTCAAACAATTAGAAGCTCAATTGCTGACACCAAAAAAATTTGCCCGTTATGGACAAGTAATTTTCCCAAGTAAAGATGGTAAAACATTTGATATAGAAGATGCTCAATTAAAACTAGATAAAGGTACACCCCGTTTTTATATTATGCATTTGGAACGTCGTGGACGGAAATTTCACAAAATCACGCGCCACCTCCAATGCACTCAATGTCTAGGTTCATTAGAAGGTAAAGACTGGTTAATTGCAGTGTGTCCTCCTAATAATGAAGTGGAAGAACCAGATTTAGAAAATATTTCTGCTTTCCGTATTCCCGGAAATTGTTTTATTAAATTAGATCTAGGAACTTGGCACGCAGGTCCATATTTTGAGCATGATAGTGTAGATTTTTATAATTTAGAATTGAGTGATACGAATGTAGTTGATCATTTCACTCATGATTTTTTGCAGAGTCAGCAGATAGAGTTTGAGATTGTATAGCTAACGAAAATTTTTTGGTGTCTACCTACGGTAGGCGCGTAGCGACTTCTGCAAGTAGCCGCTACTCTATGAGAAGCCGGGCTTCGTCCGTCTACGTGTCTACCAGAACGGTAGGCACAAAGAGGAAATATAGCTTCTCAACTGAACTAACCACTAATAACCAACAACCAAGAACTAACTCTTGACAGATGTGAATCTACTATTTTCGGAATTAATGTAAAAATATTTGTATTGATCTCTAATTTAATTTATTTAACTTAGTAAGACTCGGTATTGTGAAGACTCACATCGCCTCAGAACAAATGCATCTAAAATTTTCTCAAGATATCAAGTTACTGTTACAACGGTTAGCTGAAAAGCCGTTGTCACTTGGAGATATCCTGGCAGAAACTTCGGAACGAGGTTTTAATTTGGTGATTGCATTGTTAGTTTTACCCTTTTTGTTTCCAATGCCACCAGGATTAACAGGGCCATTTGGTGGCGCTTGCTTGATATTGTCAATACAAATGGTTTTGGGTAGGCGATCGCCTTGGCTACCTCGAAAAATAGCTACATATAAATTTCCTCGTGCTTTTGCCAATATTCTATTGCAAAATTTGCGACGTATTACCAGAATTCTAGAAAAAATTGCTCGCCCTCGGTTGTCCAAAATAGCTGCTCATCCTTACGTTTGGCGGTTTAATGGGTTTTGTATTTCTTGGTTAGCAGTGTTGCTAATATCACCTATTCCTCTTACTAACCCTATCCCAACTATAGGTATTTTACTATTAGCGGTGGCAACAATAGAATCTGATGGTTTACTGATGTGTATTGGCTACATGTTTACTGTTTTAACTACTCTATTATTTACCTTGATTGGTTATTTATTTTTTACAGCTCCAACTTTACTACCAGAACTCCTACGCTAATAAACTAGCAATTGATTTTTTATTTAGAACTAGAAACTTTTACAAAAAACCCTCAGTGCAGGACTGAGGGCAGCAATTAAGGTACATCTACCACTTTTATATCCATGGTGCTAACAACAGCATCCGGTAAAAATGAACGAATAGCAAAAATTTTCAATCTCTACCAAGGCAGAAGTTTTAATATATTTAAACGTGCTATAATAAAGCCCCCAGCCAGAGGCTGAAGGCTACAAACTCGGGTGCATCTACCATTTCTTTATCCGTCTGACTAATGAATGCATCCGGAAGAATTTATAGATAGCGATCCCCGCTTTTGATTTTGGGATGATCTTAATGATCCATGGGCAAAGACTGGTAATTTATCCCATTAGTTTTGATAGGTTCGTAGTAAGCACCAAGCGTGCTTAAATATTTGAGGACTGAAGTCCACCCTATTTCGACAATAATCTTTTATTTGTGAGAAGAGTAGTAGCGACCGCTACTTAATGATTTGCTTGGAAATAGGGGACGCACTGAACTACAGTTATTGTTGTGGAGTAGTGAATATAAAAAAGTTTACGCCGAAGTTTATGAATAATGAACTAATAAATCTTAAACAAAAACTGATTGCGATCGCAGATTCTGCTGATATGGGATTTAACTGCACCCCAGAAGTAAAGCAGGAAATCGAAAGTTTGGCAGAAAAAATAGAGACTTTCAATTCCAGTAGTGAACCTACAAAGCAAATGGAATTAGTACAAGGGCGGTGGCGGCTATTGTACAGTACATTTGGTTTAGAACGAGAAACGACTCTGCAACGTCTTTCTTTTGGAAAGCTACCAAATGTGAATATCAGCGTTACTGGTATTTTTCAAGAAATTTATCTCATTGATCAGCAATATAATAACTTGATTGAGTGTACAGCCAGTTCTGGTATCAAAGCAGTTACTTTAGTTACAGGACGCTACACAATAGAAGACTCTCGGCGTCTAAATATAGATTTCCTGGAAACATCTGTCAAAAGTGCAAACAACAATTTAAGTGATTCCGCATTTCGAGAAGCTTTAGGAGTAGATCATGAGTCTCCTCTCGAATCACAACTTTCATTTAGTGGTTGGACAGATATTACCTATTTAGATGAAAATTTCCGCCTGATGCGTGGGAATCAGAAGAATTTGTATGTCTTGTTGCGAGATGAATAAAGTTTATATTACAATACGCTTGGTGTTAAGGCTAGCATTCTTTGTCAAAGTCATTTTTTCTAACGTAGACGTGAAACGGCTTGCCGCAGGCTACCGCTCCAGGCGCAGAGGACACAGAGAAAAGAAAGAGAAGGAAAAAATTGCTTCACTGAACTGTATTGGTTTATATTAACCATTTAAGGATATTTTTGCTTTTTGAAACACCTGTGCCGCACTAAATTCCAGTCCATCAAACAGAAAATCTGTGAATTGGTTTGAAGTGCCATAACACAGAATATTAGAAGCTACTTGTTATTGTTAATTACATATTCTGTAACACCTGTCGAATAATATTTGCTGGTACTTGATCTGTTATTGTCACTACACCAATTTGGGTTGGTAATACAAACCGGACTTTACCCGCTTTCACTTTTTTATCAATCTGCAATGCTTCAATAATCGCTGCAATATCCAACCCAGACGGTAATTTGGTTGGTAAACCTGCTTTTTCTATTAAAGCATCTTGGCGTTTTGCTTCAGCCTGACTCCACATTCCCAGTTCTACAGCAATCTGTCCTGCTGCTACCATACCGATCGCAACTCCTTCCCCATGCAGTATTTGTGTATAACCTGTCAAGCTTTCCACTGCATGACCGATGGTATGTCCGTAGTTGAGTATCGCCCGTAGTCCGGCTTCTTTTTCATCTTTGCTGACAACATCAGCTTTAGCTTGACAGGAGCGAGTTAATATGCTGTCTATTAATTCTGGTTGAATATATCCCATCTCATCCAAGCGCAGACTTGCTTCCAATTCAGCAAATAACTGAGCATTCCACATTACGCCATACTTGATCACCTCTGCCATCCCTGCACCGAATTCCCGTGCGGGTAAGGTTTTCAACACATCGGGGTCAAGTAATACTAATCGCGGTTGATGGAATGCGCCAATTAAGTTTTTACCTTGGGGATGGTTGACGCCTGTTTTCCCACCAATGGCTGCATCTACCATCGCCAAAAGGGTTGTAGGCACTTGTATAAAATTAATACCGCGTAACCAAGTCGCCGCCGCAAAACCCGTCATATCACCAATGACGCCGCCTCCCAAAGCTATCATTGTGGCAGAGCGTTCTAAGCGATTTTCCAGTGCCATATTGTATAAATTTTCTACTGATGCCAAGGTTTTATAATTTTCGCCATCAGGTAAAATATGGCTTGCAACTTCAAAATTGGCAGCCTGAAGTGATGCGATCGCTCTTTCGCCATAAAATTGAAAAACAGTCGGGTTAGAAACTAGCAAAACTTTCTTACCTAACTGTAAATTAGCCATATATTCGCCTAATTGATCTAGGCTACCTGGTGCG
The DNA here is from genome assembly GCF_000317245.1 of Fischerella muscicola SAG 1427-1 = PCC 73103. Taxonomy (GTDB): domain Bacteria; phylum Cyanobacteriota; class Cyanobacteriia; order Cyanobacteriales; family Nostocaceae; genus Pelatocladus; species Pelatocladus muscicola_A. The sequence goes on from NZ_AJLJ01000249.1 coordinate 33,105, forward strand.
ATCGCAATCTCATAAGACTGCTGCGGTAGATTTACTTTAATTACGGAAGCCATTACTAACCCCTTTGCAAGCCCGTGTCGGATATTCTACCGCAATGCTGTACTAGCTTCACCGTTGAATGATGATCATAATATAACTCCACAGGCTATACGTCCTCCACCTGCATCCGCTGCTGCACCCCCAGCTTTTTGTTGATCTGGTAACAGGTGAATGATGATAGCGCTACCATTACCGTCAAACACACTGACAGGGCCTTCACTGAGGGTAATTCTACTGGTGATTGCATCGTATTTTGCACGCCCCTGTTGATCTACTTCTAAATTCGGTAAATCACCGAGATGATAGGGATGGTTAGCTTCTACGGGTGTTTCTGAAGCAAAAGGCCCAGGGTCAAAATGTCCACCACTCGTACTATAAGGAGGGCTAGCATCGGATTCACACACACCCACAGCATGAATGTGAAGTCCATGTAGACCAGGAGTCAGTTTAGTGGGGTTGCCTTGAATTTTACCCCGAATCCGTACCGCCTCATTTTCTCGCTGTGTCAGAAAGAGTGTGCCATTAATACCTGCACCCGCAATCTGCACTTGTGCTTGTAGGACATTACGTGGAAAAAACGCTTGTACTAATGTCATTCTAGTAAATAGTACCAAGCAGATGGAAATTCCAAAGATCAACAAAGTTTTTAATCGTGAAAACTTTCTCAACATAACCTCCGGTGGTAGCGATAAATAACTTCAATTGAGTATTTAGACAAAATATTTTTAGCGTGATTGTAAACATCTTAAAAAATGTACCTACGCAATCACACGGTTAAAGTTATTTCTATCTACACTACCTGAGTTCGACATTTCGGTAAATGTCTCAGTTAAGTAGCAATACGGTTAGTGGTAGTCGATGAGCGCGAAAGGATATGAAGGTCTTTCCCTTTGCCCTATTTTCAACCACTAACAGCTAACAAATGATTCAATAGATTTAAGAGTAAACAATTGTGGAGAAACGTAAATGTTAGCCGTAGTATCTTATATCGTCTTTTTGGCAATCTTTTTTGGCATTGCAGTCGGTTTACTGTTTGGTCTGCGCGCCGCCAAGATTCTTTAATGGGCATGGGGCATGGGGCATGGGGCATGAGGCATTGGTTATTCTCCCCATGTCTCCACATCCCCGCGTCCCCGCGTCCCCGCGTCCCCGCGTCCAATTCTCTACTATCAAACCACTACTTCTGTTGCCGTCTTCTTGTTACCAACAAACGACGGCCGCATTTCCAAACCAAGCAAATTTAGCATTTCTTGGTCTGCATCATAGCCAGGACAAGGTGTAGTGACGGTCAACATATGGCCGTTATCACTAGAAAATATAGAATTTGCTCCTGCTAAAAAGCATAAAGCCTGTTCAACTTGAGAAAGTTTTGCCCTACCTGCGCTCAAGCGCACATCAGAAGCTGGCATAATCAAACGTGCAGTGGCAATCATCCGCACGACATCCCAAATGGGAACATCTGGTTGATTTTCTAAAGGTGTACCTTGGACTTTAGAAAGAATATTAATTGGTACAGACTCTGGATGAGGATGCAAATTAGCCAGAGTGTGCAGCATTGATACGCGGTCTTCGACATTTTCCCCTAAACCAAGAATACCACCAGAGCAGACGGTGACGTTGGTCTGACGGACATTGTTAATTGTGTTTAGGCGATCGCTATAAGTTCTGGTAGTAATAATAGTGCTATAGTATTCCGGGGATGTATCTAGGTTATGGTTATAAGCGTAAAGTCCTGCTGCTTCTAGCTGCTTGGCTTGGTTTTCTGTCAGCATTCCCAAAGTGCAACACACTTCTAATCCTAATGCTGTAACTTCTTTGACCATATCTAAAACTTGGTCAAATTGGGAATTATCCCGCACTTCTCGCCAAGCCGCACCCATACAAACGCGACTGACACCACTATCTTTTGCTTCTTGGGCGATGTTAACTACTGTTTGTTTGTCTAAGAGTGCTTGTGGTTTAACTTCTGTTTTGTAGCGAGAAGATTGGGCGCAATAGTTACAGTCTTCAGGACAAGCTCCTGTTTTAATAGAAATGAGTTTACAAACTTGGATTTGTTTGGGATTGTGATATTGACGATGCACAGTAGCTGCTTGGTATATCAGCTGTAAAAATGGTGTATTGTAAATTGCTCTGATTTCTTCTTTTTGCCAATCGTAGCGTATTCCCACGGCTTTGCCTACCTTGTATGTTGATTAATTTTCTATAGCACCTGTGATGTTGGCTCAGAAATCAGGTTATCAAGAATTTGCTTGAATAGCATGAGAATTTTAATAATAAATCTAGTGCGGCTCTTGAGTACTAAGCAATCTCATTCACAATGGCATTAGAACTTTATTTATAAAGAAATAATAAAATTCGTAAATTTCCATATTTTTTTTAGTAAATTACTATTTCAAAATATAGGAGTCCTATTTTGATTGTGGAAAAAACTTATTACACATTGATTTTTTCTTCCCTGTCTTCTGTTCCCACTAATGATTTAAGAATCAAATCGGATTGCTATACAGGCAATTTCAAATTATCCAAATCCTGAAATCTGAAGTTGCTTTTTTCATATTCACTGCTAAATTAGCAAGAAGAGCAATTCCTAAATACAGTTTTGTAAACTGCATCACACTTTCTCGTTTTTACTACCAAATTCCATGAGTAAAGAAGCTAATAAAATTGTTAAAGTAAATGAAGTTTCTGCCGCCACATCTTCTACCTTAAGTACTTATATTGATCGAACTGTCGAAACTTTAAAATTTAGTATTAGTACTATCAATATTCCCAAAGAGGCATTCGGGGCAATCATAACTACGCTAATTATATTAGTATTAGGACTGTTGTTGATTATTGGCAATCTCAGCAATACTTTAAATCAACAAACATCCCAGTTTAAAGAATTTTATAACACTACTGAATCGACAGTTGATTACCAACGTCATATTATTTTATCTGATTACATCAAAACAATAGGGAACATAGTTTTAACAGAAAAATCCCAAGACAAACCAGAAAAGTCAGCAATGATTCGAGCAATGACTCAGGCTACATTACAAGAATTAGATCCAGAACGTCGGCGTTATGTGGTGATGTTTTTGTCTGATATTAATTTACTAAAAAACTCATCAAAAAAACAATTACCATTACTTTTTGGAGCATCTATTACAGGAGCTAAACTCCAAGGTCTAGATTTAAGATCTGCCAATTTTCAAGGTACAAATTTAACTAGTGTAGATTTACGGGGCGCGGATTTACGAGGAGCTAATTTCAAGAATGCGATTTTGACAAATGCTTGTTACAGCAAATTGACACTATTTAGTAAAGGTTTTATACCAACTGCGGTTGGGATGAAAGAAGTCTTAGATACAAAAAAATGTTATTCAAGTTAATCAAATTCACAACAAATTGAGATATGAAACTTGAACCACCAATAATTGTCACTGAACGCCTGCTATTGCGAATGGCTACCCAAGAAGATATACCTGAAATTATCCGATATTTTACTGAAAATAAAGCTTATTTTACTCCCTTTTATCCTCTTTGGGGTAATAGTTTTTTTACAGAAGAGTATTGGCAATTACAGCTAGAACTAAATTTACATGAACTTGCCAATGACTTTTCTTTACGATTATTTATGTTTGTCAAAGAAAATCCGAAAAAAATTATAGGGACTATAAATTTTAGTAACTTTGTCCGAGGAATAGCACAATACTGCAATGTTGGATACGGTCTTGCAGAAACTGAACAAGGTAAAGGTTATATGACAGAAGGTTTGCAAGCTGCGATCGCATATATATTTAAAGAACTAAATATGCATCGCATCATGGCAAATTACATGCCTCATAATCAGCGTAGTGGGAATTTGTTGAAAAGATTAGGCTTTGTCGTAGAAGGATACGCCCGCAATTACCTATTAATTAATGGACAATGGCAAGATCATATTTTAACAAGCTTAACTAATCCCGATTGGCAACCAAGATAATTTATAGTTGTTGGTCAATTGTCATTCGTCATTTGTCATTCTCCCTCGTCCCCTTCTCCCCCTTGTCCCTCGTGTTCCCTCCCTCCCATCTGCGACTATGATCAAGAGAAGATAAACTAAGTTGTACTCATAATGACTCTGGCTGAAACTTCCGACGACACTAATTCTAAAAATCCTTTTTTTAGTCTTAACTACGAACCCGCCTTGGAATCTTTAGGCGATGACTATTACGATGAGGTTGCAGCTGCGGAATTTCCTCAACACATTCTGCGCTGGCGCAATGATGCGTTGTTACCAAAGCTGGGATTAAATCCAGAAGCAGTGACAGACGAAAATTTTATTACCGCTTTTGGCAAATTTGAAAGACGCAAACCTTTATTAGCACTGCGATACCACGGTTATCAATTTGGTGAATATAATCCCCAACTAGGTGATGGAAGAGGTTTTCTCTACGGACAAGTGCGTGGTATTGATGGTGAACTTTACGACTTCGGTACAAAAGGTTCCGGTAGAACACCCTATGCTCGTGGTGGCGACGGTATGCTGACATTAAAGGGAGGTGTTCGTGAAGTTTTGGCTGCGGAAATGTTACATAGAATGGGTGTACGTACTTCCCGATGTCTCAGCATGATTGAAACAGGTTTATCTCTGTGGCGCGGTGATGAACCTTCTCCTACTCGTTCTTCCGTAATGGTACGGTTGAGTAAATCACATATTCGCTTTGGTACTTTTGAACGGCTACAGTATTTCCGCCGTCCAGATTTAACCAAAAAGCTATTAGATCATGTAATTAAAGAATACTATCAAGATTTAGATGATCAACAAGATAAGTATGCTTTATTTTATGCAGAATTAGTTCAACGCACAGCAGAATTAGTTGCACAATGGATGGCAGTTGGTTTTTGTCATGCGGTTCTCAATACTGACAACATGTCAATTACAGGGGAGAGTTTTGATTACGGCCCCTATGCTTTTATTCCTAATTATGATCCTTTCTTCACTGCCGCATATTTTGACTATTACAAACGCTATTGTTATATAAATCAACCAGAGATTTGTAAGTGGAATCTGGAAGCACTCCAAGAAGCATTAAAAGCTGTGATTCCTCAAACTGATATGGAAGCTGGTTTAGCACAATTTGATGATTATTATTTAGCCGAATATCGTTATTTAATGCTCAAAAAATTAGGGTTTGAGAATTTATCTGATCCAGAAGCTGAAGAACTTTTAAAAGCAACTCTTAATTTCTTAAAGCATTATCCAGTTAGTTATCATCACTTTTTTGCAGATTTAGCTACTAATTTTTCTAGCAAATGGAGGGATGACGCAAGTGTTATTCTCAACAATTCAGAAATTGGGCAATCTTTAGGTAGGTCAGAATTATTTTTACATTGGTCGGGAATATATCACAGAATTTTAACCAATTTGACACCAGAAGAGATAGAGAAAGTAGCTCAAACTTTAGTTTGTTATAATCCTCAAACTGTGATTTTAAGACCAGTGATTGAATCAATTTGGGAACCAATTACTCAAGAGGACAATTGGCAACCTTTTTATGCATTACTAAATCAAATTCAATCTCAAATTTAATGTACTTATAGATACTTTAAAATCAGGGTAGGTACATCTCAAACGCTATCGACAAGAAGTTTTAGAAGCATCATCGTTGGTGTAAATTCAACATAGCCCAATACGCTTGGTGTTAAGCCCACAATTCTTTGTAGACTGATATCTTGCACCAACCCCATATCCCGCCTCAGAATTAATTGGTGAGGCTAATAGCATAAGTCCGTTAAAACTGACTCAAACACCGTCCTAGTCAGATTTATCTGACTTTAGCTATTAGCCAATAAATTTATTTATTGGCGAGATGAAAAGCTGATGCAAGATATGATTAGAGACGCGTAGCAAAATTCCGCAGGGTAATTTCGCGTCTCTACACACCAATTTTTTGTACCAAAAATCCTTAACACCAAGCGTATTGCGTTATAGCCCATCACCAAGTCAGTCCAAGCTTTCTCGCCACTTCCTCAGCCGAAACTCCCCGCTCTCCAGTCTGGGTTCTCTTTAGAGAGTTGAGTAGTTGTTGCTTTACTTCTGGTTTTAGTTCCTTCCCCTCTTCACGGTCAGTTAACAGAGTATGAAGCGTTTCCGCCACAGTTTCTGAGATTAGAAGCTTAAGTTCTTCAACTGTTAAATCTTTGACTTGCATATATCATCGAAATAATGATGATGAGTTCCTCTATCATGACACCAGGCGGAGCAATCTTTGCAGGCTAATAGTCAAGGATCCCCGACTTTTTGTAGACACCTGTAGGGTGGCTTCCCAGAGGGTAAAAGTCGGGGATCTTGTTGATCATGAAAAATTTAGGAATGCCATAGCACACCTTAAATTTAACTAATATCTTTTTATCTACCACTTAATAAAAATGCGAATAACTACGTAATCTCACTACTTTCCAATTCATTTTTTTCTTTATTTTCTTTATTGTCTTTATTTTCTGTAGAATCAGATTCTTTAACACGACGTATAGGGACATTGGCAATTAAAGCACTTGTTCGCTGATTGCTTTCTAAGGAAAACTCTAAACCCTCGGTTTCGATTTCGACATAGCGACAAACAATATCCAAAATTTCTTGTCGCATTTTTTCGATCATTTGGGGGCTTAAATCAGCGCGGTCGTGAGCAATTACTAATTGGAGGCGACGTTTAACTTGATTGCGACTGTTAACGTCAGAATTGCGAGTAAATAATCGTTCTAAAAGTTCAATGATCATTGCTGCTAGGTATGGACAGATGGAGAAAACATCAAATTATTTTTGTCCACAACAATCTTCTGAGACGAGAGAAGATGCTGTCGTTTGGTGAGTCGAGTTCAAGAAATTCGACAGTTTCACCTTCCAATCTGCGAGCAATGTTATCAAAGGCGGTAGCCGCTAAAGAGGGAGTTTCTGCTAATACTAAAGGTTCGCCGCGATTGGTAGAGACTATAACGCGCTCATCATCCGGGATCACCCCAATTAGAGGAATTGCCAGAAGTTCCTGAACATCATGCACAGACATCATATCATTTGCCCGTACCATTGCGGGTTTGATCCGGTTAATTATTAAATGAATACGTTTGACACCCTGTGCTTCTAATAACCCGACGACGCGATCGGCATCTCGGACGGAAGCGATTTCAGGTGTGGTAACAATTAATGCTTCTTTGGCTGGGGCGATCGCATTTTTAAACCCCATTTCAATACCTGCGGGACTATCAATAATTACATATTGATACTTTTGTGCCAGTGCATTCACTAATAACTTCATCTGATCAGGAGTGACTGCATCTTTTGTACGGTTCTGGGCCGCGGGTAACAAGACTAAGTTTGGTTGACGCTTGTCTTTTACCAATGCTTGTTCAAGGCGACACTCCCTAGCTAAAACTTCTACCGCCGTGTAAACAATGCGATTTTCTAGTCCTAGCAACAAATCTAAATTTCTCAAGCCAAAATCTGCATCAACTAATGCTACTTGACGCCCTATTTTTGCTAAGGCCATGCCTAAATTGGCTGTACAAGTGGTTTTACCCACGCCTCCTTTACCGGAGCTAATCACAATAATGCGAGTCATGACAAAAACGCGCTCGATGATGTTTCTGTAAATATATAACAATAGAGCTTCATGGCTCTTGGTTTATCCGATTAAATAGGGTCTTAGAAAAATCACTAGCCCTACCGATACGAATTCCTCGTGGTGTTACGTATGCCACTTCGGGATAAAATTGTAACGGTAATTTTTCTGGCGCTCTAGCAACAGCATCTGCGATCCGCAATTGGGTTGGTTCCATTTGCAAGGCCATAATCAGACACTCACGATTACCCCCAGCACCAGCATGAGCAATTCCTCGGAGACGACCCCACACGAGAATATCACCATCTGCAACTACGATACCACCTGGATTTACATCTCCTAAGATAATGACACTTCCAGGGTGGCGAATTTCTACACCAGACCGCACCGTCATCTCTAGATAAAGGGCATCTTTTGAAGGTTTGTTGCTGACTTTAGAATTAGAAGCAAGAATATTTTCTCGTTGTATTTGTTCAACAGAATAACCAGCTGTCGCAGCTGCGATCGCAGTTTGGCGACGACTGGTAGCAACTGACTTCAGTTGCATTTGCACATTCCCTAAAGTTTCGGCGAGTTGTTGCAGTTGTCTTGCATCTAAAAGGCGATCGCTTGCTACTAAATGCACAGGAGTATTCGGTACGGTTAAGCGATCGCTACCATGAAGTCGTACTTTTAATTGTTGCCAAATATCATTCCAATTTCGTTCCGAGCCAGACAGCTGCGATTCTGTAGGCAAAATTAATAAGAATCTTCCCTCCTCTGTTTTCATCTGAATTTGAATATTTTTCTTCACCCCATTTTCCGCTGGAGGTGATTTAGGTAACTCTTTATGCAAGAGGTCAACATCCAATTCTGCATCCCCAACCGTATCAGACTCTACACTAGCAACAGCAGAATTTGATTCCAGTTCAATCACAGAATTGGACTTTAAATACAGCAGAACAGAATTTATCTCCGCTTCTGGAAGTATAGAAGTAGACTCCGTATCATCCACAACAGAATCAGTCTCTGTAACAGTATCTTGATCTCGATCAGAAACAGTAAACTTTACCTCTACATCAGAAAGGCTGGAGATTGATTCTGCATCATCAACAGCAGAATGTGACTTGAGATCGGGCATAGCAGAATCAGAAGTCATGTAGCATTAGCCTAAAAGAAAAACTGAGCAATTAATAATCTTAAATTATTTGTCTTTGATACTGGGTTGTTGAAAGTTGTAAATTGTCAAACAGAAGCGAGACAGAAATTCTTTCTGTCTTTAGAAGCTCACGTGAATGATAGATGTTTACCCTGGCTTGGTATAAGAATCTAGCACAAATTCTCTTAAGAATTTGGAAGCACGATTTGAAACAAACTACTGAAATCGTGGCTCCAACAATTGTACAACGCGATTTATACAGAATTCTTTGCAAAACTGGTTCATCCACAACACCTCTGGCTTCAAGGGAACAGGAAAACACAAAAGAGACAAATATTGATCCGTTATATCATTTCCCAAAATTCTTGATAAAAATCCTTCCCCTTGTCTGACTTGTCATCCTCGTCTGGTCGCCAAATCTATCAGATTTTAGAGTGAAACGATAGAAATTATGTGTAAATTTATCTAACAAAAGCCTCTTGTGTCTCCGTTTAAATACGATCCAAACCAGCTTCTGAGGTAATTTTGATTTTATAAGTTGCACTAGTAGTTCTCTTTTTGTGCAAATTCCAATAATATAAGTTCCTTGTTTAAAAGGGTTTTTGTCCGACAAGGATTATAAGTAATGAGATTAGGTTTGATAATCCACTCGTGTTTATTATATTTTTCCTGTTTTTCATATTTATCTATAGTTCTTGTAAGCTTAAAAACGCTGGTAGCTCCTGCTCATGCTCAAATCAGCCCTTCTGTTAATAGCTTGGAACAAACCAATCTTCTGGACTTTGATCACCTAATTTCTAAAGCCAAAAAATATGGCACTGTCAGAGTCATCATTGGTTTAAAAACAAATTTTATACCTGAAGGCAGGCTAACAACTACTTTAGTTCAGAGTCAAAGAACAGCGATCGCTCGCATCCAAAATGTTGTCTTGAGCAAACTCTCAGGTGACAATCCTAGTGCAATCATCAAGTTTAAGACAATTCCTTACTTTGCTGCCCAGCTCAATGCTCAATCTTTGGCGCTTCTTCAATCTGATCCCAACATCATTAGTATTCAAGAAGACATAGCTATAGCAGTGACACTGACAGAAAGTATTCCTGTGACTAGAGCTAATAGCGCTTGGGAAAGTGGATATACAGGTGCAGGGCAAACAATTGCTATTTTAGATACAGGTATAGATTCCAACCATCCTTTTTTAGCAGGCAAAGTAGTTTCAGAAGCCTGTTACTCAACAACTGATTTAGTTTATCAAAGTACAACTTTATGCCCAAATGGATCGCTGCAACAGGTAGGAACTGGCTCCGCAGTGAATTGCCCCACTACTATTGATGACTGCAATCATGGTACTCATGTAGCTGGAATTGCTGCGGGCAAAGGCCCTAACTTTTCTGGGGTTGCCAAAGACGCTAAAATCATTGCGGTTCAAATCTTCTCTCGATTTAATTCTGCTAGCCAGTGCTATCCGGTTTCCGCACCCTGTGTCTTGAGTTATTTGAGTGATCAAATACGAGGTCTAGAACAGGTTTATAACCTCCGTTCCAACTTCACAATTGCAGCAGCTAACATGAGTTTAGGAGGGGGTAACTATACGAGTAACTGTGATACAACGAATCAAAACTTCAAGGCAATTATTGATAATCTCCGCTCTGTTGGAATTGCGACTGTAATTGCTGCCGGAAATAACGGTAGCACTAACGGTCTGAGTTTCCCTGGTTGCATCTCATCAGCAATTAGTGTCGGTTCTACTAAAGACGGTAGTTCTGTCGGTGCTGTTGATGAAGTATCGAGTTATTCTAATAGTGCTTCATTTCTATCTCTTTTGGCTCCAGGAGAAGCAATCTACTCTTCGATTCCGGGTGGTGGTTACAGTAACTTCTACGGAACTTCGATGGCTGCTCCCCATGTTACAGGAGCGTGGGCTATTTTTAAGCAAAGGAACCCATCAGCTACTGTTGCGGATACTCTGACAAATTTTCAAAACACAGGTGTTCCCATAACTGATCCTAAAAACGGCATCACGAAATCGCGTATCCGTCTTTGAAAATGACGAGTTGCAAAAGCTAGTTTACGAGTCACAAAAGCTTCGTTTGCAAGTTGCAAAAGCTAGTTTACGAGTTGCAAAAGCTAGTTTACGAGTCACAAAAGCTTCGTTTGCGAGTTGT
>NZ_AJLJ01000250.1 GCF_000317245.1 Fischerella muscicola SAG 1427-1 = PCC 73103
GCAAAAGTTTCGTTTCTCATATTTTGCATCAGCTTTTCATCCCGCCAGTAAATAAATTTATTGGCTAATAGCTAAAGTCAGATTTATCTGACTAGGAAAGTGTTTGAGTCCGTTTTAACGGACTTATGCTATTAGCCTCACCAATTAATTCTGAGGCGGGATACGGGGTTGATGCAAGATATCAGTTAAAACTGATATCTTGCACCTGGCGACTAGAAGTCGCGCGCCACATGCTACAAGTCGGTAGAGCCGCCCAACGCAGTGGCTTGGCTATACATACCCCACCTACGTGGGTTTAAAACTCTTGATTTTGGGTTAGTCCGCGCATAGGAACTTGGTTTGTGTAGCCAAGCCAGTGCGCCCTTGGGAGTACTTACTCTTGACTCAACCTTTGATATACAGTTGCCAAGCCATTAGCATCACCGACGTTACCTGGAAATAGAACAACTGGTAAATTTGGAAACTGCGGATGGTCAGATGGAGTCCGTACCATTGAACAACCGGGTAAGATTTGACCGAGTAAACGGGCAGAAGTTAAGGCTAATCCTGTACTCAAGACATCGTTAGAAGTTATACCACCTTTACTAATTAAAAATCCTAAATCTGCTGGTAAACCCTTAACGACATCCATCAATAAACGGGAAACTTTAGTCCCAAATTCTAAGCGTGTATTCACATCTTTAAAAGTAAGTTCTTGCCGACTGGTGTAAACTACTGGTGTTTTACCGCCTGCATGGGCAGTGTGAACTTTTTCGAGGGCTTCGCTTAACAATGCGGCAGATTGATCAACATCATCCAATAAACGTGCCACCTCAACTTCAACCCCGAATGTACCTTCTGCTTGTAGTAGTGCTTCTAGCTGCTGAGTTGTCTTTTTGACATGAGAACCGACAATTACAGCTCCTGGTTTGCCATTGCGTACATACTCAGCCATATTCTCCGGTGCGATCGCTTGCGGGGGTAAAGCAGCCAAAGCTGTTAAAATACTGGCAGCACTGCGAAATAAAAAACGTTTACCTTGACTTGCTGCTGCTAAAACATCTTGGGCAAAACGATCTAGATCCGCTTGAGTTTCTCCATCTACAACACAGCACTGATTTCCACTCAGGCTCATCAAGGTTTCTAAACTACCATTACGGATATCTGCAAGTAAAAATCTTTTTACGGAGTCTGCATGAATCCGTCCTTGTGTTTTTTCTTCTACATATTTGGGTAAGTAACTATGATGGTAGCCAAAAACAGAATCACGGGCAAACTCTGTTTCATGAACAGGTTTAGGAACACCATCAACAATTAGATAATGTATGCTGTCGCGGGTAATACGTCCGCCTTCAAAAAAAAGCCGGGACGAAAAAATGAGCATCAAAAGGGCCGAGTTCTTCAGCAATCACATCGGTTTCAATCGGGTAGTGTCCCCGTAAAGTCGAGTCAGAACGACTGACAATCAGAAAATCCTGAATTCCTTCACTCGCTAAAGCTGTTTGCAAATTCTGACAAACTTCCTTGATGACAGAAGCAGCCGACTCAGGCGGTAAGGCTCTTGTATTTGTTAATACAAAGAAAATTGGTGCATCGTCTTGCAATCCCATGCTTAAAGTATCGACATCCCAACGCATGAGTAACAAACAGCTGTGGACTGTTTGTGAACCAGTTGGATCATCATCAAGGACGATTATTTTTGGTTTTATGGTCATTTTTATATTAAGAATGCGACTGCTGTAATTTTCTTATCTGGCTTTGTACATCTAAGTCAATCTGCAATAATTGATTGAGAATTTGAGCATATTGACCTGCTGAACTACTAACTTGTAAGGCTTGGAGATTAGTTAAATTATTGACAGACAACTCTTGTTGATCAGTAAGCGATTTTTTATTATCTCTTAACACTCGCTCGATTTTCAAACCACGAACTAAATCTTCTCTCGCCAATTGCAGCGCAGCAAGAATAGTTTCTCGCTCATGACTATTATTTTCTAAGTTTTCAGAGATGGTTTGCTGGTCAAAATTATCTACTGCTTGCACCTCTGCATGATATTTATCAACTGCATTTAAAAGAATAATGAATGCTTTGGGATAACGAAAACGTCGCCACAACCAACGCCCGACTACCACTGCAATTGCTACAATAATTAGCAAGATAATTCCTAAGCCAATTTGTGAACCAAGTGTGAGAGTAATTAACGCATAAATCAATCCGGTAATTAACAAAATCAAAAGTAATGTTTCCCGTACTTCTTTCAGTAAAAATGCAAATCGCTGTTCGCGGTTTTTCATCATCGAAAGTAGGAGGAAAAGTTCTGGCTTGACACCAGTTAAACGTTTCAATTCTCCCTTAGTTATTTCCAAGCCTAGTAAATCAGGCTGCACAGATATACTCCTGTGGAGTGCAAGTTACATGTTTATTTTAATTAGGTTTGAGAGCAAATTTAGAGTAGTTGATGCAAGATGAAGTGAAGGCTAGTGTTTGTCTCATTAGTTCTGAGGAATTACAGATCCCCGACTTTTTTTAAAAAGTCGGGGATCTGTCCCTTCGTAATCCTTCAGAACTTATGTGATGAAGCACCAGGAAAACTCTTAACTATCAAAGTACATTTTGAGTATAGGATATATCAGTTATATAATTCGACACTGACCAGTATGTCGTAATAGATGATCACATAAAATCAAAGCCATCATTGCCTCAACCATCGGAACTGCACGTGGTAACACACAAGGATCGTGACGCCCTTTCCCTGCTAAAACCGTCTCTTCACCCTCATTAGTTACAGTCTTCTGTTCTTTTCTAATCGTTGCAGTTGGTTTAAATGCTACACGGATAATAATATTTTCACCGTTGGAAATTCCGCCTTGAATACCACCAGAACGGTTGGTACGGGTGCGAATTTCACCTGCTTCATCAATATAAAATTCATCGTTATGTTCAAATCCACTTAGGAGAGTTCCGGCGAAACCAGAACCAATTTCAAATCCTTTGCTAGCAGGTAAAGACATGACTCCTTTAGCTAGATCTGCTTCTAATTTATCGAAAACAGGATCGCCTAAACCTTTGGGTACATTGCGTGCTACGCATTCGACTACACCACCAATGGAATTACCTTCCCGTCGCACTTCTTCGATTAATTCAATCATGCGATCGCTACATTCAGCATCAGGACAGCGAACTATATTGCTTTCAACTTGTTCTAAAGTAACGGTGTCAGGATCAATAACAGCTTCTAAATCTTTGATGCGCTTGACGTAACCGATGATTTCGACATTGGCGACTTGACGAAGAATCTTTTTGGCGATCGCCCCAGCTGCGACTCTACCTATTGTCTCCCGTGCTGATGATCTACCACCACCTTGCCAGTTACGAATGCCATACTTAGCATCATAAGTTGCATCTGCATGGGAAGGACGATACTTGAGTGCCATCTCATCGTAATCTTGGGGGCGAGTGTTTTTGTTGCGGACTAAAATGGCGATCGGTGTTCCTAAAGTTTTGCCTTCAAATACTCCAGAGAGAATTTCGCATTTATCTTCTTCTTTGCGAGGCGTGGTAATCTTACTTTGTCCTGGACGTCTGCGATCAAGTTCTATTTGGATTTCCTCGGTGGAAATTTCTAGTTGAGGAGGACAACCATCAATTACAACTCCCACACCACCGCCGTGGGATTCGCCAAATGTAGTGATGCGAAATAGATGTCCAAATGTGTTGCCCATGATGTTGAGGAAGTATTGTCTCGATTATTTATCTTACCTGAAGTTTTGTTGCCAACACTGACAGGAAGATTTTTGCAAAAGCGACTATCGGGACGTGAAGTACCCCATCCGCCTGTGCGGTAGGGTACTTCACAAAGATCAAAAAAAAGATCAAATTTAACGGGAAAATGCCAGATTCCCCACAGATTTTCTCTCAACCCCGCACCTGTCGCAATACCTTAAACCCCTTATCTCTCACACCCTTGGGTAACAACGATAACCCTAACCCAGTCCATGCCTTAAGGTGAGAAAAAGACTTACCTGCGACAACTAACTCTCTACCTTTTTGAATTTCTCCTGTTTCGATTAACCGCAAACCTAACAATAACTGCGTTTCTGTAAGACGTTGTAGCCTTACTTTTTCTAACTTCTCTGACTCAAATTTATAATTACTTAAATACCGCAATTTATCCTGCAAATAAGGAATAGCGCGATTTATTCCTTGCTGTTCCGCATGTACGCGATATTCCATCAGTAACTCTGGTAAATAATAACCCTTCTTACCTGCCAAAGCGAGGCGCACAAATAAATCATTGTCCTCGCAGTTTTGCCAATTAGGTTGCATAAACCCTAACTCTGACAAAGTTTGACGACGAAATAAAGTTGCACCAATTTGGAAACTTTGTCGGATAAAGACTATTTCTAATAAATTATCTACAATACCTGCTGCTAAATTTGCTCTACTCCAACAACGAGAATTTTCTTGAGTTTTTGCTTCGTCTCTAATGTTGTTAATATCAATAATCCAGTGATCAGTACCAACAAAATCAATACTATAATCTTGATCTAAAATCTTAGCAGTACGTTCTAAAAAATCTGGTGTTAATCTGTCATCATCATCAAACTTGATAAAATATTCACCTGTAGCAACCTCAAAACCAGACTGCATATTATTACTTTTACCGATATTTTGCGAATGTCGAATATATATAATTCGCTTATCTGTGTATTGTGAAATTAATTTGGGTGTATCATCATATGATCCATCATCACAGATGATTAATTCTAAATCTTCGTAAGTCTGCTGTAGTACGCTGTCAATAGCAAAAGGTAAAAGTTTAACTCGGTTAAAAGTTGGAATACAAATACTAACTTTAGGCATAATATCCTATCTTTGTTCGCCAAAAAATATAATTTTCATAGCTTTAATTAAAAAACAAGTTAAGTAATAGCTCTCTTGACTTTATTCATTATTTTTTTAAATAATCGATGCATTTTTGCCATCATGCTTGGCGGTTTTAATTGCTGTGGTTTCTGCTCTATTTGTTTAATAAATCGATAATATAAAAACTCCTCTCGATAACGAATATCAACATCTTCACCACAACATAAACGAGCAAAGTAACTTGCAGGATAGCTCATGTAATGAATACGATGAATAGGTTTTAAATCCTCTTGGTTGTAAAGGATATTGTCAATATTTACAAATGCATCTGCATTTGCACAGTTTCCAGTTCTGTCTTTCTCATTAGGGCTAAGAGTATAATTAAATATAGAATATTTATTATCTATTGTCATGTAATTGAATAAAGCTGAACTTGACCACCAAAACTTTTGATTAATCCATTCTATTTCTCTTTTATCAATTAGGCGACATATTAAATTATTTAATTCTTCCCTTTCAAATAGTCCCTGATGTGAACCAAAAAAACTATTGCAATGAATTCTAGAACGCAATTGAGCTTCTCTAAGATTAGTTGCACTTGCTGCAAGTTTAAGATTAATATCTGTAGCCGCTTCAGGCTTGTCATGTTCCCAATCATCAAAAACTAAATCGTAATTGTCTAGTTTTGTTAAAACATCATCAATTGGTTTCATCACTAAGCTGTCAGCATCATAAAATATGAATCTTTCAAAATCTCCATCAAATGCAGCGAGTTTTCTATGGACAAAACCTTTATACCAGCCAGGACGAGTTAACTGAGATTCTTTAGCTCTGGGATGAGCATCCCATACTTGATTAACAAAATCATCCCAACGTTGAATTGACTCCCAATTGTCAAAAAGACTGACATGAGGTCTAGATTTAATTTCTTCTGTAATTTTATTTAATTGTTGATTATAGGGAATGATACAAACTGGCATCTCTGGGCTAATATTTCTTTCAATACTATTTAACAATGCAACTAACTGATCATAAACAGCATCATTGGCAAGAGTATAAATACCAGCTTTTTTCATACGGAAAGATGGTTCTGAGATTGAATTTATAAGTAGCTCAAATACATAGATTTCAATATGATGACATAAACTGTATCAACAGGTCATTCTATATACATCACTGTACTGTTCAATATTGTTCCCAAATAAATCACTTTATGAACATTTTGATGTTATCTTCTACTTTTCCTTATCCACCAACGCGAGGAGGAACACAGGTACGAACATTTAACTTACTCAAGTATCTTCATCAACACCATGCTATTACCCTGGTAACTCAACGGGAAGCTGATGTCACAGATGCAGAAATTACAGAGTTACAAAATTGGGTAAATAATTTAGTTGTATTTAACCGTCCTCCTGATTTACGCGCTAGTGGCGGTATAGTAAAGAAAATTCAACGTTTTACTAATTTTTTGCGAGATGGAATTCCGCCGAGTGTCTTAAATCGATATTCTGTGGAAATGCAAGAGTGGATTGATAATTTTGTACAAGCAGGCAAATGTGATGTTATTACCTGCGAACATAGCGCTAATGAAATTTATATAAAACCCCATTTTAAAAAACAGGTAAGAACTATAGTTAATGTCCATAGTTCCGTTTATGGAACCTGTCGCAACCAGCTAGAAATTGGGATTTCTGAAAATCCTTGGCGAGATAGAATCAACTTACCTTTGTTACGAGGTTATGAACAACGCTACTGCTCTAAATTTTCGGCGATCGCAGTGACAACACAAGAAGATAAAATTCAACTGCAACAGTTCAATCCTGATGCTGAGATTACTGTCATTCCCAATGGTGTAGATTTAGAGTCATTTCCGTACCGCATCACAGATCCAGCAGGACACCGTTTAGTTTTTATCGGTGCAATGGATAATTTAGCCAATATAGATGCTGTCTGCTTTTTCAGCAACGAAGTTTTACCCAAAGTTCAACAACGTTATCCAGATGCAACTTTTGATATCGTTGGTTCTCGTCCTGTACCAGAAGTTTTAGCACTACAAGCAAAACCAGGAATTACTGTCACCGGACGTGTACCTTCGATGGTAGAGTACTTGCATAAAGCCACTGTCTGCGTTGTACCGATGCGGACAGGATTTGGAATTAAAAATAAAACCTTAGAAGCAATGGCTGCTGGTACACCAATAGTAGCAAGCGATCGCGGTTTAGAAGGATTAGCTGTAGATGGTGCAAATGTTCCCCTCACCGCACTTCGAGCAAATTATCCAGCTGAATATATTAGCGCCATTAGTCACTTATTTAGTAACTCACAACTAAGAGATGAATTATCTTATAACGGTAGAAAATTAATTGAAAATGAATTCACTTGGGAAAGCGCAGGTAAACGCTACGAACAAATCTGTATTGAAAAATTGGAGTTAGAGTATAAAGGCGTGAAGGTATAAGTAAATAGGTTCATTAAAACTATTATTTAAAATTAAACCTGTTTGAGCAGGTTTAAACTATCAGCTGGAAATTTATTTCACGGTTAGATTATACTTCACTGTTGCATTGAAGGCACAGCAAAGATTCTACTAGATATGGGAATGCGTCGATTAGCTTTAGTGGTTACTGGTTCATTACTAGTTGACTCAGAAATCAGTTCTAGCTGATTATTGCTAGAATTATCATCATTACTTAAGTTAGATTTTATATTTATATTGGTAGCATCAAATTGAGACAATGTGGGTATTACATTACGATTGCTATTTTCTAAATTGGATTCTGGAAAATTTTGAGCTTGGCAGGGAATAGCCAGCATAGTAGAACTAGCTACTAGAAATAATGCTAGTAGATTAGAAAGATATTGGCACATTGCGTTAATTAATTTTGTTACAAAATTTGTTTAAGTCACGTTAAGCATGAGGGGTTACAGATCCCCGACTTCTTTAAGAAGTCGGGGAGATCAACACCCACGACTTATCAAAATTAATGTGATTGACTACTATTTATTTAATTAAATAGTCTTTTGGTCTTCAGCCGAGAAAAACAATCTTGGTTGATAGATACACCTGTAATAAATACGTTGTGATGCATGGCTCAACAACTATTCAACAATTTATCTTTTTGTGAATGGTTTCAACCAGAGAAAATTCTCGGAAATATAAAATTTATTTTTTGCTTGTTGAAAAGCTTATTACTTCGTGGATTTTGCTCAAAATAAAATGATTTTATGAACTCTTTATAAATACAAATTCAAGAGAAATAAAATTTTTCAATCTAAAAAATGAAGGTAGTCCGCAGCACGCCTATTGTTATTGAGTCGCTATCGGGAGTGTGACCAGGTTCCCAGATGTGAATAATTCCAGGTGTAATACTAATATTATCTGTGATCTGAAAACGATAGAAAGCTTCGATGTGATGGGTTGTTCCTGGCTGACCCCCTGGACGCCCTAAACCTGTATTTATATAATCAGGGACATTATTTCCTAGAGGTAAATCACTACTTATTATTTTGGGAGGTTGTCCGAAATAAATTCCACCTAAATTACCTTTGGCAAATAAATCAGGGAAATTAAGATACACCATGTAATTTGTAGTCTCTACATTTCCTGATTTGCCAGGAATGTAAGAATTTGTATAACCAAACCAACCACCTAAAGTTACTTGGGGTGATATTTGCCAATTAATAGAACTACCAATAGCATTAGTTTGTAATGGTTCTGAGTTGCCAGTATCGGGGTTAACTGCTGTTAAGCAATCATCACCTACGTAAGTCAGCAAACATCCATCTGATGAATAATTATTCACGTAATACAAACTGACATCAAAACTATCAGATGGTGTCAATAATAATTGCACACCAGTGGTTGTGTTACCATCAAATAAGCCGCTACGTTTGCTAGGATTGGCAGGTGTGTTACTAGCATAAAGAGCTTGTAAACTAGCACGTTTGGCAAATTGCCAATCAACAGCAATACCACCTCCGTTATATCCGATATCTAAAATTGGGTTCCTTTGGGCAAAATATGACAATGGGCCTGTTGCTGCGCTTTCTACTCGGTTGGGACCACGGAAAGCACCAGCCATATTTATACCCTGTACTCCTGCTACAATCGCTAAGTTGTCAGTAACAAGCCAGTGAAAATTCAAGTCATATATACTTAACTGATTATCTGTAGGGTATTCGTAACCAAGATAAACATCATTACTTAACTTCGGTGCTGTCGAGCCATTACCCGCTATGAGACTTGTCAATAGATAGCTATTGGGAGTGAATTGGCTAGTTAGGTATAGCTGGCTATAGTTAATGACACTGATATTTGTACCAGTATTATCTGTATCTTTTTTACCGTCTCTTGGATTAATGTCAGCACGGTTATCAGTGCGTCCTTGAATACCAACTATCGTAAAACCACTGAGTTTGGTTGTTGGAGAGAATTGGTTAGCAGTAATTTCAGCAGTACGGGCTTCTAAATTATCAACTCGACCTCGTACAGCAGCTAATTCGGTTGCGAATTCTTCCTGTAATTTTTCTAAAGTCACTAAATCTTCGCGAGTAACTAAATCACTCGTCGCTGTGGCGATTAATTCATTGACTCGATCTAAACAAGCATTCAGTCCAGCTGCAAATTCATAGCGAGTTATGGGGCGATCGCCACGATAAGTCTGGTTGGGATAACCTGCAATGCAACCATATCTTTCCACCAAAGATTGCAATGCACCGAATGCCCAGTCTGTAGGTTGTACATCCCGCAGTTGAGATACTGATGTCACTTGCGCCATCGGATCATCTGATACTGCCAAAGAAAGAGGAGAACTAGAGGAAAAACTCTCCGCTAATTCTCCCAGCTTTTCTACGGGAATAGCGATCGCTGGCGTGGGAAATCCGTTAACTATCGCTACTAATACGTACGCAATTACCCTACTTTGACTTTCGTTCAACTTTTTACACTTTGCTCACACACACTCAACGATAGAGCTTATTAAAAATACCTTGTTAACGTCATTAGTAAAATTACCGAACTGTACAAATTTACACTTTTTCTTTCTGGGCAGATCTCAATAACGGGAGTATAAAATAAAAAATCACCAAAAATCTTACTAGATTTACCAAAAAATAAGTATGGTTAACCGCCCACCAAACCCAGCACCAAAATCATCTGCTGTGAACAAAACTAAAAAACGAATTGTCAAAAAATCCCAAGTTCCCACACAAACTTCTCACCCAGATGGGCGTCCGCTTCTGCGTCGTAAAGTCAAGACTCAGAAAAATTCCTCTAGATTGGCATCAAAAGTAGCGATCGCTATCTTATTAGGTAGCGCTTGCTTAGTCGCGGCTTTTGCCTGGGTTAGTATTGAACTGATGCTCAATCCTGATCAAGTCACTTGGCTAAATCAACTTTTGCCTGCATGGGTACAACCTGTCACCCAAGAGGAACAGTGAACAGTGAATAGTTATCAGTTACCAGTTATCAATAGCTAGCTTTTGGCTAATAACTAACTGGTAAGTAAATTAATAAATTGACTATTTATTTTAAGTAAAGTTTTCTATACTTTTTCAGTAGCGATCGCCAAACTGACAATAAATTGCTGAGTTGAATGTACTGGTAGAGAATGCCAATCAATACAACTATGAATACCCAGAGTTGCTATACACCAGTGGCATCTCTAAACAGTACTTGTCAGAGACGAGCTTTTTTTCGGTGCTGTTATTCTTCAGTGTCAGTAGTTGCTAATTTTTGAGTTTTCAAGTTCTGCAACTGCTGTAGCAGACAATCCACCTCTGCTTGCAAGTGCATAAATTTGACTTGCTGATCTACTTGATTAAAACACTTTTCTAGCTTTGTTGCCCAAGCTGTATGAGATTCGCGTTCAGAAATACTAGATGTAGACATTGCTTACTAAGTTACCCGTAACTTAACTCACACCATCAAAGATATTATAATAGGAAAGTTTAAAGAATTATTAAAAA
Organism: Fischerella muscicola SAG 1427-1 = PCC 73103; assembly: GCF_000317245.1. Lineage (GTDB taxonomy): Bacteria > Cyanobacteriota > Cyanobacteriia > Cyanobacteriales > Nostocaceae > Pelatocladus > Pelatocladus muscicola_A. The sequence goes on from NZ_AJLJ01000250.1 coordinate 10,817, forward strand.
AATGTATAATTTTTCCTTTCCCTTGTAACTCCATCTTTCATGTGTAGTCAAAGACAACAAAAAAATAACTTTGTTCCTCTGGGATTGGGGCTATAAAAATTTTGGGATGTGTCGAGTGCTTGGAAGTGTCAAAAAATGTGGCGCGAACCTTCCCAGAGATACATCTAAAACGATAAACTGACATTCTACGAATAAATTGTTTGTTGGTGGTTATTTGTGTTTGGTGGTTTCTAAACAACCAGCACCTAACACTCAACACCCAAAAATATTTAATCATAACAAGCCCTGAAAACTCGTGACCTTGAGCCTGTCTGCAACTACATCTCATCGCCAACCGTGGCCCGGACTTATAGAGCAGTATCGCGACTACTTGCCTGTCAGCGAAACAACACCAGTTGTCACCCTGCTGGAGGGTAACACTCCCTTGATTCCAGCGCCTGCGATCGCACAACGCATTGGCAGACAAGTACGTGTTTTTGTCAAATACGACGGTCTTAACCCCACTGGTAGCTTCAAAGACCGGGGTATGACAATGGCAATATCCAAAGCCAAGGAAGCAGGAGCTAAGGCGGTAATTTGTGCTAGTACAGGTAACACCTCAGCCGCCGCAGCAGCCTATGCTCGCCGTGGCGGAATGCGGGCTTTTGTATTGATCCCCGATGGTTATGTAGCGCTAGGTAAATTGGCACAGGCACTATTGTATGGTGCAGAGGTACTGGCAATTAAAGGTAACTTTGACCGTGCTTTAGAAATAGTGCGGGAAATGGCTGAAACTCATCCAGTCACTTTGGTGAATTCAGTTAATCCTTACCGTTTAGAAGGGCAAAAAACCGCAGCGTTTGAAATTGTTGATGTCTTAGGTAACACTCCCGATTGGCTGTGCATTCCCGTGGGTAATGCGGGAAATATCACAGCATATTGGATGGGATTTTGTCAATATCACCAAATTGGGAAGTGCGATCGCTTACCTCGGATGATGGGTTTCCAAGCAGCTGGTGCAGCGCCCTTAGTGAAAGGAGAACCAATATCTCATCCAGAAACCATCGCCACAGCCATTAGAATTGGTAATCCCGCTAGTTGGGAAAAAGCCGTAGCTGTCAAATCAGCCAGTATGGGGAATTTTCATTCTGTCACCGATGACGAAATCCTCAACGCCTATCGTCTATTAGCATCAGAAGAAGGAATTTTCTGTGAACCAGCCAGCGCTGCTTCTGTCGCAGGTTTGTTGCAGGTTAAAGACCAAGTTCCCACAGGTGCAACAGTGGTTTGCGTCCTCACTGGTAATGGTTTAAAAGACCCAGATACAGCCATTAAACACAGCAACAGTCAATTTAAACAAGGTATTGAGGCGGAAGTTGACGCTGTAGCTGCGGCGATGGGATTTTAATAGACATCTGGCGAAAAATATCGTAGAGACGCGTTCGCTTTTAGCGTTCCCGCAGGGTAATTTTGCCACATGTAGAGACGCGATTAATCGCGTCTCTCTACAAGATTAATCGCGTCTCTACAAGCATTGTGGGTAACGCAATAATTAAATTCGGTCGATGTCTAATTTCTAACTCTCCACTTCCCACTCAGTATCTCTCACTACAACCACAGACTTACGGCACAATGTTATTTAAATCCAAGAGTGGGGAGTAAGCTTTAATGGCTATTAATCTACAGCAAGCATTAGAAGTCGGTAAATATATAGTTACCCAACGTGTAAAAGGTCGTAAACGTTACCCCTTGGTTTTAATGTTGGAACCTTTATTTCGTTGCAACCTCGCCTGTCCTGGTTGTGGCAAAATTCAGCATCCCACAGACATACTCAAGCGTAACCTAACTCCACAGGAGTGTTTTGCAGCAGCCGAAGAATGTGGCGCCCCCATAGTCTCTATTCCTGGCGGTGAACCACTGCTACATCCTCAGATTGACGAAATTGTGCAGGGATTGATTGAGCGCAAAAAGTTTGTTTACCTGTGTACCAATGGCTTGTTATTAGAAAAGAGCCTAGATAAATTTAAACCTTCACCTTACTTAACATTCAGTGTACATCTCGATGGAATGCGAGATTGGCATGATCAATGTGTGAATCGCAAGGGTGTTTTTGACACTGCGGTGCAAGCGATACGTGCTGCTAAAGCCAAGGGATTTCGTGTGACTACTAACACTACTGTGTTTGAGGGTGTCGATTGCAAACAAATGCAGGAGTTTTTTGATTTCCTAAGTACACTCAATATTGATGGGATGATGATTTCGCCTGGTTATAGCTATGAGTGGGCGCCAGATCAAGAACATTTTCTCAAGCGAGAACAAACACGTGCCTTATTTAGAGAAATTTTAGCTCCTTATAAAGCAGGTCAGAAAAACTGGAACTTCAACCACAATCCACTCTTTTTAGATTTTCTCACTGGTGAGAAAGATTATGAATGTTCACCTTGGGGTAGTCCTAGTTACAGTGTTCTGGGTTGGCAAAAACCCTGTTATTTGTTGAATGAGGGACATTATGCTACTTTCAATGAACTAATGCAAAAAACCGAGTGGAACAAATACGGGCGTGCGAGTGGTAATCCTAAGTGTGCAGATTGTATGGTTCACTGCGGTTATGAACCCACCGCAGCTACTGATGCTATGCAACCACAGAATTTAGTTCGTTCTATTGGTAGTATTTTTGGTTAGAGTTTGTGTTCAGACACAAGATCCCCGACTTCTGTTGAGAAATCGGGGATCTGGACTTTATGTATCAGGATTTTTGTGAAATGGTATCAGATATTATCCCAATGTCAAAAGTTCTTCTATACCTAAAATATCGCGATCGCTAATAATTTCTGTTTTTGTGTGAAACGAAAAGTAGCGCTTACCGCCTTCTGTGTTCCATACCTCTTGTAATATGGCATGGGGAAATGTACCGCTATTGAGTTGAGCCAGTATAGGCGGCCACTTTTGGCTCAGTTTGCTAGCTTCACCAACAAAAAGCTTAAAATCACCAATATGTGCGATCGCGTAGATGCCAGAAGACATAGTTATATCATGTTCGCTTGAACACTTATATTATCAGTTGAGGTCAGCAATGGGTATTAACTAAATTGTTGCGATTGCAGTAGCAATGTGAACTGATGACCAGAATTTGATACTAAGAATAATTAGACATAACGGGAATTTTTATTATAAATTCAGTACCTTGCTCTGAGGCAGGTATACATTCCAGTTGTCCACCATGTTTTTCAACTATGATCTCATGGCTAATAGATAATTCCAATTCCGTTAATTTGCAATTTGATTTGGAATTTAAAATGGGAGCAAAAATTGTTTTCTCAACTCTTTCGGGTATTTTCGCTGCATTATTTGCTATACGAATTATTACTGTCTTTGGATTTAATAATTCTGTGCGAATACGAATAGTTGGTAATAAATTACTTTTTTTGTCTTTCTGCCCATCTATTAGCCCAGACTCATTACTTGCTGGAAAAGCATCAATTACATAATTAATGATATTCATGAAAACAAGATTCATTTGTCCTGGATAACACTCTACCAAAGGTAGTTTGGCATATTCCTTAATGACAGTAATATTTTGACCATGAGTTTTAGATTTGAGACGGCTTTGCAAAATTATCAATGTGCTATCAATACTTTCATGAATATCAACTGATTTTTTTGCAGATTCTTCTGTCGAAAAATTACGTAAAGCATGGATGAATTGTCTGATCCGATCAATCCCTACTTTCATTGAATCTGTGAGCTTAGAAAGATCGGTAGTAATATTATCTAGTTCAACTTGATTAATTACTCTTTGAATTTCTACTGTTGGTTCGGGATATTGTTGTTGGTATAAATGAATTAGCTGGAGTAGTTGTTGAATATATCGATTGGCGTGAATTAATTTTCCAGCAATAAAGTTGGCAGGATTATTGATTTCATTGGCAATGCTAGAAACTATTTGCTTTAAAGCAGTTATTTTTTCATGATGTAATAATTTAATGTTGATTTGTTGAAGTTCACGAAAATCTGTGTTTGGTATTTTTGTTTGTTCCTGTGCTTGTTGTAAATGAAAAAGTGTCAAGGCATGAATTTGAGAATAGGCTAAAAGTAACTGGTGAAAATCGAGTAAGCAACACTTTTCTGATGCAGTTTTGACTATAATCGGCTCGTAGACAAATTCAGGCGATCGCTGCAATGCTAAATAAGTCGCTTCCATCACAGAAGTTGTCTCAGAGATAACAAATTCCTCTTCGATTTGAAAAATGTTGAGGAAGGTTGCAATGGGGCGATTTAAAAATAGTTCTAAACTAAAAGGACGGCTCATATGTTCAAAAAACCTACGCCGTGAAATCATCCCAACATATTGATGATTATCAGTGATGATTATTCCTGGTAGTAAAGGCTCATCTTTAAATGGTTTCACCAAGTCACTACCGAAAAAATTCAGTTCAACTTCTACTTCCCACAAAGGTAATTCTTGCAAAGTTGAGTCTATCTTCAACTTTAACTCATCAGCATGTTTCAGCATACATTTACTCGGTATAAATTCAAGTTTTTCAGATACCGTCGAATTGTGCAAACTGCTGTTTGCAAATATTTAGTGCTGAATAATGAATCAGTTTTTCAATCTCACTGAAATACCAATGCAATACTAGGTTTCATATACAATATATTCACCTGATAATTACTGAAACTAAGTGGATTAAAATGTAACTAAATAGACAAACACTTAAAATCTTTTAAAAGCTTATTTGAATTTTGGTAGCTTTCTTTCAACAGTAGTAGTACTACCCTGGCACTTTTTGAATAGTATTATAGATTGCGGCAAAAATTAAGTAGGAAAACAAAAAATTTATATTCTTAATCAAATTTTCTCGCTTTTAATTGTTTATAGTCGTCAAAGCCTTAAGTTTTTGAAAGCAGTTCACACAATTCATAATAAATATAGCTATTAACTTATTAGAGTCACACAATTATCATGCTATTAACATACTTAGACAGCAACAGTTGGCTAGTTGAAATTGCAGACAAACGGATACTCATTGATCCTTGGCTAGTAGATAAGTTGAGTTTTGGCAATCAAGATTGGTTTTTTAAAGGTTATCGAACTCAAGATCGTCCTATCCCAGAAAATATTGACTTAATTTTGCTGTCTCAGGGGCTAGAAGATCATGCCCATAGACCAACACTCAAACAACTTGACCATAATATTCCAGTGGTAGCTTCTCCCAATGCTGCCAAAGTTGTACAGCAGCTAGGTTACACCCAAATCACAGTACTTGCTCATAATGAAACCTTTACTTTAGATACAAGTGTAGAAATCAAGGCAGTTCCTGGTTCACCCATCGGCCCCACTTTGGTAGAAAATGGTTACATCCTCAAAGAGTTGCCCAGCAACTTGACTATTTACTACGAACCACACGGATATCATTCTCCGTCGCTACAAGCAGCAGCCCCTATTGATGTTGTCATTGCTCCGATTGTTGACTTGACTTTGCCCATATTTGGATCATTTATCAGGGGTGGAAAAAATGCTCTTGAACTAGCTCAATGGTTGCAACCCCAAGTTATGCTACCCACAGCAGCAGGAGGTGATGTCACGTTTGTGGGATTTTTGGCAAATTTCTTGCAAACCAAGGGAAGCATTGAGGAATTTCGGGCGTTATTGGCGAAAAATAATCTTTCTACCCAGGTGATAGAACCTAAGTCAGGCGATCGCATTGAATTAGAATTACAGAAAAAGGGTGCAGGAGTGTAATTCATGGCATTATATTTAGACTCGGCGATCGCATCGGAAGCGGAAATTGCCAAGCGCATGGGTTGGGTTAAAGGGATCACCACAAATCCCACACTCTTAGCTCAATGTGATTTCTCACCAGAGAAAACGCTGAAAAAATTAGTCACCTTGACAAACGGGCCGCTTTACTATCAATTAACTGCCTCTCATTTTGGTGGCATGGTGAAAGAGGGAAAAAAGGCTTTTGAGATTATTGGTGAACAAACAATACTGAAAATACCAGCCACGCCATTAGGATTTGAGGTAGTAGCCGAATTATCACCCCAGATTACTTGTTCAGTTACAGCAATTTACAGTGCTTCCCAAGCAGTAGTAGCAAAAGAAGCAGGTGCAAAAATTGCGATCGCTTACGTCAACCGTGCTACTCGTTTGTTGGGTGATGGTATTGCTTTAGTACGAGATATGGCAAGTATCCTGGCTGATAGTAACGTTGAGATTTTGGCTGCTAGCATCAAATCACCCCAAGAAGCAGCAGCATCTTTACAAGCTGGAGCGCACCATCTGACTTTACCATTAGCAATGTTGCAAGCGATGGCAACTCATGAGTTATCACACAAAACAGTAGAAGAGTTTGCTCAAAATGGAATAGGACTAATATAGTTGAGTTTGTTTTTGAAATCGAATATCGAAGCTTTGCAATTGAATATCGAAGCTTTGCAATTGAATATCCAAGCTTTGCAATTGAATATCGAAGCTTTGAAATCGAATATCCAAGCTTTGAAATCGAATATCGAAGCTTTGCAATTGAATGTCGAAGCTTTGCAATTGAATATCCAAGCTTTGCAATTGAATATCGAAGCTTTGCAATTGAATGTCGAAGCTTTGCAATTGAATATCGAAGCTTTGCAATTGAATGTCGAAGCTTTGCAATTGAATATCCAAGCTTTGCAATCAAATATCCAAGCTTTGAAATCAAATATCCAAGCTCAAAGCTCCAATTTTGGATTTAACAGTTATTTTCAGTAATTAAAACTCTTATATCCTTCCAACCATAGGCGATTTCATTCAATGTGCGATCGCCTCGTTTAATCTGCTTGGTGTAAATTGGCTCACCATAAAGGGCTTTATAAAAGTCACATGCTGAATTATCTGCCAAAACCCATACGAGCATTGATTCCAATCCTAATTCATCAAGCCTTTTTACAAGAGTTTGTATCAATCTGCGTCCAAGCCCCTGTCGCTGATAAGCTTTGAGAATGTAGATAGCGTAAATCTCGCCCTTGTAAATTGCATCATTAGTCCGTTCTGTACCTCCATTAGCAAAAGCAATAATCTTACCAACATCATTCTCAACTACATAAATAAAATGGTTATTTTCTGCTGCTGTACTGAGCATTTGTTTCCAATGACTCTCACGTTGCTGGTAAGACAACTTAGCTAAGTATTCCTCTGGCAAAATTTCAGAATAAGTAGTGCGCCAAGTATCTATATGTACTCTGGTAATTGCTGATGCATCGTCTAAGTTTGCTTCTCGCACCATCATAATTTAAATTTTTGATAACTCTTCCTACACTCTTACACGCCTACACCCTATACCATCCCAAATGTTTGAGTTTATTTTTAAACGCACCAGTTAGCTGAGGTTTACGCAGAGGATCGCAGAGCTACTTCGTTTTGTATTTTGAAAAAATTGGGATGCTCCACTTTTAAGATAGTTACTAAAAAGTGCCTACTTTACTTTTATTAGTACTTACTTTTAGTATCTAACTCGGAAAGTAAATATCACTACTAATTGAGGTAAACATGACGACAGTTGCAGTTGTATATTTTTCTGGCTCTGGCCACACCCATCTAATGGCGGAAGCCGTAGCAGCAGGAGCAAATCAGGTTGCAGGAACCAAAGCCGAATTACTGAGGATTACAGGTGAGCAAATCGTTAATGGGCGTTGGCAAGATGATGAAATCTTAAACAAGCTTAGTCAAGCGGATGCGATTGTGTTTGGGACTCCTACCTATATGGGTGGGGTTGCGGCTCAGTTCAAAGCTTTTCTAGATGCTGCTAGTACTGCTTGGTTTACCCAACAATGGAAAGATAAAATAGCAGGCGGTTTTACTCATTCGAGTTCTCTAAGTGGAGATAAACAAGGAACACTAATTTATTTATCTATTAATGCAGCGCAACATAGCATGATTTGGATTGGTGTAGGAGAGTTGCCAAGTATTTATCAAGGTAAAACCGACGGCGTAAATAGACTGGGTTCCTTTTTGGGAGTGATGGGACAAAGCCCAATGGATTTAAGTGGGGGAGAAACTGTGTTAGATTCAGGCGATCGCATCACTGCTGAGAACTATGGAAAACGTATTGCTGAAGCTGCACAGCGTTGGAGTCATCAACCAATAGCTGCTTTGGCTTAGTTTTGTTGATCCTGTTAAATTAAATCAGCCTGATATTGCTTTTTTGTATATCCTAGTATCCAATTGCCTGACTGTTTTAACTGTTTAAATTTGCCTTGACACATTAGCCACAAAGCCATGCGAGTTTGCAACCATCCCTTGCTCAGATAATATCCTGGCTTGGCATTAATGCCATCTGTGGAGTTTTGACCGAGATATGTCATGACTCCGCAGATGCTATCCATTCCTTCTATTGTCACTTTCAGAAAATGATCGTTGATATGTCCACTGGGAATCATGAAGATAGCATACACATGATGCCGACCGCGCCAAGGCTCAACAACGATTTTTTCTGGATTGATGTAGAATTTATTACTTGTTGATGTAGAAATAAATTCTGATTGTTGACAACTGATTATAGGCGATCGCTGTGAAACATAAGAAAAGCCAAGAATAACCAAAAATACCAGCGTCAATAATAGATAGATTAAATTACGTTTTTGCATTAGCAATATCGATTTTCCTCTATCCGGTTTATATCCGAAGGCTAACAGAGGCTAAAAAAAGCAGAAGATAAGCTGACTACAAAATTCTTATTTTGAAAAAATACTTTAGATTTTATCTGGACTTTAGACTAGTAGACAAAGAATTTCAGCTTGACGTTTTTTCTCCTGTCGTACAATACGCTGCACTTTTGCTCGAAACTTCTTGACAATTGAACTATTTGTACAACAGGTATGAGCTTAATCTTTCGCTTTCCAAGTACCGTGGAAACTATGAGGAATCACACTTGGTAATTCCAGTTTACACACTGGTTCTTCACTTAAGCGATGGGCGTCAAATACCCAAACTTCACTGCGATCGCAATTTCCATCATAGACAACTGTTAAAATCCAAGCTTGTTCCGGGTTGTCTGCGTCTTTTGCATAGATGGGTTCGCTGGGATAGCGATTTTCACCACAGTTTGCTTCGCTGAGAGTTTCGGTTTGGTGATCATAGCAGGCGATCGCATTCACTATTTCTTGGCTAATATCTGTCCCATGTCGGAAAGTTGATAAGTATGTGTATCTAGAGTTTTGTCCGACATTTTGGGGTGGTACACCAGGAAACTCACAATGACGATCTAATATTTGTTGAGTATTAGTTACTTTGCCTGTTTGCGGATTAATGTAAATTCGCCATAGTGTACTCTTAGCTGGGGTATGAGTTTCGCCTGTGAGAACTTCTTTCAGGTATTCGTTGGTTTGAAAGTCCTTATAGCGAGCAATATCTACAATTACCGTACCGCTATCATCTACATAACCATTACCAAAATGCCACTGATACCAAGGTTCCACTTCACTACGATTGATAATTTTTAACGTTTCGCGATCAATGACTAAAATTTGGGTTCCCTTACTAGGTTGCCATTGTAAAGCATCGCTAAAATTGCTAAACCCAATTAAAGCAGGAAGCAGATTCAACCGTACTGGCGGAACGCAAAATATGAGGTATTGTCCTGCTAAAACAAAATCATGCACTAAGGGAACGCCATCAAGTTCATGGGCTACTTTCTGAAAAATTTTGCCACTAGCATCGCTTTTATAAATATACAAAGTGGAATTTAACCCAGGAGTGATACCAAAGTTAAAAATTTCCCCTGTCTGCGGATCGCGTTTGTAGTGTGCAGAATAAACTAGACCTTTAGTTAACCCATCTAAATCATCCTCGCCATAAGTTTCCAAGTTGTGCAAATCGAGGGCGTAGGGTTTACCGCCTTCCCACAATGCTAATAGTTTATCTGGGAGTGCTAAGACGCTAGTATTAGCAACGTTCTTAACTGGTTTAAACCATTTATTCCAAAATGCTCCCGGTGCTGTCATTCCATAGTTACCGTAAAGTAGTTTACCTGCTGCTGCTTCTTCTTGGTAGCCAACTGTTTGAACATAGCGGTAAACACCCGTAGCACTTGCATCATTAAAATGTATGCCCAGAATTGCACCATCCCCATCAAACCAGTGTCCCATAGGCATAACGCCCCGCTCCATCCGTGCAGGCCCGTTGCGGTAAAGTGTGCCGCGTAAACCAGATGGGATTGTGCCAAAAATTACAGGTAAGGGTGTGAGAGGAAATTCTTGGGCTGGTTTGGCTACTGCACCAGACCAAGCTTTTTTTCTTAACTTGTCTTTAATTAAAGCCATAGAAAATTGACCAAAGAAAGAGTATTGGGGTGTAAGGGTGTAAGGTATTGTCACACTTTTACACTCATACCATCACATCCTTATTAAACATATGCTCAAGGTATTTAATAACAAAATAATTGTCTTAGCTGCCACTGTCTTAGTAGCTATATTAGTAGCCTGCACTTCCCCGAACCCAATTAACAACAACTCCCGTTCAGGGAATGTGATCTTTATTCATCCAGATGGTACGAGTGTATCTCACTGGGGGGCAGCGCGGATGCTTTATGTTGGCCCTGATGGTAGACTCAATTGGGATCAGATGTCGCATCTGGCTGTGTACTTGGGACACATGAAAAACCAACTCACCGCTACGTCTAATGCTGGTGCGGTGACTCACGCCACAGGAATGAAAGTAAATGCTGATTCTTTCGGTTTGAATGAAGCTTTTCAAGCTGTAGTCGCTTTTTCTGGTCAACCTCAGACAATTATGCAAGAAGCGATCGCCACAGGTAAAGGAACTGCAATTATTAACTCCGGGATGATCCATGAACCGGGGACGGGTGCATTTGTCGCTAAGGCTGCAAATCGTCGCGAATTTGCCGAAATCACCAAGCAAATTGTTCTATCTGGAGTCGATGTAATTATGGGTGGTGGCGAGATGTGGTATCTACCCAAAGGGACAGCCGGAAGACACGCCACCGCCGAACAAAGTCAACGCCAAGACGGAATCAATTTGATTGAAGAAGCCAAACAAAAGGGTTACACGGTGGTTTATACCCGTGATGAACTCTTGCAATTACCAGCAAATACTCAGAAAGTGCTAGGTATTTTTGCCGCCGATGATACTTATAACGATGCACCAGAAGAAGAATTAAAAAAGCAAAATTTGCCTTTATATGTCCCCACAGCGCCGACAGTTGCGGAAATGTTGGATGCAACTTTAAAAATAGTGTCCCAGAACTCGAAGGGTTTCTTTGTGGTTTTAGAAGAAGAGGGTAGTGATAATTTCTGCAACTTTAATCATGCAGCTGGTTGTATTCAAGCAGTCAAACACGCCGATGATGCTGTGGGTGTGGCGATGAAATTTATTGAAAAAAACCCAAATACTTTGTTGATGACAGCCGCAGATAGTGATGCAGGTGGGTTAGAAGTAGTGGGAGTAACAGAAAAAGATTTCCCTCTCAATAAGGTTTTACCAGAAAAAGGCAAAAACGGTTCACCCTGGGATGGAAAAGAAGGAACTGCAACTTTACCCTTTGTCTCTGCACCAGACAAACAAGGTAAACGCTTTCCGTTTGCGATCGCTTGGGCTGGTTTAGGTGATTTCACTGGCTCAATTGTGGCAAAAGCACATGGATTTAATTCTGAGTTACTACCCAATACGGTTGATAATACAGATATTTATAAGTTGATGTACTGGACATTGTTTGGTAAGGAAGTATCAAAAAGTTAAATTATTCTTTCCTAAAGAACACAAATCACTCAGAAGAAGCTATTTTCTTGATAAAAGTGACAACTCGTTCTACTTCTTGAAACCCTACTTTTGTATGAAACTCATAACTTGCTGTGTTCTCCAGTAAAGCATCTGAAGCAAGTTCCACACATCCATTTTCAATAGCCCACTTTTGGGCGTAATCGATTAAAAATTTACCCACACCTTGTTTTCGATACTCATCTTTGACATAAATTCCTTCCACATACGCAACGGGAGTGTGAGTAGCACCCGGAACATAGTCAAAGCGAAGAGAAAGATTCATAAATGCGATCGCACTTCCATCTTCAGCTCTGATTATAAATCCAGCCTCACGAGGAGATTTGAGAATCTTGATCAGACTAATCTGTCTTTCTTCGCGTGATTCATCTGGCCATAGTTTTAAAGTAAGGTCTAGCCACTCATTAAAGTCATCCTGGGTAACTTTGACAATTTTCACCAGAACCTCAGATGCATACAGATAAATTATTCTAAATCAAATTCTGATTTTTGTTCTTCACCCGCCCATACAATTCTTCCATCGCTGAAATAAACGAATTATCTTTTTGCCAAAAACCTGGAAAATCACCCTGTTTCTTAATCAAGATAGCCGCTACACTACTTTTTGTTGGAACTTCTATTGTTTGAGGTAGCCTTTTTGTGCTTAACCAAAATTCTCTAGCAGTTGGCTTTTGAGTAACAGTTTGTTTTTCCACTTTTGTATAGAGTGAGGTGGAATTTTCTATTGGAATATCTTGATTATTTAGTTCCGCAGATAGTGCTTTACCTAAAGGTGAATCAGCCAATTTTGCTTGTAATTCTGCTTTCGATAATCCCCGCAGTTCAAACAACAAAAATGGATTATGATCCAGTTGGGATGCGACTAAATAATAAACTCCAGCGATGTGTTTACAAGGATTAGCATAATCTGGACAAGAACAACTTGTTGTAAAGTCCTTACGACTGTGCGGCAATAAATGTAGTCCTAATTCAGCAAAAGTATCTTCTATATTTTCTGGAACTTCATTTAGCAACAGTCGAGAAACAATACTCGCTTTTGATGAAAGTTTTTCTATGGCTTGTTTCCAGTTTGTTTTATTAATAGCTTTGATTTCTATTTCTATGTGGTAGGTAGGTTCTTTGTAAACACCAAAATAAGGATTTACTGAACCTCTGACTTGAGCAGTAATATGATTTTGTTCAATCTCAAAGCTTTTGACTTTACCACCACGCGCATAAGAACGTCCGCGTTGGAGTCTACCTTCATCGGTAAAGGCTTCTAGGGCTTTAATAAAGCGATCGCCCCACCAAGTGCGAGAAAATTTTGTCATAGATTTCATTGGTAATAATACTGCTAATTTTATTTCTACCCTTACCTGTGCGATTTTATTGTTCAGAGGATAGTGACATTAACTCAATTGTCTTGGTGACATTACCGGAATCTTTGAAGTTTAAAGTGCGATCGCCCTGTTTATTAACTGGCTTTTGCCTGTTCGATCTTTTGACGAATTAGGGCTGCAACTTCCTCCACCTCAACTGAAGATTGAGGCATATCATAGATTTCAGAGCTTGCATCAGATGTATAGCGATCAACAAACGCATAAAATGCTTCCTGATCGTTGGGATGATCAACTAGGTAAGCCCTTAACTCAGCCTTGGTCATGCTCTCAAAGCTAGGTTTCATTCCAAGAACCTCCAACGACCATTTCGATAGATCTCTATTTGTATATTATCGCCAGCCAAAATGAAAACGTTCCCCGTTCGCTCATCCAACCGGACGACAACAATAGACATAAACGTATTAGTTAAGGATTGGCACAGTGTTACACACATAATGCCCTGGTCAGCAGTTGGTAAAATTTTGTATACCTCATATGTAAATGGCTCCGTATCAAAGATTATTCCAAAATTGCGCTCTTGTTCAGCGAAATTAATTGTTTAAACGCTTCATTATCTAATTCTGTTAACCACGATTCATCACTACCAACTACAGCCGCAGAGAGTTTTTTCTTATCTTCAATCATCTGATCAATTTTCTCTTCTAGTGTACCGATCGCCACAAATTTATGCACAAAGACATTCTTTTTTTGACCAATCCGAAAAGCGCGATCAGTGGCTTGGTTTTCGACAGCCGGATTCCACCACCGATCAAAGTGGAAGACGTGATTGGCTTTGGTTAAAGTAATACCAACACCGCCAGCTTTGAGAGAAAGTATAAACACAGATGGTTCTGTTTCCGGGTCTTGAAATTCAGTAATCATTTGTTCCCGACGTTTACGGTTAGTACCACCATGCAGATAATAAGTGTTGCAATGAAATGCATGTTTGATATGTTTTTCTAAACTCTCGCATATCTCAGTAAATTGACTGAAAATGAGCAAACTTTCCCCTTCAGAAATTACCTCTTCTACCATCTCTGCTAAACGGCTGAGTTTGTGCGATCGCTCGGTGGAAAATTCACTGTTGTCTTGCAAAAATTGCGCTGGATGGTTACAAATTTGTTTTAATTTCATCAGTGTGGAAAGAATTAAACCTTTGCGTTGAATTCCCTCTGCTTCTTGGAGTTTTTCTTCTACGTCTTTCACCACAACTTCGTAGAGCGATGCTTGTTCTTTGGTAAGATTAGTATATAATTTTTGCTCTACTTTATCAGGTAAATCATTAATAATAGATTGGTCGGTTTTGACTCTCCGCAAAATCAGAGGCTCGACCAACTTTTTCAAGGTAGTTGATTTGATTTTGTCATTATCTTTTTGAATCGGAATCTCAAAAGACTTACGAAACTGTGCTTCTTTACCCAAATAACCAGGATTGAGAAAATTAAAAATTGACCAAAGATCAAGTAAGCGGTTTTCTACAGGAGTTCCAGTTAATGCTAATCGGTGTTTTGCCGATAGTTTTAAAATAGCTTTAGTTTGTGCTGCTTTAGGATTTTTGATATTTTGCGCTTCATCTATTACTATCCTTTGCCAATCGGTGCTAGTGAAGAGTTTTTCATCTTTACGAGCCAGGGTAAAAGAGGTGATAACTACATCGTGTTGCAGACTTGCAGCTTTAAAGTCGGCAGGATTCAAGATGCGATCGCTACCATGATGCACCATTGTTTTTAGATGTGGTGCAAACTTAGCTATCTCTTTTTGCCAATTTCCTACCACCGATGTCGGCGCAATTAATAACGTAGGTAACAAGGACGTGGGGAAATTCTCCGTGTCTCCCCCTCTTCGCGTCTCCGTGTCTTCAAAAAACTCCCTCTCCTGAAGCAATCGAGCAATTACCTGCACCGATTTACCTAAACCCATATCATCGGCGAGACAGCCATTTAATCCCAATCTTTCGAGATATTCCAGCCAGGATACACCGCGTTTTTGGTATTCTCTTAAGGTTCCTTGCAAGTTTGCTAGTTCTGCAATTGGTTCTAGTCTGGTTTTGTCTTGCAACTTCGCCATCATTCCTGACAAAGCTTCATCATGTTCAACTTCCCACTCTTCACCCGCTTCTGCACTGCGTTGCATGAACTCCAGCAAAGTCATTTCTGGTTGTTCGTTACCGTGAGATTGCCAAAATTCGAGTAATTGCTGCATTTTATCGCGATCAAGTTCCATCCATTGACCACGAAAATGCACGAGGGGAGACTTGGCGTTAATTAACTGTTCCCATTCTTTAGGGGTGACGATTTGATCACCAATTGCCAATTCATACTGATACTGTACTAATGAATCTAGACCAAAATAGCTTTTTGTTTTGCTCTTAGTTGCAGACTTCCCGCTTGAAGCTTTGAGGCGAATTTTGGCACGACGGCGACCTGCGGGAGTATACCAAGCTGGTACGATGACTTTAAAGCCAGAGTCTTCCAATACCCAAGCACTTTCTTTGAGAAAGTCAAAAGCTTCTTCTAAACTCAGTCGCATTCCTGTGGGGCGATCGCTCTCCAAACCCTGCCATAATTTAGGATACATCCGCGCTGCATACCCCAGTTTCAGCAGTAAATTAGTTTCAAAGTTCTTACCAAATTCTTTCTCCACCCCAGCTTTGTTTTTTTGACTCATAGGCCAATAATCAGCCAGTGCTAGCTTCAGGGAAGGATCTTGTTTGCTGGCTACTAAAAACTGCATTTGCCAGTTATCAATATTGTCTGGGGTAGGATCATACAACTGCAAACAGAGGTGAAACCGAGAGTCGCTTTGAGTGCGAGTAATTTTAGTTTTCCACGCCAGCCATTGCTGATATTCTGCTAAATTTGCATCGCTTTTCAAAGGATTGTGACGGTTGGGATACAAGCAATAGTAAACTAGAGAATCAATGATTTGTTTGTCAAAAGCTGCTGTAGAGGGAGTATGAGTCAGCAAATCATGCAATATAAATTCCGAAAAGTGGCGTAATAGTGTTTCTTTGTCGTAGAATTCAACTGCATCTGTTGGTTCTGTTGCACCCGCCACACAAATTAGTGGCATGTATTCAATGTATTTTTTGATATTCGCTTCGTATTGCTCGGAAATAATCTCCCAAGTTGCATAGATTTCAAATGCAGGTTTTTTAGCAGACTTTTGTTTAGTTTTCTTCTCAGTATTATTATTTAACGATCTATATTTGAGTGCTGGAATATACTGATCTTTTAAAATTACTTCTTTAAAAGCTTGTGTGTAATGATACCAAAATAGGAGATCCGAACCCAGTTGAATTTCACTGGAATTATAAAGTGCTAAAAAGTGAATATCATTGAGTAATTTGATCGCGTTAATTGCGTTTGCAGAAGTGACTGTTTCATAACAATCTACCTGCCAGTATTGAAACTCCTCATAGTCTTCCGGGGTTTCGGCTTCCAGATACTTGCTTAATTCTGGTGAAGGTAAAGGCTGATTATTAATAGTTGGCAAAACAAAATATTTGGGAGATATCCGTTGTGTCAGTACTGGTAGTACTTCTTTGATTCCCAATTCTGCTGTTAAAAATTTTACTAATTCTTCTTTTGGCAGATGTCCAGGGTGAATATTTTTCTTAGTGCTTTGTCGCTTTTTGACAATAAGGGTTTCCACCCACAAGTAAAACCCGCCAGACTGTATAAAATCACTCTCAGCATTCGGTATCCAAGTACCATGAAGGACTTTCATAACTCGAAGCCTCTAGATTTTCAATAAATTTTCATAGCTTTTGAATTACTGTATCAAAGCTGAGGTATCAAGGATTGAATATTTAAATTTTTCTAAATAATTTCTTTACGTGGACGTATTGACAAAATGTACTCACCTTTAATAATTCATGGATGATCTATGGTTGAGCTTCAAGGAATACAAATTTATTTAATGGCTGCGTAAATCTCTAACTCACTTTAGATAAGTACACAGGATTCAAACAAAGGTCGTCTGATTTCCTACTTACATTTTGCACCACCTACTTCAGTTTAGTAGTTAGTTTTCTTAACATACCAAACAAACTGTCTAACGTTTTTAGCGTTAGTCACTAACGATATTGACTTGATGGCAAATTATGAAATTAAAAATGCGTCGCACTATATTAGGCATTTCTTTAGCCACCGGGCTAGTCTTGAACTATGCATTGGCAATAGATGTCTCAGCTAAACCTCCCAAAACAGAAGCTATTAGCAACAATGATTTTTGTAAGAATCAGTTGAATGGGGAGCATTTTGCCAGAACCGAGTTATTTTTTGGGTTATCAAAACCAGACGGTTCAATGGTGAGTGAAGAAGAATTTAGTCGGTTCATAGACAATGAAATTACACCTCTTTTTCCTGATGGACTGACCTTATTAACTGGTACAGGTCAATTCAAGAATTCGAGCGGGACAGTGGTCAAAGAGGGGTCGAAGCTCTTGATATTGCTGTATCCTTTCAACAACGAAAGTAACAAAAAAATTACACAAATCCGACAGGCATATATAAGTATGTTTCAACAAGAGTCCGTGCTACGTGTTGATGAGGGTTCGTGCGTATCCTTCTAATGATTCAGGTGATATTAGCTCGGTGAAGCAAGAATACTTTGCCTTTTAAGTATGGGGAGTGTCAAGTAGCCTAATATCATGTCCACTTGAACACTTATACTCGCTAAAAATTTATTCAGCTCTGGCGATTATAAATCGCACGCCAGGTGCTACAACTCTTGGAAGCCCAAGGGCGCATTGGTACCCTTACGGGTAGACACGGAGTGGCTACTTGCAGAAGTCGCTAACGCGCCTACCGAAGGTAGCCGCTGCGCGTCTACGGCTACAAGAGACTTTACCCGCCTGTGCGGGTTATTTTATTGCCCCAAAACCCCAAAGACCCAAAATTAAAAGGATGAGCTTATAGCCCACCCTTTTGTAAAGAATTGTAAATATTGATTTTAAAACAGACAAGGAACTATGAATTCACAATAGACGTCATAACGACAGGTGCCTTTAGTTTTGATGCTCTTCTACACAAAACTAGCCGAACTGAAACTAAATTGTTGCATGTAAACGTCTGGGTGTACCTAAAGATATAACCCGTGGGTCTGCTTCTAATCTATATAAATCCGTTTCTGTGACTGTTGCCGTGAATAGTTTAGGCGATATTTGGGCGCGGAGGTTAACAAAATTTGGTACATAACCATCTTCATTAACCTTCACCGTGATTGCAATTGCATCTTGAGGACTCTCACTTTGTCGAGTCCAATCTCCCGTGTTCGGCTCTATTTTTTTGAGTTTATCGCCTGAACATTTAATCAAGCGTAAGTGTGTTTTCATCATTTGTTTAAAACCAAATCATCCATTATAACACTACAGGAAAATTTAGTTACATTATGCCTGAAATCATAATACCATAGCTAACTGTCCTTGTCTCGCACAGTTAACAATGCTCTATTGATGTCGATCGCACCATAACCGTAGCGTTGTGGCTGGTCAAGTATTGGAAAATTCTTTTGAGTACTAGCCATTAGAATATCACGAATTTCATCAATGGTGAGTGATTTGTTGTAGGAAAGCGCTTCCGCCAACATTAAAGCGATCGCACCAGTGACAACAGGAGCAGCCATACTAGTACCAGACATACGTGTAACTTGAGTCGCTGTCTTGGAAGCAGCAGCCCAGATATGATGACCAGGAGCAATCAAATCTGGTTTTTGTCGTCCGTCACGAGTCGGGCCGGAACCAGAAAAAAATGACAAAGGTTTATTGATTTTACTATCGTCGTAGGAACCAACCACAATGCTTTTATATCCGCAAGCGATGGTGTTGAGGGTATGGCTATTATCGTGGGGAGGAAGAAAACGAGTTTGGCTGTTATCTTCACGCTCGATCCAAGCGTGAAATTTACCATTGGTGACTTGAACACCGTGGAGACGTAGTGTCCAAATTCCTCCTGGTAAATCAGGTTCCATAAATACACAAATGACATTATCGCCATTGTTCGGATCAGACTGGCGGTTAGTGAAGAAGATAATTGTGTTGTCTTCAATATCTACCACTTCTCCGTTTTCTCCCAAATCCACCCGACCCAGACTAGTACCATCGGGAGCAATAATTTCTAATTGGAAGCGATCGCCTCCCTTATACCATATTTCTATTTCTTTCTGTTTGGGATTTCGGTGCGGAATTTGCCATTGGAGATCAAAGTGATGATTCTGCAACACCGTTCCCGATGCATGAATACCTGTATCGTAGCTGTTGCCAGCAGCAATTACTATCGCTCGGTTTGGCTTTTGGGAAACTAAAGCATCAATACCCTGTTCAACTAAAGTTGTACCGTCATGAGGGCCACCGAACAATCCCAGACTAATATTAATCACACAAGGGCGATCATTAGCAATATCAAAGATATATCTCATTGCTTCCAATAGTGCCACCGTATCGCCAAAACAACATTCTACGGCTTTTTCACCATTTTCAATTAAAGGAGTAAATTCATTTTGAGAAAGTTGGACAAACACGATATCTGCGCTGGGAGCTATACCCGAAATACCACTTCCTTGTCCGTTACCCACAGCAATATCCATAACGTGGGTTCCGTGCGCCCTATCCTCTAATTTATATCCCAACGCAGCATAAGGATCACTTGAACCAAGAGCTTGATTTATTTCATCCCGGTTATATTCTTGACCATAACCATAGGGACTTTTAGGACTAGAATGACCGTCTTGGTTCCAAAAAGCTAGCAATCTTGTAGAACCATCAGCATGGCGAAAATTTTTGTGGGCAAAGTCACAACCAACATCAATAATACCAACTACAACCCCACTTCCCTGTTGTCCTAAAGAATTTTGCGGCGAGAGGTCTTGTTGAATAGCAGTTTCTTTAATATTAATATCTAGAGTTGCTTTTAGTGCTTGTGCTGGTTTCAAACTCACAACACAACTGGATTTTTTTATATGTTTAATTCTGGAAACTGGAATTCTACCTGTGACAATTCGCTCACCATTAGGTGTACTACCCAAGTCAGCACCCGGATAGACTTCATTCATAGATAGCCATTCCTTGAGATTATTTACTTTAGCAATCACTGCAACTTCTTCTTTTTCGGTTGATGTCGTAGCAGCTATGGCTATTCCTCGGCTTTTGCGTTCGAGAAGTCTTTGTAGTCGAGGGTCGATGTCAGCAAATATATCTGTTGATTCAAATTGCAATTCCATAGAAAAATATTATTACCTGAAAAGAATATTTTGAGTCTGTAATGATATTTACAGTCTCTTTCCAATGTATTTCAGGAAAAATCAAATGAAATTACATAAGAGAAGGAAAGATTAACTAAAAAGCTTGCGACATAGGGAAAATATTCTTGCTGGTAGAGTTTTTTTGTTGTTCTTGAGACAGACAGATCCCCGACTTCTTAAAGAAGTCGGGGATCTATAAATCTGACCACTAGTATATTTCTCTTAATAAGTTACGGGTATTGGTAATTCAGTCAACAGAGGTAAGAATTTTCTAATTAAACCAATTGTAACTGCTGGCAGTTCTAATTGTGGTGTCAATCCCACATTTTCTAACTCTTGGAAAAATTTAATTGCTTGCGGATTCATTTGAGCCAGACGACGTCCAATTTCTGGACTAGTAAATTGTGATTTTTGGCCCCAAATAATTGCCGTAGGAATAGTTAATTGTTGAATGTATAGTGAGAGATCAAAACTCAAATCACCACGTACGAAAGATAAAGCGGCGTACTCAGCATTTGATTGCTTGGCTGATTCTAAGTAAGCTTGGACAATTTCCTCATATATTCGGTTAGGACGAGCAAATTGTCGTTGTTCGAGAAAGCTACGAATACCATTTTCTGTTGCTACTCCAGTCGCGTAAATGATTCTGTCAATCACAGGAACACTGACGAGTTGAGCAAAGAAAGTGCGGGAGTAATCTTGTCCAAAGTCAGAAATTCCAGAAGGTATAGTCACAATTAAAGACTTAAATAATTCTGGGTGAGCGATCGCAACTCTAATAGTAAACGCTGCTGTCAAAGATGAAGCAATTACTTTGACTGGGCCAGTACAAGTCTGCTGCAAAAACTCCCGAATCGTCATCAAGTAGTCTTCTATTGTGTAACTTCGTGCGGGATGCTCAGATCGACCCCAACCGATTAAGTCTGGTGCTAAAATGCGATACTCACTAGCAAATGCTGGATAAACTTTTGACCACTCATATGCAGAAGAACCTCCACCAAATCCGTGCAAGAACACCAGAGTCTCTAATTCTTCAGTGGCAACTTTGTTCTCTTGCCAAGGTAGACCAGCAGCAGTATAGTAAACCATCCTGCCTAATGAAGTAGTCACAGAGCGTTGTTCAAATCCTAATGGTATAAACATAGATTTTTGGTCATTTGTCATTTGTCATTTGTTGTTTGGTGTTTATTCTCTTCCTTGTCCCCACACTCCCAGACGCGATGAATCGCGTCTCTACATTACTCCCCACACTCGCCACACTCCCACTCTCACACTCTCGTACTCTCCCTACATACCTCCAAGGACAGATTAAATTCTGGTTTTCTTAAACGATGCTTCTGGTGAAGTAGATGTAAAAATACTGACTATGTTATGAAGATTCAGTAATTTTTTTTTCTATGTTTTAAGCTTTTTAGGTTGTAAATACCAGAAATTCAATATTTATACTAGTAACAGCTATCACTGATGAAGAAAACTCTCAGCTTTTGTTTATGGTAATCTATTCAGAAACAATACTGATAATTTTGAGCGTCAGTAATACTTGTAGACAAAATCACCAATAACTATTAGTTATCAAAGTAAAATTTTGTACATTCTGAGAATTTATTTTGTCTTGCCTAATAGTTAGTAATTTGATGATTTTTATAGAAAATATTGAGGTGGGGTGTCATGTTAAAGCAAGCTTGTCTTCAATCTGATCAACAGCCAAACTTTGAAGACCAAAAATTGATGCTTGATAACTTTGATATCCAAGATATTTCCAATCTAATGGTAAATTCATCCTTCAACAGTCAACTGCATACAGCACTTGACAGCGAAAAGGTGGTTAGATCTAAGTCTATTTATGTAAATATAGAAGACTTAAAATGTTTTGAAGTTGTGAAAGATCAGTATCAAAAATTGGGTGTAGTTTTTGACAATTGTATCGCCATCCAGCCTTCAAATCCTGCATTTCCGACTCACTCTGGTTTGATGGTACTAATGGGAGCGCCGAAAGACGGATACTTAGAAGCTACTTTTTTGCAACCAGTCCAATTTGTTAGTGCTTTGGTCACAAGTTCACAGCGTTTGGTGCTTTCTGCATATAATCGCGATCGCCAACTTTTAACTCAAACAGTATTACCAGGAGCTAATCTCGCTAATTCCAATTCTGCGCTTCCTCCCAATGCTCGGCTATCTCTAAGGGCTGATGAGATTTACAGTATTACTTTCTGTGCTTTTGATGGTCAATTTACCATTGATAAGTTCAGTTTTTGTTTCTCAGGTTAAAATGCACAAAAACTATTACTTGGAGATGGATAAGCGATCGCCAAATAAATCCTACCCGCAAGTAATAATACTCAATAGTTTATTTTAATCAAGATAATAATTAAAATAAGAGTGCCTAATTATACTTCTATAATTTATTCTTTGGCAATGACTATGTCTGTAGATTTAATTACAGCATATGCTTCTTCTCCCACCATCAGTTCTAATTCTTCGCTGGAAACTTTGGTAATTACAGAAGTTAGCTGGACTTTATGAACAATTTCCAGTGTGACTTCACTATTGACTGCTCCCTTCACGATTTTTGTGACAACTCCTTTGAGAACATTACGGGAACTAACTTTTAAGGGTTTCTTTTGGGTAGCAACTTCTGTTGATTCCGTACTAACATCTTCTGCTTTAGGAATAGTTGGTAATGAGACTAGAGAAACTGAAGAGACTGGAGAAGATACTGAAGACTCTTTGTTGAGACTGCGTACAAATTCCCGCAAAACCTCTGTCTTTGTGCGCTGAGATTGCTGACAAAACTCTTCCAGCATTTTTCGCTCTTCCTCAGAGGTTTGAAATGTAATCCATCCTTGTTCTTTTCTCGGCATAGTTTTACCAAATCAGTTGGTATTTTGTTGGTGATTTTGGTAGTATCCTACCAACCGTTGATTTTATAAAAAAATCTCTTGGCTGTTCTCCTAATGAAAGGAAAACATTTTTTAATTGTAATTCTCCCACCATTTACTAATTTGCTACAGGCAATTTGCTTGCCGCGATTAACTCCCTTTACATTAGTAGCACATTGGCACTCCCCTGGCTTTGCATCCCAGAGGATTCTTGGTTCCCTAACTCGCCATAAGATATTGCTGTATTGTCATGTTGAATTTAGTCATGTAGAGATGTTGGACTGCAATGTCTCTACAGGATTTAAATGTTAATCAATTTGTCTTATCTTAAGCATATTGTCAACACTACTACTTCGTCACATATACTCTGAAGAGTTCGTAGTGAGCGCTTTAGCGATCAAAAAGGACTAAAGTCCTGACTACTATCGTATTGACTCATAACAAATTAGGGATAAAAATGAAGCGCTACCAGCACTGTGCGGGGATGAAGCGACGCACAAAGAACGCCAAGAATTGAGGATGGAGACTTCCACGAACGGTTACAGAAAAATCGGCGATCTAGAGACAAACCTTTGCTGTGGTATGTGCGATTAGATCACCTAATGATTGATATTTACAGTAGCGCTTTAGCCTTACTACAAATATTTTGGAAACAAAAGTAACAAAAATTAACTTTTTTGTAGAGCTTTACGCAACCACGGTGGAGGATTACCCTTGAGCGTTTGCACTAACTTATTGAGAATACTATCAATCTCTTCTTCTTCTGATTGTGGTCTGACTGGCATGACACCTCTTTTAATTAACTTAGCAGCAGGAATACCACCAATTGATGCGACATAAACAATTGCACAGTCAGCTAATGCTTCCAGTTTTGATGCTGTTTTATCATCACTCTCAGCATTTTTATCTTGATTAGAACTACCAGGAAACTTCAGAGTTTCAATAAACTTATAACCAGCATCTGAGATTTCATAAACATCTGCTTCTTGCGCCCATCCAAAGTGAGCATTAACATGAACTCTATCACTGGTTGTGAAGGCTATTTTCATTCTAACGATCCTCTCCTGAAGTTAGGAGTTGTGAATTATGAAGTGAGTCAAGATTTAAAAATTTACGCTCAATATCCCTATGGACTCTTAAAATTGACTGCATAAATCAGGTATTATCACCTATTTTATCGAGTTATTTGCAGCATCTTTTTTGCTGGGTGAGGCGATACATGTTCCCACTATCTTTTTTGTTTCCAAGAAAGTGCGATCGCAACCCATCATTTTTGATTCCCCTAAAGTTCAGGATAGCATATGACCAGTTAATTGGTAATTGAAAATGTTAAAATAACCTGATTTTTATATCCATCTTGATATTAAATAATTAGGGAATTTTTAAAGACTATCAAGATAGAATTGAATGCTTAAAATTGCTGTATTTGCAGTCACAACTAATCTGATGATAGAGAATTTTCAGCCAAAAAGTGTGTGTTGATTTCTGTGGCGTCAGTTTGATGATGTTTGATGTTTTCAAACAAATGAGATATCCAAGGCATAGCAATAAGAATTACTCCTAAGACGACTAAAAATACTGATATTCCTATAATTTGATCACGAGGGATTTCCAGTACACCACGTAAAATGACTTCTCGTAATGCAGAAACGATAGTAATTTCCACTGCTGCTACTACTGATATCCGTTGTTGTTGTAGGTAATCAATTAACAGACGAAACAACTCTACCAGAATCAAAATAAACAAGATATCAG
>NZ_AJLJ01000251.1 GCF_000317245.1 Fischerella muscicola SAG 1427-1 = PCC 73103
AACATATCTGGGCGTTTATCTTTGGAGTAACCATAACGCAGCAGATTCTCTGATGATTCAGTGTTGTTTTGATGGTTGACGCTAAAACTAGTTGTATCTGTGCGTGCAATTTTTGTTGGTAATTCGTAGGCTCGAATCATCTGTCTTCCCAACTTGATTTCGATGTCCTGCCTTGCCTGTGATTGAACGCCTAATTCTTCTACTAATCTTGCTAATCGGTCATCAGTTGTATCTTTTTCTCCTATTGACCACCCTGTACTCAGTTCCAATATCTGCTGATGTGCTTTTACCCACCCTTCTACTGCACATAGCCGATGGTCTGATTGCGTGATTATGTATGTCAATAGTAATACAGTTAATTGACCATAACTTAGACCTCGGTGGTTTCCGTGCGGTTTTGATAACTTTTGCTCTATATATTTACTTATTTGTATCTGTTTGAGCCATTCCACTATTAAGGGAATATCGTCTATCCGTTCGGAACTTATTTTTACCTCTACCTCACTCATTGATGCACCCCGAAACTGTCAATTCGCTTGTCTTCACATTACCTGTAATCAGCCTCTCATCTCACAATAGTTCTTTGATTGCCTGATTCCTTACTCCTCAAGCTTTTAATTCCGCTTACTACCTCAAAATCAGCGAACGCACAGG
>NZ_AJLJ01000252.1 GCF_000317245.1 Fischerella muscicola SAG 1427-1 = PCC 73103
CTGTGCGTTCGCTGATTTTCACCTCAGAAAAAAGAATTAAGTCTTGCAGAGTAATGGTTCTAGCAAATAAAGAGAGAGAGGTATTTTCATGATGGCAAGAATCTGTTTTTGAAGCAGATTAAGAGGCGTAATAAAAATAGTAGAATCAGGGAGAAAGTAGAGAGTGATGTGACAAAAAGCTCTAAGTAGTTGCTCGGCAGAAGGGCGATCCGTTTTTCGTTTTGGATTGCCATCATAGAGACCTTGTAAAGATTGTTGGGATTGTTGAAGTGCTTGACGGACAACAAACTCAATTAAAGTAAAAACTCGCAAAGCGATGTTTAACAAAAACATTAAACCAGTGATTCGGTGTTGGTTTTGAAAGTAAATAGGTAAAGCAGGTAAAGAACCTCTTTTAAAACGATGAAAACCACGTTCTATTAGCCATTCATCCCGGTAATACATCACAGATTGCGATAAAGTTAACTCAGCAGCCACAGCATTTGTGACATACAATCTCCAACCTGCTAAAGCCTGTGCTTGTTGGATGGCATCATCAACTCGTTCGATGTGAAGTTGATAACGTATGCAATTAACTGGTTGGGATGGAGAGTTTTTTGATGGTCTTCCCCGCCTTTGATGGCGAGTCTGTTCAAATATTTCTTCAATGATGGCAGTGTCAAACAAATCTTGGACACGATAACGTTTGAGAATGTTTTCCACCTGATAGATGAG
>NZ_AJLJ01000253.1 GCF_000317245.1 Fischerella muscicola SAG 1427-1 = PCC 73103
TTTGTCTTTGTCTTCGGCTGGTTTTTTAGCTAATTTATCTAAAGCTGTTTGTGCTTGAAGTAGACGTTGCTGTTGATTGTGAATTGCTCTTTGTGCCAGGCTATGGGAATAAACAACCAAGTAGCGTTCGTGCCAACGTATCCATTGATTGGTTTGTTGATTCAACCAAAATTTACCTAATTCGACCTCAAAACCCTTGCCTACGATCTTTTCTTCTTCTCCC
>NZ_AJLJ01000254.1 GCF_000317245.1 Fischerella muscicola SAG 1427-1 = PCC 73103
GACATCTCCGAAAACAATCAAAGCCTTTGTGTGATTAGTCTGTAGCCTGTAAATGCAATCATCTTAAATTAGTTACTCTGTAAGACAAAATAAGGCTTTGAGATATTTACTGTTGATAATTAGGTAAAAATATATAGTTATATGCGTTAATTTCAACCTGATGATATAGGGGATATCTCTAATGGTAATATTAGTGCTCTAATTCGTAGCCTTACTAATCCACAAATCGTCAAAATTACCTCAGCATACTTTTGGGGATTTAACCTAAATCTTTCTTGGACAACTCGAAAAATTTTGACTGAGCGAATTCGATGTTCCACAAAAATTCGTTTAGCTGAAAATGCTTTATTTTGTTCTTTCTGTTCAGTTGTTAATTCTCTATTCTTCGGTTTTTTAATTGGGGTTGTAATTAAATCTTCACCAAGGTAAGCTTTATCTCCTTTAAATCTTTGTTGAGGATCAAACTCTCTTGCATATTCTCTAAATATTGTTATATCGCTTTTCGGACCAGGTTCACCTGCCACAACATCAACGATATCTCTACCATCTGGCATAATAATCATCTGGCTTTTAAATGTATGATTACTCTTCTTGCCTGAAAAATATTTTTCTTGTTCATCTTTATCTCCAGGTCTTTCTCTGACTTGTTCATAGCTATCTACAATTAATTCATAATCTGTGAGTATTTCTTGAACTACCATCAAGTCAGATTCGTTTTTTTTTACTTGTTCAATTAAACTGCATGGAAGCAATTCTCT
>NZ_AJLJ01000255.1 GCF_000317245.1 Fischerella muscicola SAG 1427-1 = PCC 73103
TTCGATATGAATTAAAAGCAAAACTAAAAGTGCCACGTCCTCAAAGCTATAAGCAGGATGAAGAGTTGGTGTCTGAGTTTAAAAAAAACTTGGTATCATTCTGAACTGTCTCAAAAAGCTTTTGGCTCAAGAAAAGTGCGTCCACTATCTATGTCAGGATGAAACTAGGATTGGACTCAAAACCCTAACAGGAAAAGTAATTACTGCTGCTGGAGTTAAGCCCATTGTATCCGTTAAATGGCAACGAGATAATTTTTGGATTTATGGCGCGATCGCTCCCTTAACGGGAAAACATTTTCACTCACGTTTATCCAAAACTTAATGGAGAATATTTTCAACAGTTTTTGGACTGGTTATCTCAGCAATTAGGCAGTGACTATGCAATTTTACAGATTGACCAAGCGAGCGCTCATATAAGTTCGGCAATTCACTGGCCAGAAAATATTATCCCTTTGCTTCAACCAGCACATTCTCCAGAACTTAACCCAATCGAAAGGCTTTGGCAGTTCATTAAAAAATCGCTAAAAAATGAACTCTTTTCTTCTCTACAAGATTTACGCGAGCGCATTCAAGAAA
>NZ_AJLJ01000256.1 GCF_000317245.1 Fischerella muscicola SAG 1427-1 = PCC 73103
ACTGATATCTTGCACCTACTGGGTAAACCCAGAAATAACAAATAAAAACTGTAAAAATATGACAGTAGATAAATCGCTTATCTAAGTAGTAATAAGTAATATATGCATCTTGAAGACTAAGTTATCTTACAGAGTTGAGGTTGAGAAACGCAAGATGTAGAGGATGCGATTGGGTCTATGGGTTTGATTGAGGAACTCAAAGTATGAGAAAAAGGGCGTGAAGTATATCTGTAAAAAAGCAAGGCAATGCTTGCCAACACCCAAAATTTAGTTTACAGCCTTAAAGAATTAATGCCCACGGTTTATCAAAAACAGAACCTAGAAGCTATGCTGGGTCTATTCTTAGAGGCAAAGGGTCATCCTCTACCCGAACACTCGCAAACAAAATCAGCAAGCGCGCTCTCACGATTTCTAAATATTAATCCTTGGTCAACACGAAACCTGATTCGTGTTGTTCGCGACGAGGCACTTAAGCAAGTTTTATCCCATTCACCCAAAGGACGTAAACCATTTTTACAGGTGATTATTGACCTAACAACTTTGGAGAAATGCGGAAAATTTAAGGAATTTGAGCATTTAATATCAGTTTATAATGGCAAACGTGGACTACATCTAGTAGTAATTTATTTAGTTGTCGGAAAGTGGCGAATCCCTTGGAGTTTCAGAATTTGGAGAGGTAAAGGCACTATTTCTCCTGCAAAATTAGGATTAAAACTGGTTCAACATTTACCCAAATCCTTAAAATTAAACTTTAATATGATGATTTTAGCTGACACAGCTTTTGGCACTGTGGAATTCCTACAGGGTATACGCAAGCTAAAATATCATGCCATTACAGGTATAGCTGTTAGTCGTAAATTAATAGATGGAAGAGTTTTAAAGCATCTGCACAAGCAGGGGCAACAGGTGCGCTTGGTCGGCTTAAACTTGACCGTAACTGTAGCTTGGTACTACCTCAAACGCTCTGATGGCAAACTAGAGAAAAGGTTTGTTTTATCCACCAGACCGCTCAAAGCTACCACCATTAAATGGTGGGGAAAGCGCAGATGGCAGATTGAGGGGTGGTTTAAAACCGCAAAACACCGTTTTGGCTTACACCGTTTCGGGCAAGCAACTCTCAAAGGTATGTATCGCTGGCTCATCCTTTCTTTTACAGCTTATCTAATTGCTCATTGGACTTATTTATCAATGCAGTCGGGTGAGATGCCTGACTGGGGAGAAGCCGCACGAAATGCTCTTGAATCTTTTTTCCCTCAAATAGTAGTGTCTCTTCTTTTACTTGATATTGAGCGTTTGATTTCCCTTGTACGTAGTTGTGGTTTTGACATCCAGTTTTACAGG
>NZ_AJLJ01000257.1 GCF_000317245.1 Fischerella muscicola SAG 1427-1 = PCC 73103
ACCCGTTCCGATTCGGGCGACTGTAGTCAAAGATTAAAAGTACTATTTCTTTGATCAATGGTTTGGTTTTGAGCTACATTTATAGCTTTGTTGATGTACTCGATGAAAGAAGGAGAAACTTTTTGAGATTTGTTTACAGCTTCTTTTATCTCTCTAAGGATCTCAGCCAAATTCGACGGTGGATCAGTTTCTGCTGCTGTTGCCAATTCTTGTGCAGCTTGAGCAACTTTAGGATCTGCTTTCACCGCAGATTCGACTTCCAGTACCGCTGGAGCATAATCTATTGCACCAATCGGTTCTTCTAAAGCTTTCTCTATTACAGTCATAGTTCCTGGAGACTGTTCTTTCAGAGATGCCAGAAACTTACCAACTTTATCCAATAAGATTTCTGTTCCCTTTTCGGTTGTTTTTTCTAGAGCTTTAGTGGCAACTATAGTACCAACAGCGATCGCACCAGCAGTAAGTGGTTCCATAAATTACACCACAACAAGTGTGTTCTACTCTCAGTCTAGAACCTTAAAAAAATGTGATTTGCTACTTTTTCACAAATATTTGCAACAAAATTTTGCCTGTTACTAAAAGGCTTTAATCCCAACAAACATTTGTATTCCGTCGGCTTTCGTTTGCTGTAGGCGATTGTAGAGGGGTGTAGTTGCAACTGAAGCGATCGCTAAACCTCACTCCCCTAAAAATCACCTTTAAACAGCTTGTAAGACCAGATGTTCGTGCTTACTTCGGTGAGACTGGGCAAGAAAATCCAGTACTGAGCTTCAGACATGGAGATAAGCAGGACAACAACAAAGCGCTAAGGGCAGCTTGTGCGGTTCTTGTGACAGAAAGAGAGTGCAAAGGTTCTTATGGTGCAAAGATTGTGTATGCTTCCAAATTCTTGGGACACATCAGCAAGGAAGTTCGGAGCGATCGCGAGCTAAACCACCTAGTTACATCAGCAGGATATAGCGATTACTACGTTACAAAGCCAATCCCTTACCCAAGTATGAGCGAACAAAAAATAGCTAATAAGTAGGAAGACAGGAATAATTACACGGCAGGCTTATATAGATTACGCGCTCAAACCTTACTATACTTCGACTTGACCCGAAGCCTGCCGTGTAATTATTAGCGTCCAGGTACATATCTGTAGAATACAAAAAATCAAAGATTGGGGTTCTCTAAATGGTAATGAATCCCATACTGCAAGAATTAAAGACATACCCAATGCCAACCCAAATGTCGATAATCTTCGACTCATTGGTTCTCCTGATCACCCTAGTGCCCCATCAAACTCGGAGCGCTGGTACAACATCGGCAACGTAACACTAAGGCAGTTGTCAGGTTCTAATGGTCAAGTGGTAGGCGATTGGATTAAACGGCATCAGACCTTAGTAGATGACCATAACAATAAGTATGGTTTAGGGCAGTATCACAACAAGGGACGCGGTGATGTGACTAGTGTAATTAGTTGGTAGGCGCGATCGCCCGCCGTGATTGTCCGCTCTGATTGCCCAGCGTCTTCACCACTACTTTATTAAGTTTGGTTGTGGCTTTGTCGGT
>NZ_AJLJ01000258.1 GCF_000317245.1 Fischerella muscicola SAG 1427-1 = PCC 73103
TCGGGTAACATAGGGGTGTTGCCACCCCGCAGTCCCCTAAGAACGGCTCGTGACAGTTTCCCATCAAGCCGCTCAAGCCTCAGTAGCTTCCCAGTCGTGTGCTATTGAAAAAGGTTTCTCTTTACTGGATTTGTTGCTATGTATGGTCTGGTGGCAGGCTTGGTGTAACCACACTAAGTTATTTAGCGAGTCATCGCCGCCCTTATGCACGGGAGTTTTATGGTGTAGATGCAATGGTTCACCATTGTAGATAGATTCACCGCATACTGAGCAAAGATGCCCTTGTTTTTCAGCCAGTTTGAGATAGAAACTATGCTTTGCAAATCGGGTTTTACCGAATTTGATGGCTCTGTTTTCCCAGTATTTTTGCAGTGTAGGGTCATCAGGTGAATTTTTACCTGCTACTTTGGCATGTCGAATGATGGGAGTAGAGGCAGCTTTGAGAAGACTTATGGTCTTTTGCTTACCTCTGCGGTCTGAGATTTGGGCAATAAAGTCCCACTTGGTGAGGTAGGCGGCTTTGCCCTGTACGTTAAAATAACGCTTGGCAATCCATTTTCTACCTTTATTAGGGTGCCGCCTTTTTGTCCATCTATACAATGCTCTCCATATTTCGCTATCAAAGTAGCAGAGGACTTGCTTAGAGCAAACGGTTCTGTAGTAGTTGGCGAAACCTCTGATAATTGGGTTGAGGTAGCTTATGACCGCCTGTT
>NZ_AJLJ01000259.1 GCF_000317245.1 Fischerella muscicola SAG 1427-1 = PCC 73103
AAATGTTGCATTCAGAAATTTTTGTGCGATCGCATCCAACAACGTATCCAATCAATGAAAACAAAATCTTCTAATAGTGGTCTCTTATCGTAAACATTTGACCGATTCTGTCAGCCCCGAAAGTTTTGGATTACAGCACAAAAGGTCTAAAAAGTCCAAACAATCGAGTAACCGTTTTTCTAATATATATTCCATTTACTTTCTTCCCTTTATTTTTGCATTTCGGTTACTCGACTTTATTGCGGAACCGTTACAAACTATTGACAAATCCCCTTTTTAATGTTATTTGCTAGTTTCCCTTTACCGATGCGAGAATCGCCTCTATCAATCGCACCCACTACGGCACGAAAAATCAGATAATTCGCCTTCCAGCCCATCACAGACCTCGCTATTTGAACGAACGCCCCAACCATTGATTGAGCGTAATCGGGGTTCACAAGTGGATATTATTCTGAAAATCTCTCTATAGAGGGTTGACAAAATACGTAAAATGCGGTAATAGATGACGGGATAACCCAACTATGAGAAAGCGAACGATTTTTAATTCGTTCAAATGTAAGATAAATGTAAGATATTTGATATAAACTAGTCCAAGAAAATCCCTCTATTTGCTGCGAACAAATAGAGGGCGGTTTGAATTAATTTATTTATTGACTAGTCGTCTTGTAACACAAGACGACTATTGATTTACTCGTATCATGTAACCTAAAAAGGCACTGATAACCATCTTACAGACATCATAAAAAACCGGGCGGCTTTTTGTGTCGATAAAGGCTAGCAACATTACTCCGATAAACGCGGAAACCGCGAAAAGTCCGAAGATAACGTCTTTAAAATCGGTTGTTTGCATATATTAGTCCTCTGAATCTAAGGTAAGCACGAGTAAGTCTATCAGATGTGTAGATAACTTGTCTCACTCCTACAAAAACTTCCTTCAGATTTAATACGTGTTTTCACGGGTAATTTTTATTTCTCGGAATCCGCTAATCTTTAAAACCCTTTATTTAAAGGGTTTTAAAATGAGTCAATTTCTGCCTGCTACTGTAGGGTAAAAAGACTAAATACCTCCTGGGTATTTTGCTATAAAAGTTTTTTACGGAATTTTAGTCACATTTGATAGCTAATTTGTCCTATTGAATGTTGAGTTATTCAGTCTTGAGGGTCGTGTCCCATCAATGGTGCGATCGCACAAAAAAACGCTTTCTGGTGAGGAAAGCGCCAAAAGAGAAGAGGAGTAAGCATTAGAAGGTTCAGGATTAAAAATTGAGTGCAAAGAGAAAAGACATATCACTAAGTACTGATGCGTTTCTCAACTGCCGATAGTCTCACCGGACGATACTGTCTACAACTCCTATCTGGTTTTATTCTCTGGCTAGATAATACCCTTCAATCTGGATTTATGTTACATATATACTACAGCTAGCCCAAAAGCTTATTGACAATCACCCCCCTATTTATATACTAGATACTTAAATTTTAGGGGGAGCTACGTGATTTATTTATCTAAGTACAGTTTTTTCAAATTTTTTTCATCCCTGGTTTGTAGTACACCGAGGGGCGCAAACTGCTAGTTCATGGTGCGTGTAGTGGGGTAGTGGGGACGGAGTGCGATCGCTCCTGGGATTTTGCGGGCGCGTGTATAAAGCCCAGCTTTGTCTGCTTAGGCAAGTGGATGCTGCCGACTTCAAATCGGCAACAATAAACCCCTCACGAGGAGGGGCGATGACGGCGGGCGATGGGGATAGAGGGGTTGGGGGCGATGGGGTTTACAAAAGCCAAGTTTTTATTACTATTGGAGTTTTCTAATGCGATTGAGTGCATCCTGATAATCTTGACTCTTACCTTGTTGCTGATAAATATTAGCTGCTTTCTGAAAATCAGCAATAGCACCTTGGTTGTCTCCTAACTTGTAACGGGCTAGACCCCGGTTGTAGTAGGCTTGGGCTAAGTTGGGATTAATTTTGATGGCAGTATTGTAATCAGTTATAGCCCCTTTAGGGTCTCCCAATTCATAGCGGGTTAGACCCCGGTTGTAGTAGGCTTGGGCTAAGTTGGGATTAATTTTGAGGGCAGCATTGAAATCAGCTATAGCCCCTTTAGGGTCTCCCAATCCAGAGCGGTCTAGACCCCGGTTGTTGTAGGCTTGGGCTAAGTTGGGATTAATTTTGATGGCAGTGTTGTAATCAGCAATAGCCCCTTTAGGGTCTCCCAAATCAGAGCGGGCATTACCCCGGCTGTAGTAGGCATAGGCATCGTTGGGATTAATTTTGATGGCAGTGTTGTAATCAGCAATAGCACCTTTAGGGTCTCCCAATTCATAGCGGGTTAGACCCCGGTTGTAGTAGGCTTGGGCTAAGTTGGGATTAATTTTGAGGGCAGTATTGTAATCAGCAATAGCACCTTTAGGGTCTCCTAATTGTCTGCGGGTATTACCCCGGTTGTTGTAGGCAAGGGCTAAGTTGCGATTAATTTTGAGGGCAGTGTTGTAATCAGCAATAGCCCCTTTAGGGTCTCCCAATTCAGCTCGGGCTATACCCCGGTTGAGGTAGGCAAGGGCTAAGTTGCGATTAATTTTGAGGGCAGTATTGTAATCAGCAATAGCACCTTTAGGGTCTCCCAATTGTCTGCGGGTATTACCCCGGTTGTTGTAGGCAAGGGCTAAGTTGGGATTAATTTTGAGGGCAGTGTTGTAATCAGCAATAGCCCCTTTAGGGTCTCCCAATTCAGCTCGGGCTATACCCCTATTAACATAAGCTTGGGCATCGTTAGGATTAATTTTGAGGGCAGTGTTGTAATCAGCAATAGCACCTTTAGGGTCTCCCAAATCAGAGCGGGCTACACCCCGGTTGTAGTAGGCAAGGGCATCGTTGGGATTAATTTTGAGGGCAGTGTTGTAATCAGCAATAGCCCCTTTAGTGTCTCCCAATCTGTAGCGGGCATTACCCCGGTTGTTGTAGGCAGAGGCTAAGTTGGGATTAATTTTGATGGCAGTGTTGTAATCAGCTATAGCCCCTTTAGTGTCTCCCAAATCACTGCGGGCATTACCCCGGTTGTTGTAGGCTGTGGCTAAGTTGGGATTAATTTTGATGGCAGTGTTGTAATCAGCGATCGCCCCTTTAGGGTCTCCCAATTCAGCTCGGGCTATACCCCGGTTGTTGTAGGCATAGGCATCGTTGGGATTAATTTTGATGGCAGTGTTGTAATCAGCGATCGCCCCTTTAGGGTCTCCCAGTTCACTGCGGGCTAAACCCCGGTTGTTGTAGGCTGTGGCGTAGTTGGGATTAATTTTGATGGCAGTGTTGTAATCAGCGATCGCCCCTTTAGGGTCTCCCAGTTCACTGCGGGCTAAACCCCGGTTGTTGTAGCCATTGGCATAGTTGGGATTAATTTTGAGGGCAGAGTTGAAATCAGCTATAGCCCCTTGTTTATCTCCCAATTCGGAGCGGACTACACCCCGATCATTGTAAGCTGCATCATATTTAGGATTGAGACGAATTGCCTGTGTATAATCAGCAATTGCTCCTTTATAATCTTTTTGCTGATACTTCTCGTTAGCTTTGATAAAAAAGTCATCTGCTTTCGGCGCAGTCGCTACAACATCTGGTGGACGCACTCCCACATCCACA
>NZ_AJLJ01000260.1 GCF_000317245.1 Fischerella muscicola SAG 1427-1 = PCC 73103
CCCACAGCTAACATTTGCCGCAATGCTAAATAAATAGTAATGCCTATACCTGTAATAATCTTACTCTGGCTTTTTTCGCCTATTTCTTGCTCATCAGCCCTGCCATGAATTGCTACCACTTCCCCTTGTTCATTGAGGACAGCCCCACCACTCATACCAGCTAAAGTATCGTTATCGTAGATGATATTGTAACCATCACTCTGTGCTGTACCGTTTGCTTGAACCTGTCCCTTGTTGAAAAATAAAGGCGGGTTGGGGATCGCTCCTCTTCTTGCTGGAAATCCTGTTACATATACACTTGTGCTTGCTGTAGCCTTGTCTGAATTTCCTATCTTGGCAATTTTATAATTCTTACTACTACTAAATTCAACTACAGCCAAATCTACGTTCGGTACGCGCTTGATAGATTTCACCTCATTAGTTTGTGTATCTGGGGTAATAATTTCATACTTACCAGTATCTTTCACTACGTGATAGGCAGTTAGAACTGTGTAAGTGTTGCCAGGAATTTTTAATCAAAAACCCGAACCAGAAACAGTTGGATTTTGACTATCAACAATCCGCACAGTGATTTCTTTAGCGGTCTGTTCTATCTGTTGTGAAGATAGGGCAGCAACTGCAACTTGTGTTTGCACAAGTGCGATTGTCGCTCCTATTAGGGCTGGTGCAATTTGATAATAGGATTTCATTTATGATTTTTATAAATAGTTGAATCAAGCGGTGAGTATTCTCAATTACTACTTATCACATCAATTTACGCCAATTTACTAATACTGCACTCAGCTTTCTAATTTCGCCAAAT